>JAUSID010000177.1 GCA_030648295.1 Opitutaceae bacterium | reverse complement strand
CTGCGACTCCGGTTTAATCACGCCGAGCTGCAGCCCCCGCCGCATCGGATAAAGCCCCGTCATCAGCGCCGCCCGCGTGGGCGTGCAGACCGGCTGCACATAGAACGACTCGAGCTTCACGCCTGACGCCGCAGGTCGATCGAGATGCGGCGTCGCGATTTCCGATCCATGATAGCCGATGTCGGCGAAGCCCTGGTCGTCGGAGTGGATGAACACGATGTTCGGCGGCGGCGCGGCCGGCACCGCCGCGCGGGCCACGAGGACGGCGGCGAAGCCCAGCCAGCCGAGGCGGACCATGTCAACGAAAGCGGGGCGGTATCGGCGGCTCATTTTTTTCTGTTCCTGCGTTCCGCCTGCGCGTCCGCCGGCACCGGCCCGGCGAGCCGGGGATTTTTTTCCAGCAAACGTTTCAGCGCCGTCACGTCGGCGGCGCGGGCCGGGTCTGCGGCGAGATTCCGGTATTCACCGGGATCGGCGTCATGATCGTACAGTTCAGTGTCGCCGCCCCCGACCCACTCCGTATACCGCCACCGCTCGGTCCGGACCGAGCGGCCGAGCACCCCGCGATGGATCGTACTGGTGTAGGCCGGACGATTCGAAGCCAGGCCGGGATCGCGCAGAATCGGGACGAGACTGCGGCCCTCGAGGCCGGCGGGTGGCGCGGCTCCGGCCAATTCCGCCAGCGTGGGGTAGAGATCGATCAACTCGACGATTGCCCGCGTAGTGGAACCGCCATGACGTATCGCCGGCGCCGCGATGATCAATGGCACCCGCGCGCTGCGCTCGAAGTTTGTCAGCTTTCCCCACAGCCCATGATCGCCGAGATGAAACCCGTGATCACCCAGCAGCACGACGACCGTGCGCTCCCAGAGCCGCAGTTCATCCATGGCATCGAGAAGGAGCCCAATCTGGGCGTCGATGAACGATACGCAGGCGTAGTAAGCCGCCTCCCCCTGCCACTCCTGGCCCGGCGGAATCTTTCCCGTGAGATCCGTCTCCAGCGCAATCTTCGGTATTCCCGACATCGCGGGTTCGCTGCGTTTCGGAATCGCCGCCCGCGGATATTGCTCGAAGAACCGGCGCGGCGCGGTCCATGGCAGGTGCGGCTTGCGAAATCCGGCGGCGACAAAAAACGGCCGGCCCGCAGCCGCCGCCTCGCGCAGGTATCCGACTGCCGTCCGTGCGACGATTCCATCGCCCATGGTCTCGTCGGGATCGTCGATCGGCGTCCATTCCGGCCCGTGCTCTCCCCGCGAGCGGACCGCGGCCCGGCGATCGAGCGCCGCATTCTCCTGCGGCGAAGTCGAGTTGCCGTTCTTATATGTTTCCCAGGATACGGGATCGTTGGCGTGAAAAATCTTTCCCACTCCGGAGACGGTGTAGCCCTGGGCCCGAAACCAGCCCGGCAGGTAGACATAGTCCGGCCGCTGCTGGCGAACCGACAGCCCCTGCGCGACCACGCCGCTCGTTTCCGGCCGCAATCCGCTGAGGAACGACTGGCGGGACGGATTGCACAGCGGGAACTGGCAATAGGCCCGGTCGAACTTCACGCCGCGGGCGGCCAGTCGCTCCACGTTGGGCGTGCGCACGATCGCGTGCCCGAACGTGCCGAGGTCGACGTTGAGATCGTCAATCGCGATGAACAGGACATTTGGCCGCGCCGGTGGGATGGCAGCAAATGCGCCGGCGCCTCCGAAAAGGAGCAGTGGCGTCAAGACGCAGCGGGTAATGAGGTGTTGCATACAATGAGCAGCCTGGCGACCACCGCGCAGGTGGTGACAATCCGGCTCCTGAAATGTCAGCTCCGGCGGCTTCTTGCGCGGCATGGGCGTTTTCCTTTCTCGACCTTCGTTGCGACCGGCACGAGCCCAGCCACCTCGCGCACCGTCGCACCACAAGCCGGACAGCGAAAGTGGGCCGACGTCAGTTCCGTGAAGCGCAATCCCGTGTCTTCGCCGGCGGACCCGCGACGGGAGGTGATGAGGTAGCCGCTAAATGTCACATCCTCCTGCAGTCCGCATTTCGCGCAGGCCAGCAACTCGCGGTCATTCGCAAACAATCCCAAGGCCCGCGCCCGCTCTTGCAGGGCTATGACTTGGACGGCGAGTGCGCGCAGAGCCTTCATCCGTCGATCTACGTTTCCGGCATCAGCACCGGGATGACCTTGTTGCCGTGGCGGCGATAGATGCGAAAATCTCCGTCGAACGTGAAGACGACGCCGTTGGAGTGCAGCTCCGCCAGCCGCACCAGGCAGGCATCCGCTAGCGACATGGGACGATCCCGATAGCGGCGCATCAACGCGCGCAGATCCGCCAGTTGATCCTCGAGCTCCAGGCCGACCCGCAACACGCCCCGCTCCAGCAACTCAAAAATCGGATCGGTCTCCTGCCCTTCGCGCTTCAGCAGGAAGGCGGCTTCGGTCAGCACCGGCTCGCAGGTCAGCAGCGGCGGGTGCAGGCGTTTCCATTGCTCGCAAACCCAGCCATGATGCTCGATCCCGGCGGCGAGAAAGGCCACCAAGGGTCCGGCGTCGAGCAGCACTGCACCCTTCACTGGCCGAAGCCCTCCATATACTTCGGGTTGGTCGCCAAATCGCGCGGCAGTCCTTTCAGCGAGCCCGCCAAATCACGGGCCAGATCGTAGCAACTGGCCTTGCCACCGGTGGTGGGGGCATCCAGCGACTTTTCCAGGCACTCCCGCACCAGCGACGATTTGGTGGTGCCGCGCGCGCGCGATTCCGCTTCCAGACGTTCCAGCAGGCGATCGGGCAGTTTAAGCGAAATGGTATTCATGCGCTGACGGTAATACGCACCATTCTCTCGCGCAATACCTATTCATGCTGCCATGCTGCATGGGCTCGAAATCGTGATACACCTTCAACCGCGAGTCGTAGAAGTGGATGATGCCCTGGTTGCCATGGAAGTTCACGGAACGGCAGGAAGAAGAGCGGCCCGGCCGGAGTGTCGGCGAGCAGCGGGGCGGTGGTTTTCGCTCAGGCAATGGCCAATTCGCGCGCGTGCGTGATTTCGCGGCGGCCCACTGGCCGCACGTGGAATGAGGAAAAGAAAATCCTCAAACCGCGACCACTTCCACGCGGGAAGAAAAGCCAAGCTTGCGGAGCAGTTCCTCGCAGTCCTCCCACGCGAGCCCGAATGCGCGCACGTCGGCCACCCCGAGCCGGGCGATGACGGTCGCGAGCGTCGCGGCATCGTGCTCGGCCAGTTCGCCGTCCATCATGGCCTGCTCCGCCCAATCCACCAGCTGCGCGAGAGTGATCTCATGGTGAAGATAGGCGGCGATCCTGTCGGCGACAGTCTGTTTCGTGATCGTCATGGCGGCACCCTACACTTTCTGGTGGCCTTTATCCACCGGGAATTTCTCGTGTGTCTCGACCAGCTTGCCCTGGTCGTCGTAGATCTCCTGCCAGAAACGCTGCGTCGTTTCGTTTGCATCCACCTGCTTGAGATACCGCGCCAGCCATCCGAGCCGGCCCGGCACGTCGAACCGGTAGCGCCGTCCACCGCCGGGCAACTCGTCCCACTGGCCGAACTTCCTTTCGTTCTGTGCGCGTGTGCTCATCAGACGGCACTCCCCCTTCGCACCCACGCTTCCGAAGAGGCCGCCGCCACCAGCACGTTGGTATCCAATACCACTCTCATTTATAACCGTTTCTACCCGTTTATACCTGAAACCAAGTATATTTTGCTACAGATCCCAGAATCCGCGGTGGGACAGTTCTCTGAGCAACTGCTCAACGGCCGGCGGCACCTTGCTCCCGCTGCGCATGGAGAAAAGTGCGAAGTCCTCGGCGCGCGCGAGCAGGTCGTCCAGCGATTGAAGGGGCGGCGGGTTGGACATGGATTGGGATGACACGCTACTTGAAACGCCGGGCCCACCGGTTCGCGGATATCACGTGCGGGCGCTCGGCGACTACATCGGCACAGATCGCGTGATGGAGTTTGAGGCTTTCGCCCAAGACCCGGATCGCGTCTTCGCCCATTTCCTTGCCGGCAAAAAGCTCCAGGAGTTTTTCGGCTAAGTTCAGGCCCAATTGCACCGCCCGCGCTGGGAGTGCAAAACCGAGATCGAAATTGGTGAGCAACAGCCGCCGCCGCGGGTGGCTGGTCAGGCCGCACGCGTCGAGAAACCACGTCGGCGAGCCGGCGGAGTCCACGTGGAGCAGTTGCAGCAGCTTCTTTTCGAGGTGCCAGAGATCGCGCAACCTGTCCTCGGCGATGTTGAGCGTGCGGAGAAAGACGACCGTGCGCAGGAAGGCGAGATGGGCGTCGGAGTAGCGGTCGTCCTTGGCGAGAGGCACGTCAAACCGCCTGAACACCTCCCGCAGATAAAGCTGCGGGCGGTTCACAGCGCTTTGGCCATATCGCCGAGCGTGTGCATGAGATCAACTGTGCGGTTGAAACGTCACCCCTTCCCTTGAGCCTTGGGCTTGGCGGTGGGCAGCGCAGACAGCTTGATGCGCTGGTAGGCTCCGCGTTTCTGGTCCTCCGGATGGGGCTCGACCGCCAGCACAGTGATGTCCCCCTTGCCCGGCCCGTAAGCCCAGAACAGGCGCCCGGCCGCCGGGGTGTTGTTCTCCAGATACGACTGGAAAATCTTCAGCCCGTATTTGCGGGTCAGGTCGTCAATCTCGTGTGACGCGAGGCTGTTGTGGCGCGGATTCTCCTGCAAATAGGCGAGCGCTTTCACGAGCTTCTTGAAAAACTTCTCCTCGTCCTTGCTCAGCTTCCCTTGCTGCTTCCGGGTCGAAAGATCGGTCCACCCGGCTGCCATCTCCGGCACCCCCATCCGGATCGCGAACGCCATGTCGGTCAGTCCTCCGTGAACGCCGACAGGTCGACCGGCGCCGAAGCCAGCCCCTTCTTCAAGCTGGCCACCGACTTGCCCAGCATCTTCAACGACCGCGCGGAAACGGCGTGCAGCGGCACCAGCACCCGCGGCTCCAGCACGTAGCAGCCGTTGGAGAGCGCCTTCACGTGGAAATACTTCGTCTTGGCGCCCCGCAGGTTGATGCGCTTCTTGTCGTCGGCCGCCACGTCGTAGTGCTCCACGACGGTGATGCCAGCCTTCTGCTTGCGGGCTTCGAGGGTCGCGATTGCCATGGCTTCACGATGGTGGGTATTCCCACCACCGGTCAACCGGCATTTTCCGGCGCCCCCAGACAATTTGCCCACGGATGGCCCGGATCGACGCGGATGAACACCATGCCCCCGCTGCGCAGGGAGAAAAGCGCGAAGTCCTCGGCGCGCGCGAGCAGAGCGTCCAGCGATTGAGGGGCTGGTGAGTTGGACATGGAGCGAAACGCTTGGTCAGAGGCTGGCCTCCGGAAGAATCAGAGTTCCCCCCGGAAGGCTTTGGCCAGCAGCGCGGGCGTGAACGAGGCCAACTCCGCTGCCACCTCCCGCTGCAACCGCTGCAATTCGTCCAGCTTCCCGCGCACTGCATCCAGCCGGGCTACGATGGTGCGTTGCTTTTCGGGCGATGGAATCGGAATCAGCAAAGAACCCCACGCCTCGCTTTCGAGTTTGCATGTGCCGTGGCCGGCGATTTCGACACGGCCTTTCAGTTCATCGCCCGCTCCGCAAAGCATGTTCGCCAAAAATTCAGCTTCAATGCCCTTGCGCGGCATGAACGCTTTCATGTCTTGGTTGATGGTGAGTAGGCTGCCGGAGTGTGACCGAAACCACCATCTGTCGACGATGAAGCACGACCGCTAACGACGACAAGCACCGTGTCCGTCTGGAAACGCCAAGTCTTGCGCCCGCCGATTCTTGCGCCGCCGCCCAGCGCGTCATTGTGTTCCGCCACGTTTGCCGTTCCTTTGCCGGTCGACGATCGAGCCCACCCCCGGCACCGGCGCACGCTGCCGCCGGTTTTCGGGACGATGTGTTTCTGCCGGTCGAAGCTCGACCCATCCGAGCGGGATTCCCTTTGGGCAGTCACTTCCCCTCCTCCAATTCCGCGCGCACGATTCCGGCGAGCTGCTTCGCGGTGGGCAGTTTGCCCTTCAACTCACCGGGCAGTTTCGATTGCAGCGTGTAGGCGGCGACGCCGATGGGGTTGGCTTTCGCGCGGAGCGCATACTCCACCTCCACGTCGTCCTTCTCGGCGCAGAGGATGATACCGATGGAGGGCTGGTCGCCGGGGCCGCGTTCGCGGTCGTTGAGCACATTCAGATAAAAATCCATCTTCCCCGCGAACTCCGGCTCGAAGGGGCCGACCTTGAGGTCGAACGCGACGAGCGCTTTCAGGAATCGGTGGTAGAAGAGCAAATCGATGAAATACTCCTTCGCGCCGAGCGCGACGCGGTACTGGCGGCCGACAAAGCAGAACCCGTAGCCGAGCTCGAGGAGGAAGCTTTGCAGCCGGGAGATGAGCCGGTCCTCGAGCTCGCGCTCCCGCACCGCCCGGCGGAGCCCGAGGAATTCGAGATTGTAGGTGCTCTTGAGCATCTCGTCGGCCTGCTCGGCGAGGTGCTCCGGCAGCGCGAGGGGAAAGTTGTGGGTCTTCTTTTCGGTGACGGCGCGCTCGTAGGCTCCGGCCTTGATCTGGTTGAGGAGGACATTGCGCGACCAGCCGAACCGGGCGGTGGCGCGGAGGTAGAAGAGCCGGGCGGCGGGATCGGTGAGCTTCTTGAGAATGAGCAGATTTTGACCCCAGGGCACGGCGGCAAGCAGGATAAGGAGCTGACCCAAGCTGCTGGGTGCCGCCTGCGGTTTGCCGGGGCGCATTTCTGGAACAGCCTGTCCCAGAATTGCGAGTTGGCCTGCCGCCAAGCCACTGGAGGCTATTTCTGGGACAGGCTGTCCCAGAAATTCCGACGCTGAATAGGCGAGGTAGAACTGCCGCATGCGCCACACGTTGTCGGCGGAAAAACTTTTGCTTTCCGGAAACGCCCGTCGCAAATCCGCCGCCACCATCTCCACCACGGAATCACCCCAGCCGTGCGCGTGCTGCTTCTCTTGAATTCCGCGGCCGATGTCCCAGTAGAGAAGAATGAGGTCGCGGTTGACGGACCGGGCGGCCGAAAGCTGGGCCGCGGCCACGCGGATTTTCAGGTCCGCGATGAACCGACGGTAGTCGGGCGCGGCGAGCAACACAGAGTCGTCGGCGGAGGGTTTCATCGGGCGAGGCCTCAGAAGTTTCCGCTCACCCCGATGTTGAACCGCATGCCGTTGTAGCGAATCTTCTGCGGGCGGTAGAAATCCTTCCCCTGCACCCGCACGACGGTCTGGTCCAGCGCGTTGGTCCAGTCACAATAGACGGAGAGCCGCTTGTGGAACTGGTATTTCACGTTGAGCGCGCCGTCGATGCGCTCGTCGTCATAGATTCGCTCGGCCGGATTGGCCGTGTAGGCATTGAGGAAGCGGTCGTTATAGTTGAACTGCGCCCGAATCGTCCAGCGATACTGCTGATACGTGAGCCCGAAATTCCACGCCTCCGGCACGAATTGCACGAGTTGATCGTCCGACTGCAGGCCGTTGCTGTTATAGTTACCTTTCGAGTCGATCAGCGTGTAGGTGGCATAGGCGCTCATGCCGCGCAGCCAGGCCGGCAGGAACACGAGCCGCTGGTTGTAACTGAACTCGATCCCCTGCGCCATCGCCGTGCCGCCATTTTTCCTCGTGCTGAGCAGGTAGCCGCCATACTGCCCGTCGAAGCCGTTGTCCGCCCCGCTGCCAATCGTGCGCGAGTCGGTGAAGATGAAGTCGCGGATGTTTTTCCGGAACGCCCCGAGCGAAAACAATCCCGAGGGCTCGAAATAAAATTCGGCGCTCACGTCGAAATTGTCCGCGTGCTGCGGTTTCAACGCCGTGTTGTTCTGCGACACCGTGAGATTCGTGTCGTTCACGTTGGTGTCCGGCATGAGGTCGCCGAAATTCGGCCGGGCAAAACTCGTGGTGTAGCTGGCCCGGAGGAGCAGGTCGCGCCGCGGCGCGAAGCGGAGATGCACGCCGGGAAAATAATCGGTGTAGCGGGATTTCTTCGTGACGCGGTGGTACTCTGACGCCGCACGATCCGCGCGTTGCTGTTCCGGTACGGATGACGGCAGCGCGGGAAGGATCGGGCGGTTGAGCACGCCCGTGGCTGCGACATCCGTCCGCTCGGCACGCACCCCGGAGAGAAGGCGGAGTTTGCCGAGATCGACCGTGCCCATTGCATATGCCGCATAGACATCCTCACGGGCGCGGCCGTCGCTGTTGAATGACTCGCGCGTCGTCCCGACGAGATCGTCGTCCCAGAGGTTCCGCTGATTGAGGAAACTCCAATATGCCTTGGGCGCATCGGGCCACTCGGCCTGGTTGTAACGGCCGGAGAATCCGTGGTGGGTGTAATTCGACAACTTGAACTGGTTCAAGTTGTCGTCGCCGCCACCCTGCACGCCATTGGGGCCGACGTAGATCGAAGTGGTCTGCTCGTTGTCGACCTCGGTTTTCTGCGCACGGTAACGGCCGCCGGCCTTGAGCGAGAACGGATGCTTCGTGGGGAAATCCTTCCGCGCGTTCAGCTCCCCGCCCCAGATGGCCTCATCGGTGCGACCGCTGGCCGCCTGCATGCGGCCGCGGTTGTAGCGGTTGTAATCGTTGGGATCGCCCGGGGTGAGGTTGGTGTAGATTGGATACCACACATCCGCCGAGCGATCGAAACGCGTCCGCTGGCCGGCCAGCGCCAGATCGAAATTCGCGCGGCGTTCCTCGCCGAAACCGGGCGCATAGGACGCACCATAATCGAGCCGCAGCCCCGGGAGATTGGTCTTTCCTCCGATCTGCCAGGCATACGTCTCCTGCCTCGGCTCGATGTAGCTCACCTGGTAGGTCCACGTCGAATTGAGCTGCTCCCACACCATCTCCGTGTAGCCGGGCGCGTAGGCGGTGCGGTTCTCCGCGTTCTGAATCGTGAGCCGCTTCTGATCCACCGTGTCCGTGTAGTGCGTGAACATCACCCCGGCAAAGAGCGTGGTCTTCTCGTCGTAACGGTAATCGAACTTGAGCCCGAGATTCGTGCGGTTGCGAAGGTGGACGGCGTCCTCGAGCCGGAACCGCCACAGATAGGCGGGCGAGACGGAGGCCCGCTCGAAATCGAGCTGCGTCACATCCTGCGGCACGTAGTTGTCGCTGTATGCGACCGAAAGATACACGCCAAGGTTCTTCTTCGCGCCGAACACATCGGAGTACTGGACCCCGCCAAAGAAGCTGCTGAGGTGCCGCAGCGTCTTGTAGTTCACCCCCGAGGAATACGACAACCGCCGCCCGGCGCTCGAAAAGGCCGATTTGGTAATCAGGTTGACCGTGCCGCCAACGGAGTCGGCATCCATGTCGGGCGTCGGGGCCTTGATGACCTCGATGCTCTCGATGTAGTCGGCCGGCAGCTTGTCCACCTCGAAGTTGCGCTCCTTCTTGCCCTTCGCCGGGCTCGGCAGCCGCGTGCCATCAAGCGTGACGGAGCTGTAGGCGGAGCCCATGCCGCGCACAAAAATCTGATCCACCTCGCCCTCGTTCAGGTTGGTGGCGATGCCGGAAACGCGCTTGAGCATCTCGCCGATGTTGCCGTCCACCAGTTCGCCGAACGAATCGGTGGCGAGGACACTCTTCACATTGTCGGCGTTGCGCTGGCGCGTGATCGCCGCCGCGCTGCCCTCGCGCTCGCCGCTCACCGTGAACACATCGAGCTGATAGATCTCCGATTTGAGCCCGACGGGCGCGACGACATTGCGACCGGGCCGCACATCAACCGGCTGGGTGTACCGGTCGAGGCCGGTGTAGCTGACCTCGAGCGTGTAGGAGCCCGGTGGCACGCCCGTAATCGCAAACGTGCCATCGCGGTCAGTGAGGGTGGCATGCGTGGTGCCGGCGAGAGAAACGGCCGCGCCGACGAGAAAACTGCGCGTGGCCGCGTTGCTCACGCTCCCCGTGACCGCGCCGGTTTCGGGGGATTGCCCCTGCACGGAACGGACGAACGGGAGCATGAACGCGAGCGCCACCAACGCGCCGCGGACGAAACGGGTGGAAACGACGGGTCGGGGTTTCATGGGATAGGGGGTAGCGAAACGTTGGCCTGGTAGTTCGACTGGTTGAAGAGCGGATTGCGCTTGGGCCGGTAAAGCGCACCGGACTTCGGATTGTCGGCCTGCGTGTAGACCCACATCTCCTGCGGATCCCAGACGATGATTTCGTCGCGGCAGTCGCCGGTCACGTCCGCAACGGTGTAACACATTTCCGGATGCCCGTCGGCCGGGAATCGCAGCACGCGCCGCCCCCAGCCGTCGTAGACACCTTCGTCGACATTCGGCGAGATGACGAAGTACTCCTCCGTCCGGCCCGTCCAATTCAGCGGCATCATCATGCTGCCATGCTGCATGGGCTCGAAATCGTGGTACACCTTCAACCGCGAGTCGTAGAAGTGGACGATGCCCTGGTTGCCATGGAAGTTCACGGAAACGGTTTCCAGCCCCGGCAGATCGTCGCGGAGATTCGCAATCGTCGGGCTCTGCACGTGCCCAAGGTAATGGTGCCGGAGCACGTTGCCCCTCAGATCGGTCCAGAAGATACCCTCGTCGCTGGCTGCGCACAACAGCGTCGGAGCGGGATCATCGGGATGCAGCCGGACCATCGCGACCGCGTCCGCATGGTCCTTCATTTTTTCGTCCAGCGACCAGAGGATTTTCCCATCGTGGTCGATTAAAGTGTAGCCAATCGCGAGCTCGTCCCGGCCATCACCGTCGATGTCGGCCGCGAACCCGTAGTGGCCGGTGTTGCACGCGGCCTCCCACAACAACTCGAGTTTGTCCGTGTAGGCCCACACGCGGCTGTAGCGATCCTTCAGGATGATGTCGCCCGCCCAGTCGCGACCGCGCAGATCGAGGAAGGAGATCGAATCACCGAGAATGTGGGGAAACTTGTTGTGCGGATCGTTTTTCTTCGTCGAGGGCGGCGACGCGGGCGTCGCGATCCTGCGCTTCACCCTGCCGGTCGCGCCTTCGGCAATCACCAGTTCCTGATCGCGGCAATAGACGACCTCCGCCTTGCCGTCGTGATCGACATCGTGCACCTGCACCCCCACGTCGCAGGTCAACCGGTCGCGCCAGAGATCGGACTCGCCGCTCTGCCAAAGCCGCTTGCCGTCGAACGTGAGCGCGGTGAGGCAGCCCACGTCCGAATTGCGATCCTTCGGCCCATGATTGCGCACCTGCGCGATCAAAACATCGAGCTGGCCGTCCCCATCGAGATCACCCAACCGCACGCTTCGGCCGGTGCCGAAGCCCTCCGTGCTGATCTTTTTCCAGACCACCATCCCCGGGTTCGCCGCCTGGAGCCGCTCCTCCGTCTGCGTGCGTCCGAGGATGGCCTGTTCCGTCCGCCGGCGGCTCTCCGGCGCCATCGTCACGATGACCTCTTTGTACTGCGTCGGCACGTCCGCCAGCAGTCCGATCCGTCCCTGGAGGAACGTAGCGTCGTTCGCTTCGAGCACGACGCGGTTCGAAAGCCGCGCCCGGATGTGGGCGCCGCGCACCTCGACTTCCGCGGTGAGTTCCTCGCCCGGCTTCCACAGGCACGGCTTCTGGGCCAGCGTCTTCACGGTCGATTGCCGATAACCCGTGCCATGGTTGAGCAGCAGCAGCTCCGCCTGCGGGCCCTTCACCCCGAAAAAGTAGAGGCAGCGATCGTTGCGGTAACGGAAGACCACGCCGCTGCGGTTTTCCGCGCTCTCGGGCGTGAACGTCACCGTCACCGTGTAATCGCCCCACAGTGGATCGCCAGCCACGAGCAGCGGATGGGTGTAGGCGGATTCGGACGCGCCCGAGGTGCTGGCCTGATACATCAGCTTGCGGCCAAATCCTCCTTCACGAATGACGCGCCATGCGCGCTGCGACCCTTCGCTCCGGAAACACGAAACCTCCCAGTTTCCCTGCCGGCCGGTCTTCGGCACATAATGGTATTCCGCCTCCGCGCCGATCACGCCGGCGGAAAGCATCTCCACTTTCAGCTGCGAGAAGTCATCGCGAAACACGACGTCCGCCGCCGGCATCGCGGCCGGCGCCAGACTGATCGCGGCACACAGAACCCCCGGGAAACCCGCGGAGGCATGAAATGGAATATGCATGGTGACATTGGCTGGGTTGCTTGGGCCATGCGGGGAACGGGTTGAAGGAATCGAAGCCGCTTCTACGAACGGCGGTTCAGAAATACGAACGCGCCGAGCTTCGAAGCGGTCAGCACATCGGGCGCGCCGTCGCCATTGACGTCGACCGCCTCGACCTGCGTGCCGAGCGCCGACGCGTCGTCGATGAGGTGCGGCACGTAGCGGGCCCCACCCGGCGCGCGCGCATCGCGGACGAGTTCGAACCAATAGTTGACCGGCGTGCCCATCGGTTCGACGTCACCTTTCGGCCCGTGCGCCCAGCGGCGCTTGCCCGTCACGATGTCCTTCAGTCCATCGCCGTTGATATCAGCGAGGGTGAGCGCATGCGGCTGCGAAAACGCCACGCCGAAAACCTTCTCCTCCTCGCGCGTGCCCATGATCCGGTGCTCGGTAAACGTGATCGCGCCGTCCGCGCCGCGAACCTGCTCGAACCACGAAACGCCCCAGCCGTGGGCGTTCTTGGCCGTGATGATGTCGTTTCGCCGGTCGCCATTGACGTCCGCGACTAGAATCTGCGCGCCACCGCGGTCGTCGCTCAGGACAAACGGATGTTTCTTCCACAGCGTTCCGGGCGCGGCCGATTTGGGCGGCTGCTGCCACCAGCCCTCGTTGAGCACGAGGTCGAGCCGGCCGTCACCGTCAATGTCGCCCACACCTTCGCCATGATAATAGTGGTTGAAATTGTCCGATTCCGTCACCGCGACGAACCGCCACGGCCTCTCGGGCGCCGACCAGTCGGGTGCATACCACCCCCACTGCTTCTTCTTGTCGGACGCGGCGGTGCCCGAGATGGCGAGAATCTCGGGCCGTCCGTCACCGTCGATGTCGAGAAACTGCGGCGCCTCGCCAAAAACGCGCGGCGAAACGAGGCTTCTCTTCCACCGTGTGCCGGGGTCCATCACGGCGGTGGCGCCCGGGTTGCGGTACCAATACGCCTCGTTAAACAGCACGCGTCCCAGCACGAGGATGTCGGTCCACCCGTCGCCGTCGAAATCGTAGACGAACGAAAACATCGAATTCGTCGGCTTCTCCTCGATTGGCTGCGGCACCATGGGAAAGAACTCGTGCTTGGTCTTGAAGCCCGGCCCCTCGTACCAATAGGGGCCGGCCACCACGTCGATATGGCCGTCGCGGTTGAAATCCGCGGCGTTGATCCCGTCGCAGAGATACTGGTCGGTCAGGACAACCTTTTCAAAACGGACCGGCCGGCCCGGCGCGGCGACCAGGCTGGTGGCGGTGGCGGCAAACGTGAGCAGAAGAATTCGGAAGCACATAGGTTGAATCCGGGCGCGGGACACGGCGGGGGGTTGAACGGAAAGAGGGCGGATGCAGGATGCGCGCACCAGGGAACGGTGGCGATGGTTTACTTCAAGGGCCAGTCGCTGCTGACCGGGCGGACGTTGCGAGGAATCTATTCGACGTGTGCCAGTTCCAGCCCAGCTCCTGCGTAAACAGCCCGGAAAAACCGAAATTGCGCAGGCGGTCGAAAGCGGCGGAGCGGTCGAGGGGAATGGGGAGAGGCGCTGGATTGACAAAATGGATTGAATGAATGCCGTGAAGAGCAGCGACCAGAGTGGTTCGGACCTCGTCCGTTCCCGCGACTTAGTTCCCTGGCCGCTCCTTTTTTTGCTGCGATTCGAGCCACGCGAGCACATCGGGCATCGCGCTTCTTCGCAATGGCGCGGTAGATAACGGCCCAAGAGTGTGCGACCTACTTCCCTTCCGCGTAGCGGCTGAAGTGCTCGGCGATCCGCGCCGCCTTTTCGTCCCCGCGGTGGAAAAACAGCCGGTGCCGCAGCACGAGCCGGCCGCCCGCCGGCACGGACACGTCGCCCGCATTGGGCTGATCTTTCAGCTTCTCGAAATCGTGCTTCCCGAAGGCATTCGCGGCAAACAAGCCATACTCCCGCACGTGCCACCACGTCGGATGCGATGCATTCTTCGGATGGTCGAAGATGGCGACACCCACCATCACGCCGTTGACCGGGCCCGAATAGTCGCACCACGGCGCCCGTTTGCCCCAGGCGGCGGCATCGCGATCGCCCGCGGCGTTCACGATATGGCCGGCACCGGGGCGCACGTCCTTCTTCTTCCCGTGGTTGACCCGCAGCGCCTCGTTGACGCGCACTGCGAGCGTGCCCTCCTCCGTGTCGCCAAACACGAGCGGACCATGCGTGGCCAGGATCGTAATCTCGTGGTCGACGTAATATCCGCCCGGTACGCGCCGGATCCGCAGGGTCGTTTCGTCCGAACAGACGGGCTTCCCGCCGGCTGCCTCCCAACGGTGGCGCACCCCGATCAGCCCGACGGGACCGTCGAGTTGCTCCAGCACGCCATCGTGGACAATCCGGCCGGCGCCCGGGATCGCCCGCCAGAAGTCGTGGCCGTTGACCAGACCGTGACCAAACCACACCGAGCGGTGCCAGTCGTGATCCTGCGCATCCTTCGTGTCGTCGCGCAACGGCCAGTCCCGCGTGTAAGGGATGCCGGCGTCATCGACAATCGGATACAGGCACGGCTTGGTGCCGCTGAAGAACAGGTATTCGGAGAACAGCTTGCCGCCGATCTCGATGCGAATCCGGTCGTCCCGGCGGGTGAGCGTGACCTGGTCATCCGCCGCCGCACCGAACAAAAGGGAGGCGGGGAGCAATGCCAGCAGCGCGACAGGGAGGTGTTTCATAGGCGGAAAAGGCGACGGGCGTTTTGCGAAAACAGCTTCTGCTCGGCGGACGCGGAAAGCCCCGCGGCGCGGACCGTGTCAACAATGAGCTGCGGCTCCACCCACGGGTGATCGCTCGAATACAGGAGCCGGTCCGGCCCGACGAAGTCGTGGCCGAACTTGATTGCGAGCGGCAGGGGCGAAACCACGTCGAGCCACACGCCGCGCAGGTATTCGCCCGGGGTGCGGGCCAGATTCCGCGGCCCGCGCTTGAGCACCTGCACCTGGTGATCGAGCCGGCCGACGATGTAGGGCAGCGTGCCGCCCAGGTGCGGGCAGACGAGCTTGAGCGTCGGAAACTCATCCAGCAGCCCGGACATGATCAGCCGGGTGAGCGCAATGGTGTTGTCGAACATGTTGCCCAGGGTGCTCGTCATCTCGTAGCCCTTCACGAACTCGATGGTGATGGGCTTGGCCGGATGGAGGAGCACCGGGATGTCCAGCTCGACGGCACGGGCAAACAGGGGACGAAACCCGGGCTCGTCGGGAAACCGGCCGGCCAGGTTCGTGTAGAGGAGGATCCCTTTCATGCCCAATTTCTGGATACAACGATCCAGTTCCGCGAGCGATGCCCGCATGTCCGGCAGCGGCAGCACGCAGAGCCCGAAAAACCGCGCCGGATGCCGCCGCACCACGCCGGCGACAAAATCGTTGAGCAGCTGCGCCACCGCCGGCCCGTCGGCACCGAACCACTCCGGGCCGGGGTCGTTGATGCTGAGGGCCGTCAGCGCGATGCCGGCCGTGTCCATCGCGGCGAGCTTCACGTCCACGTCCATGTAATGGGGCGGGATCTTCCGCAGCCAGTCGCCCATCTGCACCACGCGCACCCCGTCGCGGGTGAAGACCCGCGGATCCGTCCGGCGCTTCTCCATCAACGCCACGAGTTCGGGGCAAAAGAGGTGGCTCTGGCAATCGATTCGAAACGGCTTGGTCGGAGCATCCGCTGAAGCCGCCCGCAGGCGGCTGGACGAGGCGGCCGAGGCGACGGTGGCGGTGGCGGCAAGGAAGCGACGGCGGGTAAGGGTCATGGCGAAGCGGTCTTGCTTAGGTACCAGTGGCTTTGGAGATGCGCGGGGCGGAAGATGATCATCAAAGGCGTGGGGAATCATCGAAGGACATCCTCCGTCACATGCCCGGGCGGGCGCCCCGCCAGCCATCGCCGAGAATTTTCTTCATCCTTGCGAGTTGGGTTCGTTGCTCCGGTTCGGCAGCGAGGTTCTCGTATTCGAAGGGATCGTGGTGGTGGTCGTACAGTTCGGCGCCTCCATCGGGCCACTCCGTGTATCGCCAGCGTCCATCAAAGGCGGTCCGGCCGAGCCACGAGAGGTCGCCGAATTTACCATCACCATCCCGCCGGGGGCGGGCCACCACGGTGAAGGCCGCTCGCTTCCACGGCTGCACGGGATCGTCCAGCAGTGGCACGAAACTCGTCCCTTCGAGCGCCTCGCGAACCGGCAGTCCGCAAAGATTCGCGAGCGTCGGAAAAAGATCCACGGACTCAACGAGACGCAGGGAGGCGCCGGTTTTTCGACCGGGTGCGGCAACGATCAACGGTATCCGCGCACATTCCTCAAACAGGCTCAGCTTGTGCCAAAGTCCGCCGTGTTCTCCAAGGTGATACCCATGGTCGCTCTGAAAAACCACGATCGTCCGGTCCCACAAGCCAAGTTGATCGAGAGCCTGGAGTACCACGCCGACCTGCGCATCCATATAGCTGATGGCAGCGTAATAGGCGGCGATCGTGTCGCCCGGCCGCTCCGCGGGGAATCCTGGATTGATGCCCGTCCGATAGGTAAGCGCCAGGTCCGGCACCTTTGCCAGATGCTCCCGCGGGCCAGCGCGTGGCTTTAGTTCGTCCGGATCATAGAGCGCATAGTATTTCTCCGGTGCAATGTACGGCCGGTGTGGCATGCGAAAACCGGCGGCCACGAAGAAAGGCGCGTTTCCTGCCGCCGCTTCCGTCAACAACTCGACCGCCTTGCGCGCGACAAAACCCTCCCAGGTGTCCTCATCCTTCGCCCGCAGTACGATGCCATCCGGACCCTGCCGGCGCAAAATCTGTTCCACCGGCGGATTCTTTGCGCGGCTGGTTTCGCGAATATCCACGTCCCAGGAGCGGGGATCCTCAAACTCAGCTCCGGTATGGAAAATCTTGCCGACCTTGATGGTTCGATACCCCTGTTGCCGGAATAACTCGGGCATGAACACCGCCTCCCGCAGGTGCGCGCGGGTGGGAGTCTGGTTGTCCACCACCCCGGTCGTGTCCGGCCGCCGCCCGCTCAGAAAAGAGGTGCGGGAGGCGTTGCAGACGGGGTAGCTGCAGTAGGCGCGATCGAAACGCATCCCGCGTGCGGCCAGCCGGTCGATGTTCGGCGACTTGACCACCGGATTGCCGTAGCAGCCCAGGTTGTTGTTCAAGTCGTCGGAGATTAGATACAGGACATTCCACCGCGAGGGTGCCGCGGCGGAGGCGGCGGACGCGACGAGCAGAAGCGTGGCGATGATGACGGCGGACGAATTCACGGTGGCGGTGGAAATCCTCAAGCGTTGAGCGACTGTTTGCTGGTCTCGGGCGCGAACCAGATGGCAACCATGCCCAGGCCGTAAATCAATGCCGCGGCGGCGCCGACCGCGGGATAACTGCCCCCCAGCGAGGTGAAGAAAAAGCCCGCGACCAGCACGCCGGCCGCCGTGGCAAAGCGACCGACATTGTACGAAATCCCGCTGCCCGTGGCGCGCACGTGGGTGGGAAAGAGCTCGGGCAGATAGAGGGGCAACCAGCCGAAGAACAGCGTGGCGACGAAACCCTGCGCGAAGACGATCGGAAGAAACGACGGCCGCAGCGGGGCGGTGAGCTGGAACATCGTGAGGGTGAGCGCCAGCGAGCCGAGACTGATCAGGAAATAGGACAGACGCCGCCCGACCAGGCTCGCGACCTGCGCCCCGGCGAGGCTGCCCAGAATCGCACCAAAGGCCCACCAGCCCTGGGTCATGGCCTTGTAATCGGGCTGGACCGCTCCGCCGATCTTGTCGGCCCACGGGATCATCCACTTGCTGGCCGCCCATGCACCCACGAGTGGAATGGAGCCGAGTAGGATGCCGACGAGAGTGATCCGCAGAAGCGGGGGGCGGAACAGTTCGCGGAGCGGAGCGGCCCGTTTTTTCCCGGCCGGCTGAATGCGGGAAGCGAGCCACGTCGGCGACTCGGGCAGGAAGACGAGCACGACCAGCGCGAGAATCGCGGGTGCGGCTGCCAGTTGAAAGAGCCACCGCCACGAAACCGCCGTGACGGACCAAACCTGGGCAATTTGCGAGAGCAACAAGATGCCGGCGTTGATGGCGGCGCCCATCATTCCGGCCACCGCCGGCCGGGACTTGTCCGGCCACGACTCGGCGACGAGGGCGACCGCGTTCGGCCAGACGCCACCGACGCCGAGCCCAACGAGAAACCGCAGAGCCAGCATCTGCTCCTGCGTCCGGACCCAGGCGCCCAATCCGGCGAACACCGAGTAGAACAGGATGCTCACACCCATCGCGCGGGCGCGCCCAATCCGATCGCCCAGGCTGCCCAGCGCAATCCCGCCGATCGCGGCCCCCAGCATCAGCGCGGCGGTGAACCGGGCGAACCAATCCCCGCCCAGCGTCGAGGTGTAGCCCGTCCCCAGGAGAGCCTTGGAAACCGACAGCGAGGCCAGCGGCATCAGGCCCAGTTCGAAGCCGTCGAAAAGCAGTCCGCCAAATGCCGCGGCCAGAACGGCGAATCGGGCTCCGCGGGAAAGCGCCTTGCTCATGCCTCCTTCGCGCCCGGGGGCGCGGCTTGAAGCACCTGGATGATCGCACTGTTGTCGAGCGCGCCGAGACCAGCCGCCTCCGCCGCCTCGAGCACCGCGCGGTGGGCGATGCTCAGCGGCATGGGCAGCCCGGCCTCGAGCCCGTGCTGGAGGATCAGCCGCACGTCCTTGAGATGCTGGGAGAGCCGCGCCTCGGGGGCGAAATTCCCCGTGAGCATCTTCCCGCCCTTTGCGTCCATGATCCGCGAATACGCGGGCCCGGCGCGCATGAGGGCGAGGGCCTGCGCCGCGTCGACGCCGAGGCCCCGGGCGAGCGCGAGTCCCTCGGCCAGCGCGGCCCGGTTCAGGCCGAGGACGAGGTTGGTGACCAGCTTCATCCTGGCCCCGCTGCCCGGCCCGCCGGTGTGGAAACACCGGGCGGCGACCAGCGAAAAGATATCGGCGCACCGGGCAAACGCGGGGGCATCCCCACCCACCATCAAGATGGCGGCGCCGTCGCGCACCTGCGCGCTGCTGCCGGAAACGGTGGCATCGAGGTACACCACGCCCTGAAGGGCGAGCGCGGGCGCGAGCGCTTCGGCGGCCGCCGGATCGCCCGTCGTCGTATCGATGATAATCAGCCCCGGCCGCAGTTCGGACGCGCAGGCGTGCAGCAGCGAGCTCACCTCCTGATGGGTTGGCAGGCTGAAAATCACGCGCTGGCAGCGTCGGAAGACGGCGGCCGCATCAGGCGCGGGCTCGCCCCCGCTCCCTCGCAGCCCCGCCAGCCGCGCCGGATCCACATCGTATCCGAACACGGTGAGGCCCCCGGCGAGGAGCCGCTCGGCCAGCACGCTTCCCAGCAGCCCGACGCCAATCAGGCCGAGCGGAGGTAAAACCGGGAGGGAACTTGGCATGGGTGCGCTGATATTGATCCGGCTCGTGCAGGCTGAGACGATTTCATCGTTCTCTTTCTCTTAATCGTTCTCTTCCTCTTTCTCCCGGTTGGTGGAACGCGATCGGCGAGAAAGTTTACCCGTCTTTGGCGGCGCCGTAGGCGACCAGGGATAAAGAGAAAGAGGAAAGATAAAGAACCGGTGACGCTCCTTGGGTTGCGGCCGCTGTGCCGCGTTGTGCTGATATTGATCCGGATCTCGCACTTTCGCGACGATTTTGGGGAATCGTGTTCCGAGCGAAGCGACATCAGCCAATCGGTCATCGGGCATCTAGAATCTGTCATTGGGGAAAACCGACGGATTGGAAATTGCCAGATGCCCGATGCCAGATGCCCGATTTCAAGATTTCCGAGTTGGATGCCCTTTGGTTGCGGCCTCAAGCCACGGTGCGAAATACCCGGGCTAGAAGCCATACCCCGCCCGGTGCGATCCGCGGACGAGCCGTTGCGCCGTGGCGAGCGCCGGGCGGTCGGCCCCGGTCACGGCGCGAATTTCCTCGGCCCCGGTCGCAAGCTCGAGCCAGGGTCCGAGGACAAACGGCCGCTGCTTCACGTCGACGTCATTGGCGGCGAGGTTCCGTTCGAGCAGGGCCACCGTCTCCGCGGCCCGCGGATGCAGGCTCATGGCCTCGAGACATTCGGCCACGGGGGCGGGTTTGCCCAGCCGCCACGAGATGTTGCCGAGGTGACAGCCGGCGGTCGAAACATGGCCTTCCACGATCGGCGCATGGAGACGGTCCGGCCGCCGGCTTTTCACCGCCTGGATGAAGTTGGCCTGGTGCTGGCTGCCGCTGTCGCCCGGAAAGCTGCGCAGCTTGGCGCCCTGGTTGTCGTACACGTTGCCGCCGCCGCGCAGACCGGCGAAGTAGCCGCCTTCGTATTGCACGACAAAACCCTCGCGGAGTCCGCGGAACGTATCCATCGCCTTCATGCCCTTTCGGGACGGCAGATTGCGGTTCTCGATCAGGATCGGAACCCCGGGATAATCGATCAGCGTGAGCTGCGTGTTGGGCGTCTGCGCGGCATCGTCTACGCCGAATCGCCCGCCCAGGCAGCGGGCCCGGCGCGGCATCCCGGTGGCACCGGCCAGCCAGCGGCACGCATCAAATGCGTGGATACCGCTGTTTCCGAGATCGCCGTCACCGGTCGACCAGAACCAGTGCCAGTCATAGTGCAGCTTCGGCCGGGTCAGCGGTTCGAACGGCGCCGGTCCGCAGTACAAATCGTAATCCAGCCCGTCCGGCACGTGCGGCGCGGTCCGGCCGATACCCTCGCGCAACTCGTACCAGAGGACGTGCGCCCATTGCAGCGCACCGAGGTGTCCCTCCCGCAGCCACGCCGCCGCCGCCTGGAGGCCCTCATCGGACCGGTATTGCGTGCCGGCCTGGACGACGCGCCCGTGTTTCCGCCCCGCCGCGACGAGTTGCGCCCCCTCCCAGATGCTGTGCGACACCGGTTTCTCCACGTAGACATCCTTGCCGGCGCGGCAGGCCCAGACGCCGAGCAGCGCGTGCCAGTGGTTCGGCGTGGCAATCACCACCGCGTCGACATCCGGGCGTTCGAGAATCTTCCGCGGATCGGTCGCGGTGAACGGCGCCGCTCCTCCCTCCTTGAGCTTGACCGCCGCCGCCGCGAGCCGCTGCGGATCGACATCGCACAGCGCCACGAGCCGCGCACCGGCAACCGTTCGGAACACCTTCAGATGATTGTTTCCCTTGTTGCCCAGCCCGATGATCGCAACCCGGACGTCCTCGTTCGCGCTGCCGGCAGCCGCGGCGCGGTGGATCGTCGGGACGGCGAGCGCAGCGGCGGCGGCGGAGTGACGGAGAAACTGGCGGCGGGAGAGCGAAAGCGGCGGGGTGTTCATGGCGGGGAAAAAATCCGGCAATGGGTGGCGGCGCGACATGGGAATTTACGGCGTTTCACGGCGGATTCACGGGTTCACCTGCCTGCGGCCCGCCTTGCTCCGGCTCACTTCTTCGCGCGCTTCAGCGGCCAGTGCTCGCTGTCGGTCCGCGAGGTGCGAAACAGGGCTTCGGCCCGCGTCACGAATTCCGCGTGGCTGGCGGCGACGTTGCGCTTCTCGCCCGGATCGACGCGGAGATCGTAGACTTCGATCGGCGAGGCGGGATCGAGGCGAACAGCCTTCAGGTCGCCAAGGCGCAGGGCCTGGCTGAACTTGTTCTGGACGATTTCCCAATAAAGGTGTCCTTCGCGCGCCTGGTTCCCGCCGAGGAGCGCTGGCAGCACGCTGATGCCGTCGACGTTGGCCGGCGGCGCGACACCGGCGAGCGCGGCCGCCGTGGGCAGAAAATCCCAGCCCGCCCAGGGAAAGGTGCTGCGGGCGCCAGCACGCACCCGGCCCGGCCAGCGGACGATCATCGGCCCGCGGATGCCGCCTTCCCACAGCGAGCCCTTGAAACCGCGGGACGGGCCGGTGCTGCCAAAATACAGCGCGTCGCCGCCGCGCTCGGGAGCGCCATTGTCGGAGCAAAAGAAGACGATTGTCTGTTCGTCGAGACCAAGCGCACGGAGCTTCCCCATGACGCGACCCACCTCGCGATCGAGCCGCGTCACCATGGCGGCAAAGGTCGCGCGTGGCATCGCGGTGTCGGGCTTGCGCTTCGCCCCATCGCGCGCCACCTCGGGAAACTTTCCGGCATATTCAGCCAGGGAGTCAGCGGGGACCTCCAGCCGGGAGTGCGGAATGGTGTAGGCAAGATACACAAAGAACGGCCGGGCGCGGTTCGCCTCGATGAAGCCAAGTGCCTCCTCGGTCATCAGGTCATTCGAGTACTGTCCGCGTTTTCCGCCGACATTGCCGGGCAGCGTGATCTCCTGCTCGTTCTTCCAGATCTTTTCCGGGAAGTAGAATTCCGCGAGGTCGTTGTTGAGGTAGCCGAACCAGTGATCGAATCCCTGGCGGTTGGGGATGCCCTCGTTCCCGGGCTCGCCGAGTCCCCACTTGCCGGCGATGGCGGTGGCGTAGCCGGCGGACTTCAACACTTCGGCGACGGTGACGTCCTCGGCGCGAAGGGGCACGCGCTGGAGCCCCGCCGTCCCATGGTTGCCGCGGATACGGGCATGTCCGGTATGGAGGCCGGTCATGAGGACACATCGCGACGGCGAGCAGACGGCGGCACCGGGATAGAATTGATCGAAGCAGGTGCCCTCCGCGGCGAGGCGGTCGAGGCTGGGGGTGCGGATTTTTTTCTGCCCGAACGGCCCGATGTCGCCGTATCCCAAATCGTCCGCCATGATGTAGACAATGTTGGGCGGCCGCGCGGAGGCGGCCATGGCGCTGGTGGCGGCGGCCACCGCCAGCAGGGACCCGGCGAGACCGAGCCAGGAGCGGGTGTTGCGGCGGAAAGTAAGCCGGGAGCCGAAAGTCTCTTGCGGATGCGGGTTCATGAATTTTTTTCGACGAGAAAGATTACTGAGGGCCGCCGAAGAATCCAATGGCGCGTCCGGCTACGAGCATCGTGCTGGATTCTTCGCCAAGCCTCAGAATGACGATCCAAGGATTGTGTCGGGTCTGACGCTGCGCCTCGCTGGAATACTTGAAAGGCGAAGTTATTGTGAACAGGTCACGATTTCCAAACGCGTGTTTCGTGGTTTGGGGTCTCTGGTCTCTGGTCCTTGGTCCTTGGTCTGAGGCGGAGCCTCGCTGGGACGCTAGCCCCCCGCAACGGGCGGGATAAACACGATGCGGTCGCCATCGTGCAGCGTAGCATTGGCCGGGACAAACTCCTCGTTTACGGCCGCCCGGACCCGATCCGCGGGCAAGGTGAAGCCATGACGCGCGCGCAATTCTTCATAGAGCGCCGTCGGTGAATCCGCCGCGGTCGTGAGCTTCTCCGCGTCGAGTCCGCGCTGCTCCCGCAGGATGGCGAAATATTGCACGTACAAGGTAATCATGACGGCGCTCGATAATCGCTCTTGCCGCCGGTTTTTTCCAGCAGCCGCACTTCCTTGATGACGATGCCATGGGAAACGGCTTTCGCCATGTCGTAGATTGTGAGGGCGGCCACCGTCGCGCCGGTCAGCGCCTCCATTTCGACTCCGGTGCGTGCCTGCGTCCGTGCGTGGCAATGAACCGCAATTTCGCCGCGGGCGACGTCGGGCACGATTTGGATCTGGCAGTCATCGAGGGGCAACGGGTGGCACAACGGAATCAATTCGCTCGTTTTCTTTGCCCCCATCACGCCGGCAATGATGGCGGTGTGGAAAATCGGTCCCTTCTTCGTCGCGATCTCGCCATCGCGAATCAACGCCACCAATTCGGCCGGCAACGACACGATCGCGACCGCGTGGGCCGTGCGTTTGGTCACCAGCTTGTCGCCGACATCGACCATCGCCGGCCGGTTCTGCGCGTCGAGGTGCGAAAACGAGGACTTTGTCCGGCGTGGCATGGAAAATCAGCGAAATAGGTGAAAATAAACGCGTAGCGACCGGGCACTCCCCGACAAACTCCTGGGCTAGAATCAAACGGCAGCGGGAGATGCCAAGGTTTTTGCGCCGCAAAAACCTAAAACCACCTCCAGAACGGAGCCATTGTGCCGGCGGCAAATTCCGATGGATCGGCCGGTAGTTCCACGAACCCGTCGGTATCGACCAGCCCGGCGAAGTCTCCGGATGTGTTGCTCGGATCCGGCGTCGCCGTGATCTCCGCCCTCGGGCCATGGCCGAGTTTCACGGGCAGAAAGTAAGTCACCTTTGGCTTGAACTCGACCGGCCTCGCGAGTGCGGCCATCGGCGGCGGCCGCATCGTCCGGCCGCTGGCGTGCGCCAGCGCCGGAAGAACGTAGCGATGCAGGCACGTGTACGACGAGACGGGGTTGCCGGGCAGCGCGAACACCGGCGTTGAACGCGCGCTCACGCCAAACCAGAGCGGCTTGCCCGGCCGCTGCGCCACGCCCTGGAAAATCTTTTTCACGCCCTGCCGGTCAAGCTCGGCGGGCAGGTAATCGAACTTTCCCTTCGACACGCCGCCGGTAATCACCACGACGTCGACCTCGGCGATGATGTGCCAGAGCAGGTGCTCGATCTCATGCTGCACGTCGCGCAGGTGAAAGCGCGTGACATGGGAGTAGCCCGCCGCGATCAACGCCGCGCGCAGCGCGTGGTCGTTGCTCCGCCGGACCTGGTGCGGCGCGGCCCGCACGTCGACCTCGACCAGCTCGTCCCCTGTAGCCACAACCGCAATATGCGGGATCTGGGTAACCGTGAGCACATGGTAACCACAGGCGGCCGCCACGGCGATTTCGCGGCCGGTGAGAAAAGTGCCGGCGCGCACGATGGGCGCGCCCAGCCGGTGATCGCTGCCCCGCCGGTGAATGGCGGCGCCAGCGCGGCAGGCTTCAACGTCGCCGACCAGCACGACGGTACCGCCATCGCGCCGGGTTTCCTCGTACGGGACGACGCAGTCGGCGCCATCGGGAACGACCGCGCCGGTCATCACCTCGATGCAAGCGTCGGGCTCCGGCCCCAGCTTGAACGCCCGCATGCCCGCCGCCTGCACGGCTTCGACGAGAAAAGCGCGGGTGCCGGCCGCGACGGCCGCGGCACGCAACGCGAATCCATCCATCGTCACCCGGTCGAAGGGCGGCAGGTCGCGATCGGCCTGCAAGTCGTTGCGGAGCACGCGCCCGTGCGCGCTGATCAGCGGGCAATCCTCGCGGTGAAAGGATCCGATGTTTTCGAAAATCAGCCTTTCAGCTTCGGCGGGGGTGAGCATCGCGAATGTTGGACGTGGCTTGCACGTGAATCCAGACCTCACTTACTGGGCGGTCCCACTCGGCCTGCAAGCCAGCTCCATCAATGGGCACTCCCACCGACCAATTCAATCGTCCGTTGCGCGATCTGCGGATTTCCGTGACCGATCGCTGCAATTTCCGATGCCCCTATTGCATGCCGGCGGAAGTGTTTGGGCCCGGTCACGCGTTTCTGCGCGATCCGCAGCTGATGAAACGCGAGGAAATCCTTCGCATCGTCGCCGCGTTTCGTACGCTTGGCGTCGAGAAGGTGCGTCTTACGGGCGGCGAACCGCTGCTGCGCGGCGATGTGCCGGAGCTGATTCGCGGAATAAAACAATTGGGCATCGCCGATGTCGCACTGACGACCAATGGCTGGCTGCTGGAAAAACTCGCGCCCGCGCTTCGCGCCGCCGGCGTCACCCGGCTCAATGTTTCAGTCGACTCGCTGGACGACGTGACGGCCGGAAAGCTGAACGGGCTCGGATTCAAGGTGAGCCGGGTGCTGCGCGGAATCGACGCGGCCGCGGCGTTCGGCGTGCCGATCAAAATCAATTGCGTCGTCCAGCGCGGCATGAATGACCACGAGCTGCCGGCGCTGTGCAGCTATTTCCGGGAGCGCGGGCACGCACTGCGTTTCATCGAGTTCATGGATGTCGGCAACACGAACCACTGGTCGGCGGATCGGGTCGTGCCGGCGAAGGAAATCGTCGGGCGAATCAACGCGCTCTGGCCGCTCGAACCGATCGGGCCGGCTTATCGTGGCGAAGTCGCCTCGCGCTACCGATATTGCGATGGCCGCGGCGAAATCGGGCTGATCAGCTCGGTGACGGAACCGTTTTGCCGCGATTGCCACCGCGCGCGGCTATCCGCCGATGGCAAACTCTACACCTGTCTTTTTGCCTCCCTTGGCTGGGATGTGCTGAGCGCGCTGCGGGCCGGCGCCGACGACGCCGAACTCGCCCGGTTCCTGGCGCGAATCTGGCGCGGCCGGATGGATCGTTACAGCGATGAACGCGCGGAGGTCCTCGCCGCTGGCGAAGCGCGGACGAAAATCGAAATGAGCTACATCGGGGGCTGAAGTTTTCGCGCCGCGAAAACTTACTCGTACCGGGCCGGGCGGCCGAGGTAGTTGAGCATCCAAATCTCTTTCCAAACCCGATACCGCCCCTCCTGCGTGAACTTGCCCAAGTCTTCACGCTCGGCCTGTGGATGCAGAAATCCGAGCTCGGTGTTCAACTGATCCAGCTCCTGTTGCGCGGCGTTGAGATCCGACAACGGATCATTTTCGAAGGCGGCAATGACCGCGCCTGACGACGCGAGCCTCGCGCGGTGGCGCGACAACAGCCGCCGCAACGACCGGCTCCACGGCCGCCGTTCCACAAACCAGTTTTCCGGGAAAAATCCCGCGAACGGGATGTACAAGTTGTCCGTGATGTAGCGCCCCCCATCGGCGGTGACCGACGACACCCCGTAGCAAACCGAAATCGCGCCGTTGGCTTGGGGCAGGAACGTGACCTGGACCCGGATGGTGGCCTGTGCGTCCTGATAAACCGAGACACGAAGATAAATTCCGCCGCCGATCTCCGCTTTTAGCGCCTGCACCTGGCGGAATCCTTGGGCGCGGAGCCATTCGCGGATCTTCAGCAGCCTTGGCTGGACCGGCCACTCCTCGCCGCTGGTGTTCACGCCGTAGCGCGGGAATAGCGGCAGCGGACTCAGGCTCTCCGCCGTAATGATGAGCCAGTTGTAGAGTGTCTCACCGAGAAACCAGACGAGAAAGAAGACCACGACCAGTACCGCGTATGGCCGATCGACCAGCTTGAAATCGTGACACAGGTAGGCGGCGCCAAAGGCAAAAACCAGCCAACGCAGCCAGCGATCGGCGATCGAAACCAGTGGCGAGGCGAGCCGCTGGTTGAGCTGCATCAGCAGGAGCGAAAGGATGATCGCGGCGAGAATGAAATAAGAAGGCTCCACAGTGTGGCGGCGACAATGGGTCGCCACGAGTATGACCCTTTGACTCGGCTACCCGGGGGTGCCGTTCGAAAATAATGCACTTTAACTCAGCCGGACCGGCATAATCACGCAAACGAAGCTCTCGAGCGTCTTGAAGACGCCAGGGCTGACCTCGTCCTTCACCTCGAAAAAGACCTCGTCCTTGGTCAGCGCCCGCAGCGGATCCATCAGGAACGCCGGGTTGAACGCAACCTGCAGTTCGGGGCCGCTGTAGCCGATGGCCATCGACTCGTGCGCCTCACCGAAGTCCGGGCTTTGGGCCGTCAGCTCGAGCAGGTTGCTCGAGAGCTTGATTTTGACGGAATTCGCCTTTTCCGAGCAAACGAGGGCGGCACGATGAACGCAGTGGAGGAACAGTTCACGCTCCAGCCGGATCCGCTGGTGCGTCTCTTTCGGGATGACCTGTTGGTAGTTAGGATAATTTCCCTCCACCACTTTCGAGTAGAGATAGATATGATCGATGAGCCCGCTCGTATCCTTGTCCGTCGCGATTTGGAAGGCGGCCCGACGCTCGTTGAAGTTGATCTTCACTTTCTCGCCCTTCTCAAGCAGCCGCTGGAGTTCGCCCACGGTTTTCGCCGGCAGGATGATGGCGCCCGCACTGTCCGCCGGCACGTCCATCTCCTTGGCCACCAAAGCCAGACGGCGGCCGTCTGTTGCCACCAGCGAAAGCTTTTCATCCTTAAAATTGAAATAAACACCGTTCAGGATGTAGCGCGTCTCGTCCGTGGATTGCGCGTAGGCGACGCTCTTCAGCATCGTGAGGAGCTCCGCCTGATCCAACGAATAGGCCTTCTCCTCGCCAAACTCCGGTAGCGGGGGGAATTCCTCCTTGCCGATGCCCATGATCCGGAACGTCGATCCGCCCGAGGTCAGCTTGATCTGGTGATTGGGCGACGCGTCCAGCGTTACGTCCACATTGGGCAATTCGCGCACAATCCCGGCCAATCGCTTGACCGGGAGGGTCACCGCCCCTGTTTCCTTCACCTCGGCGTTGATTCGGCAGCGAATGCCCAGATCGAGATTGGTCGTCGTGAGCGAGATCTGGTCCTTTTCGGCTTCAATCAGCACGTTGCTCAAAATCGGCATCGTCGCCTTGGAGCCGACCACGTTGAGGACTTGGGCTAAGCCGTTGGCAAAATGATCGCGGTTGATTTTGAATTTCATGCGGAGCCGCTGGATGAGCTTTTGGAGAAGCTAACAAAGGCTAAAAGGATACGTGTTCAATAGGAATTATATCCGTATTCATATGTGCTGCGAACAAGTGCAGTAACTCGGCTCCCTGACTCGGGAAATTCCCGATCCGGAGCGGTGAAGAACTTCCGATGTGGTGTGGAGAAAGGTCCGGTTATTCGCAGGCTTGGAGTTATCCGGAACCAATGCGCAGTTTCTTCACACCCTTTTGGCTGGCTTCGGCGCCGGAACCTCCATCAACGATGGCCTTCCGCGGCGGAAATACCGGAATAGGCCGAAAAAGATGTAGCTGAGGCAAAGCCCAAACACCGCGACCTCCTTATAGAAGACTAGCAAGCCAATTGCGGCTAGGATGAGAATGAACGGCCGCAATCGAGTCTGCGTCTGCATGTCGACGTTTTTGCCGCTGGGGTAGCGCACCGTGCTGACCATGAGCATCGCAACGAGAAGCATCAGGAACGGCAGGGTGAGCGCCCAATTTTTGATCGAACGATCGGATTCCTCGAGTTTAAGCAGCAAGAGGACGAGCGATGCCACCGTCGACGCTGCCGCTGGCACCGGCAAACCGACAAAGTCCTTGGCGGATTCCTTGCGGCCAGGGCGGAGAAACGGGTTCATGATGACGTTGAATCGCGCCAGCCTCATCGCCGCGCAGAGAAGGTAGACGAAGCCGATGAACCACCCGACATTCCGGAACCATTCGTAACCCTGGGTTGGCGAGATGATGAGGTAGAACATCAGCAGGGCCGGCGCCATGCCGAACGACACCACGTCGGCGAGCGAGTCGAACTCCGCGCCGAAGAGCGATTCGCGCCCACCCATCCGCGCCAGACGTCCGTCGAGCGCATCGAAACCTGCGGCGCCGAAGATGAACCAGACGGCGTAGCGGTAATGGTCGGCATTCGTCGCGTTGTGGTACTCCAAGGTCGGTGACGTTTCGGCCAGTCGCGCCTGGATGCACTCCACGATCGCCATGAACCCGCAGAAGAGATTTCCCGCCGTCATCAGGTTCGGCAGAAAATAAATCCGGCTCGCCTGCGTGACGTTGTAGGGGTCCTCACGCCGGGCTAGATCGTCGGCCACGGCCTTTTCACCAGCAGGACGCTCGGGGGTCATTTCGTGAGGCTTTCGAGGTATTGCCAAAACTTGGAATTCTGCTCCACGAGCTGCTGCTCGGTGACCGGAAGTTTGTTCCGCAACAGAAAGTCTTCGAGCGAGTTTCGGTGCAGAATATAATCCACGTGGAGCGTTTCGCCACGGACGTCGAAATAAAACCGGAAGTCGCCCGCGCGCAGTCGATACAGCATCTTGCGACCGCGTTTGAAATAGCCGAGCGGTTCGCGCGGATGCGCCAGATCCGACGGCTTCAGGCTGGTGATGGGATCGATCGCGTCGAGCTGCGCGAGTTTATCGAGCTTGTTGAGCTCATGCATGGCCTGCTCGGAAAAATTCACCTGAAACATGACAGGGGATTAACGTGAGATGCGGGTACGCGCGGGTGGCGGAGGGGATCGCTCACCAACCTTCTGCGGCCCGGGCAGTCGCGCAAAAGCGCCGGTCCGCGCCAGCCGATGGTTGCATCCGAACTCTTGAGACGCCCGTTGCATGAGAGGCCCGGTCTAATCCCCCACGTTCTCGCCGCAACGCTATTCCTCGCCATGTCTTTGCCGCTTGCACAGATGCAATGACGCCGGACGGCGGGAGAATTCCAGCGTTGGCATCAGATGAAATTCGGAGTGATCCGCCGGGCGAAATGCCGGGGCGCGGATGAACGCGAGTGACACGGCGAAACGCGCAAAGGCCCGGCGCCGTGGCTTTCCATTTTCAACCGGCGCGATTTAGCGCACACTCCTGCGCATGGCTGTCACACTGTCGGACATTCGCGCCGCCCAGAGACGTATCGCCGGTGGCATTGTCGTCACGCCTTGCCAGGAATCGATTCCTCTTTCGGAAATGACGGGCGCGCGAATCTTCTGCAAACTCGACAATCTCCAGCGAACGGGGTCGTTCAAGGAGCGCGGTGCACGCAATGCGCTGCTCCGCCTTTCCGCGGCGCAGAAGAAGCGCGGGGTGGTGTCGGCGAGCGCCGGAAACCATGCCCTCGGCCTGGCGTTTCACGGCAAACTGCTCGGGATCGCGGTGACGGTGGTGATGCCCGATTACGCGCCGCTGATAAAAATCACCACGTGCGAGCGTCTCGGTGCGCGGGTCTTGATTCACGGAAGCGATTTCAGCCAGGCGCGGGCCGAGGCCGATCGGCTCGTTGCAGCGGAACGGCTCACCTACATTCATGGTTTCGATGATCCGCATGTGATCGCAGGCCAGGGCACGATGGGGCTCGAGCTTCTGCGGCAGGTGCCCGATCTCGATGCGATCGTGTGTCCGATTGGCGGCGGAGGACTCATCGCCGGAATTGCGGTGGCGGTGAAGTCGCTGCGGCCCCGAATCAGGATCATCGGCGTCGAAAGCACGGCGACGCGGAATTTCACCACCGCGCTCGAGGCCGGTAAACCGAAGCGCGTGCCGCGGCGGCCGACCCTGGCGGATGGCCTGGCGACCCTGATCGTTGGTGCAAACGCGTTCGAGCTGGCGCGTCGGCGTCTCGACGAAGTCATTACCGTGAGCGAGGAGTGGATCGCGCTCGCGATCCTCCGGATGGTGGAATTGGAAAAAACCGTTGTCGAAGGCGCGGCGGCGGTTCCGCTCGCGGCCATGATGTCGGGCAAGCTGCCGAAACTCGCGGGCCGGCGTGTCGCGCTGGTGGTCGGCGGTGGCAACATCGACCCCGCCATTCTCAGTCGCGTGATCGAAAAAGGTCTGGTGCACGATGGCCGGATCACGCGGTTCACGGCGCGGATCAGCGATCGGCCCGGCGGGCTCGCCGAACTTTGCCGTGTCATTGCGGCGAGCCGGGCGAGCATCAAGGATATCGCACACGACCGCGCCTTCAGCGGCCCCGACGTCAGCGCCGTGCACGTGGTCTGCACGGTCGAGACGCGCGATCGCGCCCATATCGCCGCGCTCCATCGCGCGCTGAAGAAAAACGGATTCCCGCTGGTGGTCGCGAAGTGACGCACGGCTGGAGACGTGGCGTGGGAACAGACTCGATGAACTCCGAAACTCGTGGTGAACAGGTCAAGCTTGCCCGCCTTCGGCGGCGCCGAAGGAGACCAGGGTCATCGAAAATTTCCAAACTGTCATTCTGAGGGAAGAATCCAGGGGGGACGTCCGGTCGCGAGCATCGTGATGGATTCTTCGCCAAGCCTCAGAATGACAAACTGGGGTATTGTGTCGGGAAGCGGACGACGCAGAGGTCGTCCCTCCATCCTACGGCCAATGATCGGTGACGACCTGTTTAACCACCCCGAAAAATCGCTTCGCCCTGCGCTGGGTTCTGGTGCAGATCACCGCTCTTCCCCATGCGACATCTTTTCCTCGCCGGAGCCGTGATCGCTGCACCGCTCGCCGCCGTTGCGGCCGAAGGGCAGACCAGCCGAGCGTTCGAATCGAAGGTCACGAAAACGGTTTCGTATCGTTACCTGCAAGCGCTGCCGCGGGACTACGACTCGGCGGCCGACCGCCGCTGGCCGCTCCTGTTGTTCCTGCACGGCGCGGGTGAACGCGGCTCCGATCTTCAGCGGGTGACAAAACACGGGCCGGCGAAACTCCTGGAACGCGGGGCCGGCCTCAGCCCGGCCGAAGCCGCGGTGGTGCCGCGGCTCGCGGACAATTTCATCGTGATTTCGCCGCAATGCCCGGCGGACACGGTGTGGGACGATGACGCGGTGCTCGCACTGCTCGACCGGGCACGCGCGGAACTCAGGGTCGATCCGGCGCGAATCTATCTCACCGGGCTCAGCATGGGCGGTTACGGTACCTGGTCCGTCGGTTTGAAACACCCGGAGCGTTTTGCCGCCATCGTTCCGATCTGCGGCGGCGGGACGTTGATCAGCGTGCTTCTCAGCGACCCGTCGCGGAAAGCCGCGCTCCAGAGCCTTGGCATCTGGGCGTTTCATGGCGCCAAGGATCCCACCGTGCCGCTGAGCGAATCGGAGCGGCTGGTTGCGCTGCTTCGTCGCGGTGGCGTGAAGGACATCCAGCTCACCACGTATCCGGAAGCAAAGCACGATTCATGGACCGAGACGTACGCCAATCCGGAGCTGTATGCCTGGCTCCTCCGGCACGAACGCCTGTCGGGCCCAGGCGCGAAGTAGGTCCAAAATCAGTGATAGGTGGATTGCGCTGTTCCGCCCCGGGAGCGCGGGCGTCCCGCCAGTTGTGTTCGGCATCCCAGGTGCTTCCGACGCTCGGCGGAAAAAATCCATGCGGCGCGGCCCGTGGGGCGAGCGCAGCGGCCAGCGGCGAGCGGGGCATCCCGCGACACGCGCGCAAGCACGGCGCGCCCGGAGCACGGCGCACCCCGGGGACGATCCATCGGTTCAGGATTTTTTCGCGGCGGACGATTTCTTCTTCGACTTGGCCGGCTTCAATCGGGCCATCAACTCCTCCAGGGTCGCCCAGCCCATGAGGTAAAACTGGATCGCTTCCATCTGTCGTTTATTGGGCCGCTCGCCCTGGTAGAGCATCATCAATTGCGCGGCAATCAGCGCCAGATACACTTGCAGGGCCACACCTCGCTCGCTCTCCGCCAGCCAGTGCCGACAGCCCAGGATGCATTTCAACCACCGGAAAAACAGTTCCACCTGCCAGCGATGCCGGTAGCACTCGGCGATTAATTCTGGCGGCCCATCGACCGCGCTCAGGGTCGTGGCAATCAGGATACTCTCGTCCTCGCCGAGCAGCTGGATGACGCGCACCCGCGGCCCGTCGCCGTGCTTGCCCAGTCGCACGGTTCCGGCCCACTTCACCCCCGCGGCCCGATCCGCCGCGGTGAGCAGCTCGCTGTTCTCCTCCACCCATTGCGTGTCCAGTCGCAGTCGCACCACGAAGTGGCTGCCCTTGGCCTGCAGCTTGGCCAACAACGCGTAGTCTTGACCGAAATTCCGGTCGCCGATGTGGCAGACGCCTGGCTGGGCGAACTTTTGCCATTGCTGGCGCTCGCATCGTTTCGCCTTGGTCAACTCGGCCTGCTGCACGCGGCCGCTCGCCAAGTCGAATTCCACGTGCAGCCGCACCGCGTTTTGCAGTCCGTCCTGATTGCGCCAGAACGCCCAGGCCATCCGCGGCAGCACCTCCCACACCGAGCTGTCGACGACCTTGGCCTTGCCGCCCAAACTGGCGCGCGCGGCCGGCGGGGCTGGAGCCTCGCTGGCCAGCCGGGCGAAGACCGCCTTGAGCAGCGCGGGGTCCACCACCGCTTGCGCCTCGCTGAAACTGCCCAAGCTCACCTTTGCGCCGGACACCTCCCGTTGCACGCGTTGCAACGCGGTGGCCGCGCACAACCCGCGCATGGTCTCGACCACCGGATTGAACAGCCCGAACAAGAACAAACTCAAATACTGGGGGAGTTGGAGCTCGCGATTGGGATGGGCCCAGGTGTCGGCGGGGCCGCCGCGGAGCTTCAATTCCGCGGCGAGCGCGTCCTGGAAGCGCTCGATCAGGCGCCACTGCTTGAGGTCTTTTTCGCGCAGGGCCGCCGCGGCGGGTGCGCTGGGGACTGGCGTGGCGGTGGCGGGCACGCCACCGTTGTAACGGTACTCGTATCAAAAGTACAGTTACAATCGTGTGACACTCATATGGCGATCGTGCGACGCGCGATTTTGGGTCATGCGCCACTCGGAAAACGGGCCAGTACTTAAATAGCCGGAGACGTGCCGAACACAACTGGCGTCCCGCCCGCAACTTCTGGCGCGAGCGGTAATCAATTCGTCCGTTCATCGTCGCCCCGCCGCGTTGGCTACCGGAACGCCAAACTCAGGCGTACCATCGGCCCGCCACATGAAGGGCTGCACACGCGTGTGCCGGTTGGGATCATGCAGCGGATCGCCGGCGATATCGCGGTAACTGCGGGCGTGATACACGAGCAGGAGGGTCCTCCCGTCGGCCGAAGTGGTGAAGCTGTTGTGGCCGGGCCCAAACACGCCATGCGCTTCGCTGGTCTGGAAGACAGGACGCGGGGATTTCGTCCACGATTTGGGATCGAGGAGATCCGCGTTGGCGTCGGCCGTCAGCAGTCCAAGACAGTATTCCGCGCCCGTTCCGGCCGCCGAGTAGGTCATGAAGATCCGCCCATGCCGGATCAGCACAGCCGGACCCTCGTTGACCCAGTAACGAACCTGCTCCCAATCGAATTCCGGCCGCGAGATCATCACTTGCGCACCGGTGATTGATGTCGGGCTGTCCATCCGCGCGAGGTAGAGATTCGTATTGCCGCGAATCTTGGGGTCCTTCTGAGCCCAGGCGAGGTAACGCGTGCCGCGGAGTTCGAACGTCGTCGCATCGAGCGCGAACGACTCCCAGTTGGTTTTCAGCTGCCCGCGTTCGCGCCACTCGCCCTCGAGGGGATTGGAGGAGGAATTTTCCAGCACATGGATTCGGATATCCCATACGTTTTCCGCGGTGCCGGCGGCGAAATAGTCCAAATGCGTGTAGACCCGGGAGCGGACGACGCAGAGGTCGTCCGTCCATCTCATATCCATTACTTGTGAAGTCCTGTTTAGCCGTACGGATGCAATCAGCCGCCCGGTACGCGATGCAGTCATCAGTCGCCAGGGCCGACTTTTCCGAGGACGGGCCAGGCGTCGGCATCCCAGCCGAGCGGACGCAGTCCGAATGTCGGCCGGCCGTTTTGAGTCGCGTCGTAGAAATGATACCCGAACCACTCGCGACCGGCGATCGTCTGGATGCTCGCATGCCCGGGTCCAATCACGGGCCCTTCGCTCTCGGCGAACACGGTGCCCCCGCCATCGAGCAGCGAGCGGCCGTCGCGGTCGAGGTAAGGCCCGGTGATCTTTTCGGCGCGGCCGACGCGAATGTGGTACGTGCTGTTGACGCCGCGGCAGCACCAGCCGTGGTTGACGAAAAGATAATACCGCGACCCATGCCGATGAAGGAACACGGCCTCAATCGAGCGGCTGTGCGCAATTGCGTGCAGCGGGGAATCCGGGGAGATCCGTTTGCCCGTCTGCGGATCGAGTTCGAGCAGCTTGAGACCGCTCCAATACGAGCCGAACGCCATCCACAACCGGCCGTCGTCATCCCGGAAAAGCGCCGGATCGATCGCGTTGAAATTGTCCGCGCTGCCGGACTTGACGATCGGCCCCTCGTCCTTCCAGCCGAAAGCCGGGTCCGCCGGATCGAGCGTCGTATTCGTCGCCAGTGCGATCGCGGACGTCCGCTTGCCGAACGACGAGACGGAATAGTACAGGAAAAAACGGTTGGCGACCTTGATGATGTCCGGCGCCCAGAAGTTCAGGTTGCGGTTCTCCGGCACCGCTTCGGCGACCCACGCGGGTGAGGTCTGGAAAACCGGCGGCCCCTCCGTCCAGGTGTGCAGGTCTTTCGAGCGCCACGAGGGCACGCCGCGGCCGGTATGAAACAGCCAGTATTCACCCTTTGAATTCGCGAGCGTCGAGGGATCGTGCGTCCGGATGTCACGGCTGCCGAAGGCCCGCAGCGCCGCGGCGTCAGCCGGAGCGCGAGCAGTCGCGGCCGGATTCGCGGCGGCCGGCGCCCGCCGAGCATCGGGCGGAACGAGCGCGATTCGCGTCGGCGCATCGCGGTCGCACGTGAGCCAGCCGTCATTTTCGAACAATTCGACCACTTGGATGGAGCTGCGGCGAAACTCGACCGCGTTCTTGTCCACGGCCGCACCGGTGCGTCCCGGATGGGTGAAATAGAAACAGAAGGCACGACCGCCGCTCACCACCACCCCGGGATGGCCGCCGACCACGCCGTCATCGGGACCGCGGCCCGGCTGATCGAGCAGCAGCTTGGGCTGCGGTGCCCACTGATCGAGGTCGAGCGAACGGAAAGCCGCGAGCCCGCGCCAGGTGTCCACCAGCATCCAATGGCGGCCGCGCCAGGTGAAGACGCACGGGCCCTCACCGCGTCCCTGGACTGAGCTCACCTTGCCGCGGTCATTCCAGGTTTTGAGATCCCGGCTGTCGGCGTGGTAAATGGATTTGTTGTCGCGCTCATTGTTGTACCACAGCCGCCAGCCGCCTCCCGGCATCGCGGTCACGCCCGCATCGATCACCCGGTCGGACGAAAGCTTCAGCGTCGAGACATACATCCATTTCCTCAAATCCGGACTCGTGAGATGAACGATGCTCCGCGGATGTTCCCAGTTTTCGAATACGCCAGGCACCACGGTGAGAAACATGTGGTGCGCGCCATCGGAGCTGGTAACGACCTCCGGCGCCCACAACGTCGGCTGCGGGCCACCGACATCGGCGGGAAGGTCAATTTCAGCCGAACCAGCCGGCGTCCAGTTCGCTCCGTCGGGCGATTCGGCGATCCCGATTTTCGTGCCGTGCACCCAGGCTACGCCGGAAAGTCCGGGCGTATTCGCGCGGCGGTTGGTGTAGAACATCCACCAGCGTTTCGCGTGCGGATTCCAGACGACCACCGGGTCCGCTGCTCCGTCATGGACGGGATCCCGATAGAGCGGCTTCGGTGCGACCGGTGAACCGGTTGCAGCTTCAGCGGCGCTCGTGCCCGGCGAGGGCAGCGCGAACGCGGCGATGCAGAATCCCGCCAAAAGGCCCTGCCGTAGCAGCCGACGTAAGGAGGCTGGATATTTCCGTTCCGACTTCGCCGCCGGCCGTTTATCGCGCGGATTCCACGAAGTCGTACCCATTGCGGGCGGGACGCCCGCGCTCCCAGATACTGCTGCTTCGCACTTCACCCGTTCCACTCGTCGATCCATGACGCAATCGGCTCAGTTCAGCTCCACCATGACGATCGATTTCGCCGGGAGCATCAGGTCGAGCTTCTCGCCCGAAATCGTCGCAGCGGTGAATGCGACTGGTTTCACCGTGTCGGGGGCCGCGAAGGTGTTGTGCGCCGCCACCGCGGCCGCGGTGAGAATGCGGCCCGTCGCACGGTTCGCGCGAACGCCGGAGAGTTGGGCCGATACCTGAAAGTCGCGGCTTGGATCCGCGTTGACCAGTGAAACGTGGATTTTTCCCGCCGCGTCGCGCGAAGCCGACACACTGACGGCCGCAAGCTTCTGCGCCGCGCGGGCATAGTCGGGCGAACTCACTTCGACCGGCAGCGACGTGGCGCCTTGGTGCACCTTGAACATTTCGAACACGTGGTAGGTCGGCGTGAGGAGCATCTTTTCCTTTTCGGTCAGAATCATCGCCTGGAGCACGTTGATCATCTGCGCGATGTTCGCCATCGACACCCGCGCTGCGTGTTTCTGGAAAATGTGCAGATGCAGCGCCGCGACGATCGCATTGCGCAGCGTGTCCTGCTGATAAAGGAATCCGCGATTCGTGCCCGGCTCGACGTCCGTCCAGACGCCCCACTCGTCGACGACGAGGTCCACGCGTTTTCGCGGATCCGCCTGGTCCATGATCGCGAGGTGTTTCGTGATCAATTCGTCCATCCGCACCGCGTTCCGCAGGGTGGAGAAATACTCGTCTTCGCTGAACTGGGTGGAGCTGCCCTTCTTCTGCCAGTTCCCGGTCGGCAGGGTGTAATTATGCAGCGCCAGGCCGTTCATCCAGCGGGCGGCCTCCTTCATCAGCGTCTCGGTCCAGGCGTAGTTGTCGCCATTCGGCCCGCACGCGACGCGGTAGATCCGGTAGTCGGGACTGTAGTTTTTAATGAACGTGTTGTACCGCCGGAAATTGTCGGCGTAGAACTCCGGCCGCATGGTGCCGCCGCAGCCCCAGCTTTCGTTGCCGACGGCGACGTAACGGACGCGCCACGATTTTTCGCGCCCGTTTTTCCGGCGCAGATTGGCCATCGGCGACTGCGCATCCGAGGTCATGTACTCGACCCACTCCATCGCTTCCTGGACCGTGCCGCTGCCGACGTTCAGGCACACGAACGGCTCGGCGCCAATCAGCTCGCAGAAGTCGAGAAACTCGTGGGTGCCAAAATGGTTGTTCTCCACCACTCCGCCCCAGTGCGTATTGATCATGGCAGGACGCGACTCGCGCGGGCCGATGCCGTCCTTCCAGTGGTACTCGTCCGCGAAACAGCCGCCCGGCCAGCGCAGCAAGGGCACCTGCAGCGTCTTGAGCGCGGCCACGACATCGTTGCGATAACCGCGGGTGTTCGGGATGGGCGATTGCTCGCCGACCCAAATCCCCTCGTAGATGCAGCGGCCGAGATGCTCGGCGAACTGGCCGTAGACGTTGCGGTTGATCACCGCGCCTGGTTTGTCGGCGTCGAGTGAGAACCGGACCGTGGCGGTCTCGGCGGCAAATCCCAACCGCGCGACCGTGGCCACGCAGAGTGAGGCCAGGAATAATTTCGAGTTCATCGCGGGAAAGCGGGCGCGATGCTACGCGCGCCGGCAACGCCGGCCCAGACAATTAGCGGCAGACAGTCCGCGGCGCGGGGAGCCCGCGGAGGATAGAGGTCTCTATTGGCAGTGCGGCGGTAGCTCCGGTGTAGCGGAACGCGTGAGCGTTTCGCTTTTCGAAACGCCATTCGGTGAAACCATCATGGGCGGGGGACGCCCATGCCACATTCAAGCCAGCGCCGATCGACCGACTAAGAGGCCACGCGCGTGTCTGCCGTGACCGCGGGAACGACAAACGGCGCGCGATACTTCCGCGTCAGCAGCGGATTGGCATGGGCCGCGAACTCGCCGGTGAAATTTTCCTGCGCGGGGTTGAGCGTCAGCGGCATACCGTACGTCAGCGGTGTCGCCTTCAGGTCCACCTTGTTGACCCCGAGATGCTCGGCCATCCGGCCATGGGCTTCGGCGAGCGGCGCGTTGCCCTTCACTTTTTCGCGCAGGGCGTCCGGCGCGCTGCCCTTGCCGAGGATGTGCGAGATGTTGCCCAGATGGCAGAGCGCGCTCGAAACATGGCCTTCCTCGATGCGGCCGTAGAGACTTGCCATCTTCCGGCTGCGCACGACATCGATGAAATTGCTCATGTGGCGGTCACTGCCCTTGAACTCCTTCACGACCTTGCCCGCCTTGTCGTAGGCCGTGGCGGCGAAATAGCTCGGCACGACGATATAGCCGCCCTCGCAATCGATCACGTTGCCGATCGAGACGCCGCGATACTCGTCCATCGTGTTGCCACGCTTGCCGTCGCCGGCGGCGGGAGCGCGGGCCGCGGCACCTGGTTTCGCCGGGAGTCCGCGCACTTCGAAAATCAACGGCGCCGTCGCGTAGTCGTGAATCACCACCTGCGTGTTCGGCGTGTTGCCGTCGTCGACGTAGCCCAGCCGGCCGCCAATGCTCAGCGTGTGCCGCGGCAATCCTTTTTCGCCGAGGAACCAGCGCGCCACATCCATTTGGTGGATACCCTGGTTGCCGACGTCACCGTTGCCGGTGACGTAGACCCAGTGCCAGTCGTAATGCAGCTTGCGGCGGCGCAGCGGGTCGAGCGGCGCGGGGCCGCACCACAAATCGTAGTTCACGCTCGCGGGCGGCTGCTGCGGGCCGTCGGTCTTGCCGATGGTGTCGCGGCGCTTGTAGCAGAATCCGCGGGATGCGGTAATCTTGCCAAGATTTCCGGCCTGCACCCAGGCCACCGCCTCCTGCAACCCGGCGCCCGAGCGAATCTGCGTTCCGGCCTGCACCACGCGATCGAATTTTCGCGCCGCGTTCACGAGCTGCCGGCCCTCCCACACGTTGTGTGAAACGGGTTTCTCGACGTATACGTCCTTGCCCGCCTGGCACGCCCACACGGCCTGCAACGAATGCTGGTGGTTGGGCGTCGCGATCGTGACCGCGTCAATCTCCCGTGACTCGAGCAGCTGCCGCAGATCGACGTAGGTTTTGACGTTGCCCTTCTTCACGTCGCCCTTGGCGCTTTCGAGCACTCCCGTGTCGGCGTCGCACAGCGCGACGACGCGGACGCCCGGTATCCGCAACAGACTCTTGAGGTGGCTCCCGCGGCCGCGGCCATTCAGGCCGATGACGGCGACGCGGATGTCGCTGTTGGCGCCTGCGACCTGGCCCCACGAACGCGCCGAAAGCGCGGTGGCGGCGGTCGCAACGGCGGAGGTTTTGAGGAAGGTGCGGCGGCTGAGAGCGTTCATGGGGAATGGCGGCGCTAAATTCGTCGACGATGGTATTTTCCGTGTGGCCGCGCCGCCCTACTTGCCCGCGGCGTACTGCTTGAAGTGCTCGGCAACCTTGGCGGACTTCTCGTCGCCCTCGTGGAAGTAGAATCGCCAGCGGAAAATCGCGCTGCCGCCCGCCGGGATCGTGAAATCACCGGCTTTCGGCTGATCCTTCAGGTTCTCGAAATCATGTTTGCCGAATGGATTCGCGGCGAACAGCCCGTAGTCGCGCACGTGCCACCAGGTCGGGTGCCGCGGGTTCTTCGGGTGGTCGAACATCGCCACGCCGTAAACCTTGCCGTCCTTCGGCGCGTAGTAGTCGACCCACGTGGACCGCTTGCCCCAGGTCGGCCCATTCTTCACGCCCGCGTCATTGATAATGGTACCCTTGCCGTCGAATTTCTTTTTCGAGGCCGTATGCGGCGGCGTCATCCACTGCGGTAGCCGGATCGCCATCGAGCCTTCCTTCGTGTCACCGAAAACGACGGGCTTGCCCGCCGGCGCCTTGAGTGTGACTTCGTAATCGATGAACCGGCCCTCGGGTGCGGCCTGAAAGCGAATTCTCGTCTCGTCCGTGAGGTGAACCGCGTCGTCCGGGCCGACCCACTTGTGCCGGGCGCGAATCGTGTCCTTGCCCGCGACCTCCACCGACTCCGCCACAATCCGGCCCTGTTTCGTTTTGTTGCTCTCGGCCCAGAAATCGAGGCCGTTCACATTCCCGTGGGTGAAGAACAACGACCGATGGTGTGGATGGTCCGCCACCTCGCCCGGGACGTCCTTCTTCATTGGGAAGTTGCGGGTCATCTCGGTGCCATCGGCGGCCAGCACGGGATAAAGGTACGGCTTGGTCGCGCCTTTGAAAACGTACTCGGTGAACAGTTTGCCGCCGAGTTCCACGCGAACGCGGTCGTCGGATTTGGTCAGCTTCACCGCGGTGGCGGAGGCCGCTCGGGCGGCGGAGCCGCACGCGAACAAGGTGGTGAACGCGAGAAGGGGCAGAACGCGTGTGTTCTTCATGAGGTGAGAAGACGAACGGTTCGCCCCAAAGGGAGCAACCGCAAAGCGGATTTGAACGACGAGAGGAAAGCAAAGGTGCATCTTGGCCGACCCGACGAGGCGGCCGGGTTGCTAAGCGGGCGCTTAGTAACCCGCCGCTGAACAGCCGAGTCGCGCCTTCACTCGGCGTAGAGCGACGCCAGGTCGTGCACGACCACGCCTTCGGCGACGGACTTCGGACGCGCGCGCAAAAACACCCGCTCCTGAACAGTGCGGCGCTGGGCAGGATAGTGCGCCGCCCGGGCGCGGAGCTCCCGTTGAACTTCGGGGACGGCGGGACGCCCATGCCATTTGCATTCACCCAGGTCCACCCGGCCATCGGTCCGCAGACCCACGACATCGATCTGGCACTCGCGATCCCAGTACTCGCCCACCTCGAATTTCCCCATCACGCCCTCGTCGGCGTAGAGGAGCGGCAGCGCCTCGCGGCACAGCCGTTCAAAGCTTTCGCCGCAATAGGCGTCCCACTGGGGCAGGACGAGCTGTTCGAAGGCGCGCTCCGGGGTGAAACGCCGCAGCGTGCTCCAATGCGGTTCGACGAATCGGAACCAGAATCGCAGCAGCGGATCGGCAACGCGGTAGAGCACCGACGTACGTGGCGGGCGTCCCGGGATCAGCGGGAACACGCGCTCGAGGTAACCGAGCGCCACGAGGTTCTTGAGGTGAGGCGCGAGCGCCGCCGTGCTCAGCCCGATGCTGCGCGCAATATCGCTCTGGCTGTGCCGGCCGCGCGCCGTCGCCTCGAGCACGCTGGCGGCCTGCTTCACTTCCGCGAGTTCCTCGCGCAGCAGAAAATCGGGTTCGCGCTGGAAAAACGCGTCCACGGCAAAAAACTCCGTGGCGACATTCTGCGCCACGGTGCGCTCGGGCGCGAAGCGCCGCAAGTAGGCGGGAATTCCGCCGCAGACAAAATACGCGCGAGCCTGCTCCTCCCGCGACCAGCGCGGATGAAACTCGGCCGCTTCGCGAAAGCCAAATGGCTCGAGCCGCAGCGCGCCGGTCCGCCGGCCGTGCAGGGGCGAGCGCGCGCCGAGGACCTCGCGCTCCATGAAGCCGATGAACGATCCGCAGAGGATGAGCAGGAGCCGGTTGCTGCGCTGCCACTCCAAATCCCAAAGCCGCTGGAGCACGGACGGCAACTCGGGGCTCGAGGCGCACAGCCACTGGAATTCGTCCAGGACGAGAACCAGCTTCCGGCTGGCCGGCGCGGCGCCGAGCACGAGCTTCAGCGCCGCATCCCAGCTTTGCGGGGCCGTCTCGGCGAGGTGGGGAGCCTCCAGCCATTCGGCCGCGGCATGAACGAAGTCGATGATTTGCGGCGTACGCAGCTTGTCGCTCGCGGTGAAGTAGACCGTGGCCTTGCCCGTGCCGAACTGGAGCAGCAGTTCGGTCTTTCCCACCCGGCGGCGGCCGTAGACCGGGATCAGCCCGGAACGCGGGGCCTTGTAGTGGCGCTCGAGCGCCGCAAGTTCGGCGCGGCGACCGACAAATCCTCCGGGCACGGGCAGGAAATGCATCACCGGAAGTTGCTAAGCGAACACTTAGTAAGTCAAGCCTTAGTAATTCGACAGCCCATCCCTATCCGAGGGCCCCCGGGGCTGAAGTTCCCCCTCCCCGCCGACTCACGTCATCTGCGGGGAGTCTTCGTCATCGGTCCCGCTTTTGAGTCCAGCAACCGCCTCAATCGCGCCGCGGTGCGCGCGGCATGCTTTTTCGTCAACGAGTGCTCCCAAAGCCGCACCACGCGCCAGCCGGCCAGTTTCAAGAGCCGGTTGACTGCCCGATCTCGCCGTTGATTACCGAGGATTTTTGTCCGCCAGAACTCCGCGTTCTGTTTCGGCCACGTCGCCGAGTCGCCTATCATCCCCGGTCGGTGAAAATCCCGACGGGCATCATTCCTCCATGGCGCCGTGCCGGCCGCCGCACGACGGCGCGCCGCTTGACGGCACCGTCGAGTCTGACACCGTGTCAGACATGACGACGACGGTGCGTGAGTTTCAACGGAAGTTCAGCCGGATGCGCAAGGTTGCCGCGGCCGGGAGGGAGATTCGGATTCGCGATCAAAAGACCGGCGAGGAGTTTTCGTTCAAGGCCACCAGCCCGGCGAAAGAGAAGACCTTTTGGGAGCTGGCCGGGCATCTGGCCGGGGCGGTGAAGGGCGGTCCGCCCGACCTTTCGACGAACAAGAAGTACATGGAAGGATTCGGACGTGACTCAGGTCATCGTTGATACCGGCCCGCTCGTTGCCTTTCTGTCCGAAAACGATTCGGCCCGCGCGTGGGCCAACACCGTTTTCGCGGAATTGGAGCCCCCGTTCCTGACATGTGACGTGGTCATCGCAGAGACCTATCATCTCCTGACCCAGACGCGCAGCGGCGCGGATGGACTGATGGCCTTGTTGGAAACCGGCGCGCTTCGACTTATTCCGCTCGCGGAGTTGGATCCCGCGTCCTTGCGGAAACTCATCCTTCGTTACGCGAATGTCCCGATGGACCTCGCAGACGCGTGTATCGTGCGGCTCAGCGAACTCCACCCGGAAGCCGAGGTGGTGACCATCGATACCGATTTTCGTATCTATCGGCGGAACGGGCGCCAAGCGATCCCACTGCTGATGCCGACACCGAAATAACCAGAAATTCGTTCGAGCCGGGAATTTTTCTCCCGCGGCTTGAGCCGCAACGATGCGACATCAGCCAATCGGTCATCGGTCATCTAAAATCTGTCATTTGGAAGACCCGACAAATTCAATGGATTGGAAATTGCCCGATGCCCGATTTCAAGATTTCCAAGAGGGACGCCCTTGGTTGCAGCCCGTGGTGCCGCGGTGAGAAACATGCGGGCTACGGCAGGTCCGTATACCCCATCAAATACCGATCGCACTCGCGCGCAGCACCACGGCCTTCGTTGATGGCCCACACCACCAGGCTCTGTCCGCGGCGGCAGTCGCCGGCGGCAAAGATGCCCTTGAGGCTCGTCGTGTACTTTTCGTGCTCCGCCTTGATGTTGGAGCGGGGATCGGTGTCGAGCTTCAGCTCTTTGAGCAACGGCTGCTCCGGCCCGAGGAAACCCATCGCCAGCAGTGCGAGCTGAGCGGGGCGGGTCTTTTCCGTGCCGGGAACTTCCTTCGGCACGAAGCCGCCCTTCTCGTTTCTCTCCCACTTGATTTCGACCGTGACGATCTCCTTCAGCGCGCCTTTGTCGTCGCCGACGAATTTCTTCACCGTGGTCAGATAAATGCGCGGATCGGCACCGAACTTCGCCGCCGCCTCCTCCTGGCCGTAATCCATCTTGTACGTCTTTGGCCATTCGGGCCACGGATTGTCCGCTGCACGCTCGAGCGGCGGCTTGGGCAGAATCTCGATTTGCAGGAGGCTCTTGCAGCCGTGGCGCATCGAGGTGCCGACACAGTCGGTGCCGGTATCGCCGCCGCCAATCACGACCACGTCCCTGCCCTTGGCGTTGATCGGGCAGTGATCGGCGCCGCCGTTAAGCACCGCCATGGTGTTCTCAGTCAGGAACTCCATCGCGAAATGCACGCCCTTGAGGTTGCGGCCTTCGATCGGCAAATCGCGCGGCTGGGTCGCGCCCGTGCAGATGACGGTCGCATCGAATTCCTTCAGGAACATCTGCGGCTCGACGTTCTCGCCGACGTTCGCATTGCAGATGAAGCGGATGCCCTCCTGCTCCATCAGCTTGATCCGGCGGAGCACGACCTCCTTCTTGTCGAGCTTCATGTTCGGGATGCCGTACATGAGCAGTCCGCCGGGACGATCGGCGCGTTCGAACACGGTGACGTGGTGACCGGCGCGATTGAGCTGCGCGGCGGCGGAAAGTCCGGCCGGGCCCGAGCCGATGACGGCGACCTTCTTGCCCGTGCGGGTCTTCGGCGCCTCGGGTACAACCCAGCCCTCCTCCCACCCGCGCTCGATGATCGAATACTCGATGTTCTTGATCGTGACGGGAGGGGCGTTGATGCCGAGAACGCACGACCCCTCGCACGGCGCGGGACACACCCGGCCGGTGAAATCGGGGAAGTTGTTCGTCTGGTGCAGCCGGTCGAGCGCCTCCTTCCAGAGCCCGCGGTAAACGAGGTCATTCCACTCCGGAATGAGGTTGTTGATCGGGCAGCCGCTGGCCATGCCGCTGATCAACTTTCCCGTATGGCAAAACGGGATACCGCAGTCCATGCAGCGCGCGCCCTGCTGGCGGAGTTTCTTCTCCTCCATGTGGTGGTGAAACTCCTTCCAATCGCGGACGCGCTCGGGCGGCGTCCGGTCGACGGGCAGTTCGCGCAGATACTCGATGAAGCCGGTAGGTTTACCCATGGGGGGAGTGGCGAGTGACGGGTGGCAAGTGACGAGTTGGCAATCCTCAGTTGCCGCCCACGCGGGAGAGGTCGCGGGCGTTTTCCTCGAAGGCGGCCATGATCGCCTCGTCGCCGGTGAGGCCCTGGGCCCTGGCGCGCTCGATGCAGCCGAGCATGCGCTTGTAGTCCTTCGGCATGACCTTGACGAATTTCGGCACGAGTTGATCCCAGTTCGCCAGGATCGTCTTCGCGCGCTCGCTGCGCGTGTAGTCGAGGTGCTTCTGGATCATCGCCCGGACCGCGGCGATCTCGCGGGCGTCCTCGAATTTCTCGATCCCGACCATCTGCGGGTTGACCCGCTTCGGGAAGTCGCCGGCCTCATCGAGGATGTAGCCGATGCCGCCCGACATGCCGGCGCCGAAGTTGCGCCCGGCGCGGCCGAGTACCACGACGCTGCCGCCGGTCATGTATTCACAGCCGTTGTCGCCGATGGCCTCGACCACCGCCGTCACCCCGGAATTGCGGACCGCGAAACGTTCGCCGGCCACGCCGCGGATGTAGGCCTCGCCGGCCGACGCACCGTACAGCGCGACGTTGCCGATGATCATGTTCTCCTCCGCCTTGAACGGGGAAGTCGCCGGGGGATAAATGATGAGCTTTCCGCCCGAGAGGCCCTTGCCGAAATAGTCGTTGGCGTCGCCCTCGATCGTGAGCGTCATCCCGCGCGTGACGAACGCGCCGAAGCTCTGGCCGGCCGAGCCGGTGAACTTGAGCCGGATCGTGTCTTCGGGCAGGCCCTTCGCGCCGTGTTTCTTCGTGATTTCGCCGGAGGTGATCGTGCCGACCACGCGGTGAACATTGCGGATGGGCAGCTCGGCGACGACCTTCTCGCCGCGCTCGATTGCCGGCCGGCAGATGTCCAGCAGCGTGGTGACGTCGAGCGAGCGGTCGATGCCGTGATCCTGCTTCATCTGGCAGAAACGGCCGACGTCAGGGCCGACATCGGGCTGGTAGAGGATGTTCGAGAAATCGAGCCCCCTGGCCTTCCAGTGGTCGACCGCCTTCCTCGCCTCGAGCCGATCAGTGCGGCCGATCATCTCCTCCACGGTGCGGAATCCGAGCTGCGCCATCAGCTCGCGCAGGTCCTCCGCGATGAACCGCATGAAATTCACCACGTGCTCGGGCTTGCCCGCGAATTTCGCGCGCAGCTGCGGATCCTGCGTCGCCACCCCTGCCGGGCAGGTGTTGAGGTGACACACCCGCATGATGATGCAGCCGGTGGCGACGAGCGGCGCGGTCGCGAAGCCGAATTCCTCCGCGCCCAGCAACGCGGCAATCATGACATCCCGGCCCGTCTTCAACTGCCCGTCCGTCTCCACGGCGATGCGCGAGCGCAGGTTGTTCAGCACGAGGGTCTGATGGGTCTCGGCGAGACCGAGCTCCCAAGGCAGGCCCGCGTGTTGCAGCGAGGTCTGCGGTGAGGCTCCGGTGCCGCCGTCGTATCCGGAAATCAAGACGACGTCGGCATGCGCCTTGGCGACGCCAGCCGCCACCGTGCCGACGCCGACCTCGGCGACGAGCTTGACCGAGATGCGGGCATTCTGGTTGCCGTTCTTCAGGTCGTGGATCAGCTCGGCGAGATCCTCGATCGAGTAGATGTCGTGGTGCGGCGGCGGCGAGATCAGCCCGACGCCGGCGGTGGTGCCGCGGGTCTTCGCGATCCACGGATAAACCTTCGAGCCCGGCAGCTGGCCGCCTTCACCGGGCTTCGCGCCCTGCGCCATCTTGATCTGGAGCTCTTTCGCGTTGACGAGGTATTCGCTGGTCACGCCGAATCGGCCGGACGCCACCTGCTTGATGGCAGAGTTCTTCGAGTCGCCCTGCTCGTTCGTCCACGTGTTGCGCGCGGGATCCTCGCCGCCCTCGCCGGTGTTCGACTTGCCACCGATCCGGTTCATGGCGATGGCGAGCGTCTCGTGCGCCTCCTGCGAAATGGAGCCGTAGGACATCGCGCCGGTCTTGAAGCGCTTCATGATCGCCTCCACCGGTTCGACCTCCTCGAGCGGAATCGGCGCGGTGCCGTTCTTGAAGTCGAGCAGGCTGCGCAACGTGCAGAGGTTCCGCGACTGATCGTTGATCAGTTTCGCGTATGCCTGGTACGCCGGCTTGCTGTTGGTGCGAACCGCCTTTTGCAGCGCGTGCACCGACTCCGGCGTGAACAAATGCGCCTCGCCGCTGGAGCGCCACTGATACAGGCCGCCCACCGGCAGCACATGGCCGTTGACAGGCCTTTCTGGATACGCGGCGCGGTGACGCATCAATACCTCCTGGGCGATGACGTCGAGACCGATGCCGCCGACGCGCGATGGCGTCCAGGTGAAGTAGTGATCGATCACGTCCTGCCGCAGTCCGAGCGCCTCGAACACCTGCGCGCCGCGATAGCTCTGGATGGAGGAGATGCCCATCTTCGACATCACCTTGACCACGCCTTTCGCGGCAGCCTTCACGTAATTCTGGCAGGCCTTCTTGTGATCGATGCCGGTCAGGAGCCCCTCGCGAATCATGTCGTCGATCGTCTCGAACGCGACGTAGGGATTGATGGCGGACGCGCCGTAACCGATCAGCAGCGAGAAGTGGTGGACTTCGCGCGCCTCGCCCGTCTCGAGCACGAGCGACACGCGGGTCCGCAAGCCCTCGCGAATCAAGTAGTGATGCAGGCCGGCGATGGCCAGCAGCGCCGGGATCGGCGCGAAGTCACGCGTGACGCCGCGGTCGCTGAGGATGATCACGTTGATCTCCTCCTCCTCGATCATGCGACGGGCCATGATGGAAAGCTCCTCCATCGATTTCGCCAGGCCCTTCTCGCCCCGCGTCACGCGGAACAGGATCGGCAGCACGCCCGTGCGCAGCCCCGGCAGATTGGTGCGGCGGATCTTGGCGAACTCCTCGTTCGTGAGAATCGGCCACTTCAGCTCGACGCGGCGGCAGGCGCTCGGCTCGGGCTTGAGCAAATTGCCCTCGGACCCAAGCCGCGTTTCCGCCGAGACGACGATTTCCTCGCGAATCGAATCGATGGGCGGATTGGTGACCTGCGCGAAGAGTTGCTTGAAATAATCGTAGAGCACGCGCGGCTTGTTCGAGAGCACGGCGAGCGCGGCGTCATTGCCCATCGAACCAATGGCTTCGACGCCGTCCTTGGCCATCGGCGTGATGATTATGCGCTCGTCCTCAAACGTATAGCCGAACGCGATCTGGCGCTGGAGCAGCGTCTCGTGATCCGGCGGCTCGATTTTCGGCGCCTCCGGCAGATCGCCGAGGTGCACGAGATGCTCGTTCAACCACTGCCGATACGGCTGGGCGGTGGAGACCGTGCGCTTGATCTCCTCGTCCTCGATGATCCGGCCCTGTTCCGTATCGACAAGGAACATACGACCGGGCTGGAGCCGGCCCTTCTGGATCACCTGGTCCGGCGGAATGTCGAGCACGCCCGCCTCCGACGCCATGATCACGAGCCCGTCACGCGTCACGTAGTAGCGCGAGGGACGCAAGCCGTTGCGATCGAGGATCGCGCCCACCTGTTTGCCGTCGGTGAACGCGATCGATGCCGGGCCGTCCCACGGCTCCATCAGGCAGGAGTGATACTGGTAGAACGCGCGGCGATCATCGTCCATCGACTCGTGGTTCGACCACGGCTCGGGGATCATCATCATCATCGCCTGCGCGAGCGGGCGCCCCGCGAGCACGAGCAACTCGAGCGTGTTGTCGAACATCGCCGAGTCCGAGCCATTCGGATTGATGATCGGCAGAATTTTCTGCATGTCCTCGCCGAACAGCTCGCATTGGAAGAGCGACTGGCGGGCATGCATCCAGTTCATGTTTCCGCGCAGCGTGTTGATCTCGCCGTTGTGCGCGAGATACCGATACGGATGCGCGCGCTCCCAGCTCGGGAACGTGTTGGTCGAAAAACGCGAGTGGACCAGCGCCAGCGCCGTTTCCATCGCCGGGTGCTTCAAGTCGGGAAAATACTGGTCGACCTGCTCGGTCGTGAGCATGCCCTTATAAACGAGGGTCTTGAAGGAAAGGCTCGCGATGTACCAGTACTCGGCGCCCGCGAGCGTCGACGTGCGGATTTCCGAGTAGGCGCGCTTGCGGATGACGTAGAGCTTCCGCTCGAACGCCATGTCGTCGGTCTCGTTCGTACCGCGGCCGATGAACACCTGGCGCATGAAGGGCTCGGAGGACTTCGCCGTGTCGCCCAGCTGCGAGTTGTTCGTCTTGACGGTGCGCCAGCCGATAAAAACCTGGCCCTCCGACTGGACGACTTGCTCGAAGCGCTCCTCGATTTTGCGACGGACGGAAGGGTTGCGCGGGAGGAACACCAGGCCGCAGCCATACTGCCCCGCCTCGGGCAGCGTGATCCGCGAGGACTTGCAGACCTCGGCCAAAAATTTGTGCGGCATCTGGATCAGCACGCCGGCCCCGTCGCCGGTGTTCACCTCGGCGCCGGAGGCACCGCGGTGATCGAGGTTGCGCAAAACCTGGAGCGCGTCGGCGAGAATCCGGTTCGACTTGCGGCCGTGCATGTCGACGACGAAGCCGACACCGCAGGCCTCGTGTTCGAAAAACGGATCGTAGAGCCCCTGTTTCGGCGGCAGGCCGGGAGGACGGTGCAGAACGCCGCTGGGCGGTTCACAATCACTGCTGCTGGTGGGTCCGGTGGGCGTGGTGTTCACAGGTGGCGTAAGATCGGAAAGGGGGAGCAGGTCTTGAAGCGCGGGCGTAAAAAAGGGCCGTCTCGTAGTGGCGAGAGCGGCCCGGAGAGTGTTAGGTCTGGAGTGCTCTCAGTGTTGCTTTTAGAAAAAGCGGATCGTTTTCGTGGCCATTTTGGCGTGCTCATCGTCCGAGCACGCCGCGTTGGTCGGCGCTTCGGCGGGGAGTTCAGTCGGTTTCACCAGATCGTTGCTGAGCAGATAATTTTCGACTTCCTCGCCCGAGACATCAGCAAGCATCACGCCATCGATCTCGACGCACGGCGAAAGCGGCTGGCCAGACTTCTGCACCATCTCCGCGTAATTCACGCGGTTGTTGATGATGTCGATGTCCTCGAACGGAAGGCTGTATTTGCGCATGATCGCGCGCACCCCGTTGGACCAGCCGCAGTGCGGCTTGAGATAGGCTTTGATCTTCATGCGGTGACGGTATGCGGAGGCAAAAGCGGCGCAAGGTAAAGGGCCTGCTTTTCGCCGATCAAGCACCGTCTTCGAATTTTTTCTGACATTCTCGTCATAGCGCTTGCGCGCCAGCCGTTGATCACAGTCGAGACTGGCGATCACCGCGGGAGTCGAACGCCCGAACCCGGCCGCAGTTGCGTGCCTGCGGGCACGCCCGCATTCCGGCCGGCGGCCGAAATTCTCGACGAGCAGCACCGCCGCAAAACGTGCTCGCACCTGAGGCGAGCGAACGACAGAGGAAGGTGATGTCTGCCTTCCAGCTCACCTCGGGCGGCCTGATCGCGTTGGGTTTCGCTGCTACCTGCAGCGGCGCGGCGCCAACCATTGCGCCGGGTGCCGCTCGGCGCGACGATGCGGCGGGGTCGGCGAGGGCGGCACCTCGAGGATCGCTCAAGCCGCTGATCTTCCAATCAATGCGCTCACGACCCAGCCGCTGGGCGAGACCGTGCGACTGTTCAACCGCTACGCTGGACACAACGATGCCGCCGGCAGCCCGGTGGCGTTTTGTGCGCTGCGGCGTGGTCTCGACGCCTCGGATACGACCGCGTTTCCGGAGGAGAAATTCGGTCGCGCCGAGAAAAGCAACCGCGCGCGTTATCTCGCCATCGCAATGGAATTCGCGCGGTGCGGCGCGCGCCAGGGGGATCCCGACAAGGCGCTCGGCGGCGGGATGCGCAACCGGCAGGCCGATGATCAGAATGATGTCGGCTGGCGGATCTGGCCGGGAAATTTCGAGCGGCACCTGACGCAGCTGCGACCGGAGGAAACCAGCGTGGGACTCTGGCACGTCGACCCGGCGAAGCACCCGTACAGCCTTTTTGCGCGGCGGTTCGATGCCGCGGCGGGGCGAAAGACGATGAGCTTTGGGATCGCCGATGGATTTTTCGAAAAGCCTGCGATGGGGGCGGCGGTGCAGTTGCGCGTGGTCTACCTCGATCGCGACGCCGGCCAATGGCAGCTCGTGTATGCGACCGCCGCAGGGGAGAAAATTGCGCGCACGGTGGAGGTGACTAATTCCGGCGAATGGAAAGCCGTCACGATGGTGTTACCCGATGCGGTCTGGGATCACCGGCTCGCCGGCGGCGGCGATCTTGCGCTTCGGCATGCGGGCGGAGCCGACACGACGTTTCACCTGCTCGAGCTCGAGCGGCGGTAGTACGAATGGCGAGTTCGGAAGAGCAGCGAGGGCGCATCCGCGTAGTCGGTGGCGCTCTGCTGGCCAGCAGAGTGACGAATGGACGAACCTCGCCGCGAAACCCGAATACGAGCGAACGACGAAGGAACTCGCCGCGATGTTGCCGAAGGAAAACAAGCCGGCGCTCGCGGCATCGGCCGGCGGGGCGGAAGAAGGTGAAGGCCGGGCCGCGAAGGCCGCGGCGCGGAAAGCGAAGAAGAAAAAGTAGCGCGGGCCGTAACGCGGCCGGTCAATTCGCGGTTTCTCAACCCGACGGTCGTCGCAACCCATGCCATTTTGCTAGCCCCGCACCGCTCGTTGGCCTATCACGCGCCAGATGAAAGTGCTCGTCACCGGTGCGGCGGGGTTCGTTGGCCATCATGTCGCGCGACGTCTCGCGGAAACGAAGCAATGTGACGTGCTCGGCGTGGATAACCTGAGCCCCTACTACGATGTGGCGCTCAAGCGCGCGCGGCTGGAGCAGCTTGCCCCATTGGAGAAATTTCGCTTCCTGCAGGCGGATTTCGCCGACGCAGAGAAATTTCCGGCGCTGGTGGCTCATTTTAAACCCGAGTACGTCGTGCACCTCGGAGCACAGCCGGGCGTGCGCCACAGCATGGAAAATCCCGCCGCCTACACGCGCGCCAATCTCGACGGATTTGCGACCGTGCTCGAAGCCTGCCGGCAAACGCGGCCGAAACATCTCGTGTTCGCCTCGAGCAGCAGCGTCTACGGTGCGGGCGCCAAACCGCCGTTTCGCGAGGACGACAACACGGATCAGCCGCTCTCGTACTACGCGGCGACGAAAAAGGCGAACGAGCTGATGGCGCACAGTTACGCGCTGAATCACGGCCTCAACGCCACCGGCCTGCGGTTCTTCACCGTGTATGGGCCGTGGGGCCGGCCCGACATGGCGCCGACGATATTCGCGCGCGCGATTTGCGAGGGAACGCCGCTGAAACTCTTCAACGGCGGCAAAAACCTGCGCGACTTCACTTATATAGACGACATTGTCGATGGCGTGGTGAAGGTGCTGCTTTATCCGCCGCCGCCGAACCCGGCGGAAATTGGTTCAACGCCGTGGCCGCCGCGGATTTTCAACCTTGGGCATCATCGCCCCGTGGAGACGCTGCTTTTCGTGCGCATGCTCGAGCAGTTGCTCGAGCGGCCGGCCAAGACGGAACTGCTTCCGCCACAGCCGGGCGACATGTTTGAGACCTGTGCCGATCTCACCCGGATTCAGGCCGCCATCGGTTTCGCGCCGAAAGTGCCACTGGAGGAAGGCCTGCGCCGCTTTGTGGCGTGGTTTCGCGAATACTACCGGCTCTGAGTGGCGACGCGGCCGAACGCCGCCGCCGGCAGACCTCAAACACCGCTCTTCCCGCGGGACCTGCTCCAGCACCGTCGCCCCCTCGGTTAAAGCCCGCCCGGGTACGCCGCGATTGTCACCGGCGCGGGCATCGCCACGCTCGGCCAACAATGAAGGATGTTTTCACCGCCAACCTGATTGCCGGTGCACACGGTCCCCTGCGCTCGCCATGGACGGCTGAGGGTCCGAGATGAGCGGCGTCACGATCCTCGCCGGCATCATCATCGTCGCGACGCTCATGGGCGTGGCGATTGGCCGCTGGCCGTGGCTGAAGATGAACCGCGCCACGATTGCGCTCGTGGGCGCGACGTTTCTCGTTTCGTTGGGGGTGCTGTCGCTGGAGCAGGCTTATGCTGCAGTGGATTGGAACACGATCCTGCTGCTTTTCGGGATGATGGTGTTGAACGTGAATCTGCGGATGGCGGGATTTTTTCATCTCGTCACCGCAAAGGTGCTCCAGTTTGCCCGGACCCCGCGAATGCTGCTGGGGTTGATCATCGCCGTGTCCGGCCTGTTCTCGGCGGTGTTTCTCAACGACACGATCGTCCTCGTGTTCACGCCGCTGATCCTCGATATCGCGGCGGCGTTGCGCCGGAATCCCCTGCCCTACCTCGTCGCGCTCGTGACCGCGGCCAACATCGGGTCGGTCGGCACGATCACCGGCAATCCGCAAAACATGCTGGTCGGAATTTCATCCGGGATCAGCTTCGTGGATTTCACGCTCGAACTCGGGCCGATTGCGCTGCTGGGCCTCGCGATCATCTGGGTGGTCATCGTCGTCGTTTATCGCGGCGATTTCCGCCGCGAAAAATTCACCGAGACGTACCATTTCGAACCGGAGGTGAAACGGCCGCGACTGCGCAAGGCGCTTTTTGCCACCGCGCTGATGCTTGGGGCGCTGATCGCCGGCACGCCCGTTCCCCTGGCGGCGGCGCTGGCGGCGGCGATCCTGCTCATCACGCGGCGCACGGATCCGGCGCATGTTTTCCAGGAAATCGATTGGTCGCTGCTGGTGTTTTTCGCGTCGCTCTTCGTGGTGACCGGCGCGATTGGGGCCTCCGGTCTGGGCCGTCACCTGTTCGCCGCGCTCGCGCCATTTGCCGACGGCGGGCCGGCATCGCTGACCGCGGTGTCGGTGATTCTGAGCAACCTCGTTTCGAATGTTCCTGCGGTCATGCTCTTTCGCCCCATTGTGCCGACGCTCGCAAATCCGCACGATGCCTGGCTGACGCTCGCGATGGCGACGACGCTCGCGGGCAACCTCACGCTGCTCGGATCAGTCGCCAACCTGATCGTGGCCGAAATCGCGCGCGGCCGCGGCGTCCATCTTTCGTTCGTCGAATACCTCAAGGCCGGCACCCCCATCGCGATTCTCAGCCTGCTGCTGGGCGTGGCGTGGATGAGCATATAAGCGGGCTGAGCACGGCTGGCGGGATCAAGACGGCGCAAGGTCGCAGCATCCGTGCCGCTTGACCCTGCCATCGCGCGGTGCTCTGAGTTGCACCGTCCCCTTCAACCCACCCCAACTGGAGGTTACCCCGATGTCGACGCGATGGGTTCGTTTTTGCCCGATGACGTGCGTGGCGGCGTTGGCCGGCATCGCGGCGGCCGTTCATGGTGCCACGCCGGTGGAGGAAACGTACGGCCGTTACCACGATACCCTGGCGGAATTTCAGCGTTTCGGCGCCGACGCCGAGGCGTATTTGCGCCGCGAGATCTCCCGCACGGCGCAGCAGGCGGATGGCACCGCGCTGGACCCGGAGGCATTGACCGGCGATTTGCGGCGGCACCGGACCAGGCTCGAGGAAAACGCCGCGAACCTCGAGGCCGCGCGCCGCGAATTCGACGCCCGCCGCATCGACACGTCCGGGTTCAGCGCGCGCATGGGCCGGTGTATCGAGAATGCAATTACTGAGGTCGCGCGGGTGCAGTTCGAGGAAACGCGCCGGACCGTCTGGCTGCTGACGCAGCGGCAGCGCCGGCTGTCGCGGACGCTGCGCGATGAACACGCCCAGCGCGCCGCCCCGGTGCGCGCGCAGCCCGACGGTCGGGGACGCGACGCCGCCCTGGCGGAATTGCAGGCGCAATTCGCCGGGCGGGAGCGCTCGATGCTCGATGAGATCCTGCGCGACTACGGCGCGCTCACCCGCCGGTTCCTCGACCGGCGCGGCGGGATTTGCGGCGCTTTGTGGGTGCTTCAGGATTTTTACGAGAAGCGCGGCCGCCACGCCGAGGCGGTGAGGATTCAAAACTGGATCTACGCGCATTGGGAGGTCGACCTGCGCGCGCGTGGGCAGCGCTACAACGTCGAGGGCGTCGACTCCCTGGTCATCACCTACGCCAACGCCAACACGATCGATTGGCTGCAACTGCTGCCGGCATTCGTCCCGCGCGGGGAGTTCGAAACCAACCGCCACATGGACGCCGCGGTTCGCGCCGAGCCGGTGGAGCGTTTCCGCCGTTTCGACGATACGCTGCCCATCCTCGCCGCGCACGGAGACGATCTCCAGGCGCTGTGTGAGATGCTGACGACACGACTCGTCCGCTATCACGAGGTTCGCGCGCGTTCGCAAACGTTGTTCACCGAATTGCGCAACCAGGCCGCCCGGCTGCCACCGGCGTCCGCCGAACCGTTGCCCGACCCGGCCACGCTCGCGGCCGCGCTGGCAACGTGGCAGACCCGGCGCATCGATTTCGAGCAGGCGGGTGAACGCGCCCGGAACGCCCGGGCGGATCTCGCCACGCGCGAGGCGGCACTCGCCCGCGCCCGCGACGCGCTCGATACCGCCCGGCGCGGACTGCGTTTCCAGCGCAGCCCGCTCCGGATCGTCGACGCCACGGCCCGCGGCGCTGTCACGGCGGACCAATTGCTGCGCGAAAAGGAGCGTGCCGTCGCGACGAGCGAGGCCCAGCTTCGCAGCGACGATGTGAACGCCGAACAAAAGCGCGCCATTCGGGCCGAGGCGCTGCCGCGGCAGCGGGCGGAACTTCAGGAAGTGCGCGATGCGATTGTGCGTGCCTTGGGCGAGGCGCAACGCACGTTTGATTCGGCGCAGTCGGCCGTCGACGCCGCCCGCGCGGCCGTGGCGGCCGCGCACCCGGCGGACGAGGGTTCACTCGCCGACGCCTGGGCCGCCGTGAGGACCGCCGCGAATCGTGCGCGCCAGCAACTGCCCTCCCGGATGCAGGCGGGTTTGCCCGACCTGCCCTACGATCAGAATTCGCCCCGCGCCGCCGAGCTTGCGGGCCAATGCCTGCGCGGCCTGCGCGACAGCGTCGCTGCACTTGATCAGGAATACGCGGGACTGCGCAACAGCCTTCGCGAACAGCTGAGCGAGGTGGGGCGCTGCGATCATGAACTGCGCGATCTCGCACGCTCCATCAGCGGGATCCGAGGCAGCACGGCGGTCACCGTGGAGCGCGTGCTCCAGGAACTGGGTGCGCCCGCGGACGATCCGATGTGGACGGTGGTCGTGAACCTGCGCAGCGACATCAACGCGGCCAAGGAAGCGCTTGAACCGGGCGACGCCCAACTCGATCGGCTCGAAAGACTTCGGGCCCGGCTGACAGGCAATGAGCAGGGGGCGTATCTAATCGAGGCGGCGCGCGAGCGGCTGGGAACGGTGATTGCCGTGCTGGGGTTCATCGGTGAGCGAATCGACAATCTCGAGACCCTTCGGACCACGCACCAGCAATTGCAGAATCCCCGCACCGCCCTCGCCGCGCTTGGAACGTTGCTTGAAACCGCCGGCAGCAGCGCGCAGGCCGTTCCGGTGCTCGGAGACACCCTCGGCCGTTTCCTCAATTTCTACGCTCGAGCAGCCCGGGCAGCCGGCAATGCCGCCATCGCGATCCAGGATCACGTCATCGATCGCAGCCTGATGCTATTCACGCGCCAGACGCCTCCGGAGCGGCACTTGTATATTGCGGACGAGATACCCGAATCCGTGCCGACGAGCGAACGTGGCCGCGTGCTGAAGATGCTGCAGGTGCGACGCGCGGTCGCCCTGCTCTCGGCTGATACCGCAGAAGAGGCGCGCAACGCCACCTATCGACCGTAGGGCGCGAGAGCCGCGGCATCGTTCGATCCGAGTGAACGATACGGGTTGGCGGGCAGGTGCCCGGCGGCAATCCGAGCTTGACGTGTGCATTTGAACACTCCACACATCGTCAGGCCACAATAACCCCGATACTCTGATTTGGGGTGACGGTAGGCTTGCTTCCAAGTCGGACGTGGCCTCACGTCTTCGCTGGATTCCAGTCCGTCACCACTTCTTTTTAACGTCCGTCAATTCCGCCCGCCATGTCCAAAGCCGCTCCCGTCAAGGTCGCCGATCACAAATCCGCCAGTGCCGCCGGCAACGGCGCCGTCGTCCCCGGTCGGGACAAGAACATCGAGCTCGCACTGTCCGCCATCACCAAGCAGTTCGGCGAAGGCTCCATCATGCGGCTCGGCAGCAATGCGAAGATGAAGGTCGAGACGCTTCCCACCGGTTCGCTCGCGGTCGACCTCGCACTCGGCGTCGGCGGGTTGCCGAAAGGCCGGATCATCGAGATCTACGGGCCGGAATCTTCGGGCAAGACCACCTTCTGTCTTAGCGTGATCGCCGAAGCGCAAAAGGCAGGCGGGCTTGCCGCTTTCATCGACGTCGAGCACGCGCTGGATCCGAAGTTCGCGCGCATCGTCGGCGTCCAGCTCGACGACCTGCTGGTTTCGCAGCCCGACAGCGGCGAGGACGCGCTGAACATCATGGAGACGCTCATCCGCTCCAATTCGATCGATGTGATCGTGCTCGACTCCGTCGCCGCGCTGACGACGAGGGCGGAACTGGATGGCCAGATGGGCGACATGACGATGGGCGCGCAGGCGCGGTTGATGAGCCAGGCGATGCGCCGGCTCACGGCCGTGGTCAGCAAGACGAACTGCGTCTGCATCTTCACCAATCAGATTCGTGAGAAGATCGGCGTGATGTTCGGAAACCCGGAGACGACTTCGGGCGGACGGGCGTTGAAGTTTTTCGCGTCGGTCCGGCTCGACATTCGGCGCAAGGATCAGATCAAGACGCCGGAGGGGAAGGTCATCGGCAACCGCACCAAGATCAAAGTGGTGAAGAACAAGGTCGCGCCGCCGTTCACCGAGTGCGAGTTCGACATCATGTACGACGAGGGCATTTCCCAGACGGGCTCGCTCCTCGACCTCGGACTCGAACACAAGATTCTCGAGAAAAAGGGCGCGTGGATCGCGTACGAGGGCAATCTCGTCGGCCAGGGTCGCGACGCCGCGAAGCAAGCACTGAAGGAAAAGCCCGAGCTGGCGGAGAAGATTAAGAAAGCGGTGCTCGAAAAAGTGACGGTCACCGGCGGAGCCACCGTCGTGGGCGAAAAGATCGAATAAGCCGGCTCCGGCGAAATACACGTTTTTCAGGGCGGCTCCACTTGGAAGCGCGCGCACCCTCGCCCGCATCCGCGTGAGATTTGTGGGTGATGTATAAACGACCCGGTCCTGCGCGGCTGGACGGGGGAGATTTTTTACCGCAGGTTACTCCGTCGGCGGTTGGCCCCTGGGAGCGCGGGCCTCCGGCCCGCATTTCCGGTCGAGATCAATGATGCCAGCCCTGAATTTAGGTCCGGCAGGAAACCGGTATCTTTTCCTGCGGTCCGCATGGCACATGGGTAGTCCGAACATTTTTGCTGATGTTCGGCAGCGGCTGGCCTTGGGCTGCGCGATCATCGTTGTTGGTGCGCTGCCGTGCCGTGCGGCCTCGCCTTCAAAGAAAAGTACTCGCGAGGAGACGCGTGATTCCGCGCCGGTTTTGATGTCCAAAACCGGTGGTGCCGGCGGCTCGATGTGGGCCGATGTGAAGGAACTCACCGCGGCGGCGGAGAAGGGAAATCCGAAGGCCCAGGCGCAACTCGGGGAAATGCTGCTGCGCGGAGATCCCACCTACAAGGTGCCGCAAGACCGCACGCGCGCGCTGACGTTGCTCGAAAGCGCGGCGCGCAAAGGCGAAGGGTCGGCCGCATTTCGCGTTGGGATGCTGCTGGACGACGGGGTTGGTCTGGCCCAGGACCGCGCGCGGGCGCTCGCTTATTTCAAGGCGGCTGCGGCGGGCGGCGTCACCGAGGCGTTTCACAACATTGGGGCGGCTTACGCCAGCGCCCGGGGCGTGAAACGCGATTACGCCGAAGGACTCGCCTGGCTGATGCTCTCGAAAAAGCGCGGCTCCGAAAGCCCGGCCGAAACCGCCGTGCGCGCGCAGATTCAGAAGCTGAAGAAACCCGAGTTGATCGCGGCGGCCGAAAAACGCGCCCTCGAAATCGAGCGCGAGCTCACGCACTCGAAAGCGGTGGATCTGCTGCCGCCAGCGGCCCCGTTCGCTGCGGCGACGGCACGGACGGTGAAATGATACGACATTGAGCGCGGGGTCACACCACACCGCCGCGCTCGCCGCCACAAGCCGCCGCGGTTCGCTGTTTCCGCACCGCACTGGCGCATCGCGGATTCATTGCCGCCGCCGAGCCTGTCCTCGATCCTTCGGCTAGTGCTGCGGTGGAAGCCACGATTGGGCAGGTGAGCGCGGAAGTGCGGACGCGAAGTGGGTCGTAAGCGGACACTAATACGCGCGTGCAGCCACGCCGATAAACGGCGTTGTCCGTTGCGGCCGGCCGGACGAGCGGATTTGCTCGCCGGCCACCGATGTCCTCTCCCGCCGGAAACGCCGGAACTTCGAGCGACGCGCCCCGACCGGCGCGCGAGCTGCTTTTTCACGTGCGCGACGTCGCGCGGGTCTACGGCGAAGGCGAGGCGGCGGTGACCGCGCTGGCCGGCGTCGACTTCGATTTGTTCGCCGGCGAGCTCGTCGTATTGCTGGGGGCATCGGGCAGCGGGAAATCCACCCTATTGAATCAACTTGGCGGCCTCGATTCGCCCACGCATGGCACCCTGCTCTATCGCGGCTGGAATCTCGCCATGGCCGACGAAGCCGCGCTCACGAACTTTCGTCGTGATGGCGTCGGATTCGTTTTCCAGGCGTACAATCTCATTCCGAGCCTTACCGCCCGCGAGAATGTCGCGCTCATCACCGAAATCTGCCGCGACCCGATGGTGCCGGAAGACGCACTGCACCTGGTGGGGCTGGGCGAACGGCTCGATCATTTTCCGGCGGAACTTTCCGGCGGCGAACAGCAGCGGGTGGCCATCGCCCGCGCGATCGCGAAACGGCCCGAGGTGTTGCTCTGCGATGAACCCACCGGCGCCCTCGATGTGCACACCGGAATCACCGTGCTCGAGGCGATCGAGCGAATCAATCGCGAGTTGGGCACGCTCGCGGTGATCATCACCCACAACGCGATTCTCGCCGACATGGCGGACCGCGTTTTCACCCTGTCCGACGGCCGCATCGTACACGAGCGCCGCAACGCCGTTCGTGGCGCCGTCGGCGCACTCGCGTGGTGACCAGAGCAGATGTCAGATGCCAGAAGTCAGATGTCAGAGAGAACACCACCCACTCGATATTCATCTGCTTTCGAAATACCATCATTCGTCATTCGACATTCAACGGCTGACAGCTGGCGTCTGATCTCTGACATCTCGAACCCGTGCCCCTGCTCGATCGCAAACTGCTCCGCGATTTAAAGGCGTTGAAGTCGCAGGCATTGGCCGTCGCGCTCGTGATGGCCTGCGGGCTGGCGATGATGATCATGACGCGCTCGCTGATCCTGTCGCTGGTGACGACGCGCGACACGTATTACGAACAGCATCGGTTCGCGCAGGTGTTCGCCCGGCTGAAGCGCGCGCCCGAGGCCGTGCGCGAGCAGCTGGCCGTCATTCCGGGTGTCGCCGCTGTCGAGACGAGTATCGCAATTCAGGTTACACTCGACGTGCCGGGGCTCATCGAACCGGCCGTTGGCCTGCTGAATTCGCTGCCGGAGCGCGGCGAACGCGGGCTCAACCGGATTTATGTGCGTACCGGCCGGCTGCCACTCGGCGGCGCGGCGCGCGGCGAGTTCGTGGTCAGCGAGGCGTTCGCGGACGCGCACGGGCTGAAACCCGGAGCCACCATTTCGGCTGTACTCAACGGCCGGAAGGAGGCGTTTGAAATCTCCGGGATCGTGCTTTCGCCGGAGTTCGTCTTCGAGGCACCCCCGGGAGCGGCGCTGCCCGACAACAAGACCTACGGCGTGTTCTGGGTACCATACAAGGAACTCGCGACCGCGTTTCAGCTTTACGGCGCGTTCAACGCCGTGGCGCTGAGCCTCGCGCCGGGAGCATCCGAACGCGATGTGATCGCGGCCGTCGATCGCGTGCTAGCGCCCTACGGGAGTCGTGGAGCCTATGGTCGAATCGATCACCCCTCCAACCGCCGCGTGGACGACGAGATTCGGGTCCTCAACGGCCTGGCGGTCGCGTTCCCGCTGGTGTTTCTAAGCGTGGCGGCGTTCATGACCAATTCGGTGATGAGCCGGCAGATTGCGCTCCAGCGCGAGCAGATCGCCATGCTCAAGGCCTGCGGCTTCAGCAACGCGCAAATCGGGATGCACTACTTCAAGTTCTCCCTCGTGATCGTGGTGGTTGGCGTCGGCGTCGGTGCGATCGGCGGCATCCTGCTCGGCCATCAACTCGTCGGCATGTATCATTTGTTTTTTCGGTTTCCCCAGCTGGATTTCATGCTCGACCGACGCGTGCTGGTCGCGGCCGCGGTCGCCAGCTCGCTCGCGGCCTTTGTCGGTGTGGCCGGTGCGGTGCAGCGCGCCGTGCGGCTGCCCCCGGCGGAGGCGATGCGGCCCGAGGCACCCACCAACTACCGGCCGGCGTTTCTCGAGCGGTTTCGGATCGCGCGATGGTTCAGTCCGTCGTTTCGGATGGCATTGCGCAACATCCAGCGGCGGCCGGTGCGCAGCGGGATTACCTGCCTCGCGCTCGCCATGGCCACGGGAATCCTGATCGTGCCGAATTCATTCCGCGACGGCGTCGCGTACGTGATCGATTTTCAATGGGACATCGTGCAGCGCCAGACGGTGACGCTCTCGTTGGTCGAACCGGAGGCGGCGCGCGCCATCGCGGATTTCAAACACCTGCCAGGGGTGGTCCACGCGGAGCCGTTTCGTTTCGTGCCCGTCGAACTGCGCGCCGGTCCGATCAAACGCCGGCTGATGTTCCAGGGCTTGCCGGAACGCGGCACACTCAGCCGCGCCATCGACGCGACGCCGCGGCAGCTCACGCTCCCCGCGCGCGGCATCGTCATTTCGGCGAAGCTGGGCGAAGTCCTTCGCGTGCGGCCAGGCGACGAAATCGTCGCGCGTGTACTCGAGGGCCGCGAACGCGAGCTCACCGTGCCGATCGTCGGGCTGGCGGAGGATTTTGCCGGCATGGCGGCGTATATGGAGATCCACGCGTTGAACCGGCTGCTGCTCGAGGGCGATCGGATCAGCGGCGCGCACGTCGTCGTGAACAAGGCCCACTGGCGCGAATTCCTGACCGCGGTGAAAAACACGCCGCGGATCGCCGGCTGCGTGATCAAGGACTCGCTGCGGGAAGGTTTCCGCAAGACCACCGCCGAAAGTATCGGGCTGATCCAGAAAATATACCTGCTGTTCGCGACCGTGGTGGCGTTCGGCATCGTATATAACAGCGCCCGCATCTCGCTCTCCGAGCGTTCGCTCGAGCTGGCGACGTTGCGTGTCCTCGGTTTCACGCGCGGCGAAGTGAGTGCCGTGCTCGTCGGCGAGCTCGTGTTGCTCACGTTGGTGGCGCTGCCGATCGGGCTCGTACTTGGTTCCGGGTTCGCCCGGGGAATCTTGTCCGCCGTCAATACCGAGACGGTGCGGCTGCCGCTGGTGCTGACGGCCGCGAATTACGCGTTTGCCGTCCTGGTGGTGGCACTGGCATCGACATTGTCAGGGCTGTTCGCATCCCGCAAACTCGCCGAGATTGATCTGGTCAGCGCGCTGAAGACGCGCGAATGAGCGGCGGTCTTTCCATGCAAGTAGCAACTCCCCTTCCGAAGACGGCGCGACGAGCGACGGCGCCGGCATGGCGCCGCCGGCTGCCGCTATTTGGCGCGCTGCTGCTGATTGCGCTCATCATCGTGGGATTTTGGCCGCGACCTATTCCAGTCGAATCGGCGGTGGTGACGCGGGGACCACTCGTGGTCACGGTGGACGAGGAAGGAATGACGCGGGTGCAGAACCGGTACGTGGTGTCCGCACCAATATCCGGACAGCTGCGCCGGATCGATTGGAAGGCCGGCGCACCGGTGGAGGCCGGGAAAACCGTGCTCGCGGTGCTCGAATCGACCGGGGCCGATTTTCTGGATGCACGCAGCCTGGCGCAGGCCGAAGCGCGCGTGCGTGCTGCCGGGGCCGCCCGCGAGGCGGTGCTCGCGCAGCGCGAGCGGGCGGCTGCGGCGGCCAAGATGTTTCAGGCCGACCTGGGACGCGCACGGCAGCTGCGCGAGCGCACCGTGCTTTCAGCACAGGAATTCGACGTTGCGCAAATGCGCGCCGAGACGGCGGCGCAAGAAACCCGGGCCGCGGAATTCGCGTTGAAGGTCGCGGATTTCGAGTTGCAGCAGGCGAAGGCGCTTCTGATACGCGGGCAGGCTGGCGGTGGAAATTCCGACCCGCTGATTATCGTGTCGCCGGTAAATGGAAGGATCCTGCGCGTGTTTCAGGAGAGCAGCCGCGTTGTCCCGGCGGGATTCGCGTTGATGGAGGTCGGGGATCCGACCGACCTCGAAGTGCGAATCGAGGTGCTTTCGCGGGACGCGGTTGCCATCCAGCCTGGCGCCCGGGTGATGCTCGATTTGTGGGGCGGCCCCGAACCGCTGCAGTCCCGCGTGCGCCTAGTGGAGCCGTCGGCCTTCACGAAGATATCCGCCCTCGGCGTCGAGGAGCAGCGCGTGTTTGTGATCGCCGACTTCGTGGATCCGGTGGAGAAGCGCCCCACCCTCGGCGACAGCTATCGGGTGGAGGCGCGCGTCGTCGTGGCGGAAAATCCCTCGGCGCTGCGCGTGCCCGCGGGAGCCTTGTTCCAGCGCGACGGAGCCTGGCGGGCGTTCGTGGTCGAGGGCGGCCGCGCCGAGCTGCGAACGGTGAAGGTCGGCCGCACCAATGGCATTCAGACCGAGGTGCTCGAGGGCTTGCGCGACGGTGACCGCGTTGTCGTGTATCCCGGCGACAAGGTCAGCGGCGGCACGCGGGTGTCGGCGCTGCAAATCGATCGATCTTGAGCGGCCGGCGAACGGCCGGCGCCGATGACGGAAACAGATGAGCCTGGCCCCGGCCGTGTCGCAAAGTTACGGATACAGCCACTCCATCCGCCAGCGGTTCCCTTCGCGCGTGAAAAGCTGGCGATCGTGGTGGCGAAACGCGCGTTGCTGCCAGAACTCGATTTGCTCCGGCTTCACCCGCCAGCCTGACCAGTGCGGTGGCCGCGGGACTTCGCCCAGCGGAAACTGCAAGGCCGCGCCGGCGACCGCGCGTTCCAGTTCAAAGCGGCCGCTCATGGTGCGTGACTGCCGCGACGCCCAGGCGCCGAGCTGGCTCAATCGGGGGCGGGTGCGGAAATAGGCGTCGGCCTCGGGCGCTGCAACCGGCGTAACCGAACCCTGGATGCGTACCTGTCGTTCGAGCTTCGGCCAGTGCAGGCAGAGCGCCGCCTGCGGATTTTCGCGGAGATGGAGCGATTTCGGGCTCTCGAGGTTGGTATAAAAAACGAAGCCGTGCGGATCCGCGTGCTTCAAAAGCACCATCCGAACGGAGGGGCCGCCCTTGCGGTCGGCCGTCGCCAGCGCCATGGCCGTCGGATCGCTCGTTTCCCGTTCGCGCGCCGCGGCGAACCATTGCTGGAACAGATCCATGGGGTCGACGGGCACCTCGGGCATGCGGGCCATGATGGTGAAACGGGCGGCACGGGGCTGCGCCCGGGTTGCGAAACGCTGCGCACCGCTTGCCGCACCGGCGTTTGACTTGGGGAGGCGACGGCGTGAAGCGTGGAGCGTTCCATGTCGCAACATGATGATACCATCGCCGCCCTGGCCACCGCTGCCGGCACCTCCGCCATCGCGCTGATCCGTGTCAGCGGACCGGATACGCAGCGGCTGGCCGCGGCGCTGCTCCGCCGCGTGCCGCCGGTGCGCGAGGCGGTTCACGGAGACTATCGGTCCGCCCGCGGCCTCTTGCTGGATGACGTGCTCTTCACGTTTTTTAGGGGACCACGTTCGTATTCCGGCGAGGATACCCTGGAAATTTCGTGCCATGGTAATCCGTTTATTGCGCAAGCCGTTCTGGAAGACTTATTTACCCGTGGCTGTCGTCCGTCTCGCCCCGGTGAGTTCACTCAGCGCGCGTTCTTGAACGGCCGGATGGAACTGAGCCAGGCCGAGGCGGTGATGGACCTCATCCGGGCTCGAAGCGATCGAGCCCTGATGGCGGCGAACCAGCAGCTTCGCGGTGCGCTCGGGAAACGGATGGCTGACTTGATTGACCGGCTCCTCGCGGTGCTCGCGCGAATTGAGGCATATATTGATTTTCCCGACGAGGATTTGCCGCCGGAGGATCGCACGTTGGTGTTAAGTTCGCTCCAAGGAATTGCCGGCGATACGGGGCGGCTGCTCGCAACAAGCCATTACGGCGAGCTGCTTCGCGATGGGATCAAGACGGTGATTCTGGGTGCTCCGAATGTCGGCAAGAGCAGCCTTTTGAACCGGCTGGTGGGCCACGACCGCGCGCTGGTCAGCCCGGAACCGGGAACAACGCGGGACTTTCTCGAGGAGCGAATCATCGTGGGGCCACATTGTCTCCGAATTATTGATACGGCAGGGCTCAATCCCTCCCCTGCCCCGCTGGAGAGCCTTGGGATGGCAAAAGCGCTCGAGCGCGCGGCCGAGGCGGATCTTTTCCTTCTCGTCCTCGATGCGACGCTGTTGAATGGTTCGATTCCAGCGGAGGTTGCATCGCGAATCGCGGATCCGAAGGCGCTTGTCGTCATTAACAAGAGTGACCTGTTGCCTGATGGTCCGCGGGTGCTTCCCTCGCCTGCCGCGGCGGCCAGCGGCCGCACGTGCTGGATTTCGGCTTTGAGCGGAGCCGGCATTACCGAGTTAACCGATGCAATTGTGGAACTGGCGGATTCGTTTCGCCCCGAGACCGGTACTTCCGACTTGATTGCAATTAATGCGCGGCACGCGCACGCGCTTGCCGAGGCTCGCGACGGGCTGGAGCGAGCAATCGCCAAACTTCGCGAGAATGGGCCGGTCGAGCTGATCGCGAGCGACCTTCGGACCGTACTCAGTTCATTCGGCGAGATCACCGGAAAAGTGGACAACGAGAGGATGCTCGACCAGTTGTTCGCGACATTTTGCATCGGAAAATAACGAGGCGGCTGCCTGCCTGAGGTGCTTTTTCGATGAGCCATCTGTGTGATCTACGACGAAGTCCAATTTGATGTTATTGTTTGCGGGGCCGGCCATGCCGGCGTCGAGGCGGCGCTTGCGGGTTCACGCATGGGCGCCAGCACGCTGCTGCTTACGGGCAACATCGACACGATCGCCCAGATGAGCTGCAACCCCGCGATTGGGGGCCAGGCCAAAGGCCAAATTGTCCGAGAGATTGATGCGCTGGGTGGCGAGATGGCAGTGAATACGGACGTCACCGGAATCCAGTTTCGGTTGCTCAACGAGTCGAAGGGGCCGGCCGTGCAGTCGCCTCGCGCGCAGTGCGACAAGAAAGCCTATCAATTTCGCCTGAAGCACACATTGGAGCTCCAGCCCCATCTGCAGATCTTTCAGGCCACGGTGACGGGATTGGTTTTTGAGCACGGTCGAGTCGTCGGGTGCCGAACCAATCTGGATATCGAGTTTCGCGGGCGTACGGTGATTGTGACCACGGGAACGTTTCTTCGCGGGGTGATGCACATCGGCCAGAACAAGAACGAGGGTGGTCGGTTGGGGGATTTTAGTGCGAAAACCCTCTCCAGCAGCTTGCTCGAGGCCGGAATCGAACTCCGACGCCTAAAGACAGGCACGCCGCCCCGACTGCTTGGCCGGAGTTTGGATTTTGCCCGAATGCAGGAACAAAAGGGTGATGCGGAACCGGTTTTCTTCGGGTTTTACGACACACGGGGTGGGGCAGAATTGTTCCACGTGGAACACACGGGGGAACGGCGGTTGGGGTGGGTTCCCGGTTGTGAACAAGTTTCGTGTTGGATGACATACACGACACCGGAGACCGCGCAGCTCGTGCGGGACAACCTTCATCTGTCCGCAATGTACAGTGGAGAGATAGAAGGCGTTGGGCCAAGGTATTGCCCAAGCATTGAGGACAAATTTGTCCGTTTTGCGGACAAACCCAGGCACCTCCTTTTCCTCGAACCAGAGGGCCGGGCGACCAACGAATTTTATGTGAATGGGTTGTCAACAAGTCTGCCGTTCGAGATCCAGCTGAAGATGGTCCGCACAATTCCAGGGCTGGAACGAGCGGTCCTTTTGCGACCGGCTTATGCCGTGGAATACGACTTCGCGCCGCCGACACAGTTGTTCGCGACGCTGGAGTCGAAGAAGGTCGAAGGCCTTTTCTTCGCCGGCCAAATCAATGGCACGTCGGGATACGAGGAGGCGGCGTGCCAGGGGCTGGTTGCCGGCGTGAACGCGGTCAACAAGGTGAGGGGAGTGCCGCCGATGATGATCGGCCGGCATGAAGGTTATATTGGAGTGCTGATCGACGACCTCGTCACCAAGGGGACCAACGAGCCCTACCGGATGTTCACGAGCCGGGCCGAGCATCGGTTGCTATTCAATCACGGCAGCGCGGAACTGCGGTTGTCCCATCATGCCCGCGAGCACGGGCTGGTCGGCGCCGAAAGGCTGGAGAGGATCGAGTCGAAGCGTCGGAAGATCAACGCATGGGTCTGCCGATTGGAAATCGATCGCGGCGTCAGCGGAACATGGGCCGAGTTGGTGCGGCGCGATCGCGCCTCGATCTTGCCGCCCGAATTGGCCGCCGAACCGAAGGAAGTCCGCGATGAAGTTCTATACCGAGTCGGTTATTCAGGATATTTGCGACGTGAGGAGAAGCAGATCGAGAAGCTGGCTCATGCGGAGCGAATCAAGATCCCGCTATCGCTTAACTATTTAGATATACGTGGTTTACGTAAGGAGAGCGCGCTGAAACTCGCCGAGCTGCGCCCGCTTACCTTGGGCCAGGCGAGTCGAATCAGTGGCGTCAATCCCGCCGACATCGGTGTTCTGATGATTTGGATCGAGGCGGGCAGGGGAGCGGCGCCCCAGACCAATACCCGAGCGGACGCCTGACCGCCGCCCGATTTTTCTCTCGTGGACAATCCAGCTCGGATGGCGGCTTATCGCACTCTAACCCAGCAGCGTCGCTCGGAAGCGCGCGATTTCCTGACGCGAGCATTACCGGGCGCGGGCACGAGCATCGTTTGGGAGATCGGATGCGGCCACGGCCATTTCCTCACCGCCTACGCGAAGGCGCACCCCGAGGTGCATTGCGTCGGTATCGATATCAGTAGCGACCGGATCGAACGCGCGTTGCGGAAACGTGAGCGGGTGCGCCTTCCCAACCTCCATTTCTTCCAAGCCGAAGCGAAGCTGTTCCTCGAAGAAATGCCCCTTGGCCTCAGCCTTTCGACCATCTTCATCCTTTTTCCTGATCCGTGGCCAAAGCTGCGGCATCGAAAGCACCGCATCCTGCAGCCGGATTTTCTCCTCAACGCGGCGAAGCGGACCGCGCCCAACGGCCGGCTGTATTTCCGCACCGACGATCTGACCTATTTCCGGGATGCAATGCAGATCATCGAGGCACATCCGTCATGGCAGCCAGTGGCCGAGTTGTGGCCCTTCGAATTCGAAACCGTATTCCAACAGCGTGCCGCGACTCATTATTCCGTCGTCGCCGCGACCCGGAAATAAGTTCAGCACCGGAAATCGCCGGATGCGCTAATGGTTGCCGCCCACATCCGGGGCCACGATTTCAGAGGTTGACGGAGGGGAGTGCGGTGGCCTTTTCTCTCCGTTCCTTTTCTCCCACCTGTATCGCGCGCGTATGTCACGGGTCACCACACTCGCCAGTCTTGGCGCCGTTTTAGCCGGCAGCAGCTCTGCTTTTGCGGCCGAGGCCCACGGTGTTTCCGCTGCGCCCGAGGCGCTGTTCAACGTGGGGCCGCTCCCGGTGACGAACAGCATGGTCACGAGCTGGATCGTCGCGATCGCATTGGTGATCATCGTGCGGTTCGCGATCAGAAAACCGCGGCTGATTCCCACGCGGAGTCAGGCGATGGTCGAGAGTCTGGTCGAAGGCGTGCTCAATCTCACGCAGCCGATCGTGGGCAGCAAGGTTGCGAAACATACATTCCCGCTGCTCGTCGCGCTCTTCACTTATATTCTGATCCAGAATTGGAGCGGGCTCTTCCCCGGTGTCGGCACAATCTATTTTCGTGGCCACGAACTGGTGAGACCCGGCAATGCCGATCTCAACGGTACCATCGCCCTGGCGATCGTCTCCATCGTGTGTTGGTTCTACTTCATCATGCGGTACGCCGGCCCGTCCGCCGTGCTGAAGGATATTTTTGGCAACAAGGCCGACAAGAGCGAGGTTCCGGCGCTGATTTATTATCCGCTGTTCCTCGTTTTCTTCGCCGTCGGTTTGATCGAGGTCATCTCGATCGCCTTCCGCCCGATTTCGCTCTCGTTCCGTCTCTTCGGCAACGTTTTCGGCGGCGAAAATTTGCTGCATTCGATGTCGGCCATCACGCCATGGCTGCTGCCCGTGCCGTTCTACTTCCTCGAACTGCTGATCGGTTTCGTGCAGGCCCTTGTGTTCACGCTACTCGTGAGCGTTTACATCGGCCTCATCTGCAACCACGGCGATGATCACGAGACGGCGCACGGCGCCGAAGGCGGCCACGGCGGCGCTCACTGAGAATTTTTCCGCCGGGAGCGTGCCCAGCGTGCGCACGGCGGCACTGCAACCAACCACAATCCACCACACATGATCACAGTAATCGCTGAAATGACCGGCAGCATTCAGGGCGCCTTCGGGTGTCTGGCGGCCGCCATCGGCGTCGGTCTCGTCGGCGCCAAAGCCGTCGAGGGCGTCGGCCGTAACCCGGGCGCGTCCGGAAAAATCCTCGTCCAGTCCATCATCGGTATGGCCCTGGCCGAAGCCGTCGCGTTCTACGCGTTGTTCCTGGGCAAGTAATCCTTCGTCGCGCGCCGGCGTTCGCGCCGGCCCGCTCCTCTTTCCGCTGCGTTTCATCATGCTCTCTCCTCTGCTTGTCCTCGCTGCCGCGACCACGCATGCCGTTGAAGCCGGTCATGGCGAAACCGCCAGCGGTATCACCAAGATCACGCAGGATTTCGGCATCAGCGTGCCGTTCATCCTCGCGCAGATTCTCAGCTTCTCGATCGTCGCTTTCATCCTCTGGAAGTTCGCGTTCAAGCCCGTGATGGCGACGCTGGACGAGCGGCAGCACAAGATCGCCTCCGGACTGAAATACGCCGAGGACATGCAGGCGAAGCTCGCTGCCACCCAGCAGGAGACGGCCGCGATTTTGAAAAAAGCCAACGTCGAGGCCTCGCGGATCATCGACGAGGCGCGCAAGAGCGCCAAGGACTTCCTCGATCGTCAAACGCAGGAGGCCACCGCGAGGGCCAACGACGTGCTGACCAAGGCGCAGCAGGCGATCGAACTCGAGCACCGCAAGATGCTCGCCGACGCCCGCAATGAAATCGCGCGGCTGGTTGTCACCACCACCGAGCGCGTGCTCGCGAAAAAGCTGAATGACGCCGACCGCGCGTCCTATAACGAGGCCGCCGCGCGCGAGCTGAGTAGCGTCTGAGCTGATCGCGCCTGCCCGTTCTTCCGCTCAAACGCGACCGCACCATGGCTACCGGCAACAAACAAATCGACGCTCTCGCCCGCCAGTTCCTGAAATTGAGCTTGGTGGAGGGTTCTGTTTCCCCGGAGCACGTCACCGGGGTCCTGGCCTACGTCGAGAAGCACCGCCCGCCGCACGCCGCCGCGGTGCTTAAAGCCTACCGGCGCTTGATCGCGGCGGAGATTGCGCGCGGCCAGGCCGTCGTCGAGCACGCCGGCCCGATCGATCCCGGCGTTCTCTCCGCCATCGCGGCAACGATGACGACGCGTTACCGCCGCCCGGTGACCAGCATCGCGCGCCGCAACGACGCGCTGCTGGCCGGATTGCGCGTGCGCGTCGGCGACGACGTTTATGAGTCGTCCGTCGCCGGTCAGCTCGGCGCGCTCGCCGATGCCGTCTAAGCATTTCGAATACACTTTCCCGCACCCATTCCCGTTTCCTTTCCGATGAGCACCGTCCTCGAACAAATCGAACAACAGATCGCCAGGCTCTCGACCAAAGCGGTCAGGAAGAACACCGGCACCATCCGCGCGGTCGCCGATGGCGTCGCGAAGATCGAGGGCCTGTCGGACGTGATGTATAACGAGATGGTGCAGTTCCCGGCCGGCGCGATCGGCATCGCGCTCAACCTGGAGGAGGACGAGGTCGGTTGTGTCGTGCTCGGCGACATTTCCACGCTGAAAGAGGGCGACGAAGTCCAGACGACGGGACGGTTGCTTTCCGTCCCGGTCGGCCGGGCGCTGCTCGGCCGCACGGTCGACGCCCTCGGCAATCCGGTTGACGGGAAGGGACCGATCGCGGCGAAGGAAAACTACCCGGTCGAAAAAATCGCCCCTGGCATCATTGTCCGCCAATCCGTTTCCCAGCCGCTCTTCACCGGCATCATGGCGATCGATTCGATGATTCCCATCGGGCGCGGGCAGCGCGAACTGATCATCGGCGACCGCGGTACCGGCAAGACGACCATCGCGATCGACACGATCATCAATCAGGCGAAAATCAACAAGGTCGGCCTCGCGAGCGGCGATCCGAAGTTCCGCCCGGTTTATTCCATCTACGTCGCCGTCGGCCAGAAGAACTCCAACATCGTGCGCACTCTGGTCGCACTCGAAGCGGCGGGTGCGCTCGAATACACCATCATCGTGGCGGCGCCCGCGGCCGATAATCCCGCGAACCAATACCTCGCGCCTTACTCCGGCGCTGCGATGGGCGAGTGGTTCATGGAAAATGGCATGGATGCGCTGATCGTGTACGACGATCTCTCGAAACACGCGGTCGCTTACCGGCAGATTTCGCTGATCCTGAAACGTCCGTCGGGCCGCGAGGCGTATCCCGGCGACGTGTTCTATCTCCACTCGCGTCTGCTCGAGCGCGCGGCGCGGCTCGAAGGCAAGGGATCGCTCACGGCGCTGCCGATCATTGAAACGCTGGCCGGTGATGTCTCGGCGTACATTCCGACGAACGTCATCTCAATCACCGACGGCCAGATCTTCCTCGAGACGGACCTTTTCAACCAGGGCATTCGCCCCGCCGTTTCCGTCGGCCTTTCCGTCTCCCGCGTCGGCTCGGCGGCGCAGATCAAGGCTACGAAGCAGGTCGGCGGCAAACTCAAGGGCGAGCTCGCGCAGTTCCGCGAACTGGCGGCATTCGCGCAGTTCGGTTCCGACCTCGACGCCAAGACCAAGGCGCAGCTCGATCGTGGTTCGCGCATCGTCGAGCTCTTCAAGCAGCCCGCGTTCAACCCGATTCCGATCGAGCTGCAGGTCGCGGTTCTCTTCGCGATGCAAAAGGGCTTCTTCGAGTCGGTCGACGTGAAGAAGATCGTGGCCGCCGCGCAGTCGCTGAAGGAATTCTTCGCCACCCGCAAGGACGCGCTGCTCGCCGAAATTCGCAACCGGGCCGCGCTCGACCAGGATCTCGAGACGAAACTTCAAGCCGCCTGCGCCGAATGGAAGGGCGCGTTCACCGCCTGATGTAATTTTCGATTTTCGATTCTTGATTTTGGATTCGGCGCGGCCCGCCGGCTGAAATCGAAAATCGAGAGTCCCCAATCGAAAATATCCCGATGGCTTCAACCCGCGACATCCGCCGGCGCATCAAGTCGGTCAAGAACACCCGCCAGATCACCAAGGCGATGGAGCTCGTGGCCGCTTCGAAGATGAAGAAGGCCCAGCAGGCGGCGCTCGCCGGCCGGCCCTATGCCGAGCTCATGGCGCACATGCTCGCCGCCCTGGCCGACCGCGTCGAGGAAGCCCAGCATCCGTTTCTCGTCCAGCGCGAGGTGAAGACCCGCGGTATCCTGCTCGTCACTACGGACAAGGGCCTCGCCGGTCCGCTTAACGCCAACCTCTTCAAGCTCGTTGCCGAAATCAAGACGCCGGTGAAGTACGCGGTCATCGGCCGCAAGGGCGCACAATTCATCGCGCGCACCCACCGGAACCTGCTCGCGGACTTCACCGTCAGCGATCGCGTCGCCTTCACCGAGGTGAAGGTGGTGGCCGAGTTCATGGTGAAGCAGTACCTCGACGGCGCCATCGACACGGTCGAGATCCTGTGGCCGCGCTTTCGGAACACCCTCGTGCAGGTGCCGACGCTCCTGCCGCTGCTGCCGCTCACCAGCGTGCACGACGTGGTCGACGATCTGCGTTCGGGCGCCGGTCAAGCGGCCGCCGCGGGACGCGGACTCGAGAACCAGATGATTTTCGAACCCGGGCCCGGGGTCGTGCTGGACGCGCTGCTGCCGTTGTACGTCAACCGCGAGATTTACCAGCAGGTACTCGACGCGAAGGCGTCGGAACACAGTGCGCGCATGGTGGCGATGAAGACCGCCAAGGATAACGCGACCAACCTGCTCGGCGATCTCACGCTCGAATACAACAAGGCCCGTCAGGCCGCGATCACCCAGGAAATTCTCGAAATCGCGGCGGCGCAGTTCGCCTCCTGACCATACCTTCCATTGCCCTCGACCCACGAACCTTTCAAATGAACACCGGCAAAATCGTCCGAGTCATCGGCCCCGTCGTTGACGTGCAGTTCGCGGAACACGAGATTCCGCCGCTGCTCCAGGCTCTCATCGTCAACTTCACCGCCGCGGGCAAGCCGCAGAAGCTCACGCTCGAAATCCAGCAGCATCTTGGCGGCGGCATCGCCCGCACCATCGCGATGTCGTCCTCCGAGGGCCTGGTTCGCGGTATGCCCGTTGCTGATACGGGCAGCCCGATTTCCGTCCCGGTCGGCGAGGGCGTGCTCGGCCGCATCTTCGACGTCACCGGCGAAACGGTGGACGGCAAGGGACCGGTCAAGTTCGAGAAGCGGTACCCGATTCACCGGCCCGCGCCGGCGCTGACGGATCAGGACGTCAAGGCCGACATCCTCGAGACCGGCATCAAGGTCATCGATCTCATCTGCCCGTTCGTGAAGGGCGGCAAGGTCGGCGCCTTCGGCGGCGCCGGCGTCGGCAAGACGGTCGTGATCATGGAACTGATCAACAACATCGCGAAGGCCCACGGTGGTTACTCGGTGTTCGCCGGGGTGGGGGAGCGTTCGCGCGAAGGCAACGACCTCTATCACGAAATGTCCGAGGCCGGTGTCATCGACCAGAAGGATCTCAGCAAGTCGAAGGTCGCGCTGGTGTATGGCCAGATGAACGAGCCGCCGGGCGCACGCATGCGCGTCGCCCTGTCGGCCCTCGCGATGACCGAGTACTTCCGCGACGAGAAAAACCAGGACGTGCTGCTCTTCATCGACAACATCTTCCGGTTCTCCCAGGCCGGTTCCGAAGTATCCGCGTTGCTGGGACGCTCGCCCTCGGCCGTCGGCTACCAGCCGACGCTCGCGAACGAGATGGGCATCCTCCAGGAACGAATCACCTCGACGAAGCGCGGCTCCATCACGTCCTTCCAGGCGGTTTACGTGCCGGCCGACGACCTCACCGATCCGGCGCCGGCGAACACGTTCGCGCACCTCGACTCGACCATCGTGCTCGAGCGCTCGATTGCCGAGCTCGGCATTTATCCCGCCGTCGATCCGCTCGCGTCGACCTCGAAGGCGCTCGCGCCCGACATTGTCGGCGAGGAGCACTACACGGTCGCGCGTGAAGTGCAGCGCGTGCTGCAGCGCTACAAGGATCTTCAGGACATCATCGCCATTCTCGGCCTCGACGAACTCTCGCCCGAGGACAAGCAGATGGTTTATCGCGCGCGCAAGATTCAGCGTTTCCTGTCGCAACCGTTCTCCGTCGCGGAAGTGTTCACCGGCTCGCCCGGCAAATATGTCCCCGTCAAGGAAACCATCCGCGGGTTCAAGATGATTCTCGACGGCCAGCTCGACGAAGTCACGGAAGGCGATTTCTACATGAAAGGCGGCATCGACGAAGTTGTCGCTGCCAGCAAGAAGGTGTGATGCCGAGCCCGCGAATCACGTTCATCGACCCGAACTGCACCCAGCCGTCATTCGTGTTTATTCGCGTCATTCGCGGGTCCCAATTCCCATGCCTCTAATTCTCGAAATCGTCACCCCCGAAGCGCGGGTCTATTCCGACACCATCGACAGCGTCGTCATTCCCACTGCGTCGGGCGAGGTGGGAATCCTCCCGGGCCATATTCCGCTTCTCACGCAGGTCGAAAATGGCGAACTGCGCGTGACGAAAGGCAACCAGACGACACTGCTGGCCGTGAGCGGAGGATTTGCTGAAATCGAGGGCGATCGCGTTCACGTGCTCGCGGAGCATGCGATTACGGAAGAGAAGATTGACGAGAAAGCTGTCGAGGAGGCGATGCGCCGCGCCGAGCAGCAGCTCAAGGACGCCGCGCATCTCGATCCGCAGCAGTATGAACATTTGCAGGGCCTCGTTCGCTATTCCGGCGTCCAACTCGCCGTAAAACGGCGGCGGCGGTAATCGAGCCTCTTCCCGCAAAACCCGACGCGTTCTCCGTCGAGTTTTTTTGTCGCGTCGCTGCTCTTGCGCCATGTGCGTCGTTTACGATGCGCGTTCGAGTCCTCGACTTACGAAATAGATTGGCCATCAGCGTAATTAGCACGACTCGCGTGCAAATATCGCCCTTGGCGTCGCCCAATCCCCGCCGTTCGGCTGGCTTCGGCGTTGCCGCCAGCTTCGGGCTCTTCCGTTGTCTTCCGAGTCCTCCGTCGTCCCCCCGCCTTCGCGTGGTCTCTCGCCTTCCGCTCCCCGGTTTGGCGCCTCGGTTTCCGCCGCCGCTCTTCGTATCGCCCCTTCTCGTCTTCCCTGTCTTTCGCGTCTCCCGAGTCTTTCCGGTCTTCTGATCGCCGCTTTTGCGCAGTCTTTGGCAAGTAGCGCGCGGCGAGGGGCGTCTTGGATGGGCTAATCTCCCGGGGTAATCCACCCACACCATGAGCGTTTTTCTTGCCGACGCGCTGAAATCGAGTCTCAGTATAGATGCCGCAATGAGCCGTCCTCCGCTAAGTCTCCTCCCGCTCTGCCAGCTCCCCGCTGGCTCGCTCGGCCGTGTCCGGGAGCTGACCGGCGACACGGACTTCTGCCAGCGCGTACGCGAGATGGGTTTTGGCGAATCCGCCTTCGTCACCAAGGTCGGCGGCAGAGGCCCCTTTATCTGTCAGGTCAACGGCAGCCGAATCGCCCTCAGCCATAGCGCCGCGATGCGCATCATGGTCGAGGAGCTGCGCGGCTGACGTGATCGCGCCTGCGACTTCCATGAAGCTGTCCGAGCTTCCCGTCGGCGCCTCGGCCGTTGTCCGTGAATTCCTAAACTCAGGCGCCGCCTTCATCCGGCTGCGTGAAATGGGATTGCTTGCCGGCACGCCGGTCACGCTCATCCGCGCCGCCCCAATGGGCGATCCGCTTGAAATCAAGCTGCGCGGGTATCACTTGACCCTCCGCAAATCGGAAGCCGAGCACGTCATCGTCGAACTGGCGGCGCCGAAATGAGGATTTCCATCGAGCTTTTTCGCCCGACCGCGCCCGCTCCAGGCACGCGTCCATCGCCCATGATTCCCGCTCCTCACATCACTCGCGCCCCCGGTGGCGGCGTCGCCGGACCGGCGCGATTGCCGACCTACGCGCTTGTGGGGAATCCGAACTGTGGCAAGAGCACCCTCTTCAATGCGCTGACCGGCCTGAAACAAAAGGTGGGCAACTACCCCGGCGTCACGGTTGAGAAGAAAGTCGGGACCGCGTACACCCAGCATGGCCAGCCGATCACCGTGATCGATTTGCCCGGCGCGTATTCTCTCGCGGCGCGCTCGCCCGATGAAGCCGTGACCCGCGACGTCCTGCTCGGCCGCCGCGGCGATACGGCGATGCCGGATCGGATCCTCTGCATTGTCGACGCGACAAACCTCGAGCGGAATCTTTATCTGCTGCACCAGATCCTCGATCTCGGCCGCCCGGTAATTGTGGTGTTGAACATGATGGACCTCGCGGTGAAGGCGGGCCTCAACATCCGCGTTGCCCGACTCGAGCACGAACTTGGGGTACCGGTGATCGCGTGCGAAGCCGTGAACGGCAAGGGCATCATCGACCTGAAACTCGCGATGAGCCGCGCCGATCTGCCGCTCTCGCGCCACGCTTGGGATGTTCCGGCGCCAATCGCGCCCGCGGTGGCCGAATTGCAGGCGTCATTGACCGCAAGTGACGGCAAGCCGCCGCTCATCGCGCGCGCTGAGGCGCTGCTCCTGCTTACGGATCCCGATTCGGTCCGCGTTGCCGGCTCGACGCCGCTCAGTGCCCGAACACATGACATCCTGCGTGGCTGGCAGGAACGCTGGCATGCCCAGGGTACCGATTGGGCCGGCACGCTGGTCAATTCGCGCTACGAAGCGATCGGGCTCATCGCGGCCGAGGTCGTCCTGCGGCAGGGCACGACGGGCCCGACGCCGTCCGACAAGATTGACGCCGTGGCCACCCACCCAGTCTGGGGCTGGCTGACGCTCGGCGCGATCATGACGCTGCTGTTCTTCAGCATCTTCACGCTCGCGGAATTCCCGATGAACTTCATCGACGATCAGATCGCGGGGCTCGCCAACCAGGTGAAGGACACGATGCCCGCCGGCGATTTGCGCGATCTGATCACCGATGGTGCGATCGCGGGCGTTGGTGGCGTCGTCATCTTTCTGCCGCAAATCCTGATTCTCTTTTTCTTCATCGGGCTGCTCGAGAGTACCGGTTACATGGCGCGCGCGGCCTTCATCATGGATCGACTGATGAGCCGCGTCGGCCTGAACGGGAAATCCTTCATTCCGCTGCTCAGTTCCTACGCCTGCGCGATTCCCGGCATCATGGCCACGCGGACGATCGAGGATCACAAGGACCGGCTGGTGACCATCCTGGTCGCGCCGCTGATGAGCTGTTCGGCGCGTCTGCCGGTGTACCTGCTGATGATTGCAGCGCTCGTCCCGGGCGAACGCGTCCCGGTGGCGACGAAGGTCGGCATCATGCTGCTGATGTATTTCCTCGGCACCTTCGGCGCGTTCGGCTTTGCCTGGCTGTTCAAGCGGACGCTGCTGAAGGGTGAGCCGCCGATCATGATCATGGAGCTGCCTCCGTATCGGATTCCCGGATTCAAGGATGTCACCTTGCACATGCTTGAGCGCGCATGGATTTTTCTGCGCCGCGCCGGCACGGTGATTCTCGGCATCAGCATTCTTCTCTGGTTCCTCTCCGCTTATCCCAAGGCCCCCGCAGGCGCGCCCCCGCAGGCGCAGCTCGCGCAGAGTTTCGCCGGCCGGGCGGGTCACGCGCTCGAACCGGCGATCAAGCCGCTCGGGTTCGACTGGCAGATTGGCATCGGGCTCATCAGCTCGTTCGCCGCGCGCGAAGTCTTCGTCTCCACCATGGGCGTCGTTTTCAACGCTGAGTCCGATGACCAGGATACCGCGCCGCTGCGCCAGGCGTTGCTCGAAGCCAGGTGGCCGGATGGTCGCGTGCTGTTCACGCCGCTGGTGTGTTTCACGCTGATGATTTTCTACGTCTTCGCGATGCAATGCATCAGCACCATTGCCGTCGTCCGCCGCGAAACCAATTCGTGGCGGTGGCCGCTCTTCCAAATCGGTTATATGACCGGCACCGCGTGGGTCCTCAGCTTCATCGTTTATCAATCCGGTCGTGCCCTCGGGCTCGGCTAACCACGATGTCTTCGGACCTGCAAACCATCACCGCACTCGTCGTCGTCGCCCTGACGGCGGCATGGTTCATCCGCCGCGCGATCGTCAAACGGAAGAACCCCGGCTGCGGCAGCGATTGCGGCGCCGTCAGCCCGCAGATGCGGAAGCTTCAGGAACGGTTGAAGCAGCGTTAGGCTCCGTCTAGGGGCAAGAATCAGGTGGCGCAAAACCCGGCTTCTTCGTAGGCGCATCGATGATTTGGCCCTGACAGGTCTTCTGGTGCCACAGCGAGAGCACGATTGAGACGACGAGCACGATTGTGATCACCCCCAGCGACACATAGGGGTGATCCTTGAACCAGTCGTCGATGGGAGGATAAGCGCCGGCGATCATCTTCGCGCCGATGAAGAAGAGGATGATGCTGACGCCGTGCTTCAGGAACCGGAACAGTGACATGACTCCGCGCAGGGCAAAGAACAGCGAGTTGAGTCCCAGCACGGCGAATACGTTGGAGGTCAGCACGACAAAAGGGTCCTGGCTGATGCCGACGATCGCCGGAATGGAGTCGATCGCGAAGAGCACGTCCGTGCTGCCAATCACGAGGAAGACGAGAAAAAGCGGAGTGATGTAGAGCCGGCCCTGATCGCGCAGGAACAGCCGGCGCGACTCCGGCGCGTCGGCATGGATCGGCAGAAACCGCGCCGCGAGCCGATACAGGATGTTCTTGTCCGGATGCACCTGGTCGGCTTCATCCGTCGCGACCATTTTCCAGGCGGTCCAGAGCAGCAGGGCGCCGAAGAGATAAATCAGCCAGTGAAACCGGTGAATCAAAGCGATGCCGAAAATGATGAAGACGATGCGCAGGACGATCGAGAGGTAGATGCCGAGCTTGATCAGTTTCGGCTGTGCCACCTCCGGTACGCCCATGAGCGAAAAAATCAGGATGAACACGAAAAGGTTGTCCACCGAGAGCGAGTACTCGGTTAGGTAGCCCGCGATGAAAAGGGTGGCCACCTGCTTCCCTTGCGGATGCAGCAGCCAGATCGCGACGGAGTATAGCATCGCGACCGAGATCCACAGCGCCGTCCACCTCAGCGCGGTCCTGACCGGGATCGTCTCTCTTCGCCGCGTGACGAAAAAGAGATCGATCGCGGAAACGATGACAAACACGGCCCAGAACAGGACCCAGAGAAGGACGATGGACGACATGAGGGACGAAGGGTGAGGCTGCTACAGAATTTGAAAGGGCGGAAGTGCGAAAGTCATTAACGGCGCCTTCGCGCGCGGCGAGCGGGAGCGGGAATTATCCGGGCGGCGCGTCAGCAAAATTACCGGCGCGGGTTGGAAACGGCGTGAGCCGTTATAAACCGGTTCGCGTTGTGACTTGCCGGGAGGACCGATGGCTTCTCCCGGCTATGCCTTCGCTGACCCTCTTCCCGTTTTCTGATTACTGGTGGTTTTATGCGCTGTTCACGCTGCTTGTGCTCGGGCTGCTGGCCCTCGATCTCGGCATTTTTCACCGACGTGCGCAGGCCGTGACAACCAGGCAGGCGGCGCTGTGGACCACGGTCTGGGTCTCGCTGGCGCTGCTCTTCTGTTTTGCGTTCTGGCAATACGCCGAGTGGAAACTCCCGCAGGATGCGCGACTGATTGCGGCCGGCGTCACCCCGGAAATGGGGCACGCGTTCGCGCGGCAGTCGGCCCTCGAGTTTCTCACCGGCTACGTCGTCGAAGCTTCGCTCTCCATCGACAACATTTTCGTCTTCCTGGTGGTCTTCGCGTTTTTTGCCATTCCGCCGGCCTACCAGCATCGCGTCCTGTTTTTCGGCATTCTCGGCGCCCTCATCTTTCGCGTGGTGTTCATCTCCCTCGGCGCGTTCTTGATGCGGTTCCACTGGGTCATCTGGGTGTTTGGCGGATTTCTAATCGTCACCGGACTGAAGATTCTTTTTGCGCCCGAAAAACCGCTCGATCCCGAAAAGAACCCGGTGCTGCGGCTCCTCCGCCGATATCTCCGCGTCACGCCGAAGCTCCACGGGCAAGAATTTTTTGTCGTGGAAAACGGAGTGCGCTACGGCACACCGCTGCTCGTCGCGCTCATCGCGATCGAGTGCAGCGACATCGTGTTCGCGGTGGATTCGGTGCCCGCGATCTTCGCCATCACGCGCGAGCCACTGATTGTTTTCACCTCGAATATTTTCGCGATCCTCGGACTGCGGGCGCTGTTTTTTCTGCTCGCTGGAATCATGGAGAAATTCCATTTCCTCAAATACGGGCTCGGTCTGGTCCTGATTTTCGTCGGCCTGAAGATGGTCTGGCTCGACCACGCGTTCGGCGGAAAATTTCCGATCACCTGGTCGCTCGGCATCATCGGCGTCCTGCTCGGCGCCTCGATTGCGCTCTCGCTGTTGCGGCCAGCTCGCCCGGTATTGCCAGAGCCATCCCGCGCGCCACGCTGAAAAATCAGTCGCCGAACCCAAGCCAGCGCCACATCACATCCACGGCTTCCTTGCCGAGGAACGCGATCGCCCCGAAAAATACGAGGCCGATCGCGGTGGTGACGTAGCCGGCGATGATGAAGCGGCCGTCGCGCTCCAGCAGCCCACCCGCGATGAGGAGCACGCCCCACGCCGGGAGGATGTTGCTGAACGGCACCGGCAGCGGCAGCAGCAGCATCAGCGCGCACAGCACGATCGGAATGGCATGCATCTGCTCCAGCCGCGGCGATGCCGTCACCCAGAGCATCCGCGGTCGCAGGAGTTTTTCGAACCAGAGTACGATTTTGCGGGCGGCGGAAAAAACCTTCGCGAACACGTTGGGCGGCAGCCTCACGTCGAGGAGTCTGGCCGGCAGCCATGGCTTCGCCCCCAACGCGAGCCGGCCGCCGATCAACGCGATGATCAGCCCGAGCGGGGTCGACAATCCCGGCAATGGAATCGGCGTGCAGAATGGCAGGGCGAGCAGCATGACGAGCAGCACGTAGCCCCGGCCATGCAGCAGCGCCATCACCTCCCGCAGCGTGACCGCCTCCACCTCGAACTCGCGCAGGATTAGCGCGAACTCGTCGGAGAGTTTGCGGGCGCGCAGCGGATCGAGGATCGGCTGCAGCAGATGCCCCGCTGGCGACGGGGGTTCAGGTCCCGCGCCGGTTGCCATAGAGTTCGATGTGCAGCCGGTGCGCATAACGGTAGCCACGCGCCTTGCACACGTCTCCCAGCCACGAGGCCCGCTCACGCATCTCGGCCAGCGATCGCGCCTCGGGCATCAACATGACCTTGTGCCGCGGGATTTCGCGATGCACCGCGGTCAACATGTGCTCGAGTTCCTCGATGTCCTGCGGCCGCGTCACCACGAACTTGAACTGATACGGATACGAATCGATCCACGCGCGGATGACCTCGGGCTGCCAGCGCGTCGCTTCGTGTTTTCGTCGCCAGGCCGCGTGCTGGATTGGATCCGGCGCCGAATTGAGCAGCTTCGGCGAAAGCGAAGCGAGATCGCACGCGATGCCGTCCGGCGCCACGGTCGCGGCCGTCTCGATCGTGATGTGCCGGCCGGTCTTCCTGATCCCGGCCGCCAGCGGGCGAATGTCCTTCGCGATCATCGGCTCGCCGCCGGTGAGAACGACATGCCGGGTGGTGGGATGACTTTCGATCGCGGCGATGATTTGAGCCATGGTCCGCGCCTCACCCTCCGGGTTCCATGAGGCATACGGCGTGTCGCACCATGTACAGCGCAGATTGCAGCCACTCGCGCGCACGAAAACCGACGGCACGCCGGTGAGCTCGCCTTCGCCCTGCAACGATTGAAAGATTTCGGAGACCAGCATCAGGAAGCCCCGCTAATCACGCCGATCGGCGCGAATCTCAAATCTCATCCGCGTGGGGTGGAATACTTCGCCGTCTCCGGCCTTGGCGGAAGCGGATCGGTGCTCTCGTACGTCGTCGGATCCGGCAGACCCGCCTTCGCGAAGGCCTCGCGCCGCTCCACGCAGGTGCCGCATTTGCCGCAATGCGCCGCCCCGCCCTTGTAACAGGACCAGGTGCGCGCGAAATCGACCCCCAGCCGTGCACCCTCCGCCGCAATCTCCGCCTTGGCGCGGTCGATGAATGGCCGCAGCAGCTGGATATTCGCGTACGTCCCCAGCCGCATCGCGTCCGCCATCGCCCGCATGAATTCCTCGCGGCAGTCCGGATAAATCGTGTGATCGCCGCCATGGGCGGCAATCACCAGCCCGGCCGCCTCGACGCTTTCGGCGAATCCGCACGCGATCGACAGGAAGATCGCATTCCGGAACGGTACCACGGTTTGCTTCATGTTCTCCGCGGCATAATGGCCTTCGGGAATCTCACCGCCGCGCTTCAGCAGGTTCGACGCGAACAGCCGGTTCACGAAGTCGAGCGTGATCACCTCGTGCCGGATCCGCCATTTTAGCGCGTGTTCAGCGGCGAGCGGAATCTCACGGTGATTGTGCTTCGCGCCGTAATCGAAGCTGAGCACCGCGACGACGTCATGCGCGTGCCGCGCCCAATAGAGCGCGGTCACGGAATCCATCCCGCCGGAGCAGAGCACGACAACTCGCATCGCGGCAAGATGGCCCCGCTGCGCCATCGAGGCAAAGTTGTTCTCGTTCTCGTAATCGGCCGTTTTCTCGTTTTCGTTCGGTTCGCGAACCCCTTACCCGAATCCGGGCGACACGACGGTCATGCTCATCCTTCACGATCCGCGCTGCGCTGAATACGGCTCCGACATGCGTCCCGAGCAGCCCATGCGCGTCATCAAGACGGCGGCCCATCTCCGCTCGGCGCATCCGGACTGGTCCTGGCGCGTGCCGGCAAAACCGGCCGACGACGAAACCCTCCGGCTTGCGCACTCGGCCGCGCATCTCTGCCGGTTGTCGCAACCGCGCGATTTCGATGCCGATACGCCCTATTTCCCGGGCATCGAGGACCACGCCCGCCGGGCCGTCGCCGCTGCCATCGATGCGGCTGAGCACGCGCTCGACACGAAGAAGCCGGCGTTCTCGCTCATGCGGCCGCCGGGGCATCATGCCACCATGGATACGGCGATGGGATTTTGTTATTTGAACCAAATCGCCATCGCCGCGGTCTCTGTCCAGCGCATGCTGGCCGGGAAACAAGCGCGCACCACCCCGGCGAAGGTGGCGATTTGGGATTTCGACGCCCATCATGGCAATGGCACCGAGTCGATCGTGCGCGCCCGCGAAGGACTGTTCTTCGCCTCGGTCCACCAATACCCCGGCTACCCCGGCACGGGCACGCAGGACCACGGGCCGCATGTCCGCAACTGGCCCGTCGCTCCTCGCACCCCACGGGTCGACCACATGGCTGCGCTGCGGTCGTCGCTCGACGCGGTGGTTTCATACCTTCCCGATTTGATCCTCGTTTCGGCGGGATTTGACGCGTATGCCCGCGATCCGATCACGGCTATGACACTGGAACGCGAGGACTTCGCCACGCTCGGCCGCTGGTTGCGCGAAACCGGCCGGCCCGCCGCGGCGATTTTGGAGGGCGGATATGGCGAGGACCTTCCTTTGTTGATTGATGCGTTCCTCAGCGCATGGAATAACTCCGCGCAGTCCGCTGCATGATTTCTCGCTTTCTTCCGACGCGCCTTCGCCGTTTGCTCGGTGTCAAAGTGACCACGCGCCCGCCCGCCTATCAACTCCTCGATCAGCCGGGGGCGCTTGCGCCGCTGCTCAACGCACTCGAAAAGGTGCACGAGGTCGCGCTCGATACCGAAGCCGACAACATGTATCACTATCGCACGCGGGTCTGCCTGTTGCAGTTCCTGATCGAGGGCGAGGTGTTCCTAGTCGATGTGCTCGCGCCCGGGCTGAAGCTCGAGCCGCTCTGGAAAGTCCTCGCGCGGAAACACCTGATCATGCACGGCAGCGATTTCGATCTGCGGCTGCTGCACGATGTCACCCGGTTCCGCGCCCAGAGTCTTTTCGATACGATGCTCGCCGCCCAGCTGCTCGGCCTCCAGCGAATCGGTCTCGCCTCGCTGCTCGACCAGCACTTCGCGGTGAAGCTCGACAAGGACGGGCAGAAGGCGAACTGGTCGAAACGCCCGCTCACGCCGAAACTGCTGAATTACGCCGCACTCGACGTGTGGCACCTGCCGGCGCTGCGCGACATCCTTTCGCGCGAACTCGCGAAGCTCGGCCGGCTCGAGTGGCTCGAACAGCAGTGCCGGGCGCAGATCGAATCCGGCTTCGAGGGTTTTGCCCCGGCGACCGAAAACGACTGGCGGATCGGCCGCAGCGAACGACTCCGCGGCCCGGGCCTGAGCGTGCTGCACGCGGTCTGGCACTGGCGCGAGGCGCAGGCCCAGAGGCTCGACACGCCCCCTTTCAAGGTTTGCAGCAACGCCCTGCTTTTGAAACTTGCCGAAGCTGCCGAGCACGGTGAATCGGAGACGTCCATCCTCGCCAGCGTGCACTTGGGCAAGCGGCACGATCGGCTTGCCCCCTCTCTTTCCGCCGCCATCCGCTCGGGTTTGGCCCGCGATCCGAAAACCCTGCCCCGCCGGCCCGGCCGCGATCCCAATCACGTGGCGCTGACCCAGGCCGAGGTCGAACTTCAGGATCGGATCCGTGCGGATCGCGACCGCATCGCGAAGCGGCTGGAAATCGAACCAACACTGATCGCGAACCGTTCCCAGCTGGCCCAAATCGCCCGCCAGTCCCGGAGAATCAGCGACATCCTGCTGCCTTGGCAGGCCAATCTCCTTCGCGACGAACCTTCGCTCAACGAGGCCTGACCGCCGGTCCTGCGGCTTCCAAGCTCCGCCCTCCGCCGCGTCGATTGAAAGCTCGCGCAACTTTCCCCTGTTCTCCAGCGTCCTAGCTACCGCCCTCATGAAAGCTCGTCTCCTCCTCTGCACCGTCATCGGCTCCCTTTTTACCGCGGGTTGTGCAACGCAAACCACCGCCAGCGGCGGCCGCGAAAAAAATGTTCTGGGGGGCGCCGTCACCGTTGAGACGAACTCGTTCCAGCCGCCCACGGCGGCGACAATCAACACGGACACCTCGAAGATCGTCGGTCGTGGCAATCCGTCGGGCAAGAAGGTCTCGCTCCTCTGGGGGCTGCTGACGTTCACCGATTATTGAGCCGCCGCACCTGCAAACTCTTGGTAAATCGCGCCGCCGCGGGCTTTTTGCCGCGGCGTTTTTGTTGCCGTCGCCCGGCACCGACGGTGTGATCGCCGAAATGTCCAGCGTGGCGCCGTACCCTGTGGACCGGGCGAATGCCAACATCGCCCGTCACCTTGGCCTCATGGCTGCGGCGCAGCCCACGCGGCCCGCGCTGAAGATTCCCCGCGGCCGCAGCCGAAAACGTGGCATCGATTATCTCACCCTGGATTTCGCGGAGCTCGATGCGGAGGTGAATGCATGGGCCGCGCGGCTGACCGCGGCGGGTGCGAAGCCCGGCGATCGCACGCTCGTGATGGTGCGACAGGGACTGCCCCTGATTGCGTCGGTGTTCGCGTTGTTTCGAATCGGAGCGATTCCCGTCGTGATCGATCCAGGAATGGGGCGGAAAAATTTCCTCGCCTGCGTCGCGCGCTCACGACCCCGCGTGCTCGTGGGCATCCCGGTCGCACGGTTGATGAGCCGGATCTTTCGGGCCGCATTTTCGTCGGTCATGGTTCGCGTTCCGGCGAGTGGCTCGCTGACGGCGAGGCTAGGTTCGCGTTCCGGTGCGGCGTCCGCCCCAGAGGCTGGGGTGTGCTGGCCCGCTGGTGCCGGCGACCTCGCCGCCGTCCTTTTCACGTCCGGCTCCACCGGTGCACCGAAGGGGGTGTGCTACGAGCACGGGATGTTCGAGGCGCAGGTTCAGCTGATCCGCGAAACCTACGGGATCGCGCCGGGGGAGATCGACCTGCCGATGCTGCCGATTTTCGCGCTCTTCAATCCGGCGCTTGGCATGACCACGGTGGTGCCCGAGATTGATCCACGACGCCCCGCCGAGGTGGATGCGGCGCGGATCGTGCAGGCGATCCAGCAGGAGGGCGTGACCAACTCCTTCGGTTCGCCGACGCTCTGGCACAAAATCGCGCAGCATTGCGCAGCCAACAACATAAAGTTGCCGTCGCTGCGGCGGGTGTTGTGCGCCGGCGCCCCCGTCCCGGCGGCGCTTTGGGCGGCATCGCACGACTTCCTGCCGACCGGCAAACTGCACAGTCCGTACGGCGCGACGGAGGCGCTTCCCGTCACCTCGATCTACAGCGACGAAATCGATCTGACATCCGTGCGCGGCAGCTGTGTCGGCCGGCCTTTGGATCGAGTCGACGTCAAGGTGGTGCGGATTACGGACGCGCCGATTGCGACGCTCGTCGAGGCGTCGCCGCGGCCGGAAGGCGAGATCGGCGAAATCATCGTGCGCGGGCCCAACGTGACCAAAACGTATGACGGGCTTCCGCCCGCGACTGCGGCGGCGAAGATCCGGCATCATTACGATACGTTGGGCCATGATCGGACCGAGGTGTGGCACCGGATGGGCGACTGCGGTTATTTTGACGCGCACGGCCGGCTGTGGTTCTGCGGCCGCAAGGCCGAGCGGGTGGAAACCGCCATCGGCACGCTGCACACCGAGCCGTGCGAGCAGGTGTTTCGTTCGCACCCGCGGGTGAGTCGGTGCGCGCTGATCGGACTGGGTGAGCGGCCCAACCAGCGCGCCGCGATCGTGGTCGAGACCAAGGTCAGGAATTCCGCCGACGGCCGGGTGTTCGCCCGCGAGCTGCGCAAACTCGCGCTCGAACATGATCACACGACGCCGATCAAGCTGTTCTACTTTTGCGAGAAGTTTCCCGTGGACGTGCGGCACAATGCCAAGATCCACCGGCTCTCGCTCGCGCACTGGGCTGCGACCGCGATCGGTTTTGAGTCGGACCCGAAAAGGTGAGGGGGCCGGCACAAGTGATAAGTGACGCGGGGAAAGTGACAAGTGGTCAGTGACAAGTGACGAGATCGAAGCAGAGCCGTGAGTGACAAGATACACCGGACGCGTTTGGCTTGGCCCGCTTGTCACTCGCCACTCATCACTCGTCACTGCGAAATTCCCCCGCGCTCGTCACCGGCGGCACGGGATTTCTGGGCCGGCGTCTCGTCGAGCATCTTCTCGCGGACGGCCGACTGGTGACGGTGTTGGCGCGCTCGCCGGCGCCGGATCTCGAGCGGCGCGGCGTCCGGTTCGTGCGCGGCTCGGTGGACGATCACGAAGCCGTCGCCCAAGCGTGCACGGGCGTCAAAACGGTTTTTCATGTCGCCGCGAAAGTCGGCGTCTGGGGCGCATACGCGGATTATTTCCGGATCAACGTCCTCGGGACGCGCGCCCTGCTCGATGCCTGCCGGAAGCACGGTGTCCGGCGGTTCGTGCACACCAGCACGCCGAGCGTGGTCTACAACGGCCGGGATCTCGCCGGCGCGGACGAGTCGCTGCCGCTGACGACTCACTGCCCGAGCGCGTATCCACTTACCAAGGCCATCGCCGAGCGCGAGGTGCTGGCGGCGAATGGCGACGAGCTCCGCACGATCGCATTGCGGCCGCATCTCATTTGGGGCGTGGGCGACCCGCACCTCGTTCCCCGCCTCCTCGCGCGCGCACGCACCGGCCGGCTCCGGATTGTGGGCGACGGCCGCAATCGCGTCGACTTGGTCCACGTCGCAAATGCGGTCGACGCCCACCTCCTTGCCGAGCAGGCCCTCGCCATTTGTCATCTAATAGATGACAAACTCACGCTGGTCGCCGGCACCTCCAGTGCGGCGATCGACGCTGCGTCCGGCCAGGGATGTCATCTAATAGATGACAAACGCGGAGGGCGGCGCCGCGCGGACGGGCGGGCGTTTTTCATCACCAATGGCGAGCCGGTCATGTTGTGGGAGTGGATCAACGACCTCCTGTGCTCGCTGGGCGAACCGCCGATCACGAAAAGGATTTCGCTTCGGGCCGCGACTGCCGTGGGCGCCGTGTGCGAACTTGCCTGGCGCGTGGTGCCCATTGGAGGCGAGCCACCGATGACGCGGTTTGTAGCGGCCGAGCTCGCGAAGGACCACTGGTTCGACATCACCGCCGCGCGACGTGATCTCGGCTACGCCCCCCGCATCGCTATGGCGGCAGGAATGCAGGAACTGCTTGCCGCTCTGCGTCTCGGCCGGGTTGGTTCTGGGTTCTGAGTTTTTGGTTCTGAGTTCTGACTAAACCAGCCATGGTCGTGGGGGGGGACCGGCCGCCGGCAACCCAGAACCCAGAACCCAGAACCCAGAACTCAAAACTCAAAACTCAAACCCCAGCCGCGCCTTAGCGCGCGCCGCCCGTCCGCTGCCGGACCGCTTCGAACAGCGTGATGATGCTGGCCATCGCGACGTTCAGCGAGTCCGCCTGGCCGGCCATCGGTATCCGTACCGGCACGTCACAATTTTTCAGCCAAAACTCGCTCAGACCATATTGTTCGCTGCCCATCACCACGGCGAGCGGGCCGCGCAGATCGACCTCGTGGTAGATTTTCTCCGCCGCCGGTGTCGTCGCGATCGTTCGCATGCGCCGCTCACGGAGCCACGCCAGCACCTTTCCGCTCTCCTCGACCACAAGCGGAACGGAGAAGAGTACACCGGTCGACGCCCGGACGACGTTCGGATTGAAAATGTCGGTCACCGGATCGCATACGATGACGGCGTCGCATCCCGCGGCATCAGCACTCCGCAAAATCGTGCCGAGGTTTCCCGGTTTCTCGATTGCTTCCACGACCAATAAAAATGGCGCCGCGCACAGTTTCAATTCCGCCAGCGCCCGGCGCCACTGGGGCGCGACCGCCAGCAGCCCGTCCGGACGTTCCCGATACGCCACTTTGGCAAACGCCTCCCTGGACAACTCGAACAGCGCCGCGCCCGCCGCCGCGGCCTGCGCCAGCAAGGCCGGCTCGTTTTCGCCGAGAAACCACTCCGGCGAAAAATAAAGCTCCCGCAGCGGGATGTTTTTTTCCAACGCGCGGCGGATTTCACGGTAGCCCTCGACGAGAAACACGCCGGCCTCATCGCGCGGCCGCCGGTCGCGCAGCTTCACCAGCTGCTTCACGCGCGGATTTTGAAGACTGGAGATGTTCTCGGGGCTGCCCACGGAATACACGGAAGACACGGAAACGGGCGAAAAGACAAAATCCTTTTCCTCGCGACTTCGCGCCCGACCGGTTGGCGCTGCCCCTTCCTCGCTGCTCGATGCTCCACGGCGCACATTGATATTGCGGGCAGCATCCTTTCAGTTGCGGCGGCGCCGGCCCGAGTATTCCGTGGGTCCCGTGGGCCGAAAGAAAAACAAGTTCAACGACCATCCCTTCACCTATCACCAGGAGCTCGAGCTCGAAATCAGCACGCTCACCAATCTCGGCTCCGGGCTGGCGCGGGTTTCGATCACCGATCCGAAATCCGAAATTCGAAATGCCGACGGTAGCTGGGTCGTCATGGTGCCGTTCACCCTGCCGGGCGAACGGGTTCGTGTCCGCGTCTTTCGCAATCACAAGAATTTCTCGGAGGCGGATCTGATCGAGGTCCTCTCGCCGTCGCCGCACCGTGTGGCCGCGCCATGTCCGCTCTTCGGCCGTTGCGGTGGCTGCCAGTATCAACATCTCGCGTACGAGCAACAGCTCGCCTGGAAGCAGCGGCAGGTGGCCGAACTGCTCCAGCACATGGCTGGCATCGAATTCCCGGTTTCCCCCGTCGTACCGTCGCCCCGTGACTACGGCTATCGTTCGAAGATCACGCCGCATTTCGAGCCGCCCAGGCCCGGCGCTTCCGGGCCGCGGGTTGCGACCTTCGCGGTGGGGCAAACCGCCCCGATGCCGCCTTCGGACGAAACGGCACGCGTCGAGCCTGAAACCCACCAACCCACACCGGAGACGGCCGCCGCCGCGCGGCCGTTTCCGATTGGATTTCTGAGGCAGGGGACGCGGTTCGATCTCGTCGATGTGCCGCAATGCATCATCGCCACGGATCGGATCAACGCGCGACTCACGGAAGTCCGGGCTGACATTCGTGCCCGTGCCGCCGCCGGCGAATTCAAGCGCGGCGCCACGATTCTCCTGCGCGAGGCGAGCGGCGCGGTGACGACCGACTTCGACGCGGTGATCACCGAGACGGTCGGCACGTTGAAGCTGCACTTTCTCGCCCGCGATTTCTTCCAGAACAACCCCTTCATCCTGCCGGCGTTCACCGGCTACGTGCGCCAGCAGGCCGCGTCGAGCGGAACGCGTTTTCTCGTCGACGCCTATTGCGGCAGCGGGCTCTTCGCGCTTTCGGCGGCGGCGGCATTCCAACGCGTGGCGGGAGTCGAGATCAGCGAAAGCAGCGTGCGTTTTGCGCGCGAAAATGCCGCGGCGAATGGAATCACGAACGCCACTTTTCTCGCCGGCGACGCCAGCGCGATTTTCGCTGGGCTCGATTTTCCACCGGCTGAAACCGCCGTGGTGATCGATCCGCCGCGCAAGGGTTCCGATGAATCGTTTCTGCGCCAGCTCTTCGCCTTCGGCCCGAGCGCCGTGGTCTATGTCTCCTGCGATCCCGCGACCCAGATGCGGGACCTCCGCCATTTTCTCGCCGCCGGCTACCAACTCACTGCCGCCCAGCCGTTCGATTTGTTCCCGCAGACGCGGCACCTGGAATGCGTGCTGACGCTGAGGCGGTCGTCGAACTAGGCTCCTTACTCCCAAACTCGTTGTGAACCGGTCAAGTTTACCCGCCTTTGGCGGCGCCGAAGGCGACCAGGGTTTCGAACATCCCTAACCGGGAAATTTCACACTCTGCTCCGCTGCGAACGCACAGCGTGTTCGTTTGTGCCGTGCGCCGGCGCGCGCTCCACGATTTCCTGGCTAAGGGCAAAACCGCTCTGCGGTTTTGCATTTAGCCCGCATGAACGCGGGGCGCTCACCGGAACATTGGGATGTTGGCGGTCAGCCACGGGTGAAGACCATTTCAGGTGTGAAAAATGCGGGCTAAGCTGTCATCGAGGGCCGCCGAAGAATCCAGTGACGCGTCCGGCTGCGAGCAACCTGCTGGATTCTTCGCCAAGCCTCAGGATGACAAACCAGGACTTGTGTCGGGTGTGAGGCTGCGCCTCGCGGGGTGAAGCCGTTCGGCGCTCTTGCCACCCGTGCAGTTCGGCGCCACCTTCGCGGGCCCGATTCAGCCATGACGCGCACTTCCGCTCCTGCCACCCATCACGTCTGGACTTTTTTCCGAACCGGCGGTCTCGATCAGGTCCAGCTGGCAACGGCCGAGGATCTGCTCGCGCTGGGCGAACTGGATCAAAAACTCTGGGTCGCGCTCAGCTGCCCGGTGAAAGGCCTCGAACTCGACGAGAAAACGCTCGCGTTGGTCGATGCCGATGGTGACGGGCACATCCATGTGCGCGAGGTCGTCGCGGCGGTGCAATGGGCGGCGGCCCATTTGAGGCGTCCCGCCGATCTGCTCACGCCCACGGCGGCGCTGCCGCTCGAGGCCATCAATGAATTGACGCCGGAGGGCCGCACCGTCCTGGCCTCCGCCAAACACATCCTCGAAAGCCTGGGCAAGAAGGACGCGGATCTAATCACGGTCGAGGATACGGCCGATACGGCGAAGATTCTGGCTGGTCGTGCGCCGAACGGCGACGGCGTGATCACGCTGCGGGCCACGACCGACGCCGAAACGCAGGAGTTGATCAAGGAGATCATTGCGACCGTGGGCGGTGTCGCCGACCGCGCCGGCGGCGACGGGGTGAATGCTGACAAGGTCGAGACGTTCTTCAAGGAAGTGAAGGCGTACATCGATTTTGTCGATGCGACGGCGGAAAACAACGTGCCCGAACTCGGCGACCGGACTGGGGCGGCTGCGATCGCGCTGCGGGCGGTTCACCCCAAGGTCGAGGACTACTTCGCGCGCTGCCGGCTCGCGGCATTCGACGTACGCGCCACGGCCGCACTCAACCGGCCCGAGACCGAATACCTCGAACTTGCCGCCCGCGACCTGACGATCACGGCCGACGAGGTCGCGAAGTTTCCGCTCGCCCGAATCGAATCGAGCCGGCCGCTGCCGCTCGAGGAAGGAATCAACCCCGCCTGGAGCGCGCGGCTGGCAACATTCCGGAGCGCCGTCGTCGAGCCGCTTTTTGGCGCGGAAAAAAAGTCGCTGACCGACGCGGAGTGGTCCGGCGTGGCGGCGAAGTTCGCGCGGTATGAGGCGTGGCTCGGTTCGACCCCGCCGTCTCCGATTGCGAAACTCGGCCCGGCGCGGGCGCGCGAGCTTCTGACCGGTCCGATGCGCGGCGGGCTGGCCTATCTCATCGCGCAGGACAAATCGCTCGAACCCGAATACAAGGCGATCAGCTCGGTGGACCGGCTTGCGCGTTATTGCCGCGACCTGCGCTCGCTGCTGCACAATTTCGTCAACTTTGCCGATTTTTATTCGCCCGATCGTTTCGCCATCTTCCAGGCCGGCATGCTTTTTCTCGACAGCCGCTCGTGCGAAATGTGCGTGCGGGTGACCGATGTGAATGCCCATGCCGCGCTCGCGACCATGAGCAAGGCCTACATCGCCTACCTCGACTGCCGGCGCGGCACCGAAACGATGAAGGTTGCGGCGTGTTTCACGCAGGGTGACAGCGACTACCTTTTCGTGGGCCGCAACGGCTTGTTCTACGATCGGCAGCACCGCGATTGGGATGCGACGATCATGAAGATCGTCGATAACCCGATCAGCGTTCGCCAGGCGTTCTGGCTGCCCTACAAGAAATTCCTGCGGATGATCGAGGAGCAGGTGACGAAGCGCGCGGCGACGGCCGAGGCCACCACCGGGAGCAAGCTCCAGGTCACGACCACCGCGGTAACCTCGCTCGATGCGGCGGCGGCGCCCGCGCCGGCGGCGGCGCCGGCAACTCCTCCGGCGACTCAGCCGAGGAAGTTAGACGTCGGCACGATTGCCGCCCTTGGGGTCGGCCTGGGTGCGCTCGCGACTGCATTCGGGATGGTCTTTGGAAAGTTTGTCGAGTTGCCGGCGTGGCAGATACCGATCGTCATCTTTGGGATCATCCTCCTGATTTCGGTGCCCTCGATGGCGATTGCCTGGATGAAGATTCGCCAGCGCACGCTTGGGCCCCTGCTGGAGGCGAACGGCTGGGCGATCAACGGCCGGGTGAAGGTCAACGTGCCGTTCGGCGCCGCCCTCACCGAGCGCGCACTCCTGCCGAAAAATTCCCGGCGGACAATCGGCGATCCGTACGAGGACAAGGCGGCGCGGCGCAATCGGCGGTGGTTGATCTTGGTGGTCGTGCTGTTTGCCGCCGCGCTCGTCACCGCGCGCATCCTGCACACCTGGCCATTCAAGACGACGACCGTCAGCGAGCCCGAAGCGCCGGCAGCGGCACCGGCTGCGCCGGCGAAATGAAGGTGGACCAGCAGTTATCAGTTATCAGGAAATAGCCGGACCGCCGGTGCCGTTGGTTCTTGGTTCCTTCTCCCTTTCCCCGGCTCCTTTCTCCACCGCGCATTTCACGGGCGAGGAGAAAGGTGGCCAAGGCGGCTGCGCCGCCACCGATGCCCGTTACCGCTGAATTGCGCCGATTACCTGGCCGAGGAATTCGTTCAGCGCCTGGTCGTTCCTGATCCAGCGCACGATTACGACGAGATCGTGCTCCCAATCCACATACACGATGTTCTGCCCGTTGCCGCGGAACGTCACACTCGAGGCCGGCGTCGCCGGCAGCGCCTTTCGCCCGGTGTTCAGGTACCAGTTCGCGAATCCGTAATTTGGATTCACTGGTCCGGGCGTTCTCGCCTGCGCGATCCATTTTTCCGAGATGATCGGCCGGTCGGCCCAGCGACCCTGGCGCAGGAACAGCAACCCAAAGCGCGCCAGGTCGCGGGCGCTGATGAACATCCCGCCGCCAAAATGACCGCCGCCGCTGACCGACTGCATCGGTTCGCCATCGAGCGTGATCCAGGAGTTCTCGTAGCCGTGCCACCGCCAGGTGCTCGACGCGCCGATGGGATCCATGACGTGCTCACGCAGCACCTGCGGCAGCGGACGCCGCCACACCTGCAGCGTCGCGAGCGCCAGCAGGTTGATCCGGACGTCGTTGTATTTGAAGAAAGTCCCCGGCGCGTGCATCGGCCGGTTCGGATAATCGGCCGGCGTGCTGCCGACAGGCCGGTCGGCCCAATCCGGAATTCCCCAGAGCGTCCCGGACCAGTCGCTCGTCTGCCGCAGCAGGTGGTCCCAGGTGATGGGCGCGTTGTGCTCGCTTCCAAACCGCTCTTCGCCCTCGAGCGTGGGGAGGTAGGTGCGCACCTGGTCGTCGAGCCGCCGAATCATCCCCCGATCCCAGGCGAGCCCGGCCACGGTGGTAAGAAAAGTTTTCGTGACGCTGTGGGCCATGTCGGTTCGCGTCGTGTCGCCCCATTCCGCGGCGATGTATCCCTGACGCACGACGATCCCGTTGAGGGCGGCGCGTGGCTGGGTTGGACCGATGATTTTGTAGTTCGGTTCGCGCTTGCCGAACGTCGACCGGAGATCCTCGGCGACGTCCTTGCGGGAAGGGTTTTCGTTTGCGATCGCGAAATCGATCGCGCGCTGCAGCGCGGCTTGATCGAACCCGACTTCGGCCGGCGGTTTTACCCGCCATTCGCTGCGGGCCGGATAGTACTCCGCGGCGGGAAGCGCGCCCACGAGCAAAAGAAACGCCGCGAGCACGCCGCCGCCGGGGCGCGGATTCCGCTTTCGCAGTTGGCCGGCTGGAGTGACGCTAACTTCAAACATCGTGGCGAGGATTGGATTTTGAGCGGACCACCATCCAATTGAGCAGGCCCGCCGCGGCGACACCCGAAATGATGAGCACATGCGAGGTCTCGAACCGGCTCGCCAGCACGCCGCAGAACACCAACCCGACCGTGGCGGCCAGGATGCCAAAGGGTGCGCGCCAGGCATCCGCGTCCGGAAAACGGCGACGCATCTGGATCAATGATGCACAGGTCATCCCATACGTGATTAGTCGTGCCGCGACGGACAGGATCGCGTTCCAGAGAAACCCGCCTCCCAGGGACAGGGCGCAAACCAGCACGGTCCAAATCAGGATGGACACATGTGGTGTGCGGTGGCGGGGATGGACCGCCGCAAAGAAAGCCGGAAAGTCGCCCCGTTCGGCCAGCGCATACGTGAGCCGAGGGGCGGTCACGAAGGCCGCGCTCACGGTGCCGAACGCCGACAGCATTACGCCGATGGCGATTGCCTTTGCGCCCGGGGTGCCGGCAAACGCGCGCGCGGCATCCGCAAACGGCAGCTTGCTGGTGGAAAGGTCCGGCACGCCGCGCATGCACACGATGTGCGCCAGCAGGTAGCAGACGGTCACGACCGCGAGTGCGGCAAACAGCGCGAAGGGCGCGTCCCGCCGCGGGTTCTTCGTCTCGGCGGCGGGAATCATGGCGTTTTCGAATCCGCCAAAGGCGTACACCAGCACGACGAGCGCGTCACCCCAGCCCGCCGCCGAGTGTGGAACCGGCACCGATGCGGGAACGGCGCCCGGCAGCAGGATGAGCCCCGCGGCGATGAAAAGCGCGAGCATGGCCAGCTTCGCGATCGTGATCGCGTTGGAAAATCCAACGCCGGTCCGGATGCCGCGAAAATTAACGACGGCAAGCATCCCCGCGAGCCCTACGATGACGGCGCCGCGCTCGAACCGTCCGATGCCCGGCCACCATTCGCCGAGATACGCGACGAGAACGTTGATGATCGCGGAGGTCGCGGCGAGCCGCGTGAGCCAGACGAACCATCCGGTCTGAATGCCCGCGAGTGGTCCGAATGCGGTGCGGGCATACAGATATTGCCCGCCGGCTTGGGTAAACTGCGAGCCCAGCTCCGCGATGACAGCGACGAGCATCCCGACAAAAACGGCGGCGACGAGGTAGCTCCATGGCGCTGCATCGCCCACCAGCCTCGCCACATCCGCCGGCAGCTTGAATATACCCACCCCAATCGTGCTGTTGATCACGAGCCCGGTCAGCGCCCACCGGCCCATGATGCGCACCAGCTCGGGTCGCGGCGGGGTGCGGAGTGGTTGCGAAGCTCGGGAGGTATCCAGCATCGGCGTGGGGTGGGGGGCAGTCTGCGCGCCCAGCTGTGCCGGCCCTGCGTTGCGCGCGCAATGTCGAATGGCACGGCATTGTCATCATCGATCGGCGAAGTTTTTAGCCGATCGGTCATCGCATCGTTGAATGCGCGCCGGTATCTGGTCGGCTTCGCCTGCTCCCGAATCGCTCAAACCCCGGGCCCATCAGCCGTAGACCCGAACTTCGAGGATGCGCGCGTGGTCCAATCCATTGGTCGCCTCAATCACCACGCGTATTGCGCTCGCCGTGACCTGGCCCATCCGGTGTACCCGCCGGCGCTGATAATTGCCCCGCTCGCGATGTGAAATCGTCCAGGTACCACCGCTCGCCTCCACTTCGATCCGGTAGTCACGAACCGTCTCGGGTTGCGGCGCCCCCCAATGCATCCGCCGCGTGTAGCCGTCGGCCTGCGACAAGGTGAGGAATCGGTGCTGGCCGGTGTCGAAGATCAATTGAACTTCGCGAATCGCCACCCGCTCGTCCCAGCGCAGTTCCAGCCATGCCGGCAGTCCTGCCGCCGGATCACTCATCCATCGGTGCGTGCCCGGAAACGCCCGGTCAGGCGGCGCGCTCGTGTAGAGCGGGAGGCTCACCCCGGTCTCAATTTCCCTCAGCACGCTGCTCCACTGGTTCTCTGATTCGTTTGCCGTCGCTGGTGCCGGACCGTGAACCGCGCGGGTCAGTCCCGACAACACCAGCTTCGCCTCGCCTCCGGGCTGTTCGCTCGAGCCGCGCACGATGGCTCGCGGCGCCGCGTCGCCCGGATCCTGATGCTTCACGCCAAGAAGGTACGCGTCGTCCCGGAGCAGTTGTTGGTGAATCCGCGGCATGAGCGCGCCGTCCGCCGCGATGGCCGAAGGCTCGATCCCGGCTCGCAGCGCCAGCGCCGCGGCCGTACCGACACCCTGGCCAATCGCGGCACACGTCGCCATCACGCGGGTTGACGCGAAGGCAAGGTGCGTGGCCGAGATATTACGACCGGCAAAAAACAGATTGCGCGGCGAAGCCGCGACGCAGCAGCGCAAGGGAATGTCGTAGAGCCACGGCAGGTGATTCTGCGTGCAGGGCGGTTCGGCCGGTGCGTCCACCCCCTCCGGCGGATGCGTGTCGATCGGCCAGCCCCCGAACGCGATCGCATCCGAAAACGGACGGGAGCGGAAGAGATCACCTTCCGTCAACACGTACTGGCCGACAAAGCGCCGGCTTTCCCGCTTGCCCGGGACGAAACCAATCCACTCCAGCGCCCAGTTCTCCACCTTAAGGCCCGACTCGTTCTTGATGTGATTCCACACCCCGAGCGTGATCGCGAGCAGCTCGTCGCGAATGCGTTCGTTGTCCTTGATCGTGTCGAGACAGCCGCCCCACTCGATCCACCAGTAGCCGTATTCGAGGCCGAGGTCCGTTCCGGTCTTGCCGAACGGCCGCAGCGCGAAATCGGCCGGCTTGAACCGGCGCACCCATGGCGGGGCAACGTAGGGCATCGCGCGATCGTGCCGCCGCGCCTGGAAGAGGATCGTGGAGCCCAGTGTCTTCGCGTCGCCTTCCGCGGGAGCGAGCGTTTCCCCGAAGGCACTGCAGCCCTCGCGCCCGCGCATGAATGGGACGCCCGCTTCCATGGCGAGCCGGCCGTCGCCCGTGCAATCGGCGAACATCCGCGCGGCAATCGTGAAGCGATCCTCGGTCGACGGCCGCTCGGCCGTGACCTCGGTGATGCGATCACCCGCGAGCCGTGCCGTCACGACGGTCGTGCTGAGCAGCAGCGTGAGGTTCCGCTCCGCTCGACACAGTTCGTACAGCAGGAGATCGAACATTGCCGGCGAGCGCTGCGGATTCCGGACCGCCGATTCCAGCCGGATCTCCTCGATCAAGCCGCCTTCGCGCGGCTCCAGCAACAGCGGCAAACCCGCGTGCAACCCGGTGGCGCCGACAATGTGCATCCGGATTTCACTCGACGCGTTTCCGCCCAGTACGGAACGATCCTGGCAGAGAATCACCCGGGCGCCGAGTCGCGCGGCGGCCAGTGCACAGCAGACGCCCGCCATCCCGCCTCCGGCCACGAGAAGCTCGCAGTCCAGGTTATTCTCGGTGACGACACTCATGGCCCACGCCCGCCCGTCACCCCCGGGGACGGCAAACCGGTCGCGACGCGATCGAATGCATTCGCGGCATCCGCCAACACGAGCGGCAATGCCTGCTCAACCAGTTCAAAGGTGTGACCACCTTCCAGCCGGTGTACCCGGGCCGCGATTTTCTCGGCCGCGAGCGCCGCGATGAAATTCTCGTTCATGGTTCGCTCGAAGCCGCGGGTCGCGAGCACGAGCGTGATATTGAACTTCCGCAGCGCCGTCACGCCGTGAATCGGATTCATCTGCTGCCAGATTGCGGGGTCGGCGGTGAAGCGTGGTACCGGAACGCGGTAGTTCTGCCCCTCGGGCAGCGTCTCTGCCCGCGGAAAATCAAGCAGCCCGATGACCGCACAAACAAACCCGAACTGGTCGGCGTGGCGCTGTGCAAAGCGGACGGCGCCATATCCGCCCATCGACCATCCGCCGATTCCGCGGCGCTCGCGCGCGGCCGCGACCGGCAGGTTTGTTCGCGTCCAGGTGATCACCTCTTCGAGGTACGCCTCGTAGCGGTCGGCAGGCCGCGCCGGCGCATCGACATACCAGCCGTCCTCCCCCTGTGGAAGCACGACAAAAAACGGCGCCGCGAGCAATGCCGCGCGCGCCTTTTCCGACTCCAGAAGTGATCGGTGGTGCCGGCCCCGGCCGTGCAGGAAAAACAGGACTGGTGTATCCCTGCCACTGTGACGCGGGGACGGTGCGACAACCGCGAGCGGAAGCGAACGCCCGAGTGCCGTGGTTCTCACCTCGACGAATGTGATTCGCTCCGCGCCTTGCGCGCCCAGGCAGCTGAGCAAAACGGACAGGAGGGCCGCATCACGCACAATCCTCATTTGACGTCCGCCCACCGGTAGTCGAAACGGAGGATGTCCGGAAACTGTTTGTTCAACGCCCGGTAGGTGATCACATGCAACCGCGCCGCATCGCCTTCGCCGGAAAACACCGGCACCGCGTAGTAACCATCCGTGACCTGTTTTTGCTCGGCATTGTCGAGGATCACGCACGAAACCAACGCGAGCGTCTCCGGATCGAACCGGAAGAGGCAAAGCTGCATCGGTCCCGTCGCCTTCGTCCAGTTGCGACCAATCAGGTAACCCTGTCCGTCCCGGATGAAGAGCCGCGGCCGGCCGATGTAGCTGTTGAGAAAAGGATGTTTTCCGGTCAGGTCCACCTGGTGTTGCACCCGGAAATCGCGGTTCACGCGGTGCAGCCGCTCGATCTTGTCGTAGCCGCGCGTCGTCACGATAAAGCCATCGCCGTGGCGGACAAATCCGCTCTCGTTCCCCCGGATGCCGCCGAACTCCTCGGTGAGGTTCCGCACGAACTGCCAGGAGCGACCCGCGTCGGTCGAGCGCAACGCATCGACACTCCAGCGCCCTCCGGGCTGGTGATACCCAAACGCCATGATCAACTGCCACGTCGTCTCCCCCTCCGTGATAAAACCGAACGGGTAACCATAGAGCACCCCGCTCACCGGCGCCATTCGCGCGGGCGGGTCGAACGCGCGCCGCGCCGCGCTCCAGCGAAACACCTCCGCGCCGCTGCGGTAATGGCGCCCATCCCAGCCGATCGACTGCACGTCGACGTTGAGCGTGATCGACCCGTCCGCCAGCCGCGCGAATTCACCCATCTGATACAGCTTCGGCTCCGGCGCGACGAGCCGCTGCAGCAGCTTCGTCTCGCCGCTCGAAAGCCGGTGCTGCACGACCTCCAGCGCGGCCCCCGGATCCGTCGCGTGGCTGCGCCCCGCCTTGTAGCTGACCCACACCTCATCGGGACCGGTGCGCAGCACGGCCGGGAATGCCGTGTAGCGAAACGCCTCCGGCTGCGCCGCGGAAGAAACTAGGACGACGGTCTTTTGCGGCGCGACCGACCGCACCGTCGGGTCGGCGGCGTGTGCGGCGCCGGCCAGCCAGAGCAGGGCAGGGAAAGCGCGGTGCTTCAGAGCGAGAATGCGCGAGATCCACGCGAGGCCGGTGCGAAGGGGAAAGCTCATGGGGGAATTGGCGCGAGGCTCTCTTCGGTATACCAAAAGTCAAACCCTCCGTATCCGGGGCCGCCGCGGCCGTCAGGCCACTTGCCGGGCTCCGCCGGCCAGGCGCGGCGGCGGTGCTTATCCTCGACGCGAACGTTCCCGCCTGCGCGCGCCCCCGCCGACCGGCGCCACCTCCCGGAAACCCTCGATCGACCACGGGTCGCACCGGCCGCTCGAAAACAATCTTGCTTTGGTATACCATCGGACCTTTTCTGGCGTGCACTCGGTTTTCCGCGCCCGGGCGCCGGGCCCCCGCCGGTGCACCCTTCCATCCTTCCGTCATGCAATTGAGCAGGCTCCAATCCCCGTCCCCGCCGCGCCTAATTGCCGCGCTGGTGACACCCTTTACCGCCGGCGGCGACCTCGACCAGCCGAGCCTTCACCGGCTGGTGGCGCACCTGCGCAGCGCGGGCATCGACGAGTTTTTCGCGGTGGCGTCGACGGGCGAGGCACCGTTGCTCGATGAGCGGGATCGGCTCGCAATCATCGAAACGGTGCGGACCGCCGCGCCAGGAGGGATCGTTTATGCCGGGATCAGCGGCCTGGGGCACCGCCACGCGATCCGCAACGCGGGCGACGCCGCGCGCGCGGGCGCCGACGTCGCGGTGTTGATGACACCATTCTTCGTCGCGTTGGACCAGGAGCAACTCGTGGCGTATGCCCGCGCGGTGGCCGATGCCAGCCCGGTGCCGCTCGCGCTTTACCACCATCTCCGGATGCCAACGCCGATCGCCGTTCCAACGGTGGCCACCCTTGCGGAGCACCCCAATATCATCGCGTTGAAGGACACGAGTGGCGGCGATCACAACCGCTGTGCCGAGGTGCTGGCGGCCACGGCGGGTCGAAAGTTTCTGTTCTTCCAAGGAGTTGAGAAGTTGGTGCTCCCCACCCTCGCCGCGGGCGGGCATGGCTGCGTGGTCGCGCAGGCCTGCATCGCGCCCCAGCTTTTTCGCGCGCTGTTCACCGCCTGGCGGTCGGGCCAGCAGGCGCGCGCGGAGGAACTGCAACTGCAAATCAACGCGCTCTGGGAAATCTTCGGCCGACCCGGGGTGAGGCAGTCGTTCGCCCATTTTCTGCACACGCTGAAACTGCCGCTGCAGCAACGCGGCGTCATCGCCACGACTGCCGGGGCCGTTCCCGGCGTGCGCTTCTCGGCGGAGTTCGAGCAGATGATCATGGATTTCATGCACGAGCATCTTCAGTCCGCCGCCGCTGTGCGCGCCGTCTGATGATGCGCACGCTGGCTCTTACTCTGCCCTCCCTCGCGGCGCTCTCGGCCGGGCTGGCGGCCGAGGCCTGGACCGAGGTGGCGCCACTGCCGCGCGGGCTGGCGGGCCATGCGGCTGGCGCATCGTCGGGCGATCTGTGGATTGCCGGCGGCAGTTATTGGGAGGGCGACGCGAAACGGATCGCCACGACGGTTTACCGCCGGCGCTCCGATGCAGCCACCTGGCACGCCAGCGCGGAGATCAGCGGCGGCTTTGCCCACGGCGGCGCGGCCGCGGATGCGCGTGCGTTGTGGCTCGCCGGCGGCCTCGGCGCGTCGGGACCGCTCGACGTCATCCGGAGCGTCGACTTCGCGACCGGCGCCGTCCACGATTTCGCGCGGCTGCCGGAGCCGCGCGCCAATTGCGGCGCGGCGCTCCTCGATGGCGCGCTGTGGATCGTGGGTGGCACGCCGGTCGATGGGGACTTCACCCGCACGAGTTCCGCGGTATGGCGGGTGGATCTGGCGAGTGGAGACGTGCGCGCCGGCGCATCGGCCGGCCCGGCGTGGATTAATCCCGTGGTGCTCGCGTTCGGCGGCGCGTTGCACATCCTGCCCGGCAGCGAATGGTCGGCCGAACAGAAACGGCTCGTGGCGCCGCGCGAAGTTTGGGTGTTGTCCGCCTCATCAGCCGAATGGAAACGACACCCGTTGCCATTCGCGCTGCCGCGAGGATTGAACGGCGTCGCACTCGACGGACGCCACGCGCTGCTGGCGGGCGGCGTGGAGCTTCGCGAAGGCGCCACGCGCATTTCCACGGGCGCGTGGCTCTACGATTCCGTCGATGGCAAATTCACTCCCGCGCCACCCCTGCCCGCGCCGAGGCTCGCCGCCGCGATGATTCGCGACGTCCAGCGCGTCCTGCTGCTTGGCGGCGAGGACCGGGTGCGCGGCCGCTCCGCCGTGGTGTGGCAATTGCCGCTTTCCGCGCAAACCTCAAAGGCGCTGCGTGGACAGGAAACACGAACGATTCCATGACGCGCGCCGCGACATTCTGCGCGTCGGCAGCCAGGCGCATCGAGCGCACTGCGCTCGAACGGCACCAATCAAGGCGAACCACCGTTCGCGCCATCGGAGTCACTCCGCCATGAAGTCTGTCGCCTGGCTTACCGAACCTCGCTGGCGTGTGGCGGGATTTCTGGCCGCGGCCGCGGCGCTCAACTATGCCGATCGGGCGGCGCTGTCGTCGGTGCTCCCCGCGCTGCGCACGGATTTTTCGCTGTCTGACGCGCAACTCGGGCTGCTCGGCTCGCTCTTTCTCTGGGCGTATGCGCTTGGCTCGCCCGTGGCGGGGCTCGTGGCCGATCGCTGGTCGCGCCGCAAGCTCGTGATGTGGAGCCTCGCGTTGTGGAGTCTCGTCACGGCGTTCATGGGTCTCGCGAATGGTTTCGCCGTGCTCCTCCTGCTGCGCGCGGCCCTGGGCTTTTCGGAGTGTCTCTATCTGCCGGCGGCAACCGCACTGCTCGCGGACCATCATGGATCGGAAACGCGCGGGCGCGCGATGAGCGTGCATTCGGTCGGGTTGAACTTCGGCGTCGTGCTCGGCGGGGCGTTCGCCGGCTATCTCGCCGATCACTTTGGCTGGCGCTCCGGTTTCTGGGTGCTCGGGCTTGGCGGCGTGGTGCTGGCGGTGGCGGCCAATTTCATTCTGACGGATGGACCGCTGGCGCGTCCGGTCACGGCGGCCGCCCCGCGAGCCACGTTGCGCGAGGCTGCGACCTACCTGCTCCACGTCCCGTCGTATCACGTGCTGCTGGCCAAGGCCATGCTCGCCGGCGTCGGCATCTGGGTATTTCTGAACTGGCTGCCGCTCTATTTCCGCGAGGCCTTCAACATGACGCTCGGCGGGGCCGGTTTCGCGGGCACGTTCATGCTGCAGATTTCGACCGTGCTCGGCATTGCGCTTGGCGGCTGGATTTCCGATCGCGCCGCAATGAAAAGCGCGCGCCACCGGATGCTCGTCCAGGGCCTCAGTTATCTCGCCGCCGCGCCGTTCCTGCTGCTGTTCCTGCTGCGGCCCAGTTTCACCATGGTCGCCATCGCTGTCTCCGCCTTCTCGCTGTTCCGCGGTCTCGGCCAGGCCAACGAAAACCCGATCCTCTGCGAAGTGATGCCGGAGCGGCTGCGCTCCACCGCCATCGGCATCATGAACACCGCCGCCACCGCGGCCGGCGGTCTCGGCGTGCTGCTCACCGGCGTGCTGAAGCGCGCGTTCGGGCTGAATGCCATCTTCGCCGGCATCTCGCTGCTGTTCGTCATCGCCGGCGTGGCGCTCGTCGTGGCGTATCGGCTCTGGGCGGCGCGCGACATCGAGCGGGCGCGCGCGGCGAGCGCGGCGCCATCCGCGGTTGCCCCCTCGCGTTTGTGAAGCGCGGGCTGACGCTCTCTGCTACGGGGCCGCCTCGATCCGCACGGCAAGATCCTGGAGTTCCATCGTCCGTGCGGCGCGAATCGCGATGCGCCGGACGCCCGGCGTCACCCGCGCCCGCTCGATCGCGCCCGACCACGTGTGCGCATCGACCGCCGCCAACGCAATCGGGACGCCGTCCCACTCGACACGCGGCGCGGCATCGGTCCGGGCCACGCGCAACGTCAGCCTCGCGCCAAGGCGCTCCGTCGTGCGGAGGTCGTCACCGATCAAGACCTCGATCGTCCGCGCTTCGTTCGCCGCGAGTTTCGCTGGCGCGTCGGGTGTGAGCGTCGGCACGACCGTGTGTTTCTGCGCCGGATAATAACTGCGGGAGTTCGACGCCCCCTGCACACTCGCAAAGTAGATCTTCGGCAGCGTTCGCAGCAGGGCGGGATCGCCGAGTTCGCGCCAGAGTGGCGACTGGGGGTTGGAGTGGTTGAACATCTCGATGCCATCCACGCCCGCCGCCCACGCCGCCAGCGCGCGACCACGCAACGTCTCGAGCGACGCGCGCTCGCGTTTGCCCGCCTCGTCGCGCACGCGGCTCTCCGGCAGGCAGGCGTAGATCTTCACGCCGTGCCGCCGGGCGAGCGCCACGCTCTCGGTCCAGTGGTTCAGTTGAAAATAGCCGCCCGGCACCAGAAAATCCACCAGTCCGTCTGCGAGCCAGTGCTCGAGATCCAGCCCGAGTTCACGGCAGTAGCTCACCGAATCGGGCGTTTTAATGGCGAGCAGGATGGCGTGACCGCGGCGGCGCGCCGCCGCATCAAGATCGCGCCGGATGTCGCGCAGCAGGGCCGTCATCAACGCCCGCTCCTCGTCGCCGACCGGCAGCTCGGCGGCCGTCTGCCGGAAGAACACCGGGTGCCGCCAGAAATCGAGTTCGATCCCATCGATATCGAAATTCGCCGCGACCTCGGCGATCGTGCGCCGCGCCAGATCGCGGATCTCCGGGCGCGCATAATCGACCGCGCTCCACGTGCCGCGCTTCGGCGGCTTTTCCTTCGTGCCCATCAGCCAGTCGGGATGCGCGGCCTTGAGCTTCGGGATGAGCAGCGGATTCGACGCGTCGTGCGTGTCGTTCATCCGCATCGTCCAGAACACCTCGTGTCCGACCTTGCGGCAGTGCTCCGTGACGACGCGCAGCGAATCCGTGCCGAGCGGCGCGAGATCGGGGAGGATGTTGTGCTGGTAGCGGCCCTCGCGCTGGAAAAACATCTCCGCTACCTGCGTGCGGTGGGCGAACCGGTTGAAGGTGCCGCTCGTCGTGTCGAACACGATCGTGTCGACCTGCGTGCCCGCGAGCGGCGCAATCCGCGCCGGCAGGAAATCTGCCGGCTTCGGCAGCGGTCGCGGCGGCACGCGCGTCTCGCCGCCGTCGTCGTTGAACAGCAGCCGGCGCGGACGCTCGCGCGCCGCAGCGCGCATCGCCGCCGCCGGCGGCAATGGCCGGTCGAAACGTATCCGCGCGGCATAGACGCGGTTGTTGGCGCCCCAGGGATTGTCCGGCGGGATGATGCGCATCGGCGGATTGCCCTGCATCCACTCCGCCACGGTCACCCAGGTCTCGCTCGCGGTGATCTCCGTGATGCCGAAGTTCCCCAGCCGCGCGCCGTGCTCGGGCACGAGGATTCGCTCGGTCGCCCGCAGGACCACCAATCGCTCCGGATCGATTTGCGCGATGAACAGCGGCGCGCGATGCCGCGTCACGTGGTCGTTGCCCGCCCCGCGCCGCGTGTAGACGAGAAACAACGCGTCGCCGTGCGTGACCCAGTGCGCCTGCGTGTTGTAGCTGCCGAGGTCGGTGCCATCGTCACACGTCCAGCGGCGGGGCGCATCGAAGTTCAACCCGTCGCGCGAAGTCGCGACATAGGCCGCCTGATCGTTGCGCAGCGTAAGGAAGAACCGGCCGCCCACGTGCGCGAGCGACGGCTCGTAGAGCCCGCGTCCGCCGGCCAGCGCGAGTTCGGGGCCGACCGTGCGTACGCTGAGCGTGCTGCCGTCGAAGGCGCACCGCGCCACAGCGACCCGGTAGTCCGACGCGCCACGTGCCTTGAAATAGAACGGCAGCAGGATGTCGCCGCCGGGCAGATCGACCCGCTGCGCGCACCCCGCTCCGGCGTTGTAGAACCGCGGCTCGTCCGGCATCGCGAGCGTGCGGCAGGCCGTCCACGTGCGCGCCGCCGGATCGTAGATGGAAAAATAAGTTTCGCGCGGCCGCTCGCGAATGACGGCGTTGTCGCGGTAACGGACCGTATGGCCGATGCCGAGCAACCGGCCCGACGCGGCATGCCATTTCGGCCAGAAATCGCACGCGCCGACCGTCACGCCGTTTGGTTCGGCCCGCTGGCCGAGGGTCGCCGCATGCTCGACCGGGCCGTTCCACGTGCGGCCGAGGTCGTCGGTGCGCAGCTCGTGCAGCGGCCCGAACACGTCGCTCCCGCGCAGCCAGAGCTTTTGCAGCGTGAGCACAACGGACGGTGCCGCGCCGTTCGACGCCGGCACGATTCCCGCGCGCGGATGCACCCAGCAATGCACGCCGTCGTAGCCTTCACGAATCACATCGAGTTGAATCGTGTAGTCCGCGATTGGTGGCGCGGCGCCAGCCGCGACGGACGTGACGATTGCCGCGATCGCGGCGAGACGGCGCGAGCGGCGCGGTGCCCTCAGCCGCGTCCCTGCAGTCGAGCCTCGATCTGCCTCCCAAATTCGAACCGCTGAAAGGTGGAACGCGTTGTCCTCAACGCGTTGCCGTGCGTTCGCTCTCGCATTCAGCCGCTTGGGGTCAAGCGGCTCCACCTCCAATGCATCGATACGGATACGGCGGGGTGCCCTGCCCGGTTCCCGCTCGCGGCTACATGGATGAAGCCAGGTGTTCATGCGCGGGCGGCGGCGAGCGCGGACTTCAATCCATTCACCACGCAGCGATAATCGCTGACCACGTTGAAAAACGAGTAGCCGAGGGCGCGGTATTTCGCGACCTGATCCGCGGCGCAGGGAATGCCCGCGCGTTTCCCGTGGCGCCGGCACGCGTCGGCCACCGCGCTGACAATCTTCATGACCTCGGGTCCATCGAGCGGCCCGGTCTGCCCCAGTCCGAGCGTGAGATCGCCCGGTCCGACGAAAAGCACGTCGACGCCCGGCATCGCCGCGATCGCATCGAGGTGCGGCACGACCTCCGGCTCCTCGATCTGCACGACGAGAAACGTCTCGCGGTTGGCCGCCGCGACATAATCCCCAAGCTTCACCCGGCCGAACGAGGAATCCGCATGGATTACGTCACTGCCGCGATTTCCCTCCGGGAAAAACTTCATCGCCGCCACGACCGACCGCACCTCGTCCGGGTGCCGCACGCGCGGCAGCATGATGCCGCGCGTGCCCGATTCGAGGAGCCAGAGCACATCGGCGTGGTTGGCCGGCTTGATGCGCACGAGCGTGTCCGCCCCGCCCAGCCGGCATGCCTGGATGAGCGAATACACCACGGCCGGATCGAGCCGGCGGTGTTCGAGGCAGAGCCACACGGCGTCGAATCCCGCGGAAGCCATCAGCTCGACGAGTTCGGGGTCGGCGTAACAGGCCTTGGCGGTGAGGATGGGCTCGCTGGTGGCGAGTTTCGCTCGGACGAAGGAGGGCGTCATAGGTTTTTCATTACACCAACGGGGCGGATGTTGAACGCAGCCACGGTACGAGCGAGGCGGAGGCGGCCCGCGCTGGAACGATTACGAGCAACGCATTAAAACGTCCCCTTCACGCCCATCGTCCAGAGGGCGCCGTAGTAGGTGTAGGTGCGGGGGCGGGTGTAGGCGGGAGCGTTGGGCGAATAGGTGATGAGCGGACGCGGCTCGTTGGCGAGGTTGCGGACCGAGGCGTAGAGGGCGAAGCGCCGGTGGAAGCGATACTCGATGTTGGCATCCTGGACCATGCGGGTGTCCTGCGCCTGATAAGTGCCGGCGGGCACGGTCCCGCTCACGGCGACGAGCGCGGAGCGCTGGCGGCTGATGCGCGACACGTTGTAGCGTACGAGGAACCTGGCGGAGGCGAAGCTGGCGCCCCAGTTGATGATGCGCGGCGAGTAGCCGGAGAATTCATCCTTGCCGTCGCCATCGATGCTGAGGTGCGTGCCGTTGGCCCAGACCTGGATGCCGCGCGTCCATTTCGGCAGGGCGTCGAACGGCTTGAGCGATTGCCGCCAGCTCCACTCCAGGCCGGTGAGCGCGACGGAGTTCGACGAGTTGTTCCGCGTGATCACGTCGTAGTCGAGGTAGTCGTCGGACAGCCCCATCTCAGCGAGGAGTTCGGGCGTGGCGTCGCTGCGTGAGGTCACGAAGAACCCGCTGATGTCCTTGCGAAAGAGGCTCACGGCCACGGTGGCGCCCTTCACGCTGTAGGATTCGAAGCTGAGATCGTAGTTGTTGGCGGTCCAGGGCTCGAGGCCGGCGTTGGTGGTGTTGATGACGCGGTTGTTCTCGGCCGTGGCGGGATCGGCGACCGTGCGCGTCGGAATGATGAAGCTCAAATCCGGACGGCCGATGGTCTGCGCGAAGGCGGCGCGGGCGACGAAGTTTTCGGTGAACGAATAGCTCGCGTTGAGGCTCGGGTAGGTGTCGCCGTAGTGTTTCTTGGCGAACGAGGCGCGCTCCTTATATTGGAGCCGGGCAGTGGTCAGGGCGTCGGTGGAAACGCGGATGAGCTGGCCGGCGGCGTTGCGCAGGAGATTGCCGTTGGCGTCCTGCTGGTAGATGGCGCGGACGTCGTTGAGGGCGCCGGCGCCCTTGTCGTCGGTGCGTTCGTAGCGCGCGCCGGCGACGAGCCAGAGGCGGTTTTCAAACAGTTTGGCGTCGGCGCGCAGGTAGCCGGCGGTGACCGTCTCCTCGAGTTCCCGCGAGCCGTTGACGCGCGAAGTGTGGTAGGACGCTTCGTTGAGCACGAAGTAGGACGGGTTGGCCCGGTAGAGGTCGTAGACCTTGCGCGGGTCGATCCACTTCACGCGGTCGCCGTTGCGAAAGGAGCGGACGTCGGAGTAGCCCCAATTGATGAGATCGTAGCTGCCGACCAGGCGTTCGGGGGAGTTGGCGGCAAACGTGGGGCGGAAGTTCCACGTGCGGGTCTCGGCGCGGATGTCGCGTTCGGCGCGCGAATAGTCGAAGCCCGCCTTCAGCACCACGGGCACGCCAAAACCGAGCGGGCGGCTGGCGTTGAGTTTCAGGGTGGTGAGGTCGCTCGTCATGAGCGGTTCCTGCGGGGAGCCGACGCTGTTGAGGTTGTAGAACCGGCCGTCGGTGAGATCGACCGGCTGGCCGAGGCGGGTGCCGCGCACGGTCGGCGGGGTGCCGAGGCGCTGCTGGCCGAAATTGTCGGCGCGGAGCACGAGGCCGGTGAGATTGGCGCTGACGGTGCCGAAATAGTCGTGGCCGTCCTGCGCGCTGAGGGTCTCGCGACGCGAGTGGGAATGCGCGAGGGTGGCCTCGGTTTTCCAACCGGCGAATTCCCCGCGGTGACCGAGCGCGCCGTGGCGGGTGGACTTCAACTGCTCGCGGTAGGTGTTGGAGAGCGTGGCGGTGCCGGCGCCGAGACCCGCCGCGTTTTGGCGGGCGCGCCCTGGGTGAAGTTCTCGCCCCCGGTCGCGTTGGCGCCGTAGGCCTGCGTGAAGGTGCCGATGCGCGTGTGGACGTCGTCGCTGGTGTATTGAAAAGTGGCGAAGAACGAGTGCCCGCGCCGGGGCCGCCAGTCGGCGCGCACGGAGGCAACGTTGCGATCGCGCACGGCAATCTGCGCGGCGATGGCGCTCTGCGTCTGGATGAGCGTGACGCGGTTCCAGGTCGGCACGAGGTTGTCCTTGTCCTCCCAGCGGGCGTTGTGGCCCAGGCTGAGGGTGAGCGCGAACTCCGGGGTGAAGGGGCGGATGTAGGTGACGTCGAAGCCGGGGCGGAGGTGCGGGCCGCCCGTGCCCTTGTCGGCGCCGCCGCTGCGGAACAACTCGCGGCCGAGCATCGTGAGCGGCTCGATGGTGGTGAGCAGGCCGAACACGCTGTAATTGAACTGCGGATTGCGGCGGGCGAACCCGCTCTTGCCGACGACATTGATCATGCCGCCGACGGCGTTGGCGGGCATGTCGGGCGTGGGAACCTTGGTGACCTCGATGCGATCCATGTTGGCGACGTTGGAGGCGGAGAAGACGGCGCCACGCGACGTGGGCGAATCGGTCGAAAGCTCGACGCCGTCCACCGTCAGAATCGTGCCGCTGCCCGGCATGCCGCGGATGGTGGCTTCGCCGGGAATCGCCGGATTCATCGAGACCTGGATGCCGGGGACGAACTTCAGGAACTCGCCCGGGTTGCCGTCGCCGAGATCGCCGAACTCCTCGAAGGCGACCACGTTTTTGATGTTGGGCGCGGTGCGCTGCTCCTGGAGCGCGGCGGACTGCGCGCTGAGTTCGCGCTCGGCGACCGTGAACGGGTCGAGCGTGATCACCTGCTCGCGCGCGGCGGAGCCGGAAGTGTCGCGCACGCCGAGATCGAAGTCCTGGCGCGCGGTCTGGCCGGCGGCCACGCGCACGCGGGCGGACTGCGGCGCAAGTCCCGCGACCGTCGCGCGCAGGGTAACCTCGCCCGCCGGCACGCCGGCGACGCGGAACTCGCCCGCTTCATTCGTGAGCGTCTCGAACGCCGTGCCCTCGATGGCGATGCGCACCTGCTTGAGGTTGGTGCCGGCGGCGGAATTGGAAACACGGCCTTCGATGACACCCGTGTTGACCGACTGCGCAGCGAGCGGAAGCGAGGCGAGGCACGTGAGAGCGAGCGCAGTCAAGGCGGTCGCGCCGCGGCGGAGGTGTTGGATCGATGGCATGGCGGTGAAGGGCGCGGTTCAGGGTTTGCGCAGTTCGATGGCGGTGAGGGTCGGGCCGGTGCCGGCGCCGGCGGTGCGAAGTTCCAGCCGGTAGCGAAGGCGCGTGATGGCGGCGGGGATACTCAGGGTGAAGCGTTTCTCCGCGTTGCTTAACGGAGCGGTCGCCGCGGCGGTTTCGCTCCACGCGGTCGCGCCGTCGGTCTGAAAGCTCGCGCCGCACGAGGCGCGGCCGACAAACGTGCCGCTGATGGCAAGCTGATATTCGCCCGTAGCGAGCGGCGCTTCGATCCACGGCGAGGTGTAGGTCTCGAACGGCCGGCGGCGCAGCACGTCGCCGACCTCGGCGTTGATCGTCGCATGCGGGCCGTAGGAAGCGAGCCACGTGCGGCGCGTTTCGTCGAAGCCTTCGCGCGCGCCCCAGTAGACAAACGAGCCGACACTGTGCTGACCGCTTTTCGGGCGCAGGCCGGCGTCGGCGACCGGACCGGTGTGGTTGATCGCGACGATGTCGTTGAAGCCGTCACCATCGATATCGGCGATGAAGTGGGACGACGACGAGTAGGCGAACAGCGTGCGGCGCTGTTCGGATCGATACGCGCCGGATGCATCGGGTTGGTAAACGAAAAGCGGCACGACGCGCGTCGTCTCGCCGTGGTAGTTGCTGAACACGGCGTCGAGCCGGCCTTTGTTTTCCGTGTCGGCGACGGACACCCAGTGCGCGCCAAACGTCGCGAGCGGCGTGTGATCGTCGAGGGCAAATTTTCCGGCGCGGTTCCAGTAGATCGCCGAGTCGATGGCGTTGCGACGGGTGGACATCACGCGGTATTGTGCGGCGACGATTTCTGGAAAACCGTCGTTGTTCAAATCGGCCACGGTGAGGTGCTGGATTTGAAAATCGCCACTCACGCGCATGGCGTGCGGGAGGTCTGGCGTGCCGTCGGGCAGAATCGGGCAGCGCAGCCAGCCGCCGCGCCCGCCGAGGATGAGCTCGAGTTTTCCCGTGCCACCGAGATCGGCGACGGCGGAGGCGAGCACCTGCATGCCGGATTGCAGGAGTTGCGGGGCAGCGAAGCCGTTTTCTGTGCCGCGCAGCAGCGCGAGGCTGCCCCCGCCGCCGATGCTGCCTACGATCAGATCGAGCCGGCCGTCGCGATTGAAATCGGCGACGGTCGAGGTCATGCCCTGAAACGGCAGCGCGACGCGCACGCGGCCGGCGATCTGGCGGCGCGCATTGAAGCGCACGAGCACCACGCCCTGATCGTCGGTGTAGGCGATGGCGGCGCGGCCCTCGTCGAAAAAATCGGCGGCGTTGCAACTGTAGCCGCCGAGCAGCGGCACCTTCGTGAGCACCGCGGAGCTGAAGCTGCGGTCCGGGTTGCCCCAGTAAACGTAGGAGTTGAGCGCGGCCGCCTCCTTGGTGAGGCCGCTGTCGCGGTTGGCGAGAAACAAATCGGGGCGGCCGTCGCGGTTGAGATCGCCAAGGGCCAGCGAGGCGGGACCGAAACCCGTGAGCTCGGTGCGGTGCGCGGGCGCGAAGCCGCCAGGGCCGCCCCAGTAGATGAAGGACGGCACGTCGAAGGTTCCGTTGTCGCGGCTGTTGGCACACGCGAGATCGAGAAAGCCGTCGCCGTTGAGATCGGCGGCGCGGAGCGTGGTGTTGCCGAGCACCGGGAGCGGCGTGGGCGGCGCGGTGACGAGCGTGCGCGAGGCCGCACCCCAGTAGATGCACGCCTCGGTCACGTAAATCTTATTGCCGTCGGCGCCGAGTGCGGCGAATCCGCCGACGGCGACGTCGAGCAGGCCGTCGCGATTGAAATCGCCGACCGCGGCGGACATCGGCGAATTCGCGGGCAGCGCGGTGCGCGGCCAGTCGCGGAGGTTGCCGCGGCCAGTCCAGAAACGATTCCAGAAAACCTGCGCTACGTCGCCGCCCGCCGTCACGATGAGATCGGGCCGGGAGTCGGCGTTGAGATCGGCGACGTTGATTTCGCCGGCCTGCTCCTCGATGAAGCCGCGGCCCTCCACGGCGACCTGCTCGGTGCGGTCGGCCGAGAAGCCGCGCGCATCGCCGTAGAACACGCGCAGGGCCGGCGCGTCGCCGCCCTCGAGGAAAATGAGATCGAGCCGGCCGTCGCCGTCGAGATCGGCGGCCTTCACGTCGACGGCGAAGCGCGTCGGCAAGTCGGTCACATGCTCGGCGGAGTAGCCGTCGACCCGCTGCCAGTAGATGCGCGAGGTGGAGTTGGCGGGCGCCGGCCCGGCGCGGCGGGGGCCGTTGACCGCGGCGACGATCCCATCCTCGCTGCCCATGTTGGCGATCACGAGATCGAGGCGGCTGTCACCATCGAGATCGGCGGCGGTGAGGCCGGCGGCGGTATCGGTGGGAAACTCGGAGCGCCGCCGCGCGGAAAAGCCGTCGGCACCGCCCCAATAGACGAACAGCGCAAAATGATCGTGTGTGGATCCGTGGATGAAGTTGACGAACGCGATGTCGGCGTAGCCGTCGGCGTTGAGATCGGCGATCAGGCTGTGGCCGGCGCCGAGCGCGGGGAGAAACTGCGTGTGCGCCGCGGCCGCGCGCAGCGCGAGCAGGCGGTCGAATTCGCCGCCGTCGGCGCCCTGGATCGGCAGGAGCGACCGAAAGCCCTCGGTCGGATGCTGGAAATAGATGAGCCCATCGACGCTCTCGTTGGGATTGTGCTCGTTGTTGATCACGATCTCCGGGTAACCATCGCGATCGAGGTCGAACCAGTTGATGAGTTTCAGTTCGCCGCGCACGGAGACGAAGAGGTTCTGGCCGGCGTTGCCGAGTTCGCCGCGCGAGAGTTGGGCGAAGCCGGCGTGGGAGAAGACAACCTTGTCCTTCGTGTTTTCCGCCCCGGACGCCACGGTCAGCAGCAGGGCCAAGCTCCAGGCGGGGAGCAGTCTGTTCGAGTGAATGTTCATTTCTTCGGCAGCCGCCAACGGGTCAGTTCAACGCTAGTTCTGTCTCCTCGTGTGAGGTAATAGACCGTGAGCAGCGTGCCGCCATCGGCCTGTAACGTGATGGGATATCCGCTATCACGTTTGAAGTCCTCGCCGGTACGGAGAACCCTGATATGCTCCGCACGCCAAGTCTGGCCGTTGTCGGCGCTGATGCACACCCGGATCCCGACGGGCTGGTCTCGCATCCCGTAACTGCAAAGCAGCCGACCGTCCTGCAGGAGCAGCAGGTGGGCGGGATGGCCATGCAGCGGCGTCTCCACCGCCTTGCTCCAGGTCTTGCCGCGATCCGCTGAGTGGCAAACCCACATGCTGGTGCCCAATGCCGGCTCGCTCCGCATCATCGCGACGATGTTCCCGTTGGCCGCCTGGGCGATGGCGGTTTCACCGTGGCTGGCGTCCTCCAAGACGTTAGCCGCCAGCGTGCCGAAAGACCAGGTTTCCCCATCGTCTTCGCTGCGCAGGAACCACGCTTCATAATAACGGACGCGGGCCACAGGTTTGCCATAGAGCGCACGGATGATGGTACGCGAATCGAGCCTGAGGAAAGCCCGGTCATCCCGATATCCTGCCATCAGCGCCTGATCCGGGACTTCAATATCCCGCTGCGTCCAGGTAGCTCCGTTGTCATTGCTCATCGCAACGTAGGCCCCTTGCGAGTAGGCGATCCGGCCGTCAGGAGTGTTACGCACTTCCAAACCTCGCGCTTCGTAATACGAGCGCCGGTCGGGCATGTCATAACGCCAGTCGTAACTGTTCACGCTCACCAGCCTGCTGGGACTGGATCGATATTGCGGATTCTCCGCCATGAGCTCTGTTTCCCGCCAGGTGCGCCCGTCATCCTTCGAGATAAGCGCATGGGTGCGCTTTCTCGGATCCATGTGACTCGATGACTCCTGGGATTCGAATCTCACATACCAGGAGCCATCACCCAACCGATAGAACCTAAACCCCAGGACATACCGGCCACTATAGAGTGTGGTATGCTCTGCCCCCGCGACAACTGGGGGCGGTGGATCGAGGCTTGGCCCCACCGCCAGCGTTGCCGCAGGAGCCCCAAGCAAAATGACGATAGAGTTCAGCGCCGACAGTGCCAATTTTCTCATGTTGATTCTTCCCTAAATCAGCTGACCAAGGGATCTGTGGGTATTAACGGAGGAAAGTAAACTTTCCACCGTTAACCGTGTAATCAGCCCGGGAATGCCGTCGGTCAAAACCGGCGCGTGTAGCGAAGCTGGACCGTCCGGGGATCGCCAGTCTTCCCGACATTGCGATTCACCGCGGAATCGGCATACCACTTGTTGGTCAGATTGCGCACTGACAAGTGAACGTCATTTTCGCCCCAAGAATATCCCGCAAAACCGTCCCACACGTCAAAGCCAGGCAAGAAGAAAGTGTTTCCGCTATCACCCGGACGATCGTTATAGTTCCGGTAGGCGAGGCCGACCTTGAAATTCTTAAGCATGCCACGGGGAACCGTGTAAGATCCCAGAAACGTATATTGGCGAGTGGGAACATTACGGGACCGCAGGCCGGATAGCGAATTTGCTTCAATCCGCGCGCCGCCAAACATCAACTGCATGCCTTCGATCGGACTGAGCAGGAGGTCCATTTCGTAGCCCTTCTGATTGTCGCCGGGAACTTGGATTCTGTAACCGAGACTTGCGCGAGCCGGATCCGGGTCGCTGATAATCGTATTCAAGTCGGTGCGATCATAATAGGAAACCACGGCGGATATCTTCCCCTCGAACGCCTCCAGTTTCACACCAACCTCATCCTGTTCGGAAGTCGGTGGAGTGAAGGTTGTGCCATCGACGTTGGCGGTAAAGACCGGTGTGAATGTCTCAGACCGACTGTAGTAAGCTGAAATCTTGTCCGTAAAGCGATACACTGCGCCATAACGGGGAGTCCAATGGGTGGCCGCAGGAGGAGTGGTTGCGACCGACGTCATCCGGTTAAGACCGGCCCTACTGTTGCGATCATGCCGGAGGCCGGCCTGCAAAATAAGCTTTTCGTTGAAGAAATATGCCTGCTCCTGCACCGCGAAAGCCAGGTTGTTACCTTCTGAGTGGGTGCTACTGCTAAGAAAGGTGGAAACCGGCTGGCCACCATAGACCGGGTTTTCGATATCCAACAGCGGCAGAACGTTGGTCGTGCTGCCAGTCGGCCCCCGCCCTAGATACTGCACGGTTTCGCCTGTGCCCTCCGAGTATTGAGCCAAGGCGACCAATTTGTGCTTCGTCGGACCAAGATCAAAACTCCAAGCGGAATCGAACGCGATGACCGAAGAATCGCTCGGGTTCGCCGAATTCCGCCAGCTGCGCTGCATGAAATACCGGCCATTCACGAGCACTAAATCGCGAGGGATGGTCGTCGGATCTTCGTAGTAGCCATAGTTGCCCGTAAAACCGGAAAGCCGGATAGACCACGCATCGCTAAAACGGTGGGTCGCCTCAAGGTTATAGCGGGTGGCCTCCTCCCATTGGGTCGAATAGGGTTCGGCGTAAGCCCTGGAATGGGGAATATTCAGGTTGATCGAGATCGGAAATGGCCGGGCTGCGGTGGTGTAGGGCGGCAACGTATAGAAGGTCGTCCAAGTCTTGGCGACTTTATCATAGAAATCGCTAAAAATCACTGTGACCACGGTATCGGGTGTAATCCGCCAGCTGAATTCCGGGGCGATAAACCGCCGGCGCCCGTAGCTGAAATCCTGCTGGGTTTCGCGCGTCCAATATGTGCCGATCAGTCGCGCGGCAAACTGTTTGTTCGCGCCAAAGGCGTGGTTGACGTCCAGCACCCCACGATAGTCCGCAAATGAACCCATCTCGAGATCGATATACCCGCCCGCTCTGTTAAAGTTCGGTTTCTTCATCGTGCGATTCACCACCCCGCCCGAGGAGGTAGAGCCATAGATGACAGCCGAAGGTCCTTTGAGGATTTCAATGCGATCAAAGAGCGCCATGTCCAGGCCAGTGCCCTGGCTCGAGCCGACATCCGGCAGTCCGTTGCTATTGGGATTGTTGACGTTCACCCCGCGGATAGTGACCGTGTCAGTCGCGGAACCGCTCGTCTGAGTAACACCGGAGATATAGCGCGCGACGTCGGAAATACTGCGGGCCGACACATCGCGAATAAGATTCTCATTAATTACCGCTATGTTCTGGGGAATCTCCTTCAGCGCCATGCCCATGCGGGTGGCGCCAACTGACTGCGAACTGGAATAACCCTTTTCCCGATCGCTGCTGACTTCGAATGCCGATAGCTGAACGATGTCGCCGGCCGGCGAACTGCCACTGGTGGAGGTCGAGGTGACGGCGGGGGCGGCTTGGGCGCAGAGTGCAGCCGGGAGTCCGAGCAGGCAGACCGCAAGCAGACCGCCCGGGGCGCACGACGGATGTTTCGGTGATGAGGTCATTGGCGTGGGGAGGAGTGGGGTTGAACTGGGGGGAGAAGCCCGGAGGGCTACACGGGCCGGACCTCGCGGGACCGAGAATTTAGGTATACCAGACCGCCGAAACGGTGCGGCCTGTCAAGTATTTTGGTGGCCTGCGGAGCCGCCATCCGCTGTGGGAGGGCAACGGGAGTGCGGCCGACCGCCATGGCATACCAACTTTGAGCCGCCGGTGGCGATTCCGGCTTTCCAGCGGTCGGCCCTTACTGTTGGATGCTGCCATGCCCAAACGCCGCCGCGTCTTTGAGCCGAAGATCGATCGCACGCCGCCCAACCTGCAGAAGCTGGTTCGGCTCATCTTCTCCGAGGATTATCTCCCCGGCGACCGGCTCGTGGAACGCGACTTGGCGGCGAAGCTGAAGCTCAGCCGGATTCCCGTGCGCGAGGGCCTGCAAAAACTCGTGTCCAAGGGCATTCTGCTCAGGGACGAGGTGAATCGTGGACTGCGCCTTCGTGATTATGGCCCGGCCGAAGTCACCCATCTCCACGAGTACCGCGAAGCCATCGAGCTGGCTGCGGCGCGCGCCGCGTGCCACAACCGCTCCGCCACCGTTTTGGTGCAGCTCGATCTCATTTGCGACGAGATGGCGCGCGAGGCGCCGAACGCCCCCTCACCCCGCTGGCTCGAGTTGGACTGGCAGTTTCACCAGACGATTGTCGAGGCGAGCGGAAACGAGAGGTTCATCAACGATTTCGACCTGCTGATGATCGAGTGCAACTACGTGTTCTACCGGCTGCCGGACACGATGATCCCGGCGACAAGCCGGGAGAATCCGCTGCTGGCGACGCTCGTGCACGGCGTCGTCGATGCGCACCGCCAAATCGGGAAGCTGATTGCCGCGCGCGACACCAATGGCGTGGTCGAGGCGATGCGCCTGCACCTCGCCGGCCTGAGCAACCGCGTGCATCGCGATCTCGTGAAAAGCCAGCTCGCCAAGGAGCGCACGGAGGCAGTCGCGAAGAGTTGAGCCGCGGCTGAAAAATCCGGGCAGCCTAGCGCTGGTGGCCGAACAGCCAGTCGTAGACTGCGGCGTTCGCATAGGTGGGAGTCCACACGTCGTGCTCGGCTTCCGGATACACCGTCAGCTTTACGTCGCGCACGTGCGCGGCTTCGAGCGCGCGGACCATGCGGTCCGATTCCTCCACCGGCACGACCCGGTCGTTGGCACCGTGGAAGGCCCAGATGCCGAGGCGGCGTAGCGCGTCGCCATGGCGATCGGACGCGAGCAGCACGTCGGCGATCCGGCCGCCGCCACAAATCGGCAGCAGCGCCGCAAACCGGTGGGGGTGGCGGAGGCCGAGTGTCCAGGTGCCAAAGCCGCCCATGCTCAGACCGGTCAGATACACCCGCCGCGGATCGACGCGATGACTCGCCAACACCGAATCGAGGAGTTCCAGCAGACGGTGTTCATTCCAAACTTCGTATTGCGGGCATTGCGGCGCGATCATGACGCACGTGTCGCGCACGCGTTCGGCGACACGGCGCTCCGCCGCGGTGAGATCGTCCGCGAACGCGAGCAACCGCGGCACGCCCTGTCTGGCCACCGCCCACACGTCGTGGCCCCGTTCGCCGGCGCCATGCAAAAACATCATGACCGGCCAGGTGGTCTCCGCCTGCGTGGCGGCGGCAGGCGGCAGCGAAATCAGGTGATCATAACCGGCCGCGTCGGTTACCGCGCGCATCGTCGTCCGCGCAAAAGCGGGCAGGGCAGGCGTTGGGGAGGTCATTCGCTGGCCGGCGTGGCGGACGCGGCCGGATTCACTGTGACTGTTTCAGCAGCTGCGCCAAGCCATGGCAAAGGCGTCAAGTCCCGTAAAGTCTATCCCCGAAATCCCCGAGGCCGGGCAGAATGTATTTCCGCGCGTTCAGCTCCCGATCGAGGGCGGCGGTATGAATGACGGTTCCGGGGTGGTGCTTCTCGACCTCGGCCACGCCCTCGGGGGCGCTGACAATTGACACGAGCACGGGGTCCACGGCCCCCGCCTGTTTCACCACGGTGAGAGCAGCCACGGCGGATCCCCCTGTCGCGAGCATCGGGTCGACGACAACCACGTGCCGGCCGGCGAGCGGCGGCAGCTTGCAGTAATAGCTTCGCGGTCGCGCCGTCTCGTGATCCCGTTCGAGCCCGACATAGCCGACACTCACGTCGGGAAACAGGTCGGTGAACGGCTGCACCATGCCGAGCCCGGCGCGAAGGATGGGCACGACGACGAGGGACTCATGCGCGAGGATTCGTCCGCTGACGCGCTCGAGCGGCGTGTCGATGTCCTTCGGCTCGGTTTCAATCTCCGCCGTCGCCTCGATCGCGAGCAGCAGGCTGATCTGGTAAGCGAGGGTGCGGAACGTCGCCGGCTTCGTGGTCTTGTCACGCAGGTGCGTGATGATGTGCGCGGCGAGCGGATGTTCCAGGACGTGAAGGGGCATGGCGGCGCGGCCGGCGGCCGGCGGCCGCCGTTTCGGGTTTTGAGTTTTGGGTTCTGAGTTCTGAGTTCCCAGCGCAGACGGCAGTTTCAAGAGATGATACCCGGACTGGGCTGACTCCAACTCGAAACTCGCATTCCCAAACGAAACGCGAAACCCGAAACTCGAAACCCAGAACCCAGAACCCAGAACTCAGAACTCAGAACTCAGAACTCAAGACTCGGAACCGCGCGCGTCTGCGCGCTGCGCGCCGCGTGTCCGCGCGCCTACGGCACGAGGCGCAACGTATGCTGCATGGGTCCCGGAAGAAATGGCGAAGGCTCGCCGCGAACCCACGCGGAGTGGCCGGCGCGATAGTACGGCGACAGTGGGTGCGCACTCTGGCCGCAAGGCATGTGGAAAATTCCCTCGTGCTCGCGGCCCGGCGAAACAATCAACCGCTCGCTCGCGCCGTGGGTCGGACCCTGCACCCGTGGCATGTCCGTATCCCCGGGCAGCGGATCCGCCGGCATGTTGAGCCAGTACGACGCCCACTCCGGGATGAGATTGCCAAATGGATGGCGGATCCGGGCAGTGTTGCGCCAGCCCCAGTTCGCCTGCGGCAGCTTCACGCCCTGTTTGTCCAGCTGCGTGATCAGGTCATCGACGGCGGCGAGCAGCACCGCATCCCAGCTGCTGAATTCGGGGTTCAACAAATGTGCCGGCCGTTCGCGCACCAGCGCCCATATCGCTGGTTCGAGGTAGAGGTCGGCCCACTGGAAGTTCGGGTTGCTTTCGATGCACGGTGCGAAAATCGCGCCAAAGACCCGCGCGTAGAGCGTGCTTCGGAATTCGCGCACGAGCCGGTAGCTGACCGCGTCGACGCTGGCGCGGCCCTCCCATTTTTCCGCAAACGATCGCAGCGTCGTCCGGGCGCGATTTTGATTCGTCGCGACCGGCGTGAGCGTGTCCATGAGCAGCTTGTGCCACGGCGCCAGAAAAAGCGCGCGGTCATCGAGCTGTACGCCGAGCAGATCGCGCGGGCTCGCCTGCTGCAATGCCGCGAGGTCGTCGCGAATCTGCGCCGCGCGATACGGCCGCGAGTAATCGCCATCACCGATCAGCTTGAGCGAATCACCGCCCACATGGCGCTGGTTGGCCGACCAGATGGCGCCGCTGCCGGCCCGAATCTCGTTGGCCGATGCCGGACCCTCGCCGCCGGCGGGTCCCGCGGGCGGTTTGGTGGTGACCACCGGCACGCGCTCGGGCGGAAGAAATCCCTCCCACTTCCGGTCGCCGAACGCCCAGCTCACCGGCAGCCGGCCGTCGTAGCCGACTCGCTGCGGCAAACGTCCCGCAATCGTCCAGGCAATGTCGCCCGCGCTGTCCGCGACGTTGAAGTTCTGCACCGGCATTCCGGCGACATGCGCGACCTTTACCGCCTCGCTGACATCGTTGGCATCCTCCAGCTCGCGCAGCCGCAGATTCGTCGCGGCGGGATCGTGCGCCGTCCAGCGCAGGGCGAGCGGCAGCCCGCGATCGTTCTGGCCGACAATCGGCCCCCAGATCGTCCAGGTATAGTCGACGTCGACGTCAGCGCCGCCCTTGACGCGAATCTTCTCCTTGCGGTTGACCAGTTTCAGTCCCTCGGGGTGACCTGGCGCCGTGTACCAGGTCGAGATTCCCGGTAGTGTTTCCACCACTACGACGTCACCGACGTCGGCGCAGGCATTGGTGAATCCCCATGCGATCCGACCGTTGCTGCCCGCGACCACCAGCGGCGTGCCCGGAAGCGTGGCGCCGGTGACCTTGCGCGGTGCGGCTCCGGCCGCGGCGTCGGGCGCGGGATATTCGAAGGAGGCGCGGTACCAGACGTTCGGCACGCCGTGATCGAGGTGCATGTCGTTCGCGAGCAGCGCGACCCCGCTCGCTGTGCGATTGCCGGCGAGGGCGAAGGCGTTCGATCCCAGCACGGCCTCGGCGGCGCGAGCCGGAAAGGGAAAGTTGTCGATGCGGTCGTGCTCGGATTTTGCTGCGCCGCCCGACCATGACCAGCGGCGATCGGAAGATCCCCCGGGGGCGAGCCGCGAAACCTCGTGCGGGGCCGGCCCGACCAGCCGGTCAACGTCGCGCGCAGCGAGTTTCCGGCCGCGCAGGTCCACCACCTTCGCGCTTGGAACCGCCGGCAGTGGCGCCGTCGTGCCGTCGAGGGCGGCATCCGCCGGCGAGGTCAGCGGGTTGAAAAACGCGACGCTCTCCATGCCGTAGTGATCCCGCAGCGTCATCAGGGTGCGTTCATAGCGGCCGGTCTCGTCCTGGAGATCGAGCGTCATCGCGAACGTGACGAGAAACGTGTCTTCCGGCCGCCACGGCTCCGGCTTGACGCTCAGCAGCAGGTATTCAAAAGGCCGTGACGGCGACGCCGCGAGCCCCGCGTTCACGCCCGCCGCGTACGCTTCGAGGATCGCGCGGTCGGTCGCGGGCAATTGCGCCACGACTTGTTCGGCCAGCTTGCGAAACCCATGCATGCGGGTGGCGCGATCGCGTGGCAGCACGCGCTTGCCGAACAGCTCCGCCAGCTCGCCCGCGGCGCTGCGGCGAAGGAGATCCATCTGGAAATAGCGATCCTGCGCATGCAGCCAGCCGAGCCCCCGCGCCACCTCCCGGCGATTTTGCCCGCGAATCGTGGGGACGCCGAGTGCATCGCGTTCGATCGTTACCGTCGCGTCGAGTCCGGCCAGGCGCGACTCGCCGTCCAGCTGCGGCAGGCTCGCCCGCATGCGCCAGTAAAACCATCCGACCATCAGGAGCGCGATCACCACGAGCACGCTGAGCGCACTCGCGAGCAGACGGAGCCGTTTGGCCGCTTCAGGTTTCATTGGCTGGGTGGCAGAGTGTCAGGAGGTGGAACGCACGCGAGAACCAGCCGGATCGAGGCCCAGTTTCGCGCGAATTTCACCGGCGATGGCCGCGGGCGGCCGCGCGATGTCGACGGTGAGCGCTCCGGCTGGTTTTTCGAGCGCCTCGAATTGCGAGCGCAGCATCTCGGGTTTCATGAAGTGGTCCTGCCGGGCATTCATCCGGCCGAGGACAAGGTCGAAGTCCCCCGCCAGGTGTACCAATTTCACCTGGGACAGGCCACGGGTGAGCACGTCGCGGTAGCGCTCCTTCAGGGCCGAGCACGTGACGATCCCGCTTTCGCCGCGGTTCAGCAGCGCCTCGATGTGGGAACGGATGGCCGCGAGCCAGGGCGCGCGGTCGCGATCGTTCAATGGAATGCCCGCGCTCATTTTCGCCACGTTTTCCGGCGGATGAAAATCGTCCGCATCACGAAAGCTCCATCCCAGGCTGGCCGCGAGTTCCTGGCCCACCGTGGTCTTGCCCGACCCCGCCACGCCCATCAGGACGAGGACGCAGGGCGGGCGCCGGCCGGACGTATTGGAATTCCCAGGACACACGGCTCAGTCGCGGATTTCCCATGCGCGGGCGCTCACCGGGTCGCGGCCCTCGTCGAAGTCGATGTAATCGAACATCGTGAAGATCGACTTGTCCTCGAGCGCGCTCTCCCGGATTCGGCGCGCGAGCACATCGGCCGCGGCGTCGCGCCAGCCGCGTTTCATCATGAATCCGTTCCATACTTCGCATTCCTCGTCGGTCCGCCGGCCGCCCCGCTCCTCGGCCCAGGCGAGCAGTTGCGCGTCGGACAAATCGCCCGCGAGGGTTCGCGTCTTCAAATCGTCGTAGCCAACCCGGAGGAGCGAGCAGCACCGCGCGTCGAAACCCTGCCCCAGATTCGCCGCGTATTCCGCGGCCGGCAGCCGGCCGGCGTGTTGCAGCCGGATTTTGTCGAGCATGCGTGCGAAGTACACGATCCGGCCGGTTTTGACGTAGGGGCTGCGGAGACCGGAGACAATGGACATACCGGCAACAAATCAGATTCCGCCGCAGCGCAAAACTGAAAACGCGGAGGCTGACGTGTTTGCGGGAGCCGCACTCCTCATCTCACGTCCGCCCGTAGTAGATCGCGGTGGCGAGCGTCGCGAGCAGCCAGGTGGGGAAGTTGATCCAGAGCTGGTGAAAGGGAACGGGGTAGTGATGGCACGCCCAGATCACCACGATGTGTTTCACGGCGATGAGGATCCAGCAGATGAGAATGAGCCGCTCCACCTTCAGGCTGCGGGGCTCGCGCCGCTCGACGCGCACGTCCTCGATGAATGCATAACGCGCCACTTCCGGCGACGCCGGCCGGCCGCTGACAAGTTGGACGAGGTTCGCGAACATGTGGGTGCCGTGAACGTGTGGCGGTGAACCCGAAAAGTAAAATCTGCCTCCGAAGTAACCGGGAAACCATGAACTGATCGGTTCACGCCGTCCTCCTGCCTTTGTCAACCGGGCACGTGAGGAGGCACCGGACACGGCCCGCCTTGCGCCGGGCGTGCGCCTGTCCACGCTTGGCGCATGGCCGATGCCCACATCCCCGCGGCGCAGTCTCCGCTTGAACAAACGCCGGCCCGGCTGGGGGCCCCGAGTGCGACCGCGGCCGGGCTGACAGCGGTCGGTGTCACCGCGAAACTTGTCGGTGAAATGGGCCTGGTCCGCGGCACGCGGGCGCTGCTCAGCGTTAACCAGCAGGACGGATTTGACTGCCAGTCGTGCGCGTGGCCGAGCCCGGATGAGAATCGTCACGTTTTCGAGTTCTGCGAAAACGGCGCCAAGGCAGTCGCGGACGAAGCGACCAAGCGGCGCGCCGGTCGGGAATTTTTTGCGGCGCACTCCGTGGCCGAACTCGCGGCGCAGACCGATCACTGGCTGAACGCCCAAGGCCGGCTGGCCGAGCCGATGGTGCTGCGGCCGGACGCGACCCACTACGCGCCGGTCGAGTGGGACGACGCCTTTGCGCTGATCGCGCGCGAGCTTGTCGCGCTGCCCTCGCCGGATGCCGCCGCGTTCTACACCTCCGGGCGCACGAGCAACGAGGCCGCGTTTCTCTGGCAGTTGTTCGCGCGCGCATTCGGCACCAACAACCTGCCGGACTGTTCCAACCTGTGCCACGAATCGAGCGGCGTGGCGCTGGCGGAGTCGATCGGCGTGGGCAAAGGCACGGTGAAGCTGGAGGACTTTGAACTCGCCGACGCGATTTTCGTCATTGGCCAGAATCCCGGCACCAACCACCCGCGGATGCTCACGGCGCTCGAGTCGGCGAAGCGACGCGGAGCGAAAATCGTTTCCATCAATCCGCTGCCGGAAGTGGGACTCGAGCGGTTCAAGAACCCGCAGGATTTTCTCCATCCGCTGAAGGTGCTCCAGACGCTCGCGGGCGAAGGCACCGCTCTTTCCGATCGGTGGCTTCAGCCGCGGATCGCCGGCGATCTCGCGTTGTTGAAAGGGCTGATGAAGGAGATGCTCGAGGCCGAGGAGCGGCAGCCGGGCGCGGTCCTCGATCACGCGTTTATTCGCGAACACACGGATGGTTTTGACGCGTTGGCGGCGGATTTGCGCGCGACCCCCTGGGACGACATCGTCAGCGGCAGCGGCGTGTCACGGGAGAAAATCCGGGCCGTCGCGGACATCGCGATTCAAGCGCGCGCCCTCATCTGCTGCTGGGCCATGGGGCTGACGCAGCAGCCGGACTCGGTCGCGACCATCCAGCAGATCGCGAACTTCCTGCTGCTGCGCGGCAACCTCGGCCGGGCGGGCGCCGGCGCCTGCCCGGTGCGCGGCCACTCGAACGTCCAGGGCGATCGCACCATGGGCATCAGCCCGCGGATGCCGGCCGCGTGGCTCGAGCGGCTCGAGGCGGAATTCGCCGTCGCCGTGCCGCGTGCGGCCGGGCTGGATACGGTCGCAGCGATTCACGCCATGCACGAGGGGCGGGTGCGGGTGTTTGTGGCGCTGGGCGGAAATTTTCTGTCGGCCACGCCGGATACGGAGTTCACCGCGGCGGCGCTGCGAAAGTGCACGCTCACCGCGCACGTCGCGACCAAACTCAACCGTTCGCATCTCGTATCCGGACGTGCCGCGCTGCTGCTGCCATGCCTCGGCCGCAGCGAACGCGACCTGCGCGGTGGCGGCGAACAGTTCGTCACCACCGAGGACTCGATGGGCATCATCAACGCGTCCCGCGGCCGGCTGCCGCCGGCATCGCCGCAGCTGCGGAGTGAAGTGGCGATTGTCTGCGGGCTGGCGCGCGCGGTATTCGGCGCGGCTCCGGCGAAAAATTCCGCAGAAAATAGTCGCACCCAACCCGGGGCGAGCGTGGCGGGCGAAATCCCGTGGGAGAATTTCGCCGCCGACTACCGGCTGATTCGCGAACGAATCGCGCGCGTCGTGCTGGGATTCGCTGACTACGAGCGACGAATCGAGTCCGGGCCTTTCTACCTGCCGAATCCCGCCCGCGATCGCCGCGAGTGGCGCACCGTCACCGGTCGTGCCCGGTTCATCGTCGCGCCGATTCCCACTTTCTGGCTCGAGCGGGATCGCCGCGGTGGGCCGGAGCCGGACGAGTTCGTGATGATGACCATTCGGACGCACGACCAGTTCAACACCACGATTTACGGGTTGGATGATCGCTATCGCGGAGTGTTTGGCGGCCGTCGCGTGGTGTTCGTGAATGACGAGGACATCGCGGCCGCGGGACTCCAGCCCGGGCAGCTCGTCGATCTCGTCAACCGCCACGGCGGCGCGGAACGCGTCGCCCGCAGTTTCATGGTGGCGCCCTACCGGATCCCGCGCGGCTGTGTGGCCACCTATTTTCCCGAAGCAAACGTGCTCGTGCCCGTCGATACCGTGGCCGCCCGCAGCAACACGCCGACGAGCAAGTTTGTCCTCGTGCGGATTGCGCCGGCGAATGCGGTGGCTTCAGCGACTCCGCCGTAGCGGAACGCGTGAGGCGTTTCGCCGAGTGGGGGCCAATGCGGGCGAGACGCCCGCGCTCCCAGAAAAACATTGGGTTCGCCGCGTTGCATTTCGCGCGCTTCGCCAGTCCCGGGTTTGCAGAATGCAGGAGCGCGAGGAGTTCGAGGGTGCGAGGGGAGGGCCCGGAAAAATTATTCGTCTGGCGACGGGAGCCTTGCGAGAAATTGGATTAGATGGCACCGCGAGCGCTTCTAGGCGGTCGGTCCGGTTATCCCGTCATGCGCACTCCGAAGTTTCTCCGCCTCGCACTGCTCGCCGCCGTCCCGTTCACGCTGTTCGCCGACGAAAAAAGGGATCGGCACATCGAGGAGGCGGCGAAAACCTCCTATACGTTCCGGCGTGTGCTGGGCAACGAAATCGACCTGAAGGTTCGCGATGGCGTCGCCACGCTCAATGGCCACGTCCGTGACGGCTAACACCGAAGCCCAGCGGGAGTTGGTGACCCGGCTCGCGCGCGCCGTGAACGGGGTGGCGGCCGTGGAGAATCGCATGAGCATCAAGCGCCCATGACGGGGGTGCGGAAAATCCGACCGTCTCCGAATTTATGGCGGCTTCAGGCGCCGAGACCATGACGCGGTGCCCGGCGAATTCTTCGCTGAAAAAGGGCGGAACCAGCCTCGCGCTGGAACATTTTTGTGCTACGGTTCGTCATAAAATTACCTATGAAAACGAACCGATTCCTCCTTGGCGTGTTGCTGGGGCTGGCTCCGATGGCGGGGTTTGCCGCACCGGCGACCGACGTGCGGGCGGAAGTGGCTTTTCTCGAACCCGAAAAGTTCACCGACGTCCGCGACAGTTACATGAATTCGGATGTGAAGCGCACGACGTATCTCGATCAACTGCGCGATCATATCATCGACCGGGCTCGTTCCCACGTGCCGCAGGGTTACCACCTTGCGGTGACCTTCACCGACATCGACATGGCCGGCGACTTCGAGCCGTGGCGCGGGCCGCAATGGGACGACGTTCGCGTCGTGAAGGATATCTATCCTCCGCGTCTGAACATTGCGTTTCGTCTCACGGATCCCGAGGGCAACGTCGTCAAGGAAGGCAAGCGCGAACTCCGCGACATGGCGTTCCTGATGAAAATCTCGATGTCGTTCCAAAGCGATTCGCTCCGTCACGAAAAAGCCTTGCTCGACGACTGGTTCCGCGCCGAGTTTCCGCGTCCGCGCAAGAAGTGATGGTCCATCCGATCAACGCATCCTCCCCGGATTTGTTCGACGGCCGCTGGGCGCGCTGACTCGCGGCCGTTTTGTATTTATTTAATTGAGCACCACCCTCGTTGTTTCCGCCGCCCGGCTCGACAAGTGGCTGTGGGCGGTTCGTCTCTTCAAGAGTCGCAGTCTTGCCAGTGACGCGTGCCGTGCGGGCAGTGTCGCGGTGAACGATCAGCCGGCCAAGCCGGCACGCGAGGTCCGGCCCGGTGAACGGATCACGGTGCGCCAGGGCCTGGTGAAACGTACGCTGCGCGTCGTCGATGTGCCGCGGTCGCGCGTGGGGCCGAAACTGGTCCCGAATTTTTGTGACGATCTCACGCCCCCGGAGGAATTCGAGAAGGCGCGGCAAAATCGCGTGCAGCAGCTGCTGGAGCGGGAAAAGGGTTCCGGCCGGCCGACCAAGCGCGACCGAAGATTGCTCGATCGATTGCTAGGCTAGCGCGCAGCAGCGCGCTCCACCTTTTAGTGGTGAGGTTATTCCAATACGGAATGGCTTCCACTGCATTGTTACGGCTCAGTCCTGGGAGCGCGGGCGTCCTCGCCCGCAATGGAGTGGCGGCGGCTTCTCCGTTCGACAAGCTCAGGACCCCGAGCCTGCCGAGGGGCAGCCGCCGTTCTCAAAGCGAATTCGAATCATCTGCGGCAAGGTTGCCGCAGCCACTACAAGCCTGCGGCTCGACGTGCCCCGGTCTCGCTGTTGGGCTGGAGCAGCGATGAACGATTACTCGAAATTCGAAACCGAGCTCGCCGTCCGACCCGACGATATCGACCTTTACCAGCACGTGCACAGCACGCGTTATCTGGATTACGTGCTCGCCGCGCGTTTCGAGCAGATGGAAAGGTTTTACGGCATGGGGGCTTGAATCCGCCGCTCTCTTAATGTCAACCGGTTACGAATGCAGCCATTCCGGGAATCCGCTTGCTTTGGAAAGGCTCCCGTGCACCTTCACACTACTTCGTTAGAGAAAGCGTTGAGATGACAGTTTCTGGTGAGTCGTTGGCTGAGCGTTTGGCTTAAGTGATGATTTCGAAACCCAAGTTGGGAACGGACTGCCAGCAGACGGTGGATCTACGAGACATCACATGAGTAACTCCAAACTGTACGTCGGTAACCTGTCTTTCAAGACGACCGAGGATGAACTGCGCAATGCGTTCGGCCAATTCGGCGCCGTCACCGACGTCTACGTCGCCATGGACAAGATGACCGGTCGCCCCCGTGGCTTCGCGTTCGTCACCATGGGCACGGCCGAAGAGGCCAAGGTCGCGGCTGAAAAAATGAACGGCGTCGATCTCGGCGGCCGTCAGCTGACGGTCAATGAGGCCCGTCCGAAAGAAGAGCGCCCGGGTGGCGGCTTCGGTGGCGGCGGTCGCGGCTTCGGCGGCGGCGGCGGTGGCCGTGGCGGTTTCGGCGGCGGTCGCGATCGCGATCGCGGCGACCGTCGGTATTAATCCGTTTTTTCCAAAGTAACGGTTTTCGCGGGACGGAGCTCCTTCGGGGCTTCGTCCTTTTTTTTTAAATCCGCCCGAACGTGGGCGGCTTTCCTTCGCCTGTCATTCTGAGCGAAGCGAAGAATCCAACTGGAGGATCTCTCCTCCACAAAAGCAACGAGTGTCCAATTGGATTCTTCGCTGCGCTCAGAATGACAACAGAAGCAAGTCATGCCTTTCAAAGCTCTTAAACTTTCCGATTCGGTACTCCGCGGCGTCCAAGCCGCCGGTTACACCGATCCCACTCCCATCCAACTGCGCGCGATTCCGGTCGTGCTCGGTGGTGGCGATCTCATTGGCTCGGCCCAGACGGGCACGGGCAAAACCGCCGCCTTCGCGCTGCCCATCCTCACGCGGCTCGGCGCCCACGGCCGCGCCCCGCGCGTCCTCGTGCTCGAACCCACGCGCGAACTCGCGGCGCAGGTCGAGACCGCCTTCCGCGATTTCGCCCGCTTCACCGATCTACGCCCCGTCGCGATCTTTGGCGGCGTCGGCTACGGCTACCAGCGCCAGGAACTGAAGCGCGGCGTCGACATCATTGTCGCCACTCCAGGCCGGCTCATGGATTACCTCCAGGAGGGCACCATCAGCCTGCGTGACATCTCCATCCTCGTGCTCGACGAGGTCGATCGGATGCTCGACATGGGTTTCCTCCCGGTGGTGAAGGACATCATCGCCCGCTGCCCGAAACAGCGGCAGACACTGTTTTTCTCCGCCACCGTGCCGCCCGAAATCGCCGAAGTCGCCTCGTTCGCCCTCCGCAATCCGACGCGAATCGAGGTTGGCGTCAGTCGCTCCGTCACAGCGACGGTGACTCATGCGCTGTACCCCGTGGCCCTCGAGCAGAAGTTCGACCTCCTGGTCGCCTTGCTCGAGAAAACCGATTTCGACAGCGTGCTCGTGTTTTCGCGCACCAAGCATGGCGCCGACAAGATCGCGCGCCGGCTCAAGGCGGCGAACCACAGCGTGGCCGTCCTGCACGCGAACCGCTCCCAGAACCAGCGGATCGAGGCGCTCGCCGGGTTCAAGAGCGGCAAATACGAAATCATGGTGGCGACGGACATCGCCTCGCGCGGCATCGACGTCGCCGGCGTGTCCCATGTTATCAACTACGACGTGCCGGAGGCTCCCGAGGATTACGTTCACCGAATCGGCCGCACCGGTCGCGCCCAGGCGGTCGGCGACGCCTTCACGCTCGTGACGCCGGAAAACGCGGCTGAGATCCGCGACATCCAGCGGTTCATTGGCCAGAAGATCCCGGAACTGCGGCTCGAGGGTTTCGAATACATGCCCTTGGGTGCGCCGCGGCCGAAGCAGCCGCGTGGCGGTCATTCCGGCGGACGCCAGGGCGGCCAGCATGCCCAGCACCGACACGGTGGTGGCAATGGCGGGCGACGGCACGCGAGTGGCAGCTCGACGGGTGAAGCGCGTGGTCCGCACGCGCCGGCGCACGCCGGTGGTGCCGGTGGCGCAACCCCCGAGCAGCGCAAACGCGCCTTCTGGGGCCGGCGCTGATTGCGAGTGGGCTGCGGCTTCCAGTCGCATTCGGACGGCGCTGCGCGCCATCATGGGCAAGATGCCCGTGCCACGGCAAACATCGAGCCAGGGGATGGAACGGTCTGGCGAGTGACTGCGGAGTCCAGCTGCAGTTCGTGCTTGGATGATCGTTCGATCGGAACTGTGGCTGGAAAGCCGCGCCCCCTCCGAATTTCGCAGCAGCCGAGGTGACGAGGCTGGATTGTTCGGTTCACCATGCGGTAATTGATTCCCGCTGCAGGCGGAAATTCCGCGCTTTCTTCATGCCCACTGTCGCCGCCATCGAAAAACACTTCACCGCGCTTCGTGCCTGCACGCGCTGCCCTCGAATGATCGGGCCGGTGGTCCATGGCCGGCCGGTCGCGAGCAAGGTGCTCCTCGTGGGACAGGCCCCAGGCGACAAGGAACCGAAAATGGGCCGGCCGTTCGCCTGGACGGCCGGGAAGACCCTGTTCAAGTGGTTCGAAGGCGCGCTCGGATGGAACGAGGACCAAACGCGTGGGCGGATTTATTTCGCGGCGGTTTGTCGCTGCTTTCCGGGCAAGCGGCCGGAAGGCGGCGACCGTGTGCCCGCGCCGGATGAAATCGCCGCGTGCGGCGACTGGCTGGTGCGCGAGTTCAAGCTGCTTGAGCCGGAACTGGTGCTTCCAGTCGGCAAGCTCGCGATCGCGCAGTTCCTCGGCGAGCGACCACTCATCGAGACGATCGGAAGAAAATTCCGGGTGAATTACCGTGGCCATGACGTCGACTGCATCCCGCTCCCGCACCCGTCCGGCGCTTCACCGTGGCACCGGATGGAGCCGGGAAAGACACTCTTGAACAAGGCGCTCGCGTTGATCGCGAGGCACCCGGCGATCAGGAAGTGACAAGTGATGAGTGCGATCAGGAAGTGACGAGTGATGGGTGACGGGTGACGAGCGCTGAAATGATAAGTCCGGGCTCGTCACTGGTCACTGGTCACTGGTCACTCGTCACTTCCTCAATTCACTCGTCACTTCCTCAATTCACTTGTCACTTCCTCAATTCACCCGGTTCCAGACCGGCTGCCCCAGCACGGCGGCGCGGGCAATGCTCGCGGAGGTGCTGCGCATCTCGACCATGCCTTCCGGGCTGCAGAACGCGGCGTGGCAGGTCACGATCAGATTTGGCGTCGCCGCTTCCTCCGCCGTGCGCAGCGGCTCCGCTTCCACGACGTCGAGCCCGGCGCCGCCGAGGTGGCCGGAGCGCAGCGCCTCGAACACGGGTTGCTTCTGCACCACGTCTCCGCGCGCGGTGTTCACCAGAAACGAACCACGCTTCATCTGCGCGACCTGCGGCGCCCCAATCATCCCGCGCGTCTCATCGTTCAGCGGACAGTGGATCGAAACGGTGTCGGCTGTCCGCAGCAGCTCCTCGAGGCTGGCCATGCGCTCGACGCCGACGGCCTTGTGCGTGCCGACGGGCACGTAGGGATCGTGGAAAACCACGCGAAACCCGAACGCCTTCGCACGCAGCGCCGCCGCCGTTCCGATGCGGCCGAGCCCGACGATGCCGAAGGTCTGTCCCCGCAACCGGCGCATTTTCGCCGCGACGTTGATTTTCCAGCCGAGCTGCTTCGCCTCCGCGTCGAGCGGAAACAGCTGCCGGTAAAGCGCGAGCGTCAGGGCCATGGCATGGTCGGCCACTTCCTCCGTGCCGTAATCCGGCACGTTGCAGACCGGGATTCCGGCCCGCGCGGCGGCGGCGATGTCGACGCTGTCAAAACCGACTCCGTTGCGGATGATGGCGCGGCAGTTCTTCATCCGCGCGACGACCTGCTCGGTCACCTGCGGCCCGTGCCAGAGAATCAATGCGTCGGCATCGAGCACTTCGTCGGGAAACGGCGCATTGTAGCCGAGCCACACGGTCTTGAGATCGGCGACGTCGCGAAGGAACGGCCGTTCGACGGTCGCCTCGTGATCGGTGAATTTGAATTCCTGGGGGCAGAGAATCACAACGCTGGGGCGGCGGTTCATGGATTTGGCTTTGACCACCGATTACACGGATGCCACGCATGCACGGAAGACTTATCCGTGTTCCCCATGAAAACGCTGGTTAAATTATTTTTCGGCCTGTGGATGGTCGGCCTCTTCGCCGTCCCCGCCGTCCACGCCCAGCGCGAAAAGCTGCCGCCCGAGGATCTGGCCTTCGTCGAGAAGACCTGGCCGGAGGCAAAAAAAACCAACACGGGCATTCGCTACATCGTCATGCGCGAGGGCCAGGGCGACATGCCGAAGCCGGGCGACAAGGTGGGCGTGCTTTACGTCGGCCGGCTGCTGGACGGAAAGGTCTTCGATCAGAATCAGGACAAGGAAAACCCGTTCACATTTCGGGTCCGGCGCGAGATGGTCATCGAGGGCTGGGAGCAGACGCTGCAACTGATGAAGCGCGGTGAGAAACGCCTCGTGATCATTCCGCCCGAGCTCGCCTACGGCACGCGCGGACAGCCGCCGAAGATTCCGCGCCGCGCGACGCTGGTGTTTGAAATCGAGCTGCTGGATATCCGAAAGGAATAGCTGGCGGCTCGTGGGGCGGTGCCTCAGTCCGCACGGAATGGAATCGCGGCGGCACGCGATTATGGCGCGGCTACAGCCGTCGCCACACGATCGCGCACATTGAGAAAAGCAGTCCGACACGAACCGCGCCCTCGAAAGTCAGGATGACGAGGATCCATTTCAACGGCGTGCCGCGGCGCAGCGCGAGTCCGACCCCCGAAACCAGAATCAATCCGAGCCCATGGACGCGGCCGAGGGGCGTGGTCATCAGCAGCAGCATCCACGACCAGTAGCTGAAAAGCGCGAGCGTCCAGAAGAACGCGGTCAGTTCGCCGAGCCCCAGGGTCCGCGGATCGGCACCGCGCGCGATTTGTTTGATGCCGAGATAACGTTCGCTCAACACCAGCTGCCATACCTCGAAGACGAGGAACAGCGGCGCGAAGAGGAGCAGCGTGAGCACGGGTCGAGCACAGTTATTGCCACGACATTGGCAATCCCTTCAACGAGGCGGGGCTGGCGATTGGACTCAGCCATCTCGTGGGTCACGTGGTCTACGGGACCGTGGTTGGCTTTGTAATCGGCGTTGCGCCGCTGTGATCCGAATGTGTCCTCGCAGCCGTCGGCGACTGTCCCGGCCGTGAGGTTCTTGATGCTCAGGCGAAACCCTCCGGCGTTCCGCCAAGTCTCTTTCCCGAAACGGGGTTTGGAGTGCCTTGTAATACCAATCGGCAGAAACATTTGGGCTTTTTCCGGCGGTGCCGCCGCGAGCACGGCGAGTGGTAATCCGTTGGCTCGCTGACGCTCGCGGCCACGGCAGGATCTGGAGACGCGGCCGCCCCATGCCCGGATTACCGGTTTTTGTTTGTGTGCAAGCGCCGTTAGAGGTCGAGATCGTCGCAGATTGAGCGACTCGCCGCACAAGAAGCATCCATGGTCCAAATACTATTCGCAGCGGGGCGTTTCGCGGCCGGGGATCGCCGATCTTGTTCGTCCGGTTCCAGCGCCCACGCCCGCCGGCTCGAACAAACCCGATCGGCCCGCGCCGGCGAAACCAGACCTCTCGGATGAACTCGCGGCCGCGGTCGCTGCCGCGACGGGCGATCTGACCGGCACCACGGCCGCGCCATTCATCACCATGATGCAGCGCGAGGCGGTAACGCGCGAGCTGCGCTCGCAGGCGCGGCGACGCTGGCTCGGGCGCGGCGTGGTCGCGCTCGTGGCGCTCGTCGTGGTCCATTTTGCCACCACCCGTTTTTTCTATCGCGCGCCAACTGCGGCGGCGTTGCAGGCTTATGCCGCCGTCCTCGGGCGGACGGTGTTGCCGCTGCACTCGGGCACGCTCCAGCCGCTGCGGCTTGGCGGCGTGACCATGGCAATGACCGATCGTGTAAGCTCGAGCCGGATACGATACGCAGCCGAGGTGACATTGCGGCTCGAGCAACCGCTGTATGTCCCCGCCATCACCAATGGCACGGCCCTCTACCGGCAGATGCAACAAAGCGCGCAGGCGGCGCGGGACCTGGATCTCAAGTTGAAGCTGTTCGAGGGCAAGGACGGGCCCGGGTTTCCCGAGCTGCCGCTCCTGATTCAGATTTCGCATCGCGCCGGGGAGAAGCTGGTCGTGCGGGTTCCGTTCGAAGCCCATCGCTTCGGGTGGCATTGGCGGATCGAGCCGGCGCAACTCGCGCTGCGCAGCAGCGATCGCACCTTCGACGGCGCCACGATCGAGCGCTACGCGGCCGCACCTCATCTGGTTTTTGGCAGCGCGAGCACCTTTGCCGACATTCGCCGCCGTACCGTGCTGGCCCGCGCCTATGTCATCGCCGTGGCGAAGGAAGTGCAAAAATCGGCCGACGCGGAAGCCGTCGGCGTGCCGCTCGTCGATCCTGCGCTCGCGAATCTTCCCGCCCTCGACGCGAATACTCCGGCGATTGATCCGCTCGCCGATCGGCCCGCGGTTCCCGTGGGAGCCGGTGGGGCTGATCCGAATGCGCCGGCGGTTGATCCAAACGCACCCCCGGCGTCCGCTGACCTGCCGCAGCGTATGGATCCGGATGCGCCCGCTTTCGACCCCAACGCGCCGGCGGTGATCGATACGACCGCGACGAAGACGGCTCAGCCTCCGTCGCCGCGAGTTCCGCGGCAGCCGTAACGCCGTTTCCTGTCTCCACTTTTTGCCGGCGGAGTTGTGGCGGGAACCCGGCGGTGGATAGGCGCAGCGGGAAAGCATGAGGGCTACGCGGGTAGTTGGCCTCTCCGCGCACGGTTAAGATTCGACCATCGGTGGCAGGGCGGTTTTGCTCAGCGACAGGAATTATGCGCGTTGCGACGATCCGACCTCGGGCCAGCGTCGAACCTGTTCCGGTGGCGGCATCGCCGGACGGAACCTGGATTGAACTCGCGGCGCTGACCGGTCGGCCCGTGCCGCGACTCGAGCTCGGGCCGGAGAAGACCGGCGGCTGGCTCAAGCCCGGCGATGTGGTGGAGCTCGAGATCGAGCGGGTCGGGATTTTACGCACGCGGATCGTGGCGCCGCCGCGGGTGGCGTGATGGGGTGAGCTCCGGCTCGAACGAAGGCCGGTCGCGCAGCAGCCGGGGTAACGAGGCGGGAGCGTTGTCGATCGAAAACCCAGCCTCGTCACCTCAGCGGCTGCGAAATCGTCGTGCCCGATCCGGCTTCGCGTCTATTCGCGGCTAATTTGCTTCGGCCAATCGGTTCACCAATCGTCGCTGCGAAAAGGCACCGCGGGCAGCCCGGCGCCGTTGTAGAGATTCGCCTCCGGCGCGTTGCGCCAGGCGTAACGCACCGCGACCGGCTGTTTCACCTGCGGTGATGAAACGATCAGCATGTCGCGATCGATTTTCCCGAGCGCGGGCCGGAAAACCTTGTCGGCGCCGGCCACCTCGAGCGACTGCACCGGCTTGTCGCGCGCGATGAGTCCGGTTTCGGCGTTGGTGAACCGCACCCGCAGCGCGGTGCCTTCGCGCGTGATGCTCGCGAACGTCGGCCCCGTGTCGTCGACGACCAGATCGTACACGCGGCGCTTCGCGAGCAGTGCGAGGCGCCGCCCGACGTCCTGCTTGTTCGTCGGATGGATGTCGTCCGCATGGCCGATATCGATCGCGAGCGCCTGGCCCGTATTCGGCAGTGCCAGCGTTTTGGTCTGCGCCTCGCGCAGGAACGCGTAGGCGACACCGGTCGGGTCACCAGGCGCGTTGAAGTTCGCCAGGTTGACCCAGTAGAAGGGGAAGTCACCCTGCGCGAAGTGCGCCCGCCAGGTGGTGATCATCGCGCTGAACAACGCGTGGTACTCCGCGGCGCGATCCACGTTGTTCTCGCCCTGATACCAGATCGTGCCGCGCAGTGCACACGGCAGCAGCGGATTGATCATGCCGTTGAACAAACCCGCCGGCGACCATGGATCGGCGGGGCCTCGGGGCGGGCGGGGCCGCGGGTTCTTGCGTATCCAGTCCGCGTGTACGGCCGCGTTGCCGGCCTTCGCGGCGGCTTCCGCCTGCGTCCAGTCCGCCAGCCGGCGATCGAACGCCGCGTTGGCCGCCGGAAAGTCGGCGAGAACCTTTTGCCACCGCTCCTGGACGACGGCGAACCGCGGATCGCTGGCGAGCGCCGCCGGGCTCATCCACGCTTCCACCGGCGTGCCGCCCCAGCTGCTGTTGATGATGCCAAAGGGAATGCCGAGCTTCTGGTGAAGTTCGCGCGCGAAAAAATACGCCACGGCGCTGAACGCGCCGACGGTCGCCGGCGTACTCGGCTGCCATCCCGTCGTCTTGACCAGGTCCGCCGGCGCCTCGCCCACCGTGCGCTCGATTCTGATCTGCCGGAGGAGCGGATACCGCGCCGACGCGATCTCCTGCTCCGCATTGGCGGCGCGCGATACCGGCCACTCCATGTTCGACTGTCCTGACGCCAGCCACACGTCGCCCACGACGATGTCGCGGAGCGTCACCAGATTCTTCCCGCTCAGGGTCAGCACCGTGCCCTCGGCCGACGCAGGGGCGGCCTGGAGAAAAACGATCCAGCGGCCGTCGGGTCCGGCCGTGGCGTGGACGGTCTCGCCGCGGAAGGAGACCGCGACCTTCTCGCCCGCATCGGCACGGCCCCAAACGGGCAGCGGCTTGTCGCGCTGGAGTACGGCTCCATCGGTGAACAACGGCGCCGGGATGACATCCGCCCGGATGACGGCGGCAAACAGCAGCAGGGCGAGACGAAGGCACACACGCATGGCCGAATGATCGCGGGCCAATTGGATTTTGCCAGCACGCCGGCGCGAATCGACCCACCGCCTCACTGGCGCCAGGGCCGGCCAGCCTGATACGCGCGCAATCGTTCCTCCGCCCGCGGAACCAGATTCTGATCCCCCGCCGCCCGCGCGAGTTCGAGCGTTTGGGATGCGGCAGTTGCCGCGTCCGTGAACTGACCCGCTTCAGCGAGGGCCGCCGCGAGCGCGCTAAGGATGTGATACGATTGGGGGTTCTCAGCGACGGCGCGTCGCGCGAGACTGAGCGCCGCCGGTGCGTCGCGCAGGGAATCATCGCGCGTGGTCGCGAGAATCCATGCCAGATTCGATGCCACGATGGGATCGAAATGAAGCTCGAGGCTGGCGCGGTAATACTTCACGGCGGCGCGATGTCCGCCTTTTTGATAAAACCCCGTGCCGGCAGATTTCGCGATTTCCACGCGATTCGCGATCGGCGCTCGAGCCAGGCATTCATCCACGGCGGAGACTGCCTCGTTGAGTGCACCGCGGTTCAACAGGGCTTCGCTCTTGATCAGCCAGAATTCCGCCGAAGTCCGATCGATTGCCAGCGCCTTGTCCACCGCCTGCTCGGCCTCGGACAGATTTCCAGCCTGCCGGCGGGCGCGCGCGATTTCATAGGCTGATTCCGCCTCGGGTTTGGCGAACCGAGTCTTGTACATCAGGACCCGCAACTGGGGAATCAAGACATCCGGCGGGGAATTGTACTCGATGCGCTCGAGCCAGAGTGGAGTCCCGCGGTCGAGAAACAACTGAAAGGCAAAGCACGTCTTCCACTCGTCTGGCTTGGCTTCGGGATTGGTCATCTCGAAGTACTCGCGGATAAAATTGTTCTCCGAGGTGATGGCCACATGTGTGACGCGCCGCGCCTGCAATAACCCGCGGGCTTCGTCCATCGACGTGGCCGCCGACATTTTTGCCGCCGCCCTCACGCCTTCGACGCATTCCCAGTACAACGTTCCAATCGTATTCAATCGTCCGTAGTACCCGATTCCGTTCGAGGCGTCCGGATTCGTCAGCAACACGATGTCGCCATCGGGTTGGTCGGCCCGCAACCGCGCGGCGAGGTCGCGGTACAGTGGCTGCAACGCGTCGACCCGGGTAATCTCACGGCGCTGCAATTGCGCCTGAGCTTCGCGGAGGAAGCCGATTCGCAGCACGAGCATTATGAGGACGGCACCAAGGACGAGGCCATAGCGCCAACGCAGCGATCGCGTCTGCGTCAGCGCCACCATCCCGGCGAGAATGGCACCGATCTGCGCGCCGCCGGCGTTGGCGAAAAAACGCACCTGGATGAACGCCATCGAGAGGAAGGCACCGCAGGTAATCGCGACAAATCCAAGCAGCAGCCGATCAGCGCGCCGCCCCCAGCATATCAGGATCACGGGCGGCAGCATCGCCGCGAGAATCCATGCCAGCCGGGACTCCAGGATTGTCCACAGTCCCATTCTTCGCATCGCGGCGGGCAGCGCCAGGCCCTCCACCACGCGCGCTGAAATTCCCTGCAGAAACGGATCACGAAAGACGAAGACCTTCGTGCCGGCCGCGATAATCAGCAGAGCTGGTGCCGCGACGGCCAGGAGCGGCAGCGCGAGTTTCCAGAGCGGCCGTCGCGGCTTTGTTCCCAAATGCCAATCCGCGAGGCCTGCGACAATTTCGGCGCCGCCCCACCAGGCCAGGGCGAACAGCGGATGGTTCACCTCGAGTCGCCAGCCCATGTGGGATGGAGCGTATTCCAGCAGGTAAAACAGGATACACGCCGCCGCGCCGAGCCGCCCCCACAACCGCCACAGGCCGGAATCGAACGCGGCATCCTGCTGCGACAGCGCGCGACCCTGCCACCAGGTCGCGAGCAGTCCGGCCGTGCCGACGAATGCGATGGATGGGAGGACCGACGCGGCACTCACCCAAATACCGAAAGCGCCCGACAGGGCGGAAAAAATTGCCGCGCCTCGCGCCGCCTCGCGTGACGAGGGAAGGAGTACACTGCCAGCCGGCGACGTGCGCCACCATCCTGCGCCCATGAACAGCGCCCCGAGCACCACCCCGAAGTTGGCCGCCGAAAGCACGCTGTGGTGGTCGGCATAGTTCGGAGCGTACCCAGCGTAAAAGTCGGACATGCACACGATCGCGACGCCGACGAAAACCCCTGCCATCGCTCCGGCCCGGCGCGCCGTCCACGCGGAAAACACCATGACCGTGCCGAGGAGCAGTGGTACGTTGAACCAAGCCAGGGCTCGCTCCGTGGCCAAGGCGACCGGCTCTCCCGTGAACAGGTGCCGAATCCAGCCGTTGCCCGCGATGAGCCAGGCGAAGGCCGAGTTCCAGTGGACTTCGCGGCCCCAAGGGGCGTTGTCGATCGCAGTGTAGCGGATTCGCCAGGCATCGGTTTCAAGCAACGTCAATGCATGCCGCACCCAGGTTTGCACATCGGCAAACATGGTGGGGCACGGCCGCTGGAGCGGCGTTGCCGGGACCGCGCCGCCCGTTCGCCCCATCGAATCGAGCAGCGCGATGTAGTCGCGCACCTGGACCGAGTGCACGGCAACGATCGCCGCGAGCAACATCCAGGCACCAACGAGCCACAACCAGCGGGTGCGGCGATTCTCGTGGGTAAGCTCCATCCGTTAATCCCTTTGCCGTGGGAGCAGCGCGTGTCGATGGCGATTTTCCGCTGCACCGGCGGCTTGCGTGTCGCGGCGGTCCGAAGCCACACTGCCGCATGCTCAAGCGCATTGCCTTGGTCCTGTGCTCGATCACCGCGACTGCCGCCGGTCTCGCCGCCGAAAAATTCGTGCCCAATTACGACGAGACGAGAGTTCCACCCTACACCCTGCCCAACCCGCTTGTATGCGCCGACGGCACGGCGGTGCGGGACGCGGCCACCTGGCGCAACCAGCGGCGGCCGGAGCTGCTGGAACTTTTCTCGCGCGAGGTGTATGGCCGCACGCCGGCCGGGCGCCCGGCGAAGATGCATTGGGCCGTGACTTCAACCGATCGCGCGGCGCTCGGCGGCAAAGCCGTGCGCAAGGAGGTCACAATCTGGTTCACGGAGAAAAAAGACGGACCGCAGATGCGCCTGTTGATGTATCAGCCCGTGCGAGCAACACGTCAGGCGCCGGTGCCCGCATTTCTCGGACTCAATTTCAATGGCAACCAATGCGTCAGCGCCGACCCCGGCATTACGATCAGCGACCGGTGGGTCCGGACCAACGCGGCCCAGAAAGTCGTGAACAACCGCGTGACGAAAGAGTCGCGGGGGCTCAGTGCGCGGGCTTGGGACGTCGAAACCGTCGTGGCGCGCGGTTACGCCACCGCAACCGTGTACTATGGTGATCTGTGCGAGGATCGCGTGGAAGGGTTCAGCCGCGACGTGGCCCCGCTATTCAACACGGGCTCAGTGGAGGAGCGCCGTCCAGACGCGTGGGGCGCCATCGGGATCTGGGCGTGGGGACTGAGCCGCGCGCTCGATTACTTGCAGAGCGATCCCGAAATCGACGGGAAACGCGTCGCGGTGCACGGCCACTCGCGGCTCGGCAAAACGGCATTATGGGCCGGCGCGCAGGACGAACGTTTCGCGATGGTGATTTCGAATGACTCCGGTTGCGGCGGAGCGGCGCTCAGCCTGCGCCGGTTCGGCGAGACGGTGGAACGCATCAACGTGTCGTTTCCCCACTGGTTCGCAAAAAACTTCCGGCGCTACAACGCGCATGAGGAGGCACTGCCCGTCGACCAGCATGAACTCATCGCGCTCGCCGCTCCGCGGCCCCTGCACGTGGCGAGCGCCGAGGGCGATCCATGGGCGGATCCGCGCGGCGAATTCCTCGGCGCGAAACACGCCGAGCCGGTCTACGCGCTGTTTGGCAAGAAAGGCCTCGGCGTGGCTGACATGCCCCGCGTCGATTTTCCCGTCCTCGGTGACGGGCTCGCCTATCATATCCGGACCGGCCCGCACGCGATTACCGCTTACGACTGGGCGCAGTATCTGGATTTCGCGGATCGAATGATGCAGAAATAGCCGGGCCGAACTGGAATCGATCCGGTGGCAAACCGCGAATTCACGCAACCGGTCGCGTCGAGAGTCGCCAGAGCCAAACACAGAGCGCCGCAGTGACGAGGACGGCGATGCCGCTGGGCCAGAGCGGGACGTGGAAGCTCCCGATCGCGATGTCCACTTTGAGCAGCAGCCGGAAAAGCTGGGCGAGGCAGACAAGGCCGAAGATCGTGGCGGCGACGCGGAGACCAAGTGCGGTGGAGTTCATGATATCCTTTCTGCGCGGCCCGCGTGGTGGGTGCGCGCTACGGACCAAGTAACGACCTTCGGCGTGAAACGCGAGCGGCCACCCGGGTCTGGCGTTCGTCGCTCCATCAAGCGAACTCACCAAAGGCGCGGAGCCGGGCTTCCCTGGGAGCGCGGGCGTCTCGCCCGCAATGTCTGGTACCGCAGTCGGCGTACGTCCGGCTGCTTCACTTGCTGGCGCTGTCGCTCCATCAGGCGGGCGGGACGCCCGCGTTCCCCGGTCCCTCGATGCCTTCGTCGTCCTCCGCGACGACATCGTCGTCATTCTGGTCCGCCCCCAGCCCTCCGCCCTTTGCCGCTGCGTCACCCGCAGCGTCCGTTTCGCGCTCCGTATCCGCCGTGGGCGGACGCATCAGAAAATCATGCACTTCCGCGGCGAGGATCGGACCGAACCCCTCCACCTCGGCAATCTCCTGGACCGTCGCCGCGCGCAGTCGCTCGATGCTGTGGAAGTGCGCCAGCAGCCCGGCACGGCGTTTCGCGCCGAGGCCCATCAGGTCATCGAGCACGCTCTCGCGAATCTTCTTCGAGCGCAGCGTTGCATTGTAGGTATTCGCAAACCGGTGCGCCTCGTCGCGCAGCCGCTGCAGCAGGTTCAGCCCATGATGATTCAGCGGCAGGTTCAGCGGCGGCCGTTCGTCCGGAAAAATAATCGTCTCATGCTGCTTCGCCAGGCCGATGAGCGCGGGCGGCGTGAGCCCGAGTGCGACAAACGCCTTCAGCGCGGCGCCGATCTGCCCGCGGCCGCCATCGATTACCACGAGGTCGGGAAACGGTTTTCGCTCCTCGGCGAGCCGGCGGTAACGCCGGCCAACCACTTCCTGCATGGCGCGGCAATCGTCGTTGCCGATGAAGCTCTTGATCTGGAATCGCCGGTAGTTGTTCTTGTCCGGCCGTCCGTCCGCGAAATGAACCATCGACGCGACGACGAACGTTCCGGAGATGTGCGAAATGTCGAAGCATTCCATCGTCCGCGGGGGCGACGGCAGCTGCAGCGCCTTCTGCAGCGACTCCACCGCTTCGTCGTCGGCGGCGAGCCGCGTCGGATCATGCCGCTCGAATCGTCGCGTCTTGCGCAGCGTCTGTTCGAGCGCGAACACCACATCGCGCAGTTCCGCCGCCTTCTCGAATTCCATCTTCGCCGCCGCCGCCGTCATCTCGGCGCGCAGAGTTTCCAGCCACTCGCGCGATTTTCCCTCTAGAAACGTGCACGCATCCTCGACGCGCCGGCGGTAGCCCGCCGCCGTGACGATGTTCTCGGTGCCGTATAATTCCTCGCGCACGTCGTCGTAGAGCCGCCAGCGGCCGTCGGGCAGTGGCTGCGGATTGCTGTCGCCGAGCAGGATGCCGAATTGCCGCCGCATCTGCCCCAGCGTTTTCCGCAGCAGTCCGCTGTGCGCGAAAGGACCGAAGTACCGCGAGCGATCGTCCTTCTTCAGCCGCGTCAGCCGGAAGCGCGGCAGTTCCTCGGCGAGATCAACGCGCACGAGCAGGAAACGTTTGTCGTCGACGAAGTCGGTGTTGTAGCGCGGGCGCCACTGCTTGATCAGTTTCCCCTCCAGGAGCATCGCCTCCGGCTCCGATTTCACCTCGATGATGTCGAAGTCCGTGATGAGATCGATCAAGGCGCGAATTTTCGGCTGATCGATCGTGAGCGCCCGGCCGCGCTGAAAATACGAGGCCACGCGTTTCTTCAGGCTGCGCGCCTTGCCGACGTAGATGATCCGGCCAAGCCGGTCCTTCATCAGGTAAACGCCCGGTTTGTCTGGCAGTTGCCGGACCTTTTCCTTCAGCGTGACTGGCTGGTTTTCGTTCATCCGGCGAGCGCACGGTGCCGGGGCGCATTCGGATGGTTCGTCCTGGGAGCGCGGGCGTCCCGCCCGCAACTTCTGGAGCCGCGGTGCCACCGCCGCGGCAGCGGAGCGACGAGCATGAGTGAGCGGGCCGAATTCCGCCCCCTCCCACTCGCCGCCAAGAAATTCGCGCGTCGGTGAACTCCAGGTCGACGCGCCGCGCCCCAGCCATCGTCGTTGGGCGCGTTGAGTTTGGCGAAGATTGGATTCGTGACGGTCACAGGCGCGGCGCTATCGTCGCTGGCGTTTTGGCAGAATCCGCCTAATTTCCAGCCTCGCAAGTATGGTTTCAGCCCACAATTCCGGGGGAGATATCGCGTCTGCAGCCAGGAAGCCTCGTTATGAGCTGCTGACGCTGGGAGACGAGCTGCTGCTCGGTCTGACCGCCAACGGGCACCTCACGTTCATTGGTGCGCAGCTGGGCCGTCGGGGCGCGCTGTTGCAGCGCAACGTGACGATCACGGACGAAGCCGAGGCGATCGCGGCGCAGTTTCGCGAAAGTTGGGCGCGCGCGGATGTGGTTATAACCACCGGCGGGCTTGGTCCGACGTGCGATGATCGGACGCGCGAAGTGGTCGCGGAAGTTCTCGGGCAGAAACTGATTTTCGACCCGGTGCTGGCACGAGCCATCGCGGAACGGTTCGCGCGCTTTGGCCGGAAGATGACGGCGAACAACCTGAAGCAGGCGTACGTGTTCGAGCGCGGCGAGGTCTTGGAAAATGCGAACGGCACGGCACCCGGTCTGTGGGCCGAGCAGGATGGCAAGGTGCTTATCATGCTGCCGGGCCCGCCGAACGAGATGCAGCCGATGTTCACCGAAAAGGTGCTGCCGCGGCTCGCTGCGCGCCATCTCGTGCTCGACCGCGAGGCGTATGTGCAGATCCGCACGGCCGGAGTGGGTGAGTCCGCGCTCGAGACGAAGCTGCAGCCAATTTTTGATCGCGCCGGCCCGGGCCTGAGCGTCGCGTTCTGTGCGCATGAAGGCCGCGTCGACTGCCGGGTGAGTTCGCCGACCGCCGCGTTGTCGCACGCGAAGCTCGAGTCGGTCGCCGGCGAGTGCGCGCATCTGCTCGGTGACGATTTCGTGTGCTACGGTCACGATTCGCTCGCGCGCGTCTGCGCCGAGCTCCTGCGCGTGCAGGAGAAAAAACTTGCGGTGGCGGAGACGGCGACGGGCGGACTGCTGGCGAACGCGTTCAGCGAATCCTGCGGCGCGTGCAAATTTTTCGCCGGCGGCGTGGTGTGCTGCTCGAACGACATAAAGACGCAGCTGCTCGACGTGCCAGAGTGCCTGCTCCTGCAGCACGGCGCGGTCAGCGACGAGGCGGCGGTCGCGATGGCCACCGGCGCGGCGGAAACACTCGGCGCCGATTACGCGCTGGCGGTCACGGGCTTCGCGGGGGCGGCGGCAACGGGCAATGGCGGCAATGTCGTTGGGACGATTTTCGTCGCGCTGTTTTCGCCCATGGGCGTGTGGTCGAAGAAGCTGAGCTACCCGGGCCCGCGTCGGACGGTGAAAACGCGGGCGGTGAATGCGGCGCTGGATTGGCTGCGCCGCGAATTGCTCCGCGCGCAACGCGGCGGAGCCCTGCCCACGCAGCGCATCGGTGTGATGCAGTAGGTTTTCGCGCGATGCGAAAACCGGCCTTCACGCGAAGGATCGAGTGTCACCTGCGCGCCACGCCATCCACCACTTCGAAGTGCACCGTCAACGCTTCGCCGCGTGCACCCCATTGTTTCTTCGCCGCATACGGCGTGGCGGTGAGCGTGTATCTGCCCACGGCTGGCGTCCACGAATACGAGTGATGTGGCAACTGCTCGCCCTCCACCGAAGGATCTCCGGCCAGCATATACGGGTAGTAGATTTCGATTTGATTCGGGAAGCCGTTGGAGATCGGCTGCACGAGCGTCAGCGGCGTGCGGTTCGGATCCGTGCCCGAAAGTTCAAACCGCACCATGCCGACCTGCTGCGGTTCGCAGTTGGCCTTGATGTTCAGCTGGCGCGTCGGCAGCGCGGCGAGGTCGAGCACGACACCTTCGGCCAGCGATTCGAAACCGGCGATCGGCGCGTTGGTGTCGGCGTCGATGAGCGTGAAGCTCGTGACGCACGTCGGCTCGGCCGGATCAAGTCTCACCAGCCTGGCCGTCGTCGGCGTGAGCTGCGCGGCAAAGCCGGCCGGTGTTTCGACGCTTTGCCGGCTGTCGCGCGCGGTGACGCGCACGCGACCTGAGGTCACGGCGACGCGGGTGCTTTCCGCGAGCGCGCTGACCGCGAGTTGCGTCACCACGATATCGCTGACGAATCAGATTGTGATCTGCTTCCGGGAGCTTCCCGAGGCACTGTGCGAGTACATCCTGCGTTTCCTCGAGTTGATCGCTATCGGTCAGCATGTCGTTGCCGAGTTGCTCGACGAGCGTGTCGCTGAACCGCAGCCGATCGCGCGCCTTCCTCTGGCGGTGATACATCACTTGAAAATGCGCGATCCGAAACGCCCAGCAGTCGAAACGCGTGCCGGGCTCGAATTGGTCGAATTTCCCCCAGAGCACGAGCGCCGTCTCCTGCAACCCATCGTCCGCGTCCGCGCGCGAAAACACCAGCGAGCGGATGAACGCAAAAATGCGCGGCTCGCAGCTCAGAAACAGCCGCATGAACTCTTCATGACGCGCGTTCTCGGACATGGCAGGATGCAGGGTGACATAGCACGTGCCCGCGAAAGTTTGCGAGCGAAGTAAGGCCGGTGCACAGTTTTTCCCGGAATTTGCGCGAACTTTCCGCGGCCGAAGCCGCTCCACCTCGACTGCATAACTACGACTCAGTCGTTGTCTTTGATCGTGACGTGCGGCGGCGGCGCGGCGGAGCGAGAATCTCAGACCGGGAAATCCCGTCCGTTCCCAATCACCATTGCTCCGCGTCGTCCTGCCAACGAGGCTTGCCCGAACAATTGCCATGCGGATTCGGGTTGCCGAACACGGCGCTCTCGCGTGGCTAGATTGCTGATCACCCCCTGATTCGTCATGCCCACCCGACTTTCATCGCCACTCCTCTTCTGTGTTCTGGTCTGCTCCGGCTCGACTATGCCATTGGCGGCGAGGCCCCTCACGTTGCGCGAGGACGTCGCGAACGGCACTCTCTCCGTCTTGCGCGCAGGCGAGGCCAAACCGATCCTCGTCCAGAACGCGGGTCTTGAACACCGGCCTTATCTGCATCCGCTCGTCGCGCCCGACGGCAAGGGCGTGCTCACGGAGTTCAGCCCGTCGCACCACCAGCATCAGACGGGAATCTACTGGGGCATCACGCGCCTCAACGGCCGCGACTTCTTCCACCATCCCGGCCCGGGTTATTGGAAGCGCGTCTCCACCAGCGTTCTGATCGCGCAGGGCGAAGAGGTGAAGTGGTCGACCGTGTATCATTTGCTGGATGCCGACGGAAAGCCGCTGATGCTCGAAACGCAGGTGTGGTCGATGCGCGATTCCGGCAATCGTTACCTGCTCGATGTCGAGTGGACGGGTCAGGCGCTGACCGACCTCACGATCGGCGAGTATGAGTATGGCGGCTTGTTTGTGCGGATGCCGTGGCGGCAGGGGATTGAAGGCTCCGTCATCAACAGCAACCGGCAGCGCAACGAGCGGGCCAATGGCCAGCGCGCCGTGTGGGTCGACGTCGGAATGAAGATCGACGGTCGCGACGACCCCGCGCACATCGCGCTTTTCGATCACCCGCTCAACAACGGCTATCCACTCCCATGGCGCGTCGACAGCCAGCTCGGCGTCGGCCCCAGCCGCGCGACGCTGGGTGAATGGAAGCTCGCGCGCGACAAGCCGGCGATTTACCGGCACCAGTTCGTTGTCTACACAGGGACGCTGAACGATGTGCAGATCAACGAGGATTGGCGTGCCTACACGGGCGAGCGTTCCGACAGCGTGCTGTGGAATCTGGCCCGCGCCGAGGGCAAGAAGGCCGGGCTGCTCACGGGCGAACAGGCCGTCGCCAAGATGACCGTGCCCGCCGGCTACGAGGTGAAACTCTACGCCTCCGAGCCCGCGATCACGCAGCCCATGGCCTTCTGCTGGGATGATCGCGGACGGTTATGGGTCGCGGAGAACCGCGATTACGAGACGCGCCGCAGCGGTTTCTCCGGCTCGGGCGACAGCCGCATTCTCATTCTCGAGGACACCGATGGCGACGGAAAGATGGACACGCGCAAAGTGTTCCTCGATGGCATTCCGTTTCCCGCCGCGATTGCGTGGGGTTTCAACGGTCTCTGGCTCGGTGCGCCGCCCAATCTGCTTTTCGTACCTGATCGCGATCACGACGACAAAGCCGACCGCGACGCCATCGAGATCCGGCTGACGGGATGGGGCATCACCGATCGGCATGAGACGCTGAACAGCCTGTCGTGGGGGCCGGATGGCTGGTTGTATGGGTGCCAGGGGTACGCCACGCCGTCGCGGGTCGGCAAGCCGGCGGATGCCGGCCGCATCTACAAGCCCGGCGAACCGTTCCCGCAGAATACCGCCGTGAAGGACGGCCAGTTCCTCGATGGCGGCGTGTGGCGCTATCATCCCACGAAGGATCGGTTCGAGGTCGTCGCGCACGGGTTCAGCAATCCGTGGGGCCTCGATTTCGACGACCACGGGCAGATGTTCATCACCGCGTGCGTGATTCCGCACCTGTGGCACGTGATTCCCGGCGGGATCTATCACCGGCAGGGCGGCAAGCACATCAACCCTTACGTTTACTCCGACATCAAGACGATCGCAGATCATCGTCATCGTTCGGCGCACGGTGGCGCGCGAGTCTATCTCGCGGAGGAATTTCCCCAGGATTACCGCGGCCGGATTTTCATGGCCAACCTCCACGAGCGCGCGCTGCTGACCGACATCCTCGAACCGAAAGGCTCCGGGTTTGTCGGCCACCACGGCGACGACACGGTGCTCGCCAACGATCCGCAGTGGGTCGGGTTCAGCATCGAAATCGGCCCCGACGGCGCCGTCTACATCCTCGACTGGCACGACGCCGACATCTGCGGCACGATGGTGAACCACAAGGACACGGGACGCATCTTTCGCTTCGCCCCGAAAGGTCTGCCCGGCAAAACCGGCATCGATATCGCGGCGAAAAGCGATCTCGAGCTCGTCGAGCTGCAGTCGCATCGCAACGACTGGTATGTCCGGCGCGCCCGGCTGCAGCTCCAGCAACGCGCGGCTGGCGGCAGGCTCGATGCGCGGGTCGCGCAGAAGCTCTGGAACTTGTTTTCGAAGTCGCCGGCCGCCGCGACCAAGCTCCGCGCGCTCTGGGCGCTCCACGTGACGAAGAACCTCCCGGCCGACCGGCTCGCGCCGATGCTCGATCACACCGAGCCCTACATTCGCGCCTGGGCGGTGCAGTTGCTGTGCGAGGATTCAGCGCCTGCGGCCTCCACGCTCCAAAAATTCGCCACGATGGCGAAAAGCGATCGTTCGGCCGTCGTCCGGCTTTATCTGGCGGCGGCGCTGCAGCGGATTCCCGGCGAGCAGCGCTGGCCAATCGCCGAGGCGCTCGTGGGGCATGGCGAGGACGCGAACGATCATAATTTGCCGAACATGATCTGGTTTGGCGTGGAGCCGCTCGTCGCGGCCAACGCGACCAGGGCGCTCGCACTCGCGACGCGGAGCGAACTTTCGGTGATCACGCAGTTCGTCGCCCGCCGGGCAACCGCGGCGAAACAACTCGAGGCAATCATTGATGTGGTCGGGACCGCCAGGGCGGCGACGCGGCAGGCTCTGCTCGAGGGATTGCGCGATGGACTCACTTCGCTCGGTCGCAGGGAGGTCTCGGCGCCGGGGAACTGGGCGGCCGCCGAAGCCAGGCTGCGGGCGGACGCCGGCCCCGCTTTGCGCGATCTCTTGACGCGAATCGGACAATTATTCGGCGACGCCAGGGCCGCGGCGGCGCAACTGGTTTCGCTGCAAGACGCCTCCCTGCCCGTCGAGCGGCGGCGTGAAATCCTGCAGTCGTTCGCGCGCGACGCCTACGCGCCCGCGCTCGGGCCGACGGTCACGCTGCTCGACGAAGCCGCACTGCGTCGCGACGCGATTCGGGCGCTTGGCGCCTACGACAGTCCCCGCGTGGCGGAGGAGTTGCTGCGTCGTTACACGGGCTGGCCGGCTGCCGACAAGGCCGAAGCCGTGCTCACGCTTTCAGCGCGCAAATCCACCGCGGACCCACTCGTCGCCGCCCTGAAGAAAGGAACGATTCCGAAGCGCGACATTTCGGCGTTTGTCGCGCGTCAACTCCAGCGCGTCGTCGGGCCCTCGTTCGTCGATTTCTGGGGCCCCCTCGCGCAGCCGGCGGAAGACAAACAGGCGGACATCGCGAAATTCAGGCGACTCCTGACCGACGATGCGCTCGCCCGCGCGAACCCGTCGAACGGCCGTGCGATTTTCGAGCGCACCTGCTTTGCCTGCCACACTCTCTACGGCCAGGGCGGCAAGATCGGCCCCGATATCACCGGTTCGAACCGCGCGAATCTCGATTACATCCTCACCGAAATCATCAACCCGGGCGAGGTCATCCAGGAGGGTTATCACCTCGTGACGATCAACACACGCGATGGTCGCACGCTCGCCGGCAACGTCGTCGCGGAAGACGATCAGCAGGTTACGCTGCGGCTGATCGGTCAGGACAGCGTGGTCGCGAAACCGGAGATTCTCTCGCGGGAGAGATCCAACGTGTCGATGATGCCCGAGGGACTCTTGAAGACACTTTCACAGGCGGAAGTGCGCGATCTCATCGCGTATCTCCGGACGAGCCAGCAGGTGCCGCTGCCGAAATGACACGCTTGTGGGACGAGATCGCGGTCTATCTGAAACGAACCGGCGAGCTTGCCCGGACGGCGGGGAGTCCCTGAACGGCATACCGCGATGATCCGTTCGCTCGCGGCCACCCTCGCCGAACTTCCACCGCTGCCGGCGGAAGGTGCCGGCGACGCAATCCGCGCGGCCGTCGCCGCGAACCCGTCGCACAAAATCGTCGTCCTCGACGACGATCCGACCGGCACGCAGACGGTTTACGACGTACCCGTGCTCACGACATGGAACGTTGCCGCGCTGAAGGCCGAATTTGCGCGCAAGCCGGCGTGTTTCTATGTCCTCACGAATAGCCGCAGTCTGCCACCCGCTGCGGCCCGCGCGCTCAACGTCGAGATCGCGCGCAATCTGCGCCTCGCGGCGGGCGATTGCACGTTTACGGTGATCAGCCGCAGCGATTCGACGCTGCGCGGACATTTTCCGGCCGAAACCGACGCGCTGGGTGAAATTCTCGGTCCCTTCGATGCGACGTTTGTCATACCTTACTTCGAAGCTGGCGGCCGTTACACGCTCGACGACGTTCACTATGTCGCCGAAGGCGACAACCTGGTGCCGGCCGGCGAAACGCCGTTTGCGCGCGATGCGAGTTTCGGTTATGCGAACTCCAATCTGCGCGCGTGGATTGAAGAAAAATCTGCCCAACGCGTGCGCGCGGCCGAGGTGCACTCGCTCTCAATCGGTGAACTGCGAGCCGGGCCGAATCTGGTGGTGGAGCGGCTCCTCGCGCTGCCGAAAGGCGCGTATTGCGTGGTGAACGCCTGTCATCCACGCGATATCGAGCAATTCGCCCTTGCCATTCTGTCGGCGGAACGAGCCGGCCGACGCTTTCTGTTTCGAACCGCGGCGCAGTTCGTAAGTGCGCGACTCGGTCTCGCGCCGCGGCGGTTGCTCTCGCCGCGCGCTCTCAATTTGCCGCGTCAGGGCGGCGGATTGATCATCGTGGGCTCCCACGTTCCGACGACGACGGAGCAGCTACAGAGGCTGCTGTTTGCCGCCGTGGACCTGGGTGTCATCGAATTGTCCGTCGATCTGCTGCTCGACGCCGCTCGGCGTGAAGCGGAGCTCGGCCGTGCTCGCGCCGCACTGCAGGTCGCGCTGCGGGCCGGGCGCGATGTCGTGCTCTACACGAGCCGCCGGTTGATTACGCGCGGCGATGCGGCGGAAAACCTGAAAATAGGCCGCAGCGTTTCCGAGGCCCTGATCACACTGGTACGCGACTTGGAGGTGCGTCCTCGCTATATCGTGGCCAAAGGTGGAATTACTTCGAGCGATGTCGCGACCCGGGGGCTGGGCGTGCGTCGTGCGATGGTGCGCGGTCAAATTCTGCCCGGTGTGCCCGTGTGGGAAACCGGCATGGAGACGCGGTTCCCGGGGCTGTGCTACATCGTTTTCCCCGGCAATGTCGGCGGACCTGATGCGCTCACGGATGTGCGGCGGATTCTGAGCGCATGATGCGACAGTCGAAAATCCGGGCCCATGTGGGCTCCCGCCCATAAAACAGAAAGGTTGCTTTCCATGAACCCGCCGTTCGCCGCCGTTCACGCCTCGATCAACCTGTGGCCTTTCGCGATCCTCGGCATTTCGGTCGTATTCATCATTCTCGCGATCACGCGGCTGCGGATGCACGCGTTTATCGCGCTGATTCTGGCGGCGTTTCTGGCGGGATTTCTGACGAGGCAGTTTCCCGCGGGGGCGATTGACCGCTTGCCCGCTGCGATGCGGGAGGACGCGAGGTCGAATACCTGGGTCGCGGCGGTCGAACTGACCGCCCTGGAATTCGGCGGTGCGGCCGGCACAATCGCGATTTCCATCGGACTCGCCTCGATTATCGGGCTCTGTCTGATGGAGAGCGGTGGGGCGGACAAAGTCGTGCGGCGGTTTCTCGCCGTCTTCGGCGAGAAACGCGCGGCACTCGCGCTGCTCGCGAGCACCTACATTTTGTCGATCCCGATTTTTTTCGACACGATGTTCATGTTGATGGTGCCGCTGGCAAAGGCGCTGCGGCTGCGCACGGGCAAGGACTATTTACTCTACCTGATGGCGATCTGTGTCGCGGCGATCCTTACGCACAGCCTGACCGTGCCGCACCCTGGCCCGCTCGCGATGGTCGACAACCTTCGCGTGGATCCCGGTCAATCGCTTTTCTGGGGCGTGACGGCTGGGATCATTCCGTGCCTCCTCGGTTACTTCGTCGCGGTGTGGATAAACCGCCGCGGCGAGGTGCCGTTGCGCGAGACGCCCGGCGCCACGCTCGAAGAATTGCACGGCATCGCGCACCAGCCCGAAAGCGAACTGCCGTCGTTCTTCTGGAGTATCACGCCCGTGGTTCTGCCGATCGCGCTCATCGCGTTGGCGTCGTTTCTGAAGATATTGAACGGTTATCCCGCTGCGGTCGAAATTCTCGGCGGGGCGGAGGCGTTTGCGCAGCTCTCGCGCATCGCGTCGTTCATCGGCAACAAGAACATCGCACTCATCATTGGCGCCGCGATCGCGATGGGCGTCCTCGCGCGGCAACGCGGCCTCTCCCTTGGCCAGCTCGAACCGTTAATCGAAGCGCCGCTTGGCACCGCTGCCGTGATTATCCTGATTACCTCGGCGGGCGGTGCGTTTGGCGGCATGCTGCGCAACGCGGGCGTGGGCGACGCGATCAAGTCGGCTGCGCAGAGCTACAATCTCAACCTGATCTTTCTCTGCTGGCTCACGGCCATCGTGCTGCGCATCGCGCAAGGCTCGGCCACGGTCTCGATGATCACGACATCGGCCATCATCTGGCCGATGATTGACCGTGCGACGAACGCCGTGCTGCCGTTTCACCCGATGTATGTCTTTCTCGCGATTGGCTTCGGCGCGTTCGGCGGCTCGTGGATGAACGACAGCGGCTTTTGGGTCGTGAGCAAACTCGGCGGCCTCACCGAAAAGGAAACGCTGAAGAGCTGGTCGGTGCTCCTGACCGTAACGTCGGCGATTGGGCTGATCGTGACGCTGGTGGCGTCGAGATTGTTGCCGCTGGTGTGAGGTGGAGGGCGCTGTGCCCCACGCGACCGCGTTGCGCCTTCGGCACACGGGGATCGTAGACGACGAGCGGCACGCGCAACGACTCCTCGTAGTGCGACCGGAGCGAGCGGGCATATTCGATCTGCTCCTCCTGCGTCGGCGCCGCGGCGATCATGTTGCGCAGAAGAGAGGTGCGCGCTGGCATCGACGTGGTTACCGCGTGGCCGCTTGGTCGAAAATCTCGGCGCCCGCGATGCCGCGTTCGCCGGCGACGGAGTAGAAGAGATACGTTCTTCCGTCATCGCGAAAGATGCAGGGATCGCGCACCTCGTTGAACATCGGACGCGGAATCTTGCGGAGCTCCGGGTGCGAAGGAGATTTCGGCGGGACATTCGCGCCTTCGTAGTCCGTCTCCGGCCGCAGCACCGGCACCGGCGCCGACAAACGCCAGGTAGTCCAATCGCCCTCCAATTTTGCGGTGGAGCAATACAACTGCTCCGGCAACTCGCCGCCGCGGCTGTAGAAGACCGTCAGGACATTGCCATCGAGCTTCAACGCGGTGTGGCGAATTTGCCCGGCGGCCACCTCCTCGTCATCCTTGCCCGCGCGCTGGGTCGCCTTTTTGAGAACTTCAGGCACGGGTGGCCGGTCGAGGACCTTGTTACCGATCGCTTCGGCAAAACGCTGGTTGCCCACCACGAAATCCTGCAAGCCATCGCGCGACCGCGCGAGCGAGGCACTGCGGGTCACGGCGAAATATTGGCCCTCCCACTTGAACACGCGGAAATACGGTTCGCCGATTGGCTTCGTGCTGACGATGCGGAATTGCCGGCCGTCCTTCGCCAGTGCGACCGCGGAGCGGTGGCCCCATGATTCGTTCGGTTGGATTTTGAAATGAAAATACATCCGGATCTCTTTTCGCTCGTCGTCGACGTGGACGTCGGGCGAACCAATGTGCCCGCCCTTCACCTCCGCGGAATCCTGCCCGCTGGCCGCGACAGCCTTCCTGGCGGCGTCGACGGCGGTTTCGAGCTTCAGCGTCCCAGGCCGGTAGACCGTCCACGGCCCCTCCACGCGGTTGGCATAGGCGAGCCTGACGTAGGCGCCCTTGTGGTCCGCGAAATACATGTAGTATTCGCCCAGCGGATTCGGCAGCCAGTCCGGCACGCGAATGACTGACGGATAACAAATATTGGCGCCGTCCTCGCCCGGCACCATGTCCGGCCGGATAACGGGGTTGTCTTCGAAGCGAACGACCCGAAGGGCCTTCGTCGCGTTCGCTTCAGACCTGGCCGTCGCGGTCGGAGGGCGCGATTCGGCCTGAACCGAGGCGCCTCCGATGAGGCCACCCGCAAATGCCGCAAGTGCGGACCAATACCGGAACCCGGCAGAACAGGGGCGAACGGGAAGTGTCGTCATGAGGGAATCCGCGGAAACATGGGGTCGGCAGCCTGACGCACGATGGGCCGCGGGGGCTCGAAGAATTTGACGTGCCGCGCCACCGTCAGGCCGACGGCTCAGAACCTGCCTTTGAGCCCGAAGGTCCAAAGGGAGCCGGCCGATTCGCGACTGCGGAACTGTGCATGCTCCGGAGTGCTCGGCCCGATCGCGTGGCGATCCTCCGGAGTGTCGGCGACGTTCCGCATGTTGAAATAGAAAGCGATGCGCCGGGTGAGCTGGTATTCACCGAGGATATCGACGAAACCCCGTTTCGCGAACCAGTCGTAGGTGCCGGGCTCGATGCTCGCACCAGCCGCGACCGGCGCATTCCGCGCGCGACCCTGATAGTTGAAGTTCACCCGCAGGTTGAATTTCTCGCGCCCGAGGCTGACGCCCACGCTCGCCTTGCGTGGGATGTAGCCGGTGAAGCTAGCCGCCGAGCATGGCCGAGTCCCCGACACACCATGGCTTCGTGGCTGGAGGCTTATGCGGTTGCTTTGGAGCAGAGGGAAACGGCAAAGGACGCCTACACGTCATCGGTCGCGCGCCTGCACGAACGCGCCAATCTTGCGGAAGGAGGTGTGGAGATGGGAAGTGATGACGGAAGAGTTCATGAGAATGAATGAAAACAGACGTGAGACGAAGTGGCCGACGGATGCGGCCGAAGAGCGGAGTTTTCACTGGCATGAGAGTGGATGATTGAGGGATGAGATCGGGTGAGGGGTTCAACGGGCGGAGAGGACGCTCTGCCACAGGGCGAGGACAACGAACTCCTCACGAAGCTTCTTCTCGGCGGCCTCGCGGATTTGGCGGACGCGCTCTTTCGAGATGCCGAGTTCGTTAGCGATGTCGTCGAGCGTCGCGTCTTCCAGATAGTAGCGGCGGAGCACACGCGCGTGATTTGGCGGGAGCTGATCGAGCGCGATGTGGAGCGAAGCGTAGGTGTCTACGGTCTCGGCGGAACGCGCCGGGCACGCGGCATTGCTATCGACCAGTGCGTAGAGCCGCTCGCCGTTGGCGTCAGTTTCGTCAACCGAGCACGCTTGGGCGGCAGTCGCGAGCTGCTCGAGTTGCGAGACGGTAGCGGGCGACAGGCCGGTCAGCGCGGTGATCTCGCTGGCGAGAGGTGCGCGACCGAGCTCCCGCTCGAGCGCCTCGGCCGCCCGACGGATCAGCGTGACCTGCGTGCGAGTGTGCCGCGAGAGCGGGTCGAGCCGGCGAAGTTCGTCGAGGACGGCGCCGCGGACGCGCACGTAGCAATACGCGCGAGCCTGCTCAGGCGGACCGTCGAAGCGGAGGAGCGCCTCGACCAGGGCGAGCTTGCCGGCGCTCGCAAGATCATCACGCGAAACGTGGGCCGGCAGCCGGCGGTCGAGAGCGCCGAGCACCGCGTCGACGACACTGAGCGTGTCGGCGAGCGAGACGGAAGGTGTGTGTTGGACGGAGATAGTCATGGTGGGCGGGAAAGCCCGGTTGAAATTGCATGGAGAGATGGGAGGAAGTGGCGGCTCCGGTGAGCAGCGCGGCGCGTTGGCGCCGCGCTGCTGTGGATCAGAGATGCAGGAAGTGCCGCCAGTCGGGGTGGCGGACGTCGCGCACGGTCGCGGAAACCGGAAGCGGTTTGGGCGCCTTCGGTTTCCGCATCAGACGCAGGCCGGCTTCGTGCGGGAGGCGGTTGGCCTTGAGGGAATTGATTTCCTTCTTCGACCAAACGAGGTTCTCGAACGAATCACGGCCACCGCGATCGCGCGGCACGACATGGTCCAGGTTGCCGCCATTCTTGCCGACGAATTCGCCGGTGTATTGGCAGACGCCCCGGTCACGGTCGAAGATCGCCGAACGTGTGACGCGCGGAATGCGCAGCGGCATGCGGTCGAACTGCGTCGAGACGATTACGGTCGGCACGCGGATGTGGAGCTTCGGCGTCGAGATCGAGAAGTCGAAGTCACGCACCGGGAGCTTCACCCACTCGTCCCACGCGAGTGGGTTCAAGTAGAGCGGGCGGTCAAAGTTCCAGGAGCCGTCCTCGACCTTCGGGTAAGCGATGTCCACGCCGAGCGCCGGCGGCAGGCCGGCCGCACCGCCATTGAGCGCAATGAGCGCCTGCTTGACGGTGCGATGGCCAATGACCTGCCACGCGCGGTTGAGCGAGAGGACGATGGGCTTGTCCAGAATGGACCCTGAGCCCGTCGAATGGGTGAGAACATCGGTGTTCATGAGAAGAGTTGGTTTGAAAACGAAACAGCTCACGCCGGGCACAGCCCGCCCCACGTCGGTGTGTGTTCTTCTTTGCGAAAAGAAATGGATCTCCGCGCCGGGCGTGCGCCGGCCTCTGCGGTTTACGAAACCGCTGCATCGCTACCAATGCTTGCAGAGAATGAAATGGCCCTTCGGCAGGCTCAGGGCCGGCCGGCAGGCCATGAGCAAGCGAAGCGCGTCGAATGGCTGCCGGGGCATGAGTCGCACATGCACCCACGGTTTCAGAGACCGCTGTCCTGCTGTTAGACGACCCGGCAATGGCGGAGGGCTGAGGTCCTGCCCCTCAGCGAAACAAATCGCCGCACGCGTTAGCACCGCGGCTCCCGACTCTCGGAATTAGCCCTCCGTGAAATTGGTCCTCGCGCACGGTAACGCTCCGGGGTCGATCGGTTATCAGCCGATTGCTCTGCTTTTGAGCTACACGAGGAAAATTGGCGGAGAGCGGAGGATTTGCGCCTCAACCGGCAGTGCCGATCCATCTGTTTTCGAAACAGCGCCCGCACCTCGGCGGGTTCACTCTCCAAAGTGGCGGAGAGCAGTGGTCCTGCCCCACAGGCCTCGCGGCCCGAAACGGCTTCCAACCGATCACCGCACTTCGCGGTTTTACTCTCCGAAAAAATGGCGGAGGCGAGAGGTCATGCTCCCCAGCGGCGCGCGGCCGCCCAATCCGCTTCAAACGGGTGCCGGCGCCTCGGCCGGTTTCGCCTCCGAAAAGTCCCCCCGGCAGGATTTGCACCTGCGTCGATCCGCTTAGAAGGCGGAGGCCTGAGCTTCTCGGCCACGGGGAGTGGACCTCGCGGCGGGACTCCCACCCACAACACGGCGTTCGAAGCGCCGCATGATTGTAATTTCACCACGCGAGGAAAAAAATGGTCCCTTCACGAGGACTTGCACCTCGATCTCGAGCTTCGCGGACTCGCGTCCTGTCTCTTGGACGATGAAGGGGAAAATGGAGCCCGCCGCCGGAGTCGCACCGGCCTTGTCCGACTTACAAGGTCGGCACGTCGCTCGCTACGTCTGACGGGCATTGGTCGCCGCGCCGGGTAACGCTCCCGGGCCTGGCGCTCATCTAGCGCGATACCGTTTATAAGGCGGACGGTTCACTTTGAACTACACGGCGAAATTGGTCGCCTCGACGGGACTCGCACCCGTATTGCCCGCTTGAGAGGCGGGTCTCCTGTGCTCGTTAGAGGACAAGGCGCTGAAATTGGTCGGCGAGACAGGATTTGCACCTGCACGGGCTTCCGCCCACGAGTTTCTGAGACTCGTGTGTATACACTCCACCACTCGCCGAAAAAATTGGTGCGGCCGAGGCGAGTTGCACGCCCACGCGCCAAAAGGCGCAGCGGTTTTTAAGACCGCCCGGTCTACTGTTTCACGCACAGCCGCATGATTGGTCGCGGCGGCCGGAGTCGCACCGGCACGGGCAATCACGCCCAGCGGGGTTTGAGGCCGCCGTGTTTCCTAATTTCACCACGCCGCGATGAATTGGTGCGGACAGAGGGAGTCGCACCCTCACGAGCTTGCGCTCACCGGATTCTCGCTCCGGCGCGTATACTGTTTCGCCACATCCGCAAAAAAACTGGAGCATCCACAGGGACGTGCGCCCTGCTCTCTGTCTTACCAAGACAGTCCGTCGCTTTCTACGGGTTGGATGCAAAGTGGTCGAAGCGGAAGGACTCGCACCTTCGTAGCCCGGAGGGACAACGCGTTTACAGCGCGTCGCAATTGCTGCTCTGCCACGCTTCGAAAAAAATGGGGGCTCGAGCGGGATTCGCACCCGCGGCCTTCTCCTTATGAGGGAGCTGCGCTGACTGCTGCGCCATCGAGCCAAAATGGTGGGACGCCTCGGTAATGCTCCGAGTTCTGCCGGGTAAGAGCCGGCGGCTTCACTGTTAAAGCTTGCGACCCGAAAAATGGCTGCGGCAGGAGGAGTCGCACCTCCATTCACGGATTCAAAGTCCGCTGTCCTACTGGTTAGACGACACCGCAAAAAATTGGTCAGGGTGACAGGACTTGCACCTGTATGATCTCCCTTCCGAGGGGAGTCGCCGACTATTTGGCACCACACCCTGATGTGGAAATTGAACCGGCCCGGAGTTCGCGCTCCGGGCCGGTGTTGTTTTCTGTCATTAGCGGATCGACCGGCGTTGGCGGTAGTCACCTCGTGCGATGAGCACGAGACCGACCACGGCGAACCAGGCGATCACGAGGGCAACAGCGATCATGTCGTTGTCCTTTCTGTCTTCAGGGCCTTGCCCCGAAGAGCTTCGGCCGTTCAACGCGC
>JAUSID010000173.1 GCA_030648295.1 Opitutaceae bacterium | reverse complement strand
CGCTCGGCTTCCTCGGCCTCACGACTCTTTCGCGCCCTTCCAATGAGCTCCACCACGTCCGTAACGGCCTTCCGCACGAGCTGGTTGATCGAGTCATCGCTGGATAGGTCCACGCGCCCGCCGGGGGAAAGTTCCAATTCGCCGGTATGAAGGTCATCCCACTTCGGGATTCGTGTCCATGGGCATCGTTCCTTCTCGCGCAGTTCCTTGTCGGTCGGGACATGCTCGACCCGTTTGGTCCGTTCGCGGATGGACAGCTGAACGCGATCGCGGCTGTCGCATGCGTACGTGCCGCGACCATGATGGTCCTCGGTAACCTCGACGTTGAGACCTTGGCCTTGCAGCGCCTTGATAAACCGATCCATAACCACGAGCGCCGGCTTGAACATTGCCTTGCTCACCTGCACATCAAGCCGCTGGCGATCGCCGCTCGAGGGGCGGGCATAGTGATCCAGCGACTCCACCGTACGGCGCGTGTTTCGAACTAAGGGATCTGGACGGATAAGTCGCGGCTTGAATCCGAGTGGGTCGGGCAAACCGGGTACGTTGCCTTCCGGTTCTGCGAGGTCGACGGCAAGGGCGGGAGATTTCGGAAGCTGCTTCGCTACCATGATCGGTATCCGTGCGAACCATTAGATTGCCTGGAGCTGAGAGCTCTCACACAGCATAATAACCGCCGATTGGATGCGATGTAATCAAATTGACGCCGAACGGTAACCACCATGGCAGTTGTCGAACGAAAAAAGCTGTACGAACAGGTGTGGACTATCCCAGGCGCACGCCTCGCAGCTCTTTACGGAATCTCCGATGTGGGCCTCGCGAAGGCCTGCAAGCGATACAGAATTCCACGACCGGGCCGCGGATACTGGGCCAAAATCGCCGCCGGCCAGAAAGTGCTGAAGGTACTCCTGCCAAGCATGAAAGGCGGCATTTACGATACGGTGCATCTGCAGGGATGGGACGTGTCCGAGGAGATTCTCGAATCACAAACCTCGGCAGCGGACCCGCAGGCACCGCCCTCGAACCCCCACGCCGGAGAGATCAAGGTACCTCATGTTCTCGTTTTGGCCGCGAAGGCGCAATTGGAAGCCGCCACTCCGGATCAAAATGGCCTGCTTCGGACCAATGCTCAGCAAGCACCCAAAATCAACGTGTCTCCAACCGCGGCTCCGCGCGTTTTGAGCATCCTCGAATCGCTTATCGCGAAGTGGGAGGCAAAGGGCGGGACCGTTGTAGTGGGCGCTGACGACGGGACCAAGACTGCGTTGGCCATTGAACCCGACGAGCTGTACCTCGAACTGTACGAGGAAATCGACGACACGAAACCGGTTTCCGATACGTCTCGGCTAACCGGACGACTCGCCGCGGTCATCGATGGCGCCGGCACACGCCGAAGTTGGGCTGATCGAAAGACACAGCGGCTCGAGAAAGTGATCGGTACGCTCGTTACTACCGCCGCGCAGGCGCTGGAGATGAGGAAAGCGGAGCGGCTCGATGAGGAATGCGTTCAACGACAGAAACGGCGCGTGAACGAATTGCGCCGCGCCGCCGTGGCCAGAAAGGACAGGGATTTCGGCAACCGGCAGAAGCTCATGGAGTACGTGAATCGTTGGCACGACGCCGAACGGATCCGCCGCTATTTGGCGGCGCTTCAGGCCGCGTTGGATTCCGAGCAGATCCGCCCGATGAACGAAGAGGCCTTTCAGGAGTGGTTCGAATGGGCCAAACGGTACGCTGATCCGATTGACCCCATCGTGCAGGCTCGGCAACCGGAAGAGAAACCTGCAGAGCCGCAAAACACACTTTCGGCGGAACTCGACCTAACCCCAATACGGTTCACTTAAGAATCACAACTGCTTGTTCGAACGAGATTTGCGGTTGCGGTGGATGGCAGTGCTCGGAACGTTTCTTGGCGAAGTTGGACATCTTCTTTTTCACGACGCGGGGGTTGATGCGATTGTCGCGCGGCGGCAGCCGGCCCTGGGCGATGTGTTGGATCATGGCGGCGTAGAGGAACGGCAAGCGTTCGGTCGCCGCGGCGCGAAGCAGCGGAGCTGTTTCCCGCAGGACACGAAGCGCATGAATGAAACGCAGTCGTCGCGGATCGATGTCCACCGACAGCGCGGCCTCATGCATGAAGTAACGAACGGCATTGTAGGCCAGCAGAATGCCGTAGAGTTCCTGCAACACTCCGCACGGTTTGCGGCTGCGAAGATGCACCAGGCGGTCGAGTTGATGGGTCTTGAGTTCGTCATTCCCGATCTCGATTTCCCAACGCTCGTGATAAAGCACCACGAGCTCCGTGGCCGAGTGGGTGTTCGCGTCGAGCAAGGTCGTCACCAGCCGATGGCGTTGCCCATGACCGGGCCGGTGGGGATCGTCGAAAGTGTATTCGATGACTCGAACGATGAGGCCGTTGCGGTGGCGGCGTCGATCGCTCCATGTGGGATAGATGGTGGTCAGGAAGGAGCCGTCGCCGAGCGTACGCACAACCTCGAAGACCACATGATCGGCTACGCGCCCCACGACGTACACGCCCCGGCGTTGCGCTTGAATCAACGAGGAATAGCCGTAAAAACCGCGATCCCAGAGCACCAACGAGCTCGGCGGGACTTTTCTCAGTAACGAACCGGCCAGGGAGAATTCGCTCTTCTTTGCTCGTTTGACGAAGGCCTCCACGATGAGGTGGGTGCCGGTTTCGGAGAGGAAGACCACGTGAATCTGCGGATACCCGCCATTCACGGCTTCGCCGTGCCGTCGTGTCTTCGGTCGGCCGAAAGCAGCGGCGTTGGCCGGCGTATCGGGGATGTCCAAGGTGACGCCGTCGATGGCCATCAGGCGCATGCCCTTGTAGAGAGCGCCCCGCGTGCGATCGACGGCGATGGGCGCCGCGGTTCGAACGAAGAGTTGACGCATGCAGCAGGCGCCCAGACGCGTGCGGGCTTGGGAAAGAGCCGCCTTACAGGGCGGATGGTTTGCCGACATCATCAGCAGCAGCGAACGCAACGTGCCGGCGACTTGTCTGAAGATGGCGGGAATGTCCAGATCGGTCCAGATTCCGATGGCGATGACCAACCAGACGACGGCTGTGGCCGGCAAACGGCGGACTCGCTGACTGTGCCGACCCGTCTGCGTGAGCACGGCGCGAATGGACGCCGGCGGTACGAACCGAGTGAGCGCTTCCAGAACAACGATGGGCGCGGGCCACTCCTCCCTGAGTGGAGAACTCAGCCCTCCCTGGCCGATACTCGACATGGTACAAGCCTCCTTTGCGATAGAATGATTTCGGCTCCATCCGAATCTCTATCGTCTTTGTGAGGCTTGCTTTATGCGCCTTAAGTG
>JAUSID010000259.1 GCA_030648295.1 Opitutaceae bacterium | reverse complement strand
GCCCTCGGTCGCTTTTGAACATTGCGACCGAGGGCGGTCGCGCTCCCAGGCGCCCAGCCTCGTCACCTCGGCTGCTACCCATAAAAAAAGCCCGGCGGTTGGGCCGCGGGCTTTCGTGTTCGCAGGTGAAATCTCTTACTTCTTCGCGGCGGGCGCGGCGGCAGCGCCGGGGGCCTTGATTTCCAGCAGCTCGACTTCGAAGATCAGCGTCGAACCGGGCGGGATGCCGGGGCGGCCGTCGTCGCCATAGGCGAGCTGCGGCGGGACGTACAGCTTTATCTTGCCGCCCTTATTCACCTTCTGGATACCCTCCGTCCAGCCGGGGATGACTTCCTTGAGCCCGAATTCGGCGGGTTCGCCGCGCTGGACCGAGCTGTCGAACACCGAGCCATCGAGCAGCGTGCCGGTGTAATGGACACGTACCGTCTGGTCGTCCTTCGGGAACGGCCCCGCACCCGGCTTCACGATTTCGTAGCGCAGGCCGCTGGGCAGCTCGACCACGTTTTTGTTTTCCTTCAGTTTTTTGAAGAAGTCGGCGTTGGTCGTGGCATTCTTGGTCTTTAGCTTGTTCATGTACGTCGCCTGTTTCTTCTGCATGAACTCGTCCATCGCCGGGCCGATCTTCTCGAGATCGAACGGCGAATCCTTGCCGCTGGCCGCGAGGCCGATGCCTTTGAGCACCGAATCCACTTCCTCCTTGCTGAGTTCGAGCTCGGAAAGCTGGGCGCGCTTGCCGATGTACCACCCCAGCTCCTCGAGGAGCTGCGGTTCAGTGTACGTCGTCGCTTTGGCGACGCTGGCGGCCGGTTGCTCCGACTTGCCGGGAATGTTCGCTTTGACTTCCTGGCCGCGTGCTGCGGCCAGGCCGAGCGCGAGCAGGCAAATCGTGAGGATATGCTTCAGTTTCATTGTGGATTTGAGGGACGGGAAGGAGTAACGCCGGCGCCGGGTTTGTGCCGTAAAAGTTTCCACCAGTGCCAGTCGAGGCCACCGAATGCAATCAGAGAGTGAAGGAATGCTGAATGACATGCAGAGGGTGAAAAATGCGGGCTAACTTTCACCTTCACTCTCACTCCCGATTGGGCCATCACCTGTCCCCTTCGAAATGAACGGCGACCAATTTTGGACCAGCCAGGACGGTCAAATCCTCACGGTAAAGAACAAGGATGAGCGCACGGTCACGCTCACGCTGGCGTTCTGGCCCCGCCATCCCGCTGAGTTCGAGTTTCTTAAAACCAACCTCGCGGCGCTGAAGTTCAGCGAGCGCAGCGCGCTGGCGCGAATCGGCGTCGAGATGGCAATCCAGGGGCCCCCGCACGTGGAGGGCAACCGGCTCGAGCTCGAAGCGGACACCTTCATTTTCGACGCGAGTTTTCCGAACGCCTCCTATTGGAAAAAGCTCATGCGCGTCGGCGCGCCGGTGGGGCGGCTGTTCTTCGCGCCCGTCGCAGCGAAACTTTCCACCGCCGAGATCTGGGATGCGCTGCGCGAAAATCGAATCAAGCTCCCGAATACGATCAGCATCGACAGCCTCGGCCGCGTTTTCCTCACCCCGCACCAGGTCGGCTACACGCTCAGCTCGAAGCTGGTCCGGGCCGACTTCGAGCGCGTGATCAGCGGCGTCGCGGGACGCAATTACCTCGATCGCGTGCAAGTGCGGCACGAGATGGCGCCGCTGACGATTCCGCCGCGTTCCGGAATTCTCACGAGTTGTTCGATGTATCTGAAGGAGCACTTCGTGGTCCTGAACCAGGGCGAGGGGAATTTTGGCATCCACACCAGCGCAGTCCTGCTCGATCCGATCAAGACTTTCGGCACGAACATCATGCTCGAAATCTACAACACCGGCGACCAGCCGGTGGTGAACCCGGTCGTTTCGGTCGAGGTGTTCCGCGCGCCCGAGGCGACCGATCCGGAATTCAAGGCGCTGGCCAAACGCCGGACCCGGCTGCTCGCCACCGCCACCGAGCTCTACAAATGTCTCGATGAAAACCCGCGGCATGAAAACAGCGAGGCGCGGCCGCGGACGAAGATCACGGTCAAGGGGCAGAGCGGCACGATGGAGAACCACAGCCTGTTCGTGCGTGCGACGGACGACATGCGCAAAGTGCTCGGCGAGGGCGGGCCCTGCGGCTACCGCACGATCATCCAGGCGCTGGACGCCGCGCCGGAGAACGCCGACACGCTGGTGCTCGATTATTTTCCCGCGTTGCTGGAGCAGATCGAGCTGATTACCCGGATGAGCGACCTGAAGCTGCGCCGGATCATCTTTCGCAAGGCGTCACGCACCCACGGATACTTCCTTTCCGCCAACGCGCACGGCCGGCTCGACACGTTCAACGCGATCGGTCTCCAGGTGTACTGGTACGATGAGCTGACCAAGGACGTCTACCTGCACACGTACAAAAAGGAGCACGGGTTCTTCGTGCGGGAGGAGAGCGCCCGCAAGTTTCAGGAGGCGACCATCCTCGCGTTCTATGGCTCGGCCATCGGTCTGGAAAAAGAGGATACGGATCGGATCTCGTCGCTCGTCGACAAGCTGACGACCTTCATGGGTACCAATCTCGGCGTGCTCACGGGTGGTGGTGGCGGGGTCATGCGGCTCGCGACCGATCAGGCGCGCGGCAAGGGCGCGCTCACCGGCGCGTGTTTTCTCGAGCTGGAAGCGCAACCGCCTGAGTTGGGCGTGGATTTTTTCAACACGTTCCAGGAATCGTCGCGGCATTTCCGCCAAAAATGGTTCGAGGCCGCCGATTTTTGCATCTTCAACGTCGGCGGGGTGGGGACGCTCGAGGAGGTCGGCATCGAAATGTGCAACCTCAAGCTTGGGATCCGGCCGCGCGTCCCGTACGTTTTCTTCAACGCCAAATTCTGGGGCGATCTCCGCCGGCAGCTGCGGACGATGATCAATACAAAGCGCGCTCCGGCCTGGATCGCCGACTACATCCTTTTCACCGACGACCCCGACGAAGTCGTCGCCTTCTATCGGAAGAAGCTGCAAGTGCTGTAGGGCAAAGGGCAGGAGGCAAAGGGCGAAGAGACCAGAAGCCAGAGACCAGAGGCCAGAGGCCAGATGTCAGACGTCAGAGGTCAGACGTCAGCGGTCGTGTCACCGGTCACTTGTCACTCGCGCCTGGCGCGAGAACTCAGAACCCAAAACCCAGAACGCAGAACCGCGCGCGAAGCGCGAGAACTGCGCGCGTTGCGCGCACGTGGCGCTGGTATCTTCAGGCCGCGAACAACCGCAAAATCGCGGAGAGTGGAGAGGGGTAACAGAACGAGGCGGATTAACGGATCGAAAATTCCAGCCATCAAACCTGGGTCACAGAGCACCCAGCGCGGCGCAGCCCCTCTTGTCGAGACGGCCGCAACCGAAGGGAGATGGATTTAGCCGCAAAGAACGCAAGGAACGCAAGGGAGCAGAGGAGCAGTTTCTCTGCGCTCTTTGCGTTCCTTGCGGTTAACTCATGCTCGCGGCTTGCGTGCATTTTCAGGATTGGCCCAAACCACCAGGCATTTAACAGGAGGTCGCAGAGGTAACAGAGATCAACGCGCTTGCGCGGGGATTGCTCGGTTGCCTCCGTTTCCTCCTGTGAAAGCCAGCCCGCCTTCGGCGGAGGTTTCGCGTTTCGGGTTCGTGCGAACGTCGATCATCTGACACCGACAACCGACCACCGACCACTTCAGACCAGTGGCTCACGCGAAGGCGCGAAACCGCGAAGAAGACCTGAATTGCTTTGCCGCTTCCCCCTTCCCCCTTGCCCCGTGCCCCTCGCCCTTAGCCCGCAACGCGGCCTTGCCACGGGCGGGCGGGTGGGTGTGTTTCTCCGGACGTGACCACCACCGCATTGCCTCGCTCGGTTCTTGTCGTCGGCTCCGGCGGCCGCGAACACGCGCTCGTTCGCGCGCTGCTCGCTTCGCCGGCGAAGCCGCGCGTCGTGTGCGCACCCGGCAACGCGGGCATCGCCGCCGATGTTCCATGTTTCGCCGAAGCGGCGGATGACGTGGCGCGGCTGGTGGCGCTGACATTGCGCGAGAAGATCGAGTTTGTCGTCGTCGGTCCCGAGGTGCCGCTCGCACTCGGGCTCGCGGACAAATTGCTCCAGGCTGGAATTCCCGTCTACGGGCCGAAAGCGGACGGCGCGCGACTCGAGGCGTCGAAGATTTTCACGAAGCAGCTGCTGTTGAAGTACAGCATTCCGACCGCGGCGGCCGGAGTTTTTGGCGACGCCCCGGCGGCGCTCGAGTACCTGCGATCGCGGCCGGTGCCGATCGTGATCAAGGCAGACGGGCTCGCGGCCGGCAAAGGCGTCATCGTTGCGCAAACGCGCGACGAAGCGGAAGCGGCGGTTCGGGCCATGCTGGAGACCGGAAAATTTGGCGCCAGCGGCCGGCAGATCTTGATCGAGGACTGCCTGCACGGTGAGGAGACGTCGATTCTCGTCGTGGTCTCGGGTCGCGATTACGTCATCCTGCCGACCTCGCAGGATCACAAGCGCATCGGTGACGGCGACACGGGCCCGAACACGGGTGGGATGGGAACGTATTCGCCGGCCGACGTGGTCACGCCCGAACTGCTCGCGCGAATTGAACGCGACATCGTCGCGCCGTCCGTTGCGGCAATCGGCGCCGAAGGCATCGATTTCCGCGGCACGCTGTTCATCGGCGTCATGCTGACGGCGCAGGGGCCGCAGGTGCTCGAGTTCAACACCCGGTTCGGCGATCCGGAAACGCAGGTGGTGCTGCCGCGGCTCGCGACGGACTTGCTGTCCGTGCTTTGGGCCGCGGCGAAAGGCCAGCTGCGCGGCATGACGCTCGGGATCAAACCCGACCATGCGATCTGCGTGGTGATGGCGGCGAAGGGTTACCCGGACGCTTATGCGAAGGGCGACGTGATTCGCGTCCCGGAAAAGCTTCCCCCGGGCGTTACGATTTACCATGCCGGCACGGCGCGAAACGCGGAGGGGGAAATCGTGACAAACGGCGGTCGGGTACTCGGGGTCACCGCATTCGCGTCGACCTTGCAGCAGGCGGCCGCGAACGCGTATGCGGCGTGCGATGCCATCGAGTGCCCATCGAAGTATTTCCGCCGCGACATTGGCGCCCGGCAGCTGAGTCGCGGTTAGCGCCTTCGACCAAGACCATGGCCGTTTTCATGCGTGCATTTTTGATTTTATTGCTGGCGTCAGTTACGGCCACCGTGGCTGCGCCGCTGCAACGGGAGCTCGGCCAGCGTCTGCTTTATCACCGGGTGACCGAGCTGCCGGCGGATTTGCCAGCGACAGCAGGGCCGGCGCGAAAGCAACCGCTCGTACTTGATCTGCGGTTCGTCCAGGGCAAGGAAGCGGCCGCGATCGCCACGGAGGCGTGGCTGAAGTTTCACGCCAGTGCGCGCACGCCGGTGTTCGTGCTCGCGAATGCGGAGACGGGCGGCGAATTGCGCCGGATGCTGGCGGGGCTGCGCCGCAGTCCCGGCGTGCTCGTCGTCGGCCGGCCGGGACGAAATTTTGAGCCTGACGTTGCGGTGCAAACCGCGGCGGCGGATGAACGGCGCGCCTATGACGCACTCGCGTCGGGCACTGCCGTGGGATCGCTGATGACCGACAACCCGGAAAAGGTGCGCAACGACGAGGCGAGCCTCTCGCGCGACCGGCTCGCGGACGCGTCCGCCGATGCCGCGACCGATGAGATCCGCGGCAAAACCGAGCGGCCGCCGGTGGACGCCGTGCTCCAGCGGGCGGTGCACCTGCATCGCGCGCTGGTGGCGCTCCGGAAGCTGTAGCCCGCATTAGCACACTCAACCTGCATTTCATGTCCATCGGTTCACGAACATGTCTCCGGCTCGTCGCCCGCCCAATGAAATGCGGCCTAGAACAAGACCGCTGCGCGGTTTGGATCTTTGCCCGGACACCAAGCGCGCCAGCGAATGCAGAAATGATCATCGGACAGAGTGTGGCTCGATTCACGAGACGAGTGGGTGACTATCCCTCCATTTCGTCGCCAGCCGCGACGATCTTGGTGGCCGCAAGAAAGCGCAAAAATGATCCGTCCGGCCGGCGAGAATTGCCCGGGCGCCTATAGGCGCAGCGAGAGCTTCAATCGCCTCCGATTTTTTGTGCCTCTTTGTGGCAATTTTGCCCGGTGCCTTTGGCTGCCGCAGGAGCCGCGGTAGGCTGATATCGATCCGGATCGTGCAGGATTGCGACGATTTCAAAGTTCTGGATTGGGCCGCGAAAGAACACATGGAGCACAAAGATGAGTTCGATTTTCTGCGCTCTTTGCGTTCTCTCGCGGCTAACTCCGTTTGGTTGCGCCCACAGGCCGCGGTGGGAAATTTCCCGGCTAGCATTACTTCGTCAAGTTCGGCTGCAAATGCCGACGAATCTCAGAGGCAATGTCACGTAATACGTGACGTTCGAAAATCGCCGTTTTTCACGAGGGACTTTGCAGAGTGATACTAGCCGGTGGCGGAATCGCGCCGCGGTTTCGGCGCGGAATCCAGTTTTGCCTTTCAGGCAAATCCATGTCCTTTCCCTCCGCGTTGATGTCCGAACTTGGGCCCATTGTCGTTGTTTGCACCGCCAACATCTGCCGTAGTCCGATGGCAGCGGCCCTGCTGCAACACGCCTTGGCGGCGCAACCCGAGCCGTTGAAATCGCTCAAGGTGATATCGGCCGGCGTGGCGGCGCGAACGGGCGAGTCGGTTTCCGAAAATTCCGTCTTCGCACTGAAGAAAGTGGGCATCGATGTTTCGCAGCACCGCGCGCAGCCATTGACGCAGAAGTTGCTCGACGAGGCGCTGATCGTGTTGTGCATGACCGAGTCGCACCGCGCGATGATCGAGGTCCAAGCCGACCCGGTGCCGAAGAACCTCTTTTTGTTTCGGCAATTCCTGCCCGGCGATGGCGAGAAGGAGATAGGGGATCCCTACGGTGGACCGTTCAAGGTCTACGAGTCGGCCCGCGACGAGATGGTCGAATCGATCCCGTCGCTGGTGGAACGCCTTAAGACGCTGATTTCGCCGCCGCCGGCGAGTTGATGGCGGATTTCGGATTGCGGATTGCGGATTAAGAACATCCGCTGCGTTCGAGTTGGCATTAACTTCGCAATCCGAAATCGCACTCCGCAATGTTGACCTCGGCTCCTCTCCGAACCCTCGATCCCGAAATCCATGCCGTGATTGCGGCCGAGCTTGGCCGCCAGCAAAGCCACATCGAGCTCATCGCCTCCGAGAACTTCACCTATCCGGCCGTGATGGAGGCGCAGGGCAGCGTCCTCACGAACAAATATGCCGAGGGTTACCCGGGCAAACGCTGGTATGGCGGCTGCGAGAACGTCGACCGGATTGAAACGCTCGCGATCGAGCGCGCGAAGCAGCTGTTTGGCGCCGAGCACGCGAACGTTCAGCCGCACTCGGGGTCGCAGGCGAACTTCGCCGTCTACACCTCCGTACTGAAACCGGGCGACAAGGTCCTCGGCATGAATCTCAGCCACGGCGGCCACCTGACGCACGGCAATCCGGCGAACTTTTCCGGCAAGCTGTACAATTTCTGCCAATACGGCGTGCGCGAGGACAACGGGCTGCTCGATTACGACGAGCTTGCGCGCGTCGCCGACCGCGAGAAGCCGAAGATGATCACGGTGGGTGCGAGCGCCTACTCGCGGGTCATCGACTTCGCGCGGATGGGCGAGATTGCGCGCAACTCCGGCGCGCTGCTGTTTGCGGACATCGCGCACATCGCCGGGCTGGTAGCGTCGGGCATCCACCCCTCGCCGGTGCCGCACGCCGATTTTGTCACGACGACGACGCACAAGACGCTGCGCGGGCCGCGGGGCGGTCTCATCCTCTGCCGGACGGCGCACGCGAAGGCGGTTGATTCCGCGATGTTCCCCGGCGGGCAGGGTGGTCCGCTGATGCACGTGATCGCGGCGAAGGCGGTGTGCTTTGGCGAATGCCTGAAGCCCGAGTTCAAGGTGTACTCCGAGCAAATCGTGAAGAACGCCCGCGCGCTTGCCGCCGCCATGGCGGGCCGCGGCTACAAGATCGTTTCCGGCGGCACGGACAATCACCTGATGTTGGTCGATCTGCGGCCCAAGTATCCGGAGCTGACCGCGAAGAAGGCGCAGGAGACCCTCGATTTGGCTCACATCACGTGCAACAAGAACACGGTGCCGTTCGAGACGCGGAGCCCGTTTCAGGCGTCGGGAATCCGGCTCGGGACGCCCGCCGTCACCACGCGCGGGTTTGTCGAGGCGGAGATGGCGGAGATCGCCGCGTGCATCGACACCGTGCTCGCCGCGATCGGCACGCCGGGCGAAGCCGGCGCGATTGGCGAGGTCAAGAAGCGGGTCGACGCGCTGACCTCGCGCCACCCATTGCCTTATCGCTGGTAAGCCCCAGAGGCGGGCTTTTTGCCGATTGGTTGCTTGTTTGGCCGACGGGGCGGCGGGGACGGTCGACGGGGTTTTCCGGGTGAGAAACACGGTCGATCGCCTGGCGGGTGGAGCGCGATCCGCCGGCGCGATCGGACCTACGTAATCGCACTGGCAATGGTGCTGCTGATCGCGATTGCCGCGGTCGGTGGCACTTCCAAAGTGGCCGCATTCCCAAATGATGGCCGCCCCGCGCACGCCCGCTTTCCTTTCCCACCGCGGCGTCATCCTCGGAGTGTTGCTGGTGGGACTCATCGCCAGCGTCGTTTCCTTCCAGATCGTACGCGCCGGCGAACGGCAGGCGGCGGAGACGGACTTTGCCCGGCGCACGACGGTGCGCCACACGCTGACGCGCGAGGTGCTCGGACGATACGAGGACTCGCTGTTCGGCTTGTCGGCGCTGTTCATGCTCGACGCGACGGTCACGCGTTCCGAGTTCATCCGCGCCACCAGCCGGTTGGAGGAACGGCTTGGCGGCGTCCAGGCGTTCGAGTGGGTGCCCGTCGTCGCGCACGCGCAGCGCGCGCGTTTCGAGGCCGACCTTCAGCGCTATTATGAATCGCGCAGTTTTGCCATCGTCGAGCGTGACGCCAGCGGTCTGCCGCAGCGCGCCGCCAACCGGCCGGTGTATTATCCGATCAGCTACATCCAGCCGCTGCGCGGAAACGAGGCGGCGCTCGGCTATGATCTGAGCACCGGACCGACGAACGCGTTCCTCCAACAGGCAAGAGAAACGCGGCAGGTGCTCGTGACCCCGCCGGTTCCGCTCGTGCAGGGACGTCCCGGCCAGCGCGGCGTCGTGATGATCTGGCCGGTTTACCGCGTGCCGAAGACCGGGCAGCCGGAGGATGGTGCCTTCAACGGCTTTCTCCAGTGCGTGTTCCGCCTGCCCGACATGCTCGACGCCGCCTGTCGCCGCCAACCGGATACGATGATGGACATGCTGTTCGTCGACGCGAGCGAGCCGGACCCCGTCAAGCGTGTGCTTTATTATCGCGCCGCGAATGGGACCTCACCGGGCGAAGCCGGTGTCACGGAGGAGGAGTTTCGGCGCGACCCGGCTCAGGAGCACTCCATCCTGTTCGGTGGACGCGACTGGCGCGTGCTCTACCGGCCGCGCGTCGGCTGGCTGGCGGAGCAAAACACCTGGCGACCACTGGTGAGGTCGATCGGTCTGATGTTGTTATCGGGGCTCGTCGCCGGACTCGCCCACATCACCGGGCGGCGGACCGAGACGATTCGACGGGAGGTGGAGCAGCGCACGGCCGAACTGGCGGAGAGCCGGCGACACTTCGCCAGCATGCTCCACGCGTTGCCCGGGATGGCGTTTCGCTGTCGCTACGACGAGCAACTGACGGTGCTTTTCGTAAGCGACGGAGCGCAGCATCTGACGGGGTGGACGGCGGCCGAGTTCCTCAATGGCACGGTGCATTTTCGCGACTGTGTGCATCCGGACGATCTGCAACGGGTTCGTGAGGCCACGCGAGGCGCGCTGCATGACGGCAGCGACATCGAAGTGGAGTACCGCATCCGCCATCGTTCGGGCGAGGAGAAATGGGTGCTTTCGCGCGGTCGCGGAGGATACAGCGCGGAAGGGCGGCGGGATATCTTCGAGGGGCTGGCCATTGATATCACGGCGCAGAAGAACGCCGAGGCGGCGCGGCTGGGGCTGGAGCGCAAGCTGCTCGAGGGCCAGAAGCTCGAAAGCCTCGGCCTTCTGGCCGGCGGCATCGCGCACGATTTCAACAATCTGCTCAGCACGATTCTCGGCAATGCCACGCTCGCGCGGCTCTCGCTGCCGGGTAACTCCGCCGTGGAGCCCCAGCTGTCGGCAATTGAGAATGCCTCGCTTCGGGCGGCGGAACTCTGCCGTCAGATGCTCGCCTATGCGGGCAAGGGCCAGTTCGTGATCGAGCCGACCGATCTCACCGCGATGACGGAGGAACTCCTGCCGCTGCTGAAAATCTCGGTGGCGCGACAGGCGACGCTCACCCTCAACCTGCCGAAGGATTTGCCCGCCGTGCTCGCGGATGCGACGCAGCTGCGCCAGATCGTGATGAACCTCGTGCTCAATGCCGCCGACGCGATTGGCGATCGCGGCGGCGAGATTATCCTCACCGCGGGAATGATGCACGCGGATCATGCGATGCTTGCGGGCTGCGTTGCTGGCGCGGCACTGCCGGGCGGCGACTATGTTTACCTCGAGGTGCGTGACACCGGCTGCGGCATGACGCCCGAGGTGATGGCGAAAATCTTCGACCCGTTTTTCACCACGAAATTCGCCGGCCGTGGCCTCGGGCTCGCTGCAGTCCTCGGGATTGTGCGCGGACACAAGGGTGCGCTCCGCGTGACGAGCGCGCCCGGCCACGGCTCCTCCTTCCGGCTGCTGCTGCCGCCGGTGGCGGCGGTGGCACGCCCCCTCGCGACTCCGGCGGCCTCGGGCGGCAGGTGGAGATCGAGCGCCTCCGTGCTGGTGGTCGAGGATGAGGAACTCGTGCGCTTGGTCGTGATGGACACGCTCAAGACATTTGGGCTGAAGCCGCACGGTGCCGCGGATGGGGCGGCGGCGGTTGATATTTTCCGGGAGAAGTCGCGCGATTTCGACCTGGTGGTGCTCGATTTGCTGATGCCCGGGCTGAGCGGTGAACAAACGCTGGAACGATTGCGCGCGATGCGAGCCGATGTACCGGTGCTGCTGATGAGCGGTTACAGCGAGGGCGATATTCTCGGGCGGGTGGGGGGCGCAGGACGACTCGCGTTTCTGGCGAAGCCGTTCACGCGCGACGCCCTCGAACGGAAACTGCGCGAACTCATTCCCTGAATCCGGTGCGTTCGCCATGCGCCTGCACCTCCTTTTGTACCTTGGCGTCTGCGGGGGAACTCTTTTGGTTGTCCCTTTCCCGTGTCGACCGACGCTCCCACACCCGCCCCACGCGCACCCCGACGGCTGTCGCTGGGCGTGATTTTTCTCACCCTGTACATCGACCTGATCGGCTTCTCGATCATTTTCCCACTTGGTCCGGATCTGCTCGAGTATTACCTCGGGCTCGAGGGGCGGACCGGTGTGCTCGGGGTGCTGCTGGGCTGGACCGATCAGATGGCGCAGATTTTTGGGATCGAGAACTACGCGCCGGTGCTTTTCGGCGGCGTCATCAGTTCGTTCTTCTCGATTCTCCAGTTCATCTTCGCGCCGTTTTGGGGCGCCGTCAGTGACCGGCGTGGCCGCCGTGGCGTGCTGCTTCTGACCGTCACGGGCACCGGAGTTGGTTATCTGCTGTGGCTCGTGAGCGGTTCATTCTGGATGTTCCTGCTTTCACGGATCGTCAGCGGCGCCTTCAGCGGCAATCTCTCCGTCGCGACCGCGGCGGTGGCGGACGTGACGACGCGCGACGAACGGTCGAAGTCGATGGGGCTCGTGGGCGCGGCATTCGGCCTCGGGCTCGTGACAGGTCCGACGCTCGGCGCCGTGGCGATTCGGTTCAACCTGCTCGACCATTTTCCGTCACTGGCACGCTTCGGCATCAACCCGTTTTCGGTCCCGGCGCTGCTCGCCCTGGTCCTGTGTGTGATCAACCTCCTGTGGATATCCGCGCGTTTCAAGGAGACGCTGACGCCGGAGATGCGGGCGCAGGCGCGCGAGCCTCGGTTGCGCAACCCGATCACCGCGATTTTCGGGCTCGAGGATCCCGCGGTTCGGCGCACGAACCTCGTGGCGTTTGTCTTCTCGATCGCATTTGTCGCGATGGAGTCGGCGCTCACCTTTCTGACCACGAAAAGATTCGGCTATACCGCGAAGGAAAACGGCATCCTGCTCGGGTTCCTCGGCCTGTGCGCGATCGTGACCCAGGGGTACATCGTCCGCCGGCTCCTCCGCGTTGCAAATGAGATCCCGGTGCTGACCTCCGGCCTCGCCTTTTCAGCTGTCGGCCTGCTCGTCATTGGTTATTCGCTTCAACCGTGGATGCTGTATGTCGGCGTCGCGCTGCTCGCGCTCGGCTCAGGGTTGGTGAATCCGTCGACGACGGGGCTGATCTCGCTTTATACGAGCGCGGAGGAACAGGGTCGCGTGCTCGGCATCTTTCGCTCGCTGAGCGCGCTCGCGCGCGCCTTCACCCCCGTGCTCGCCGGCGTGGTGTTCTGGCGGTTTGGCTCGGAAAGTGTGTTCGTGGCCGGCGCGGTGCTCTCGCTCATGGCGTTGGGACTCAGCACCACGCTGCCGAGACCGACGAAATGATTCCGGCCGCCGAACACAGCGCGGAGCAACCCCGTCCGAAACTGGTGCCAGTATTCCCCTGGGAGCGCGGGCATCCTGCCCGCTCCGTGCTGATGCGGGCGAGACCCACCTTCGCCAAGGCTACGGCGGGCAGGCTGCCCGCGCTCCCAGGGCGGTCAACCCCGTCTCCGAATACCATTCAATGAAGTCCGGCCATCAGACGGTGGGGGATAACGGTCCGCAATTGCGACGCCGGCGTACGAGCGGTGACGTGTTGGCCCGTCCGTTCCTCGGTTTTCTCGCCGTAGCCATTTTGCTGCTGATTTCAGGCGGCTGCGCGTCGATTCGCCGCGAACCTCCGCGTCCCGGTCGCACCCGGCTGGAAGCTCCGCTTGTCGTGCTGCCGGCGCAGAATATCGGGAACTACCTGCTGATCGAGGCGCGGTGGGACCGCAACGGACCGTATCGCTTCATGATCGATACCGGTTCGTCGGTCACGCTGATGTCCCCGACCCTGGTCCGTCGTTATCCGGGACGCGAACCACTCTCGGCTGGCGCACGCGTGCGCGTGACGGGCGCGGACGGGATCGTGACGGAACTGCCATCGGCATCCTTGCGCCGCATGGAACTCGGCGAGGCGCGGTTCGATGACGTGCCGGTGTTGGTTTACGATCCGGCGCCACTGTCCGCCCACCTCGGCGTCAGGGTCGATGGCGTGCTCGGGTTTCCGCTCTTCCGCGAGTTGCTCCTGACCCTCGACTACCCGGGCAGTCGCGTTCTGCTCCAGCCCGCGCGAACCGTGACCCCCGTGCCGGGAGCGATCATCGCGTTCAACGACACGAGAAAAACTCCGCTCGTGCCGATTCACCTCGGCGAGCGCTCGGTCATCGCGCTGATTGACTCCGGCAGCGATGCCGCCTTCAGCCTGAACCCGATCGGTCTGGAGCCGGAATTCGCCTTCGGGCCGCGGGTGGGCGCGACCATCGGGACGCTGGCCGGCGATCGCACGCAGCAGATCGGACGGCTGGCCGAGCCGATTTCGATCGGCGGACATCTGTTCGATCGGCCAATCGTCGACCTGACGGATGAACTATCGTCGATCGGCGGCGCGGTGTTGAAATACTTCGTCGTGACCTTCGATCAGGAGCGGAATCGCGTGACATTCTTCCGCGATTCGCACGAGCCGATCGGAGCCCCGCTGCGCCTGAGTGCCGGGGTCAGCTTCAACAAGACGCCGGCGTATTGGCGCGTGGTCGGCGTGGTGCCGGGCTCGTCCGCGGAAGCCGAAGGCGTGCAGGTCGGCGATCTCGTCACGCGCATCAACGGCGAACCGGTCACGCGCTGGGATCTGCCGCGTTACGAACAACTGGTCGCCGGCGGCGGCGAGATCACGCTCACGTTTCTCCTCGGCAACAACGAAACGGAGAAACGAGTAAGGGTCTTCGAATTGGTGCCGTAGTCGGGTCTCGGTTCTGGGTTCTGAGTTCTGAGTTAACGGTTTCGCGTTTCGAGTTTCGGGTTGGTGTGTTGGAACAAAGTGCAACGCATACCGAAATTCCGAACTCCGAACTCAGAACTCAGAATAGCGGTTTGCTGAACTCGAAACGCGAAACCCGAAACGCGAAACTATTTCCTCCGGAGGCGGAACGCGGCGCCGCCGTCGTGGTGGTCGGTCCAGGGATAGCTCAGCACCGAAGCGTCGAGCGTAAATGCTTCGCCGGCTTTGCCGGCGAGGAATTGCCGGACGACGTGCTCGTTTTCCTCGCGATCGATGCTGCACGACGAGTAAACCAGCCGGCCTTGCAGTGAAACCAGCCGGGCCGCGGCATGAAGCATCGAGAGCTGTTGCTGCGGATGTTTCTTGAAATCGCCCGGTTGCAGCCGCCACTTCACGTCCACCCGGTGCCGCATCACGCCCGTGTTGGAGCAGGGGACATCGAGCAGCACGGCATCATACTTCTCCGGCAACCGGTGTTCGCGCAGAACGGGAGCGATTCCCTCCCGCACGTCCGCCTGCACCAGCGCGACATCGACCGCGCCGGCGCGGGCCAGGTTCTCCTTCAGCCGGTCGATGCGCGCCCCCGGAACGTCCACGGCCACCAGCCGGCCGGTCTTCATCGTATCCGCAATCAGGAGACTCTTGCCGCCCGGCGCGGCGCAAAGATCGATCACGGCCTCGTTCGGCTGCGGCGCCAGGAGCTCGACGGGTAAACGCGTGGACGGATCCTGCAAGTAAATCCGTCCCGATTTGAGCAGTGGCTCAATCTCCGACCAGCGACCCGACGGAACCTCGTAGAAGCCCGCCCATGGTGTCGGCTTCAGGAAATCCGGCGGCGTCGACGCCAGGTCGCGCCAGCGCGCGTGGACGGTTGCTGGTTTCTGGTTCCACTCGAGCAATGCGCGGGTGGACTCGGGTCCGAACTGCGCCCGCCAGCTCTGGATCAGCCAGGCCGGATGGGAGAAGTATTCCGCCAGTTCCTCCGGCTTCGCGTCCGCCACGGGAAGGGGTTGGGCGACCGCCGCCGCCAGTTTGCGGGCGACGGCATTGACCAGCCGCGCTTCGGCCGGGCTCGCGAGTGCCTTGGTCTGTTCGACCGCGTGATGAACGATTTTCGCCACCAATCCATCAGATTCCGCGTCCGAGGTGTTTGCCGCCTCGAGCAATTCGAAGCCCGCCACGAACAAAACGGCCCGGGTGGAAAACCGCGGTGGATGCGCAACCAAGCGCGCGAGTGCGGCATCGATGCGGCCGAAGTGGCGGATGACACCGAGAATCAGGTGCTGCGCCCGCGCCCGCTCGGTGGTCGGCATCGATTTCGGCAGCCCATCGAGCAGCGTGTCGGCCCGTTCATGTTGGTCCAGCCAGCGGGCGATCAAGCGGGCGGCTGCCGGCCAAGCGGTTGAGGGAATTGGCTCGTGGAGGGCGCTCATCGGCCCTTCGGACCGCTGCCAAGACGCTTGGTCCCCGGGGTTTTGACACGTGATTTGACAAGGTTAGACATTGTCCGCTCAACTCTCCCGTTCAGGCCTCCACTCACGCAATCATGAATTCCGAAGCTGTTTCCGCGCTAATCGCCAAATCACCGACCTTGAAGGCGGATAAAGCCAAACTCGAGTCGATGGACCCCGGCGCCTACGTGGTTCATCGGAGCTGGGGTTTTGGCCAAATCAAGAGCTACGACGAGGCTTCGCAGAAGCTGATTATCGATTTCAAGGGCAAGAAAGCGCACGCGATGGACCCGGCGTTTTGCATCGGCACCATGGACGTGTTGCCGAAGAACCATCTGCTGGTGCGCAAGGAAACGGAGCCGAAGCGGATCACCGAGCTCGCGGCCGATGATCCGGCGCAGCTGGTCGTCGAGGGGCTGCAGGCCTATCCGAACAACGCCGCCACCGCGATCGAGCTGGAGATCACGCTCGCGCAGGTGATCGGCGAGGAAAAATTCAAGAAGTGGTGGTCGGCGGCGAAGAAGCTGGTCGCCAAGGATCCCCGTGTCGCCGTGCCGGAAAAGAAGACCGAGTGTTACATCGTCCGCGATATCCCGGTTTCAGCCGAGGACGAGATCCTCGAACAGTTCAATACGACGCGCTCCGCCCGCCGGCGGATCCTGCTGGCGGAGGAACTCCTCGGCGCGATCGGCAAGAAGGAGGTCAAGGGCGATCTCACGACCGTGCTGAAGGGCGTCGGCGACGCGGTGAAGGATTCGAATCAAATCAATTCGGCCGAGCGACTCTATGGTGCCGCCATTCGTGACGATCTGGCCAAGGCGCTGAGCGTCGACACGGCTTTCGAGCCGACGCAGGCGCAGCTGATCGCGAACGTGCGCGACCTGCCCGGCATCGCGGAGAAGATTCCGGTGCAGTTCCAGTCGCGTTTCCTCAATCTGATTCAGGAGACACATCCGATCGAGTCGCGCGACATTCTTTTCAACCTGCTCAAGACGTCGCAGGGCAAGTTCACGACCGAGGTGATCAACTTCCTGGTCGAGCACGGCCATGCCGATGAACTCGCCGCGACCCTGAAGCGCTGGCAGACCGAGCAGAACCTGCGCGCGCCGGTGCTGCTTTGGATCGTCAAGAATCGGCATTCGAAGAAATTCGCGAAGCTGCTGCACGACCTGATCACGCCGCGGCTGCTGAGCGCCATCTTCTTTGCCATCGATTACGAGGCGCTCCAGGCCTCGAGCGCCCGGCGGATTCCGCTGGGCGACATCCTGAGCGAGGATCCGGATCTGATCTCGGACCTGCTTTCAACGGCGGATCCGGAGACGGCCCGCGATTTGGCGAACACGCTCATGCTCAACCAGGGATTCGAGGAGCTGACGAAAAAGTCGCTGCTCGCCCGGTTCATCAAGATTTTCCCGAAGATCCAGTCACTCGTCGCCGCCGACGCGGAAGGGAAGGAAGAACAGTTGCAGGTGTCGCGCGCGAGCTACGACCGGAAGCGCGAGGAATACGAAACGATCGTCGCGAAGCGGATTCCGGAAAACTCCAAGGCGATCGCGGCGGCGCGCGAACACGGCGATTTGCGCGAGAATTCCGAATTCAAGATGGCGAAGCAGGACCAGACCGTGCTCATGGCGCAGAAGGCGCAACTCGAGCGCGATCTCGCCCGCGCGCGCGTGACCGATTTCAAGGATACCTCCGTCGATCAAGTCGGTGTCGGCACCGTCGTCGAGGTGAAGAACAACGCTTCCGGGGCGATGACAACCTACACGATTCTCGGTGGCTGGGACGGTGATCCGGAAAACCACGTCATTTCCTACAAGACGGCGTTCGGCGCCGCCCTGCTCGGAAAGAAGCGCGGTGACTCGGTCAAGGTGAAGGCCGTCGGCGGCGAGGACGACTACACCATCGTCAACATCAGCCGCTACGCGGACAAGAGCGCGAGCTGAGGCTGAAGCCACTGACTTTTCAAGCCAACGGCGGCCGATTGCCGCCTGCGGCTCTGGCCTGGGAGCGCGGGCGTCTCGCCCGCTCCGTGGTGATGCGGGCGAGACCCACCTTCGCCAAGGCTACGGCGGGCAGGCTGCCCGCGCTCCCAGGAAAGGCGCCGTGCCGCCGTTATTCACGAATTCACCGCTGTTCACATCTGAATAAGATGTTTGGAGAATGTGAGCTCATTCCTCTCGCCATGTGTGATCAGCCCCCCGATTTTGCCCCGTTCGCGCCATGGTAAAAGAGACCTCCAGCTCCCCCGTCCGATCGCTCGCCGCCCCCGTTCCTCCCGCCGCCGGGCGCAGTCTTCCCCACAGCATTGAAGCCGAAGAGTATTTGTTGTCGTGCTGTCTGCTCGATGGCGCCGATGTGCTGTCGCGGTGTCTGGAAGCGCGGATACGCCCCGAATCGTTCTACGATCACAAGCACGGGATCATCTTCGAGCGGCTGCTCGAGCTCTACAACCGGCAGGCGCCGATCGACATTTCGGTCGTGGCCGAGGAGCTGAAAACATCGCGGCAGCTCGATGCCGTCGGCGGGTACGCTTTTCTAACGCAGGTCAGCAGTCGGATTCCGACCACGGCGCAGGCGGGTTATTTCATCGAGAAGGTTCGCGAGCAGGCACTGCTGCGCGAAATCATCCGCTCGGCCACGGGCGCGGTCGAGGACTGCTACAATTTCTCCGGCGGCATCGACGAGTTCGTCGATCAGGTCGAGACGAAGATCTTTTCCGTCACGCAGAATCGCGTCAGCGAATCGGCGAAGCAGATGCGCGAGCCCACGCGCGAGGCGATGAACGTCATCACGAAAATGATGATGAAGAAGGGGGAGCTCACGGGAATTTCCTCGGGGTTCAAGGACCTCGACAATTTCATGTGGGGTTTCCAGCGCCAGGAAATGATCATCCTCGCGGCGCGCCCCTCGATGGGAAAAACGTCGCTGGCGTTGAATTTTGCCGAGGCCGCCGCGTTGCCCAAAAAAGGCGCGCCGACCGCCGTCCTGCTCTTCTCGCTCGAAATGGGCGCCTCGCAGCTCGCGTTGCGCATGCTCTGTTCGCGGGCGCGGGTGAACATGAAGCTGCTGCGCGACGGCCTGCTCTCGAAGAACGGCGAGGAGCAAAACCGGCTGCTCGAGGCGGCCGACGAGTTTTCGAAGGCGCCCATCTTCATCGACGACTCCAGCGCCATTTCGATCATGCAGCTCCGGGCCAAGGCCCGCCGCGTCCACTCGCGGAGCCCCTTGGGGTTCATTGTGGTTGATTACTTGCAACTACTCAGCCCGACCGACCCGCGTGTTCCGCGCGAACAGCAGGTGGCGGAGGCATCCCGCGGATTGAAGGCACTTGCGAAGGAACTCGACGTCCCCGTGCTTGTATTATCCCAGCTGAATCGCTCGTCCGAAAAGGATAACCGCAATCCGAAGCTGTCCGATCTGCGCGAGTCTGGATCAATCGAGCAAGACGCAGATGTGGTTCTCATACTGGCCCGGCCCAAAGATGCAGATGAAAAATTCCAGGTGGCGGCAGACTCGGCGGAGTTAATCGTTGCCAAGCAACGAAACGGCCCGGTAGGAGAACTGCGACTTACTTTCCTCCGAGACATCACCCGCTTTGAAAACTTTCATCAGTAACCCTGCTCGCAGGGTCGCCTATCTTCTTTTTGCGCTCAGTTGGGCGGTCGTCGGGGGAGGAAACCTAAAGGCGGCGCAAGCGCCTGCCGCTCCTCAGGGTCCTAATCAGCCAGCAACTTACAAGGTTGGAACAATCGCGATCAAGTTCGTCGGTACGGCGAACGTTAACGAGCAGGTCGTCCGGGCCAACATGCAGATCCGCGAAGGCGGCGAGTTTGACGAACTCATGCTCGATCGCGACATTCGGTCGCTCTACCGGACCGGGTTGTTCGAGTTCATCGAGGTCAAACACGAACCGGTCGACGGCAACACGTTCAACCTGGTGGTCGAGGTCACGCCGAAGTTTCGGGTGTTCGCGGTCAAGTTCGAGGGCAACCAGAAGGTCAAGTCCGCCCGGCTGGAGAAGGAAGTGAAGATTCGGCCGAACCTCGCCTTGGACGAGCGCCAGGTGAAGGAGGACGCGGAGAAGCTGCGCGAGTACTACCAGAAGGCTGGATACAACCAGGTTAACATCAATTACACGATCGACCGCGATCGCGTGGGCGGATTCGGCACCGTCATTTTCAAGATCCGCGAAGGCGCGAAGGTCAAAATATCGGACATCAAGTTTGCCGGCAACGCGCACGTGGCGCCGCGCAAACTGCGCGGCCAGATGGAAACCAAGAAGTGGTGGGTGTTTTCGTGGCTCACGGGTTCGGGCCGGTTCAAGGACGACCAGTTCGAGGACGACCTCGACAAATTGCGCGACTACTATCGCGAACAGGGCTTTCTCGACGTCGATATCCCGCAGGACAAGGTGATGTTCAACTACCCGCGGCCGGACCGGCTGGTACTCGTCGTCACGATCAATGAAGGCCGGCAGTATCGGATCGGCGAGGTGTCGTTCGACGGCAACAAGCTGTTCGATTCGCGGCTGCTCGGCCGCGTCGTGCGGCAGCGGAAGGGTTCGGTGTTTACGCCCTCCAAGCTCGATAGCGATCGCGAGCGGCTGGAGGACTTCTACGGCAAGGACGGCTACCTCGACACGCAGGTGCGGCTGCTCCGCAAGCCGAATGTCGGCACCGGCAACATCGACGTCGAGTACCAGATCCGCGAGAGCGAGAAGTTCAACGTCGAGTCGGTCGTCATCGAGGGCAATACCAAGACCAAGAGCATCGTGATCCTGCGCGAATTGGTGCTCGGCCCGGGCGACGTTTTCAGCACCGTGCTGATGAAGATCAGCAAACTGCGGCTCGAGAACACGCGCTTCTTCGAGGACACGAACGTCACGCCGCAGGAGACGAACATACCCGGCCGCCGCAACATGCGCATCGCCGTGCGCGAGGGCCGCACCGGCAATCTCACGTTCGGTGCGGGCTTCAGCTCACTTGAGCGCGCGACGCTGTTCGCCGAAGTTTCCCAGTCGAATTTCGATATCTTCAACCGCCGGTCCTTCTTCCAAGGCGACGGCCAGAAGTTCCGACTCCGGCTCCAACTCGGCTCCCTGTCGAGCGAGGTTGTACTCTCGTTCGAGGAGCCATGGCTGTTCGAGCGGCAACTCGCGCTCGGGTTCAGCGTTTTCCGGACGAGTTCGGAATACAACAGCACGTTCTACAGCCAGGTTGAGACCGGCTTCGAAGTCTATCTGCGCAAGCACCTGTTCGAATTGTGGAACGGCCGGCTCGGTTACACGTACGAAATCTTCGACATTCAGGATGTCTCGCCCAGCGCCTCGCCCATCATCCAGGCGCTGGCCGGCAGCAACGCGTCGTCCAGCATCGCGCTCCAGCTCGAACGTGACACCCGTGACAAAATCATCAACACGACCGCAGGCAACCGCGTGGAGGCGAACCTCATGTTTGCCGGCGGGCCGCTGGGCGGCAGCAAAATCAACAACTTCTATCGGCTGGAGTTTCGCGGGTCGCAGTTCTTCCCCGTTTTCGAAACCCAGGCGCAGGTGCTCAGCCTCATTGCCCGCGGCGGCGTGATTCAGAACTTCGGGGACAGCACCGACGTGCCGTACTACCGCAAGTTTTATCTCGGCGGCCCGAACGACCTGCGTGGCTTCGAATTCCGCGACGTGAGCCCGCGCGACGAGTTCGACGAGCCAATCGGTGGCAAGACCTATGGGTTCTTCAGCGCGGAATACTCGCTGGATATCGTCAGCCCCATCCGTTTCGCCATCTTCTATGACGCCGGGTTCGTGAACCGGAAGGCCTACGATTTCAACCCCTCGACGTATAACGATAACTTTGGCTTCGGTTTGCGGCTGTTTGTCGCCGGCGCGCCACTCAGCCTCGACTTCGGCATCCCCATCACCGCCGACAAGCTCAACAAGAAGGGCAATCAGTTCAATTTTTCCTTTGGCACCCGGTTCTGATTCTGTTCCGGTTTACCCTTCATTCTCCAAATTCACCCATGAAGAAAACAATTCAAACCATTGTCGCGATCGCGGCATTCGGCGCTTTCTCCCTCGCCGCGCGTGCCCAGCCCGCGATCAAGATCAACGTCGTCGACATGGCGAAGATCTACGACAGCCACTACAAGACCGTCGAACAAAACGCCAAGATCCAGAGTGACGACCAGAAGGCGCAGGAAGAGGTCGACAAGATGAACAAGGAGGGCAACGCCCTCGTCGAGGAATACAAGAGCCTAAATGAGCAGTCGAACAACCCGGCGCTCACCGCGGAGGCGAAGTCCAAGGCGCAGAGCGAGGCCCAGCGCAAGCTCGAGGGGATCCAGCTGAAACAGCGCGAGGTCCAGACCTTCATCCAGAACACGCGCAATTCGCTGCAACAGCGGTTGCAGACCTTCCGCAGCTTGATGCTCGAGGAGATCAGCAAGATCGCGACCGACGTCGCCAAGCGCCGCGGGGCCACGCTCCTCGTCGACAAGGCCGGCCCGTCGCTCATCGGCATTTCGAACATCGTCTATGCCGATCCGGCGTACGAAATCACCGAGGAAGTAATGAAGGAGATCAACAAGGACCGTCCGCCCGGCGCGCCGACCGCTCCGGCAACCCCGGCGGCGTCGACGTCGACGTCACCCGGGACGGCCTTGCCGGCTGGCGGCTCCGCTCCCGCCGTGACGTTCCCCGGTGTGGGTGGCGCCAAGGGCAAGAAGTAATCATGCAGGTTTCGTTTACGGCTGCGGAGGTCGCGGCCATCATTCAACCTAAGGCGGCGCGAGGCTTCACAAGTGAGACGATTCGAGGGCTCGCGGCATTGGCGGAGGCGACATCGGGCGAGCTGTCGTTTCTCGGCAATGCGAAGTACAAGGGCGAAGTCGCCGGCACCGGCGCGTCCATTGTCCTGCTCCCGGTTGATTATGTCGGTGAGCCGAAGTCCAACCAGCTGTTCCTGCTGACGGAGAATCCCTCGGTGGCGCTCGCGCGCATCTGTGCGCGGATTGAACTCGCGCTGTGGCCCAGGCCCGAGCCGGGCATCCACCCAAGCGCCGCGGTCGATCCCGGCGCGCAGGTCGCGCGGTCCGCGACCATCGGCCCGCTGTGCGTCGTCGAGTCGGGAGCGATCATCAGCGAGCGCGCCCACCTTCAGGCCCAGGTTTTCGTCGGCCGCAACGCCGTCATCAGTGAGGACTGCTGGCTCATGCCCGGCAGTGTCGTCGCGACCGAATGTTCCCTCGGCAAGCGCGTGCGGTTGCAGCCCGGGGCGATCGTCGGCGCGGACGGTTTTGGCTACGAGTTCGTGCATGGGCGTCATGAAAAAATCCCGCAGGTCGGAATCGTCGTGCTTGGCGACGACGTCGAGGTGGGCGCAAACTCCACGCTGGATCGCGCGAGGTTCAGCCGGACCGTGGTGGGGGAGGGCACGAAAATCGACAACCTGGTCCAGATTGGTCACAACGTCGTCATTGGACGACACTGCCTCCTGGTTTCCCAAGTGGGCATCTCCGGCAGCACCACGCTCGAAGATTACGTCGTGCTTGGCGGTCAGGTCGGTGTCGGTGGCCATATCAAAATTGGCAAGGGGACGAAGGCGGGCGGTCAGGCTGGCATCACGACCGATGTTTCCGCCGGCAGCTTCATCAACGGCACGCCGGCCATTCCTTACTTGCTGGAAAGGCGAATCGCGGTATTGCAGCAGCGGCTGCCCGACTTGTTCAAGCGCGTCGATTCGCTCGAGGAGCAGTTGCGGGAAGCAAAAATGTCTTCCTCCTGACCGTCCGTGCCCCAACATCGCCGCTCCATGAGCGAGTCGCGGCTTAAAATCTTCACGGGTAACTCCAACCGGCCACTGGCCGAGGAAATCTGCCGCTCGATCGGCGAGCCGCTCGGCGAGGCGACCGTCACGAGCTTTCCCGACGGCGAATCGTTCGTGAAGATCAACGAGAACATCCGCGGCCAGGATGTTTTCATCATCCAATCGACCTGCCCGCCATCGAATCACAACCTGATGGAGTTGCTGATCATGATGGACGCCGCGCGCCGCGCGTCCGCACAGCGGATCACCGCGGTGCTGCCGTTTTACGGCTACGCCCGGCAGGACCGCAAGGATCAGCCCCGCGTGCCGATCACCGCGAAACTCGTGGCGAATCTCATCGTCGCGGCCGGCGCCAACCGCATTTTGACGATGGACCTGCACTCGCAGCAGATCCAGGGGTTCTTCGACATCCCGGTCGATCACCTCTACGCGTCGCCGGTTTTCTTCGAGCATCTCTCGGGGATAAAGACCGAGCGGCTCATCGTGTGCTCGCCGGACGTGGGCGGCATGAAAATGGCGGCCGCGTATGCCGATGTGCTCGGCGCCGGGCTCGCCCTGGTGGCCAAGAAGCGCACGAGCGCGACCAACGTGGAGGCGATCAACGTCGTCGGCGAGGTCGACGGCTGCGACGTGCTGCTCGTGGACGACATCACGGAAACCGCGGGCACCCTGTGCGCGGCGGCGAAGATCCTCCGTGAGCACGGCGCCCGGAGCGTGCGCGCTGCGGTCAGCCACTGCATTCTCAACGAGGTCGCGATCGACCGGCTCAAGACGGGATTGATCGATGAATTGATCACGACCAACTCGACGCCGATCAATCCGCACGGGATTCCCGTCACGGTCCTGAGCATCGCGTCGCTCCTCGGCCAGGCGATCCAGCGGATCAATACCAACGCGAGCGTCACCGGATTGTTCCGCGTGAAGGGTTTTTGAGCTGCGTGCGGCGTGACAGCGATAGAAGAACGCGAGGCAGGCAAGACGCGGAAGTTTACCCGCCTGCGGCGGCGCCGTAGGCGACCAGGGAACGCGAGTCGACGGAGGCGCGGGCGGCGGTGATTGCCATCCGCTCGGCGTCTGTCCTGGGAGCGCGGGCCTCTTGCCCGCAATGTCTTGGAGTGGGATCGAGGCCCGCGCTCCGGGAACCGGCCGCGGCTTATGGCGTGCGGAACGATGGCGCAAAGTCACGCGGCTGGTTGCCACCGGATTGTTTCGTGCCTACCGATTTGTGTCTGTCCCCATGAAACCCAGCTTCCTGACTCGTACGTTCCTGACTGTTTTGCTTGCGTGCAGCGCCGCGTCGGCGGCCACCACACGCGAAACCAAAAAAGCGCCGCCGGTGGCGAACAAGAAGCCCGCGCTCAAAATCGACGACTCGCCTGTCGGTGCGTCGAAGCCCGGGATGGTGGCGAGTTACGCCGATGTCGTCGAACCGGTGCAAAAGGCGGTCGTCTCCATTTATTCGAGCAAGGAAATCCGCCAGCAGCTCCAGATGAACCCGCTCTTCCGGCAGCTGTTCCCGGACATGTCCGACGAGCGGAGAAGCAGGCAGGAGGGGCTCGGCTCGGGGGTGATCGTATCGCCGGACGGCTACATTCTCACCAACAACCACGTCATCGAGGGCGCGGACGAGTTGAAGATCTCGCTTGCCGACGGCCGCGATTTCATCGCCAAGGTGGTGGGCAGCGATCCCAAGACGGACATTGCCGTGGTGCGGATCGAGGCCGACCAGCTGCCGTTTGTCACCCTCGCGGACAGCGACAAGCTGCGGGTCGGCGACGTGGTGTTCGCCGTGGGCAACCCACTCGGTATCGGGCAAACGGTGACGATGGGGATCGTCTCGGCCAAGAATCGCAACGTGCGGATTCTCGAGGACGTGGGCGGCTACGAGGATTTCATCCAGACCGATGCCGCCATCAACATGGGCAACTCGGGTGGTGCGCTGATTGATGCGCGCGGCCGGCTCGTGGGCGTGAACAGCGCAATCATTTCACCATCGCGCGGCAACATCGGGATCGGGCTGGCCGTGCCGATCAATCTCGCCGCCTGGATTATGAACAGCCTGATCGAGAGTGGTACCGTCGCTCGCGGTTATCTCGGCGTCAGCACCGATCCGGTCACGCCCGATGTGGCCGAGCAGCTCGGCCTGCCGAAGGACACGAGGGGCGTCGTGATCACCGACATCGTGCCCGACAAGGCGGCGGAGAAGGCCGGGCTGAAACGGACCGACGTCGTGATCGCGATCAACGATCATTCGGTCTCGTCGGTCGAGGAGTTGCGACTGCTGGTGGCGCAGATGATTCCGGGGTCGGTCGCCAAAATCAAAGTCGTGCGCGACGGCAAGGAGCGGACGATGGAGGTGAAGCTGGATCGTTACGACGATCGGCCCGATGAACTTTTCGCCGGCGTGAACGTCAAGCCGCTCACGGCCGAGGATCGGCGGCGGCTGCAGATCGATTCACGCGTCATGGGATTGCTGGTCACCGACGTCGCGGACGATTCGCCTTACCGCGAGCAGCTACCTCCCAACGCGGTGATCATGGAAATCGGCCGGCAGCCGGTGCCCGATCTTTCATCCGCGCGCGCGTTGATCGCACCGGGCCGAAACCTGCTCGCCATCTATTACCGGGGCAACGTCCGGTTCCACGTCATCAACGTGAAGTAGGCCGCCATTCGTAGCAGCCGAGGTAACGAGGCGGTGGAGATACGCTGTCATTCTGTGCGCCAGCGAAGAATCCAACCGGATCAACTTCCCGGTTTTTCCACCGGCAGTTTGGCGAGCTCGGGCGGCAATGCGTCTGCCGCGTAGGTGGGAAAACTCAATTCCAGGAGCGAAATCGCCGGCCCATCGAACCGGCTGGTGCCCGCGCTGCGGTCGACGAGCATCGCAACGCCCACCGGCTTGCCGCCGGCCTGGCGGATGATGTCGAGACACTCAATGACGCGGCCGCCGCGGGTCACGACATCCTCCACCACCAGGACGGGCTCACCTGCCGCCAGCGTAAATCCGCGGCGGAGCACGAGTGCATTGTTTTCCTTCTCCGCGAAAATGAAGCGTGCCTTCGCCTGGCGGGCGACTTCCTGGCCAATGACGAGTCCACCCATGGCCGGGGCGAGGACGGTCGAAAACTTCAGGCCGGCGGCGCGAACCTTGGCGAGCAGCAGCTCGGCGAGGCGTTCAACCGCATCCATGTGCTGGCATACCTGCGCGCACTGGAAGTAGTGGCCGCTATGCAGCCCGGAACGCAGGACGAAATGCCCGCGCAACAGGGCGCGGGTGCGGGTGAAGATATCGAGGATTTCCTGTTGGCTGGCATCCATCCGCCGACGCTGCGGCAACGCCGGTAAAAAACAAAATCAATTTTGCGTGCGACCGGCCGGCAGCTATACCCTGCTCGCGTTGTGACTGACCTGTCCACCCTGCCGCTGGAAGACGAACTTGGCGACGTGCTCGAGAAGGCGATGCGTCGCAAGGGCGTCACGTTGGACGAAGTGGCGCAGCAGACCGGCGTCGCGGCGGCGCGGTTGATGGACGCGATCGATTACCGGCCGGACTTGACCGGCGATGATTTGCGCCGGCTCGCGGCGTTTCTGGGGTTGAACGAGATCGGGCTGTGCGCGCTGGGCACCGGCTCGTACCCGCAGCCGGAAATCGGCACCCTGCCGTTCTGCGTGTGGCCGCTGCGGATGCCGCACGGGATCGGCGTGACGAACGCGTATTTGGTTGGTGAATGCGGTTCGTCGCGCGCGGTATTATTCGACACCGGAGCCGGCATCGACGCGCTCGCCGTGGTGTGGCCGCGCAGCATCAAGCAGCTCGACGCGGTGTTCCTGACCCACGCGGAAGCCGAGCACGTGGGTGGCCTGTGCGAGGTGGTGGCGCGATTCGGCGCCCCGGCGGCGTTTATTCCGAAAGGCGCGACGGCACCCTGCGGGCAGCCACTGGGGGAGGGCGAGACACGAACATTCGCCGCGTTCACGGTCACGGCGTTCGCCACCCCGGGGCACGCGGCCGCACATAATTGCTACCTCGTCCGCGCGCCGGAGGCCCGCCACGGCGCCGCGCTGCTGATTTCCGGCGACCTGGTGTTCGCGGGTTCGGTGGGCGGCGCGTATTTTTCACACGAGCAACTCCAGCTAAGTCTCAAGCGCATGCTCGCCATGGTGCCGCCAAACACGGTCATCGCGCCGGGCCATGGCCCGCTGACGACCGCCGGCAACGAGATCCGGTACAACCCGTTCGCGGTGTAGCCCGGGCAAACGCTCGTGTCCGCTAGCGGGAGCGCCGGCGTCCCGCTCCGCATCCGGAAAAATCCCGGGTCGCATCACGATCGCGAAGCTTGCGGCCCGGCGCGGGTTTGGCAGTTGCTTCGAAAATCTTTGCTGCTTCCAATCTGCTGTGACCATTTTTCGCCCCAGTCGCGAAAAAATAATCCTGTATCTGGCCGTCCTCTTTCTGATCTTTGCCGTCGTCGCGATATATAGTAACACGCTCACCATCTGGCCAACATCGGCATTCACGCGGCCGCCGCCGTGATTCTCTTCGGACTTGTTCGCCGCACTTTCCTGCTTCCGGTCTGGCGCGGAAAGTACACGAGCACGGCGAACCTCCTTGCCGGCTCTGCGGCCCTCATCTGGCCGGTGCATCCGTTGCACACTGAATCGGTGACATATCTCTCGCAGCGCACCGAATCGCTGATGGGCTTTTCTATCTGGCCACGCTCTACAGCTTCGCTCGCGGACTGGATTCAACGTCCAAACAAGCGGCCTGGCGCGCGCTTGCCGTGTTAACCTGCTTCGCGGGCATGGCCACGAAGGAAGTCATGGTTACCGCCCCGGTGATCGTTTTGATGTATGATCGTGCATTCGCGGCCGGCAGCTTTCCGGCCGCGCTGCGCACGAGGGGCAAGTTCTACCTCGCGCTCGCGTCATCATGGCTGGTCCTGGTATTCACGATGACCAGCATGGGAGCATCAACCCCAACCACGGTGACGCCCACAACAACCTCGCCACGCTGCTTGCCTCCGGCGGGCGTTTTGAATCTGCCGAGCACCACTTCTCCGAGGCATTGCGCGTGAATCCACGTGATGCCGAGGTCTACGTCAACCGGACGGATGCCAGATTGAACTTGGGCCGGAAATCCGAAGCCGCGGAAGATTATCGCGCCGCGCTCCGCCTGCGTCCCGACCTGGCTGCCGTCCGCGATAAATTGCAGATCCTCGAACACTCGCATTCGAGCGAAACGAACAGGGGATTATAGTCGCGACGTTGCACTTTCAGGCACCGTTGCGCGCAACCGGGAAGATGGTCGGGGCGGTGGGATTCGAACCCACGACCTCTACGTCCCGAACGTAGCGCTCTACCAGGCTAAGCTACGCCCCGACATCACCTTTTCCTTCCTATTTCTGCTGTTACCAGGGACTTCCGTCACTGGCCTGAATCACCCTTGAGTATGCCATATTGTCTCATACAGGCTCAAATTATCAAGAAGTTTGAAATCCGTCTTGAAATCCTGAGCACGTAATGACCTTCAAACACACCCTCAAAATCATCCCGTTCCAAAACCCAAGCGGAAACTTGGTCTCGCGTGTGACCGGGACGATCTCTGGGCACTCAGTGCAAAAGAACTTTCCGACCCGCGATGCGGCCGAAGTGTTCATGGATGGGCTTATCCGATCAGCCAATCAAGGTAAAAGTGCGCCGACCCGGGCTGCGCTCACAATATTTCAAACCGACCAGGAACTCCACACCGCGGAACTCGCCTATCAGCGCCTCCGAACCGCCCTCCCCACGGGTTCCCTCATGACGGCGGTCGACTACTACCTCACCCACGCGACCGTCGTCGTCGTCGACATCGAGGCGGAGAAGGCCATTGAAAACTTCAAGGAGCGCCGCCTGCGCCGCGGCAACCAGGCGATCACGGCCGACATCACGGCGTCGATTTTGAAGAAGTTCGTCGGCAATCCGAAGGCGAAGATCGCTCGCGTGTCGGGAATGTCTCCGGAGAAAGTCAAAGCGTTCATTTTCGACACGTCGGTTGAGGTGCGCACCCGTCGCGACCGTTATGACCTGTTGCACAATTTTTCGGTCTTCCTGCTGGACGAAAAGCATCTCGCCAAGAATCTGACCGAGGGAATCGACCGGCCCAAGGTCACCAACGACGGCGAGGTGGCGGTCTTCAAGGTCGCGCAGTGCCAGGCTCTCCTGGATGCCGCCGCCGCGGAGCCTTGCGGTCGCAAGCGAATCAAGGGTGCCATGCTGCCGTATTTTGCGAGTTGCATGTTGTCCGGCATGCGGCCGGACGAGGTGAAGCGCATGAAGCCCGACTGGAGCAATTTCTCGTTTGAAAACGGCGTCATCACCGGGTTTCGCGCGAAAAAGAAGCAGACGAGGACCGTCGCCATGCACGACCAGTTGCCCGGCATTCTCGAGAAATGTAAGGCGGCGGGCCTTGCTCCGGGCTATTTTTCTCGGAAGGCCTTTGAACAGATCCAACGCGCGGCCGGGGTCAAAGTTGATGGTGAGGAGTCCGCTTGGGACAACGACATCCTCCGCCACTGTTACGGTTCCCATCACTACCCCCTGCACAATGACCTCGGATTCCTGATCAAGAACATGGGAAATTCGGAGGACGTACTGAAGCAGAGTTATCTAAATTTCACAGTGCTCGCCAAGGAAGGGGCTGCGTATTTTCAAATGAAGCCGACGAACATGGCGGGGTTGGGAGAGAAAGTCCCCCGCCTCCAGGCGAAACCCCATATTCCCAGGGCGGTGCCGACGGTCCACGCAGCACCTGCAGCTACCGACTCACCAGACAAAATTGGGTAAGGCCGGAGTTTGTGCCAACGTGCGTCTTGGCGATGAGATTAGGTCCCCTGGGTCAAGAGACGGACCGATGAATGGGATCACTCGTCGATGCTCGTCGCATCTGAACGACCCAACGGATCAAAGCGCCAAGACATGCTGAAGCTTGGTCGCGATTTTCGCCGCGTTCGGCCGAATTCGCACCAAGCGCGGATTCCAGGCAAGCATGGCTTCACGATCCAACTGCCGCAGGGATGAGTCGGAAATCCGATGCGGCGCACCCGACGGGAAGTCGGGCGCGGCGATTTCCGGCACAATGGCCCAAAACCGGCCGGACCGCAGTGCGGCCACCGTTTGTGGAAACGACTGGCACGCGAGCGCGGGCTTCAGGAGTACGTCGAGCGCCTTCGCAATGGCCCGCAGCCCGGACGTGAATTGGCCATCGGTGGTCTGCGTAGCGAGCGGGATTTCAGCCAACGCCTGTCGCAACGTGAGCTTCTTTTTGTGGCGCGCCAATTGGTCCGGGACCAGCGCGACATAACTGACAACACCCAGGGAAACCGATTTCAGTCCGGGCGCGGTCGCATTCTTGCGAATGATGCCAAAATCGATCCGACCGTCCGTGAGTTGTTGGACAATGTCGTTTGTGCGGAGGTTGGTGGTCGCGAAATGCGTCCCCGGAAATTCGTCGATGACTTTTCCGAGCCGTGGAATCACGAGCCATTGAATCAAGCTGTCGCCGGCGCCAATGGTGAACGCGACGCTTTGCTCTTTGCATTCCGCCCGAAAATCCTCGAGCGAACGCAATTGCTCGCGGGCAAGCTCCGCGAGTCGCTCGCCCTGCGTCGTGAGCTTCAAGATTTTTCCCCGGCGCTGGGCGACTTCACAGCCGAAGAACTCTGAGAGTTCACGTAACTGCCGGCTGTATTGGCTCTGACGCACCGGATCGCCAGGAGCCGCCTGCGCGATGCTGCCGGCATCGCGCACTTCGATCAAAACCTTCAGCCGGTCCAGCGAAAGGCCGCGTTCGGAGAAAAGATTTTCAAACATGATTGCAAAGTCAGGTATCCAACGAGAACTCCCATGGCAACGAAAACCAGGATGAGGTAAGCTGGCTGCGCAATCAGATGGCTCACGTCCGCAAGGATACGCTGACCGCTCCTCCCGAATGGTGGAAACACCTTCGACCTTGGAATAAGCGGTGCGTCTCCAAGCGGGAGCGGCAGGCCGCCCGAAAGCTCATTCGACGCATCATCCACGAATCTTAGAAAATACTTCGAACCACCCCTTGAATTTCGTTTCTCACCAGCCGTAGTAACTAATCACACCTTCAAACGTCTCTCTGCCACTTCCCATGAAATCCGCACAATTTATACAGCTATCAGCCCTTCGGTTAACCGGATGGCATACGTTGTGTGCGGGTATTCAACCCCAGGCGACGACATCGAGGATGCGTAGTGAACCAGGTCTTATTCGACCCGATTACGCGAATCCTCCAGGAAGTGGTGTTACCTAACGCCGAGGCTAATTTGTAGCCTCACGTCGAGGCCCACTTCCGCCCGGAAGTGGGTTTTTTTGTGCCCTGAGGGGGCCGCTTCCGGGAACGAGTCAGAACTCTTTCCATATTCCATAAGCGGCTTCATCGCTGAGCCCAGCCAATCAGCCCAACGTCCGCGTGCAAATCCTGCGGCCGTCCAATCCATCGGACTTCGTCTGATGAGAGGGACGACGGTGTGTGTTCTTTTTTGCGAAAGGAATTCGCGCAGCGCGAATTCCTAAAATCAAACACGCGGTGCGCCCCAGGGCGTTAAACGGCGATGCCGGCCGCGTTTCAATTTCATCGCCCGTTGGTATTACCAGCTAGATCGCCGCTCTTTCAAGGCGGAGGACCGGGGGCAGCACCCGGACGGGCGACCATTTTCTTGTTCTGCTGAATTCCACTCTAGGAATTCGCGGAGCGAAATTCCTTTCCTTAAGGAAGCGCCGGTTCTCGATCCGAGGCCGGAGTCCGCTTCGCCCTCTCGGATCCACAAGAAGCCAGCCGGCGGCCCAAGCCCAGCAGGGGCCGAGTTTTCAGGAATTCGCGCTGCGCGAATTCCTTAACCCGCGGTCATTGAGGACGGACGTCGGAGAAGTCTTCCGATGCCGAGTGACCTGAGCCGCGGTTCTATTTTCACGACGTGCCCGAGCAGCCAAGGGACCAGTTTGCAAAGCTGAGGTTCGCGGGTGCGAGTCCCGCCGTCGTGTCCAACTGGGGCTGTAGTGCCAATAGAAGCACGCCGCACTCGCAATGCGGAGGCGACGGAGCGTAACCGTCCTGCTCCACCATCCTTCGCCGAGCGCAGCGAGAACGAAGGATGCCCTTCGTAGCCTTGGCGCAGGAGGGCATTCGTCCGCCGGCGGTCGAGGCTACGGATGGCACGGCCAATTTTGCCCGAGAGGTGTTCATAGATGCACGGCTGTCTTCCAAACAGCGGGAGCCGG
>JAUSID010000247.1 GCA_030648295.1 Opitutaceae bacterium | reverse complement strand
GCTATGGATTCATCCTGCCATGGACACCAACGACGGCATGCAAGTGACCGTCGCCTGTCTCCAACCGCCGGATGCGGAAAACCGCACGTCCGGTGGTGTGGAAGGGTCGCGAGGCGCAATCCTCGCGACCCCATCCGATCTCCAGGATTCCTCGCATCTGGCAGGCGTAGCAGCCGAGGTGACGAGGCTGGTGTCGAACGACGTTCCGAACGTAGCGCCAGCCTCCTGACATCTTATTTCCCCATCGTGCGGGCTATCGCTTCGGCTTCTCCCGCGTGAAGGGCACAAACCGCACCGGCATCAGCCGTTCCGCTCGGACCTGACCATCGTGCTTCGTGACGAGCAGCAGATATTGCATGCCGGTTTGTGAGCCGACCGGGATAACCATTCGGCCACCCTCGGCGAGCTGTGCGAGCAGCGGTGGCGGAATTGCTTCCGGCGCGGCGGTCACAATGATTACGTCGAAGGGTGCATGCTCGGGCCACCCTTGGTAACCATCGCCGGTCCGCACGGTGACTCGTTCGTACCCCGTGGCGCGAAGGATCGCGCGGGCGCGCTCGGCCAGTTCCGGCACGATCTCGATCGAGAACACATGGTCGCTGAGTTCGGCCGCAATCGCGGCCTGGTAACCCGAGCCGGTGCCAATCTCGAGGACCTTCGATTTCCTCGTGATCCGCGCGGCCTCGGTCGTGAACGCGACAATGTAGGGCTGCGAAATCGTCTGCCCATGCCCGATCGGCAGCGGGGAATCCTCATACGCGTCGCGGCGGACATCCTCGGGCACGAACAAGTGACGCGGAACTTTCCGTACCGCGGCGAGCGTGAGTTCATCCTTCACCCCGCGCGCGACGATCTGCGCGTTGACCATCCGGCGGCGCAACTCGTCCTCGGGGCCAGCGCGAGGCTCGGCCGCGTCAATTGGTACCGCGGTTACGCTGGCCAGCGCCATCGAAAGGAGTGCGCGCATGGTGGACCGTAACGTTCACGTGCCCGGTCAGCAAGCAGCCTGTCGCGACCGACCGCTGCCTCGCCCCCGATCGGGATCGGTTGCCGTGAAAATTTCCACCGCGAGTCGGGGGTTTGAACCTTTGGCCCGCCTGAACTCAAAGCCTGCACCGGAGCGCCGCCGCATTGGCGGTCGGACCGGCGTGAAAACCCGGCAGCGCGCGAAAAATGCGTGCTGGCCGGGGGCTAGCCTTGGGCGGGCAGCACGAAAATCAACACCGCCAGGAGGTGGCATGCACTGCCGCCGAGCGCGAACACGTGACGGACCACGAAGGCATAACGCACCCGCTGCCACACGTGGAAAACTCCGCACAGGTAGCAAATCCCGCCGCCGACCAGGAGCCAGAATGCGCCGGGATGCAGCGCCGCCAGCAGCGGCTTCAGCGCGATCAGCGCCAGCAGCGAGAGTGCCCCATACGCCATCGTGGCGATGTGGTGAAAACGGCCTGATCCCAGCAATCGCGCCCCCGCGCCGATGGCGCACAACGCCCAAACCACGGCGAACAGCGTGCGGCCCCATGCACCGCCAACGCTCTCCAGCAGAAACGGCGTCGCCGTACCGGCGATGAAAAGAAATATCGCCGCATGGCTGCGGTCCCGTGTCGACGTGGTGCGGCGGGCACGCGCCTGTTTGAAATTAACGAAGCCCACGTGATACAGCAGCACGAGGCTGAGCCCGAAAACCAGCACGCTGAGGATGTGCTGCGCGTCGCCGCGGAGCGCCGCGAACGTGACCAGCAGCACGACCGCGGCGACGCTCGCCGCCAGCCCCGTCCCATGGGTCAGGTACCGGGCGATGATTTCGCCGCGACTGAGCGGGTGAACGGGCAGCGCATCGGTCTCCGTGTTTTGAGCGCGGATACGGCGATTCTTCACCATCGCGTCGGTCTTTTCGTCGCACCAGCGCACGAGCGCGCAGGGCCTCGGACTGGTGAACTCGGACGCCTGCCACTCGCTGCCGTCGACGTACAAAGTTTTCGGCAGCACGAGCGTCCCGAGCAGCCAGTCGGCCACCGGCAGGGTGAAGAAGCCGGAGATTGCCTCGTTGCAGTCGATCACGGCGTGGTGACGCAGATGAAAGCTGTAAACCTTGCGCCAGAACCAGCCGAACCGCCGGTGCTCGATCAGCGGCGCCCAGCGTTCGAAGGCCCAATGTTCGACGGCATGGAAAAGTTCATACAGCATCAACGACGCGGCGAGGGCCGCATAGCCGCCGAAAAACCACGGGAACGCCGGCGCGAGCCACTGGGCCACCGCAAGCAACGGGGTCACGATCGCCGCGAAGATCAGCATCGTGTACCACGGAAAAAATGAAGCCTCGCCCTGTTCGGGCGTCGTCACCGGATAGATATTCTCCACGAACGGCACCTCGCGGCCGCCCGGCGTGCGGCGGCGGCCGATCCGGGTGAGGGTGTGGTGAAGCGTGTGCTGTTTGTAGAACCGGCTCAGCAGCGGGGCGACCGGCTTGTGCAGGACGTAACGGTGAAAAATGTATTCGATGAAGCAATTCAGCATCGAAATGAGCAGGAACGGCACCGCCAGCCGTCCCAGTTGCGTGGTCAGTTGCGCCTGCCACACGCCATCCGGTGCGAGGAGTCGCAACAGGATCACGATCCCGCCGAGAGAGGCGCCAACGGTGAAGAGGAAAAGCGGAAGAGAGAATCGCTCTTCCACGCGGTGGGACGCGGGTTTTTGCACCCCGCCTTTGTGGGTTGATCCGCGCCCATCGCAACCACCGAATTGGAGGGCGCGCCGGCAAAGGGTCGACAGGCTCCCGAACCCATTCTGATGTGGGCGGGTGCAGCGCGCGTCGCATCCGTCGGTTTCGATCATAATGCCGGGAAGGATCTTTGTTCTCGGATACGTGACGTCCCGCGGCGCGCGCGAACTGATTCGTGGTGAACTCGGTCGCCGCGGATATGTGGAGGGTCGCGATTTCCTGATGTGTGCGTAGCGCCGCGGCTCATCTGGGGCACACTCGAGTCGGCCGACCCAATGGCCGCGCTTCCGCCGTCGTCGGAACCCTTTCGCTTGTAGCCACCGCAGAGTTGTGTCCGTCAGCCCCGCTTTTTCGCGTAGCAGACGAGGTCACGAGGCTGGTAAATCGGTACTGTCTGACTCTCCGTCTGTAGAGACCAACATGTTTGTCTTAACTGACACTCTAAAACCAGAAGCCTTACAGGAGGAAACGGAGACAACGGAGAGCACGCAACTTCGTAGGAAGCGTTGGAGGTGCGCGTGCCGAGGAGTGGTTATCGTGCCGATGTGGCGGCGTGTGGTCGCGGCGCCGGAGCGCGAACCGCGGTTTTCGAGTGCAAGCAATCGCGCGCGGACCTGTTGAAGGATTCGCACGCCGAGCTGACCACCCGCACCCTCCTCGCAGAACTGATCGAGCGCCGGCGGCAACTCGAGGAGTTGCTCGCCGTGCACCGGCCCGACTTGCGGCGCGGCGAGGCGCTCTGGCCGGAATTCGACGCCTGGGACTTCTCGAGCTTGGAGCACCGCACCTATCGCGCGGTCCTGGCGCGGCTGGCGACAGTGCAGCGGCGCGTCCTGCGTGGGACGAAGTTTTCGAAGATGTTCCGTTATCGATGTGCTGATTTTCTCTACCTCGTGGTGGAGGAGGGGATTTTCGCGGAGGCGGAAATCCCGGCGGGTTGGGGGCCGCTGGTGCGCGTGGGCGACGAACTGAAGCTGGCGCGACCGCCCGTCGACCTGCACGCCGACCCCTCGCAACACCAGGCGCTGCTCGAATCAATCGCCTTCGCCGCCACGCGCGTCGTGATGGCCAATGCCGGAATTCCACCGGCTTATCCGCGCCGCAGTGCATCCTCGGATTCCGCCTCCGCCATCGCCGCGCCCAGCGATCCCGCGCTGGAAAACCGATCCGAATCCCACCTGCCGTCCCACGCGCGTTAGCGTGTGACCATCGCCCCCACGACCGCTGACCACTGATTACTGTCCGGTTGCGGTCGGCAAAGACGGCGCTGTCGGCCCGCGCCACGTCTGCCAGTTTTCTGTCACACGTGTGACATCAAATTGGCAAGCGTGCGGCGGCGGCGGCCGCGTCTGGACAAAATGAGTTTCCCGGGGAGGGTTGGCCAATGGCTGAAACGACTCCGCCGAACACGGCCGACGCCGGCCTCGAAGTTCGCACCTATTTCGTGCGCAAGCGCAGTGCGATGGTCGCCCGCGCGGAGTTCGGCGACATGTTCGTCGATTATTACCTTCATCTCAGCGCCAACCAGATGAAAGTGGCGCCGGAACATGACGCCATGTTCAAGCGCGCGCTCGCCGCGTTCACGCTGCACAAGGCGTCCCGGCCGTGGAACGAACTCACGGCGTGGACGATCAATTTCCAGCAGCCGCTCCTGAACATGTTCCTGGTCGGCGACAACGAGACGGGCGCGATCGCCGGCCGCGTGTTCGACGAGAACGTGAAGGAAGGTCCGGAAAATCTTTTTTTTGCCGACGTCGTGCGCGGCCAGACTCCGAAGCGGCGCAGTGCGGTCTCCTTTCACGGCAATGATCCGATTGTGGCGGCGGAGCGATTCTACACCCAGAGCGAGCAGCGCGGGGCGCGGTATTTTCAACTCGGCGAGGACGAGTTCGCGCTCGCGACCGAGCATCCCGATTGCGACATGACCTGGTTTAGCAACCTCACCGCGGAGCAGATGAAGTCGCTCGACCAGAGGGAGACGCTCGCGCTGATGGAGCGGCGGATTTACCGCTGGCACTGTGGCTGCAACCAGGAGCGCATGATGGAAGTGCTCGCGCCCACCATGGAACAGGACCCCGAGGGACTGTTCGAGGGGGATACGAAGATCGAGATTCGCTGCCCGCGCTGCGGCGCGCGGCATCTCATCACGCGGGAAGCACTCGAGGCGTTTGTGGCGAAAAAGAAATAGCCGCGGCACCGGGGCGACTCCAGCACGCCGGCCGGGAGACGCCGGATTTTGCGGTCGCAAAACGCCCGAGGCTCGGGAACAACACCCGCTCCTTGAGCGAAATCCTCCACAGTATCTGGACGGGAATGACCGGTACGTCGGAGCTGGAGCAGATTGCGACCGTGCTCGGCGTCGCCGGCGTGTGGCTGATGATGCGCCAGAACGTGTGGACGTTTCCCGTCAGCCTCGTACAAGTGGTGATTTTTGGATACGTCTGTTTCGAAGGCCGGTTGTATTCGGAAACCGTTCTCCAGATCCTCTTTTTCGCCGCGCTCGCATATGGGTGGGTTCATTGGACGCGCGGGCACACCGCGGATAATCCGCTCCCCGTGCGGTGGCTCAGCCGCCGGGGTCGTTATGGTTGGATCGCCGCCGTGCTCGTGCTCTGGGTCGCGTGGGGCGCAATCATGTCGCGGGTCGGCGCGGCGCTCGCTTACGCCGATGCATTCGTTTTTGCCACGAGCGTCGCGTCGCAGTGGCTGCAAGCGCGCAAGGCGATCGACAACTGGTTGGGCTGGGTGATCGCGAACACGGCGGGTATCGCCGTGTTCTGGCGAAAGGAATATTACTGGTTTGCGGCGCTCTATTTCATTTTCTGGCTGATGGCGTGGGGCGGATTCACTGCCTGGCGCCGCAGCATGGCGGCCAGCGGCACGAGCGGCGCCACCGCGGCTCATGGTTAAACGCATCGCCATTTTCGGCACCGAATCGACGGGCAAGACGACGCTCGCGGAACGACTCGCAACGCATTTCGGCGAACCGTGGGCACCGGAGTTTGTCCGGGATTTCTGGCACGAGCGCGGAGGGCGGATCGTCGCCGCCGATCTCGACGCGATCGCTCGCGGCCAGATCGCCAACGAGGAAACGGCGGCCGCGGTCGCGCGCCGCGTCGTGTTTTGCGACACGGAGCTGATCACGTGTACGCTCTGGGACGATTGGTTGTTCCCCGGCGCGTGCCCGGGCTGGGTGCGCGACGAGGCGAACCGCCGCGCGCACAGCTATGGATTGTACCTGCTGTGTGACGCGGATGTGCCTTTCTCGGCCGATCCCCAGCGCTGCTTTCCTGATATCGCATCGCGTGAGCGGGCGCGGAGAATCTGGCGGGAGGCGCTGACTTCACGCGGGCTGCGTTTCGTGGAGATATCCGGCGACTGGCCCGAGCGGGAGCGACGCGCAATCGCAGCAATCGAAGCCGCGCTGGCCGAGCCAGGGCGCGGCGGAGTCGGATCGAAGTAACTGCTCTGGCGAACGGCGGGCGCGCAAGACTTGGACCGCGCGCGCGGCAGGATGACGGGCACCGAGCCAACGAGCTTGCCGGCAGCCAGGCGCGAGCGATCGCTTTGCTTTCGCGGCGGGAAAGCGTAGGTTGAGCGCCTCACATGAAAGCCTTTACCCCGGCTTTGCGTGTCGCGTCCTTGCTGCTCGCGACGTTGGTTGTTCCCGCGGTCCACGGCCGCGTTGTTGCACGCCTGCACGCCCTGACCCAGGCCACGGTGAAAATCGAAGTCACGGGCGGTCCCGTCATCTACATTGACCCAACCGGCATCACGACAACGCCCGCCGATGCCGACCTAATCCTGCTTACGCATAATCACGGTGACCATCAGTCGGTCGCGGTGCTCAACCGGCTGCGCAAGCCGAGCACCGTGTTCGTTTCATCGCCGCCCGGCGTGCCGGCGCTGCAGCAGAACTTTGCGGGCGCGGCGATTCACGCGGTGACACCGGGAGAGCGGCTCACGCTCAGCGGGATCGAGATCGAAACCGTGGCGATGTACAACATCGTCAAAAACAACCACCCGCGGGCGATGAACTTCGTGGGCTACGTCGTGAACATCGGCGGGGTGCGCGTGTATCACGCCGGTGACACGGAGCGGGTTCCCGAGATGCGCACGTTCTCGGCCGACGTCGCTTTGTTGCCGCTGGGGCAGACGTTCACGATGAATAGTGTACAGGAGGCGGTCGATGCGGCCCTCGACGTAAAAGCGCGGATCGCGATTCCCATCCACTGGGGCAACGCCGAGGGCACGCGGGCGGACGCGGAGTTTTTCACCGGGCAGTTGAGCAGCCGGATGCAGACGATGATCAACACGCCGCCCGAGGGACTGGCGCTCGAGGTGTCGGAGACGATCGCGATCGCGGAACATCCGGCGAGCGTCACGGTGGGTCCCGGCGACAATGCAAACCTGAGCGTGCAGGCCACCGGGTCCGGGACACTGCGATATCAGTGGCGGCGATACGGACTGGCGCTTGCGGGAGCGACGACCTCGGGCCTGGCGATTGCCAGTGCGGCCGTCGCGAACGAAGGCGATTATGAAGTAATCCTCACGGACGCGAACGGGCCGATCACGAGCCGGATCGCGCGTCTGGTCGTGGCGCCGCCGGTGCGCGGCCGGCTGGTGAACCTTTCGGTGCGGGGCACTTCGCGCAGTGCCGCGGCGCCGCTCATCGTCGGCTTCGTCGTCTCGGGTGGCGCCAAGTCCACCCTGGTGCGCGGCATCGGGCCCGCGCTGACGGCGTTTGGCGTCAGCAACGCGCTACCCGATCCGCGGCTCGAGTTGCATGCAGTCGTCAACGGCCAGGACTCGATCGCGGCGTCGAACAATGATTGGGCCGCGGGCGGGGCGGCGGGATTGCGGGCGGCGTTTGCCGCCACGGGTGCGTTCGACTTGGCGGACGCCGCGAGCCGGGACGCCGCTGTGCTGGCCAGCGTCGACGGAGCACGCACGGTGCATGTGGTCGACACCGCCGGTCGCAGCGGAGTTGCGCTGGTCGAGGTGTATGATGCGGATCCAGCGGGCGCGGCGCGGCTGGTCAACCTCTCCGCGCGAAATTTTGCCGGCACAGGCGACGAGGTGTTCATTGCCGGGTTCGTGATCAGCGGGAACATGCCGAAACGACTGTTGATCCGCGGACTCGGACCCCGGCTCGCAGGCTTTGGGGTGACGGGCGCGCTCGCAGATCCGAAGATGGACCTGTTTGTGAGTCGCGCCGGCGGCGGCAGCATGCTGTTTGCCGCGAACGACAACTGGGCTGAAGGCACCGCGGCGCCGCTGCGCGCCGCCTTCGCGGCCGCGGGCGCGTTTGATTTTCCCGATGCGGGCAGCAAGGACGCGGCATTGCTGGCGACCGTGCCCGCGGGCGCATTCACCGTGCAATTGTCCGGTCCCGGCGGCAGCACGGGCGAGGCGATGGTCGAGCTCTACGAGTTGCCGGATTGAGCGGCGGCGATGGGTGGAGAATCCCAGTCCGCCAAGTGGTGACGATTATCATGAGTCACGGCGAAGTGCCGTGGCCGCCACGAACCAGCGTTGCGGCCGGGAGTGAGGCCCCCACACTCGACGGAGGCCTTCGTTTTTTTCATGACCCCATTCCTTATTCGCCTCGCTGCGCGGTGTCTTGCATTGATCGCAGTGGCACCGGTCAGAGCTGCGGAGTCACCGGCCAACGCGGGGCGTTACGGCGAATTCATCCAGGCGGCCGGCAATGCCGAGGTCGACAGCGTCCGACTCGCGCACCTGAAGAAGCTGGCGTTCCAGTGCGAGGTCGACCGTGGGGTGTTGCCGGGGTTGGACAGACTGATCGCGTTCGTGGAGCGGTGGGATTCGCCGTCGAGCCGGCTCGATTTCTTCGATCGCGAGATTCGAAAAACTCTCACCTACGAGTTCGGCCTGGGGGCTGCTTCGCCGCTCGAGCCGATCGCGGCGTTTTACCGCGGCCGGATGCTGGTGTGGGCATGTCTTGAATACAGCGACATCTATCCGTTCCCCGAAAAACGCGCGACGTATCTCAGCCGGGCGCGGCAGCACTTCGAGCAGGCGGCGAAGGCATTTCCGGAGAACCGGGTGGCGCGGATGTATCTCGGCGAGCCAATTCCACCGGCGCGCACGCTGGTGGTCCCGGCCGGCGCACCGGCGTGGGCCATTGCCCAGCGCGAGGGTCTCGAGCGGCTGACGGACATCATCGAATGGTGGATCGATCACCGGATGCGGCCCAACGGTGAATACGGCGGCGGCTGGGGCGATGATTGCGAGATGTGGCGGCACTGGGTGCCGGTGCTGTTTGGATTCGAGCATCCGCGGGCGAACTGGGCCCAGTCCTATCTCTCGTCGCGACTGCTCGCCCAGCCGCATCTCGCGGGCGGCTACCACAACCGGATCAGCGATGTGGAGCACACGGCCGAGGATTTGGCGGACGCGCTGACCCCGATGATGTTTCTTGCGCCCGAAAATCCGGAATGGTCGCGGCGCGTGACGCGGCTGATCGACCTGATGGAAAATTTTTGGACCGGGCGCAACGAGCGCGGATTCCTCCAGTTCAAGAGTACGTACTTCACATCCGACAAGGTCGATCTCACGCCCGCGCGCGCGTGCGACACGGTCTACCACCCGCGTGCGCTCCAGCCGGCACTGCTGTACTGGCAGCGCACCCGTGATTCGCGTATCGGCAAGCTGGTGACCGAGTGGATGCGCACCTGGGTCGACGCGGCGGCGCGGGAGGAGCGGGGCAAGCCGGCGGGTATATTGCCGACGGCGATCCACTGGCCGGACGGCCGGGTGGGCGGGGTGGGTGAGCGGTGGTGGTTGCCGGAGAACTACACCACGCCGCTGTATGATTTTCCGAGCGCGATGTCGCTCATGTTGAACACGCTCGTCCTTACCACGCACATGACGGGCGACCAATCATTCCTGGCGCCGTTGCGTTCGATGGCCGCCGCGCGGCTGGAGTGGCTGAAAGCCGGACGCCCCGACGCACCCGCGGGATCGCGACGGTGGTGCGGGGCGCGGCTCGACACGCTCGGCGGCGCGGTGGCGAAGTACCGATTTCTCACGGGGGACACCAGCCTCGATCAACTGCTGCGGGAGGAGCGCAACGTTCCGTATGTTCAATTCCGACTGGCAGCCGACGGCGATGCGGCACAATCGCTGGACCGATCGCTGGGCGACCTCGCGGCGGTCACGCGAATCAACTTTCCGGCGTACACGCAGGAGGTGCGGTACACGGATCGCGTGATGCGTTTTCCGGTACTGTATCAGCCGGGCTGGATGCTGGAGCAGGGCGTGCCGACGACGATTGTGGAAGCGGGCGTGATGGCAAACGGGCTCAACCGGCTGATGCTGCTCTACAACACGACGACGGGAGATCCGGGCGATCCGTTGTATTTTCCGCTGAATGGTGTGCACTGGCGCACGGCTCCGCGGGATCTGGCCGCGCTCGTGACCGATTCGAAGCCGGACCGGTTTTCCGCCCGGCTTTATCACTTTGGGGCGGCGGAGCGGAGGTTTGCGGCGGAGTTGCTGCTGCTACAGCCGGGAGAGTATCGGTTCGAGCTGGTCAACTCGAGCAGCGGGAAAGTCGCCCACAGTGGCCGGGTCAGCATCAGCGCGCAGGAACGCAACGTCGCGTTGAACCTGCCGGCCCGGGTCGAACACGAGTTGCGCGTCGAGCGAGTTTCGCCGTAGCAGTTGAGGCGACGAGGAAGATTCGATTCATCGGTCTCCAGCCTCCTTACGTCGGCTGCTACGGCTCACGATTAATGCGTGGCAAAAGGCGTGAGCGTTTCGTTTCCGGAGCATTCCAAGCAATCCGCCCCTGTAGCAGCCGAGGTAACGAGGCTGGATTTGCGATCGTCCGACCGCCCGATCGCCCAGCCTCATGTCGGCGGCTACACGCGCTACAGCCAGCGCAGCCCGAAGACGAAGAAGCCACAAAGCAGGATGCCGCTGACGAGCGCGATGGCGCTGCTGATCCACTTTTCGCGGCGGCCATAGGCGAGGACGAGGCTCGTGATGACGAGGAGTACCATCCCGGCCGCGACGGCATCCATCGAGAAGCTCCAGAGTTTCGTCAGGATCCAGTCGCGCTCCGATGTCGGCGCATTGATGCGCACGCCGGTAAAGGTGTGCAGGGTGCGAAACACACCCCAGCCATTGACGCGGATTTCCTGCACTGTTGCCGTGGCACGCGACAGGTCCGCCTTCACGTCGATGGTGCGTCCGGGTCGGGCGACGCGAAACTCGAATCGTTCCGGCGGCTGGCGCACCGTCGTCCACTCGAGTTCACCCGCGAGTCCGAGTTGCCGCATCAGATCGGCAGCGCGGGCCGAATCAGTGGTCGCGTCCGGAATGCTGATACGCTGTTCACGGGTGGATTGCTGCCGCTGCGGCCAGAACTCGGCGAACCGCCAGGCGTGATTCAGGAGCAGGCCGGAAGCGGCGAACAGCCACAGAAACACGAGAAAATAAAGCCCGAGGTAGATGTGGAGTTTCTCGCTCCACGTCTTCACCGATGGGTTTCGCGATGGGGGCATGGGATCAGGAAGCGCAAATTGCCGTGATCATGGCGCCCACCGTGGCCGTGCCGGCGACGAGCATGAGCCAGCCGATGCCGCGTTCCGCCTTGAGGATCCCCCAGAGGTAAAGTCCGGAAGCGGTCAGCAGCAGAACGCCGTAGACGACCGAGTCGGTCACGACGCTCCACCAGCGCAGGTAAATCCAGTTGCCGCGTATCGCCACGTTGTGCGGCCCGGGCATCCGGTGCAGATAAATCAGCGCGCCGCCGAGACCCTGCGCTTCGCGCTCCACCGTGGCCGTGCGGGCGCGGAGATCGACTTCCACCCTCGTCGTCAGGCCGGGCTGCGAGACCGGAATGAGGAGCCGCTCCGCCTTTGCGTTGTGGCGGACGTAATCGATCTCCCCCGTGACGTGCAGCTGGTCGAGGAGCTGGCGCGCGTGAGCGAGCGTCCCCGCGCCATCGGCCACGTCGATCGAGGTGGTCTGCTTTGCGGCTGCGGGCAAGGTGGGGGTGCGCTGCCAGCGGTGATTCAGCAGCACGGTGCTGATGGCGAAGAGCAGGATGAACGGGCTGAGTACGAGGCCGAGATAAAGGTGCAGGTCGCGCGTCCAGACGGGCAGTCGTTTCATCCAGCCGCGGAGGCTTGCGAACTGCGGCGGGAAATGAAAGTCGGAACGAGAACTTTCGCGGCAGTGCGGTGAGCGAGCCAGCCGTGGCGCGGCGAGCGCGCCACCTACAGGTATGATCGTAACGACCAGTCTTTCGATTGTTCGATTTGACACGGATGCGGTGTCCGCCCGATTTTGCTCGCGCGTTACGTTGCTGACGACGTGCGTGAACCCCTGACCCCTTCGATCCCGCGATCGAAACACCTGGCCGCTCTGCCGACAGAGCATCCGGGCGGCGCGACCGCGGCTCGAACCCAACCAACCCTCCCATGTCCCGCGTTTCATTTTGCACCCGCTGCGCTCTCGCTCGCCGAGCGCGCACCCTGTTTCGGATATTTATTTTCGTTGCGGCGCTGTCCACGCCCGTCTTCGCGCTCGAACTCACCGGCACGGTCAGCAATGCCGCGACGCGCCAGAATCTCGAAGGCGCCCGCGTCGTGCTGCAGGGGACGAGTCGCGAGGTGTTCACCGACAATCAGGGCGTTTACCGTTTGCCCGATGTCGCTCCCGGAAACGTCGTGTTGTCGGTCTCGTATACGGGACTGACGACCGTCGAAGTTCCCGCCACAGTAACGGCCGGCGGCCGCAACCAGCAGGACGTGGGGCTGACCGCGGACATTTATCGCCTGAGCAAATTTGTTGTCTCCGGCGATCGCGAGGGCAACGCACAGGCGATCACGCTGCAGCGATTGTCCGATGGCGTGAAGAGCATCGTGTCCGCCGATGCGTTCGGCGGACTCGCGGGCAATCCGGCCGAACTCGTGGCGCGGTTGCCGGGGATCGAAGGCGAATCCGCGGGCGGCGACATCCGCTATATCCGCGTCCGCGGCCTGCACCAGAATCTCAGCAGCATCACCATGGACGGCAATCGCGTGGCCGATGCCGCATCGGCTGGCGTGACGCGCGAGTTTCAATTTCAAACGATCGGTTCGGACACGATCGAGCGGATTGAAGTCGTGAAGCTGCCAACGCCGGACATGGACGGCGATTCGATTGGCGGAAACGTGAACATGATTTCGAAGAGCGCCTTCGACAGCACGCCCGAGCGGCGCATCCGTGGATCGATTGGCACGATCTGGCGGGCGACGGACGACCGCGATCGCATCCGCCCGAACTTCTCCGTGTCCTACTCTGAAGTATTCGGCGGCAGGTTGGGCGTTTCCATGAATGCCGCGTATCGACCCCACTATTCACTGCAGGAGCAGACGAGACAGACGCACCAGAGTTTGCCGGCGGGCGTAACCGGCCCGGCGTACACCCACACCTTCGGCTTCGTCGATTTCCGCAATCTGCGGAAGCGATCAGGCGTCGGCTTAAAGCTCGACTACAAATGGAGCGGGACCACGCGGTTCTATGTCAACGCATCCTACAACAAGCACGTCGAGCACGAGAGCGATACCGAGGCGGACTTCACGACGAACCAGGGAATCGCGACGCGTGACGCCGCCGGGAATCTGACCGGCAACAACGGCATCATTCCCGGTTTCACCGATACCGTCACTGAAGTCCGCCCGGTCAACAACAGTGTGGTGACTCTCAACTCGACCAACCTCTACAAGGACGGCCGAACCCAGAACCTCAGCCTCGGCGGCGTGCACCGTTATGAGCACCTCGACATCACGTACGATGCGTTCCAGTCGAACTCCAAGGCGAACTACGCCGGCACCTCAGAACCCGCCTTTATCGCGCGCGGCATGGGCTGGCGTATCGATCGATCCGAAAATGGCTACCTGCCGACGATCACCCAGACGGCCGGCCCGGACTGGACGCAGATTTCCTCGTATACCGAAAACTCGTACAACATCAACCGACGCGCGGGGTGGGACGACTATCGCGGCGCGTCTCTGAACGTGAAGAAGGATTTCGAAACGCCCGTCCCGACGTACATCAAGACGGGCGTGCGGCTGCGCGAGCAAACGCGGAGAAACGTGAACACGCCGTTCAGCGGCACCTACGTGGGGCCGGACGGCGTGATGGGGTTGAATCCCGCGACGGGTCGTAACGATGACAACCTCGCTCAATTCATGACCGCGCGCCCATTGCCCGGCGATCTTGCGCGTTATCCGCGGCTTCCTTTTCCCAACGTGGTCGGCGAAGGACCGAGCTTCTGGACCGCGCTGCAGCAGAACCCTGAATACCTTCGTCAGAACCTGGCGGCAAACCTGCAGGCGGAGTTGCAGGGCAACACGTCGTTCAAGGAAAACATCACCGGGTACTACATCATGGGCAACATGGCGCTCGGCAAACTCTCGGTTCTCGGTGGCGTCCGGGTGGAAACGACCAAGGTCGAGGCGGAAGGCGCGATGCAGGCGTTGACGCCGGAGGAACGCGCCCTGCGCGCCGCGTTCATGGGTCCGCTCACCGACGCGGAGATCCGCCGGCGCGTCACGGCGGAATTTGGCGGCCGCCAGACGCGCGAAGGCGAAAGCCGCGACGTGCTGCCCGGCATTCATTTCAAGTTCTCCCCGATTCCGAACCTGGTGACCCGGCTGGGCTACGCGGCGAACATCGGCCGGCCCGGCATTGGCCAGCTGATTCCGACCACGACCGTGAACTTCGAAAACCGGACGGTGAACACCAGCAACCCCGCGTTGCAATCGCAGGTGGCGGACAATTTCGATTTCTCCGCCGAATATTATTTTGAGCCGGCGGGCGTGGTCTCGGCCGGCGTGTTCCTGAAGGAAATCAAGCGGTTCATCTACACGGCGGGCGGTCAGATTATTCCCACCGGCCAGGACAACGGATTCGACGGCGAGTTTGCGGGGTACACGCTGACGAGCCAGGCCAACGGCGGGTTCGCCAAGGTGAAAGGGCTCGAACTGAACTACAACCAGCAGTTCACTTTCCTGCCCGGATTCTGGAGCGGGTTCGGCGCCTTCGCCAACTTCACCAAGATGGAAGCGGAGGGAAATTACGGCAGCGGCACCGCCATCGCGCTGGCGCCCACCCCGAAGATCGCGGGCTTCAATCCGCTCAACGCGAACGCCGGCATCTCGTACATCCGGAACAAGGTCACCGTGCGGGTGCAGTTGAATCATCGCGCCCGATACCTCCTTACCTTCAATGCGAACGAGTCGAGGCTGGTCTATGCGCGCGCCCGCACCACCGTGGGCGTGAAAACATCGTATCGGCTCTCGCGCCGCTTCGATGCTTATTTCGACGTCGTCAATTTGTTCTCCGAGCCAGACCGCGAGCGTGAGTTCACCGGCGGTCGCCCGCAGCTGTATACGATGCTGGTGCCGCAGCTGTTCTTCGGGATCAACGGAAGACTCTGAGAATTTTGGATTTTGGATTCTCGATTTTGGATTTCCCGGGAGCGCGGGCCTCTGGCCCGCAAGAGCTGGCACAATGGAACGGGCGATCGGCACGATTGGGCGGGCGGGACGCCCGCGCTCCCAGGGGTGAGCAAGCGAACGCCAGCCACGGTTGGGCTGCCGCTCGCCGGCCGGAGGCACGTGCAGTCGATTGACGGTGGCGGCCCGTTGAAGAGCGACGGCCCTGCAACCGGTCAAGCAATTTGGCGACCGGCACCGCGTACTTGCGTGGACGCCCAATAACCGGCAGTTGAACGTGGCTGCCTGGTTCCGCCGACTCTTTGGCCCAACTCAAATCCGTGATCCTATGCTGAAACGTTTTCTTCTCCTGGTCTCTGTGCTGGCTGGCATCGGGTTGTCATCCGGCTTCGCCGCGAGCAGGCCGGCCCACCTCGTCTTCATGATCGGCGAGGATGAATACGACACGTGGACGACACTGCCTGAGTTCGTCGAAAAAGATCTGAAGCCGCGCGGATATCGCGTGACGATCATCCACGCGGACAAGGCGGAGAAAAACGATTTTCCCGGGCTCATCGCCGCCCTGCGTGAAGCGGATCTGCTCTTCGTCAGCGTGCGCCGGCGGACGCCGCTGAAGGAGCAGTTGGACGCGGTCCGGGCGCATGTTGCCGCCGGCAAGCCCCTGCTCGGCATCCGCACGGCCTCGCATGCGTTTGCCTTGCGCGAACGCGACAAGAAGCCGGAAGCGAAATTTGGCGTCTGGCAGGGGTTCGACCCGGAGGTGTTTGGCGGCGGCTACACGAATCATCATGGCGCGGGGCCGAAAACGGCGATTACGCCGGCGCCCGGGGCGGAGAAGCATCCCATTCTGAAAGGGATTTCCGCGGCAAAGATGGTGGGCAATGGTTCACTGTACAAGGTCAGCCCGTTGAAGCCGGGGACGGTTCCGCTGCTCATCGGAACGCTGCCGGACAAGCCTGCCGAACCGGTGGCATGGACCAATCGCCACGGGCCGAAGCAGGCGCGGATTTTCTACACCTCGCTCGGTCACCCCGACGATTTCAAGGATCCGCAGTTCCGCCGGTTGCTGGTGAATGCAATCGACTGGGCGGTGGAGAAGTAGGTTCCTCCGTCCTGGGAGCGCGGACCTCCGGCCCGCATCCGAAAATTGCGGGCGGGACGCCCACGCTCCCAAGGGCTCAGAAATTCACGCGCAACGTGAAGGTCATGTTACGCGGCTCCTCGCGGAAGCCGCGCATCATGTGTACTGTGTGCCGGTTGCCGTATCCACCTGCTTCTTCGTGATGAAGAATGTGCGATCATCGAGCAGGTTGAACACGTTGAACTGATAGGTCGTGGTCGTCCGGTCCGCGAGCAGCCCGAAGACTCCCCTGGCTTTGTATTGAATCATGGCATCGAACAGGGAACGCGGATTGCCATGGAGGACTTCGCGGGTCGCGAGATTGATGCCGGCAATGTTCTTGCTCTGATATCGCCAGCCCCCGGCCAGCGCCAGGCCCTTTAGCCGGCCGCTGTCGAACGAGTAGCGGGTCCACACGTTCGCCTTGTGCTTTCGATTCCCGTAGCCCTGCTCCTCTTCGAGCCGCGTCTGCGCCAGCTCACGGTCCGAGTCGGCGAGCCGCTCGGCCACCGAGGTGGTCTCGAACGCGTCGTTCCGATTGAACAGCGGCTGGTTAAAAATCGACGGCCGGCTCGTCCGCTGCGTATAGAGCGTATCGAGGCTCCGCCAGAGCGCCACCCGCTCCGCCCACCACGGCTCGCCTTCGAGCAAGACGTTGGTCCGTGTCCGATCCGTGTACGAATAATTGAGGCGAATCGTCCAGTTGCGCGTCGGATTCGCGACCGTCTCGAATTCCCAGCCGGTGCTGACCTGATCGAACAGGTAAGCGTCTGCGCCCGACCAGTAGTCCGTCCGCAACTGGTCGACCGAGCTGATGGGCGCGCCGGCCCCGAGGTTAACCAGGCCGGCCTGGCGGTAGTAGTAGTCGAACGACGACATGATGTCGTTGTTCGGATTCACGAACACCGGCTGGACGATTTCCTGGCCGCCTTCGCGCAGGCTCTTCGACTCGTAATACTTCACTCCGCCGGCGATCCGGTTGTCGAGAAAGCTGAAATTTACGCCGAAATCCCGGCCGTCGCCCTCGTAGGGATCGGCGACACGTTCGACGGGCAGGACGGTGCGATTACGCTCCGGAATCTGGATACCGTTGGAAAAATTCGCCGTGAGCGAGAAGTTGTTGTTCAGATGGTAGACGGCGCCGAGCGAACGGCGGATGGCGTCCAAATCGGAGGATTCGAACCACGTGTTGCTGGTGCCCACGCCCGAAAACGGTCCCGGATCGCCGGGCGTGGCCCGGCGCCACGTGCGCGTGACCGGATCGCGCACGCTGCCCGGTCCGAATGTCTCCACTTGATCGTAACGCATCCCGAGCGTCGTCACGAGTTTCCGGTCGAGCAGGTAACTTTGCAGCACGAACAGCTGCGAGTCGGTCGTCACCTCGTCGTCAAAACCACGGAAATTCGGCGGCACCCACGTGGTGGTTACGCTGCGGCCGTTTACCACGGCGGAAGGGGAGGTGACGGAGGCGAACACGTCCTGGGCGTTCCAGCCCGGCGTGTAGCTGGCGAGCGGGCCGTCGACGCGGAAGTAGCGGCGATGAGACACCTGATTGGCCGCGGCCTCGGGCAGCCCGCCATAGGGCGCGCCGGCCCAGACTTCGCGGACGCGATTGAACAGCTCGTTGTTGATGTGCCGTTCGCCCATCACCGCGAACCGATGCCGGCCCCAGCGTTTGCCCAAATCGAGATCGTAGGAAAACGACGCGCGAAAGGTCTCGTTGTCATTGCCGCGGATGTTCCGGAGGTACGAGCCCTGGCTGAAATAGTAACCGTTGCCAAAGAAGTAGGGATTCAACGCGCCGCCCGGCAGCCGGTAATTGAGGTCGGCGCGCAGGTCCGGGTTCTGGGCGATGATGGCATCGCTGCTGCGATCAGACTGGTTGTACGCCAGCTCCATGTAGAAATTCTCGAACCAGCGGTGATTGAAAGACGCGGTGAGGTTCGTGAATTCGACTTCGCCGTATTCCGCCCCGCCCGTGGACGTGACCAGGCCCGAGGGCACGAGCGACTCGGGCACCACCGGTTTTGCGCCGGTGAAAATACTCGTGGCGGTCGAAAGCGTGACGCGATTCGCGCTGGCCGTCGCACCTTCCCACAACGTGGGCGGGCCCAGATCCGGACCGTACACGAGCACGCTGCGCGGGCTGAGGTTGGCCACGCCCACGGAGGCACCGACGACCGCGCCGGCCGGCGTCTCGTAGCGTTCCTGCGTGGGATCCCACACCACGCGGCCGGCGTTCAGCTCCTGCAGAAACAGCGTGATGCTATCCAGCTGGGGCCAGTTGCGGCCCGATACGCCCTTGGTCCGGGTGTCCTCGTAGGAGACGTTGAGGTTCGTGTATTTTCCAAACCGATACTGCGCCGCGATCGTGTGCCCGGTTTTTTCCGTGAACTTGTGCGGCTGGGGGCTGCCTTTCTCCTCCGCCACGCCCATCAACCGGAGCGCGAGCCGGTCCTTGAGCAGCACGCGATTGAAATCGACGGTGGCCCGCCGCGTCGAGTTTTCGCCCACCTTCAATTCCACCTGGTTCGCATTACGGTAGGTGTTGGCGGTCTTCGTCCTCAGATTCAGCACGCCGCCAGCGGCGCCGGTCCCAAAGAGAATCGCATTGGGCCCGCGCGTGGAGCCGGCGCTCTCGACATTATAGGTGTCGTTGCGGCCGACGGCTCGGAATCCATCGAGCGACACCGAACCCACGAGCCCGCGGGTGCGCCACGCCGAGGCATTGCCGGTCGAGCCGGCGCCTTCACCGATGTTGCCTGCCTGGTTGCCGACGCCGCTGAATTCCGCGTCCTGGTGGCTCTCCTCCGAATTCACGTCGTAGCGGATCAATTCGGTGATGTCGGTGACGCCGAGATCGTCGAGGAGATCCTTGGTGAAAACACTGATCGCGCCCGGGGTATCACGCAGCGGCGTGTTGAGCCGGCTGCCATCGAGCGTGTTGGTGGCCTGGTAACCCGTGTCGGCATCGGCGCTGACCTGAAAAGGGCTGAGCTCGACCACATCGGTCGTTGCGGGCGTGATGGCCGGGGGAGCGCTGGCCGCGTGAGCGAGGGTGGCAGCGACGAGCGCGAGGTATCCCAGCGCGTAGCGGGAGGTGCGGGTGGAGCTCATGGTGACGATTTGATTCCGGCATCGGCCGGCGGACGGTGAAGGTATCGTAGTCAGATCATAAAAAAGTGCCGGCGGCATGTGACGAAACCAGAAAAATAACCTGACGTTCATGAAAGTTCACCGCCATTCGCGGTTCTCTGCGGTTGCGCCTCGCGCGGAATGCCTGCGAGATGACACCCGCGCTCCTCGCACCCCACCCGAGCCGAACATGGATTGCCACCGCCATTGCCATCTCCGCATCGTCGTTGCGCTGACCATGGCTATGGCCGGGATGACCCGCGCCGAATCGGGCCCGGACTGGCCGGCTTATCTGGGCGGTGAGGCGAGGAGCCATTACTCGACGCTGAGCCAGATCAATCGCGACAATGTGGCCAAGCTCGAGCCAGCGTGGACCTTCCGTGGAGGCGAGACGAAACCCGAGTCGCGCACGGAAATGCAGTGCAACCCCCTGGTCATCGACGGCGTGTTTTACGGCACGCTGCCGTCGGCGGTCGCCATTGCGCTCGATGCCGCGACCGGCCGCGAACGCTGGCGCTTCAGCCCCGTCGCGGACGCGGAGTCGCGCGGCGAGAAGCGGCCGCGCGCAGAAATCACGACGAACCGCAACCGGGGTGTGACGTATTGGACAACTGGCGACGACCGGCGGATTCTATTCACCGCCGGACATTTCCTGTTCGCGCTGGACGCGGCGACGGGCCGGCCGGTGCCGGGATTTGGCGCGGGCGGCCGTGTCGACTTCAACGAGGGGCTCGGCCGCGATGTCAGCAAGATGGCGCTGCACTCGTCGACGACGCCGGGCGTGATTTTCGAGCACCTGTACTTCCTGTCAATTCGGACGAACGAGGGACCGGGCCCGTCGGCGCCGGGACACATCCGCGCGTACGATGTTCGCACGGGAAAAATCGCGTGGACGTTCCGGACCATTCCGCAGCCGGGGGAGTTCGGTTACGAGACGTGGCCGGCGGAGGCGTGGAGATTTGCCGGCGGCGCGAATTGCTGGGCGGGCATGGCGCTCGACGGAGAGCGCGGGCTGCTCTACGTGCCCACGGGCTCGCCGACCTACGATTACTGGGGCGGAAACCGCCACGGCCAGAATCTCTTCGGCAATTCGCTCATCTGCCTGAAGGCGCGAACGGGCGAGCGCGTGTGGCATTTCCAGATCACGCATCACGACATCTGGGACCGCGACCTGCCGGCGCCACCGAACCTCGTCATGATTCGGCGCGATGGCCGCGAGATTCCCGCCGTGGCGCAGGTGACGAAGTCCGGCCACGTTTTTGTGTTTCACCGCGAAACGGGCGAGCCGCTCTTCCCGGTGGAGGAGCGCGCCGTTCCCTCATCGGATTTGCCCGGCGAGGCGACGTGGCCGACGCAGCCATTTCCGGTGAAACCCGCGCCGTTCAGCCGGCAGCGTGTCACTTACGACGATCTGACGATGCGGACACCGGCGGCGCATCGCGCAGCGCTGGAGCGGTTCGCGCGGCTGAAGCCGCATGTGCCTTATCAGCCGCCGAGCCGCGAAGGCACGCTGATAATTCCAGGACTCGATGGCGGGGCGGAGTGGGGTGGCGCGGCGACGGATCCCGATGGCATTCTTTACGTGAACGCGAGCGACATGGCGTGGATCATCCCGATGGTCGAAACGCAGGCGCGCGGCTCGACCCACGAACTCGGCCGCAACAACTACGCGCTTTTCTGTGCCGGCTGCCACGGGCTGGATCGCGCGGGCAATCCGCTGCAAAGCATTCCGGCGCTCGCCGACCTGGGGAAACGGCTGTCGCGCCCGGAAGTGCTGGCGCGGATCAACGAAGGCCGCGGCGGGATGCCGTCGTTCAATTTTCTGCCGCAGAATATCCGCGATGAACTCGCCGACTTCCTCCTCGATCTCAACAAGCGGTCGACGACGCGCGGACTCGGGCCGGTTCGCGGCGGCCCCGAAGCGGGCGCCGGGGAGCGCAGCTATTACGAGGTGCCGTTTGCTCGTGCCGGAGGCGGGCGCTGGCTCGACGACGACGGCTATCCCAACGTGAAGCCGCCGTGGGGCACGCTCAACGCCATCGATCTCAACACGGGCGAATATCGCTGGAAGGTGCCGCTGGGCGAGTATCCGGAACTCAAGGCCAAAGGCGTGCCGCCGACGGGCACGGATAGTTATGGCGGGCCAGTGGTGACGGCGGGCGGAGTCGTGTTTATTGCGGCGACGCTCGACGAGATGATTCGCGCGTTCGATCGAGCGACCGGGCGCGTGCTCTGGGAGGCGAAATTACCGGCGGCGGGTTACGCTACACCCGCGACGTACATGGCGGGCGGCCGGCAGTATGTCGTGATCGCGTGCGGGGGCGGAAAACTCGGCACGAAGTCCGACGATGCGTACGTGGCGTTCGCGCTACCGCGGTGAGGGCAGAGGCGCAGAGGCGCGGAGGCGCGGAGGGGCGGAGGGGCAGAGGACAGATGGTCGGATGACCAGGTGCTCAATTTGCCAGCTTGATCGCGGCGAGCTTCT
>JAUSID010000246.1 GCA_030648295.1 Opitutaceae bacterium | reverse complement strand
GCTATGGATTCATCCTGCCATGGACACCAACGACGGCATGCAAGTGACCGTCGCCTGTCTCCAACCGCCGGATGCGGAAAACCGCACGTCCGGTGGTGTGGAAGGGTCGCGAGGCGCAATCCTCGCGACCCCATCCGATCTGCCGAGCCGTCATCCTGCGTCGAAGAGAATCCACTATTCGTCGGCTCGCCTGGGAGCGCGGGCGTCTCGCCCGCAGGGCTCGAGTGGCTGCGGCTTCCAGCCGCAGATGAAGGCGAAAGTTCGCTCGAATACACTGCGGCAGATGGCGCGGCCAGTCGGCTCCTACTGACTGGCGTCGCAAATACCGCTACTTTGTTGGCGGTTTGCCGTGGTGCGCTTCGTGCGCGGCGTAGGCGGTCGCGTCGGCCAGCATCGCATCAATCGTGGCGGCGAGCGGCTCGAAGTGGACCAGTCCGGAAAACACCGCCTTGTCGCCGATTCGGTCGGTCAGGATAAAGGCGGGCCGCTGGTTGATTTGATGGGCGAAAAATTCCTTCGTGCTCGCCTCGACCCGCTCGCGCACCGATTGAGATTCGGAGGCGGACCGCAGCTTGCCGGCGTTCAGCTTCTTGCCTCCGGCCGCGACGGCGACGGCGATTGCTGTATCCATATTACCGATCGTCTTGCCATCGCGCATCGCGGCATTCGCGAGTGCGAGCCGGATCTCGTCGCCGTTGAAACCAAAATCGCGCGCCGCTTCCGCGACCAGATTGGGCGCGCGGTAATCGCCTTTGCGCGAGACTTCGAACCAGCCGGAGTGCAGTTTCACGGGGGACCGCATGCACGTGCCGCCGCTGCGGCGATAAAACCAGTCGCATTGCTCGCGCGAGGCCGGAAAGTCCTGCGGGTTCATCAGCGCGATTTTCCACTCGAACTCGGCGCGACCTTCGTAGCGTCGTTTCAGCTCCGCCCACATTGGTTCCCCCCATACGCACCAGGAAGACAGAATCTCGAGATAGTAGGTGACTTTCATGGCGGAGCAGCGGATGAGCGCGTGGTGCCGGCGTCAAGTGAGTCGATATTCGCGCGAGCCACAGCGGTGAATGCGATGAATCGGCACAGGATATGTGGCTCGGAAAAGTGGCTGCGGCTTCCAGCCGCAGGGACTTTCGAGCGAACTTTCGATCCCGTCTGCGGCTGCCCCTCGACAGGCTCGGGGCCCTGAGCCGATTCGACGAGCTCACGGCCAACTGTGATTTCGACTGAAAGGCCTCGAGCCTGCCGAGAGGCTTGTCGAACGGGGAAGCCGCAGCCACGTCCACGCGGGAGAGACGGTCCGTGGCACATCGGATGAGCGGTTGCTGGTGTGGCACGGCCGTCCCGGCCGTGTTGGAGGATTGCCATCACGGGCAAGCTTGCCCGCCTTCGGCGGCGCCGTAGGCGGCCAGGGTTTACCCGCCTCTGGCGGCGCCGAAGGCGACCAGGGATGCCGGTGCCACGCCACAGATTGCGGGCGAGGACGCCCGCGCTCCCAGCGCTGGTGGCCGCGCTTGCTGCTGCTTCGGCGGGGGGAGACTCCCGCGGCGCGAACCTGCGCCGGATCACTTCTTCTCCGGCGGAGGCGGCTCGGCTGGTTTTTTCGCTCCGCCGAAAATCCCCTTGATCGCCTGGCCAACCTGCTTCGCCGCTTCCATCGTCGCCGCGCCGGAGACATTTCCCTGCGCCAGCGCGCCCGCGGCCGCGTTGACCACGGTTGTCGTGACGTTGCGCATGATGGCGACGGCGACCTGCGGCGGCGTGATGCCACCTTCCGCGGTGCCGATGTTCGCCATGTCGATTTGCGGCATCGGCAGGGCCATTGCCGTCGTCCCGATGCCGACGGTGACTTTCCCCTCCTTCAGCACCAGTTTCTTGATCTCCATCTTGATCGGCTTGCCTTCCTTCGTCTTGGGCTCCGCATCCTTCTTGCCGAGGGTCTGCTCGATGTTCTTCAGCAGATCGCCGATGTTGCTGGCGACGAGTTTGGTCTCGTACAAAAACTCCGGCTGTTCGATCACCAGCTCGTTGATGACGATGTGATCCTTGAACACGGAGAACGGCTCCATGCTGATGTGCACCTTGCCGAGCCGGAACGCATCGGCCGCGCTCCAACCCGCCGGGTTGCCCACGCTCAACCCGTGCAGCGAGCCTTCACCGGAAAGCGGCGAAACGTTCGCGCCCTGGAGTTCGACTTTCGTCTGCGTGATCTGAGGGCCGAATTTGTTCACCCCGGTCTTCACGATCGAGCCGAGGAAATATTGCATCGTGAGGTACAGCCCGATCGCGATCAACAGCAGGAACACCAGCGCGAAGCCGAGTAACTTTTTCATAGTGGTGAAGTAAGGCTAACGCGGGCCACCCCGCAATCCAACTGACACGCACGGGCGGCGAATGGACCGCGAAAAGTTCAACCGCCGGCCGAGTCGTGCCTCCGATGGTGGTTCGCGAACGTCGGACCGGCTGCCGGAAGTGGCTGCGGCTTCCCCGTTCGACAAGCCTCTCGACAAGCTCGAGGCCTTTCAGTCGAAATCACAGATGGCCGTGAGCTCGTCGAATCGGCTCGAGGCCTCGCTGTCGATGCAGTAGTTGGCCGTGAGCCTGTCGAACCGGCTTAGGGCCCCGAGCCTGCCGAGGGGCAGCCGCAGATCGGATCTGATTCGGTGAAGGTGATTCGGCATGGCCACCGCCCGCCCGCGTTTCCGCCGGATGTCGGCGCCGGCTTGCAGCCGGCAAAATCGTTGTCATTGTTCCGCGCTCAACCCCATGCCCCACATGAAGCTTCGTCTTGCTGTTTTCTGCCTCGCATCCACCGCCTGCGCCGCCGACATCCCGCCCGCCGACTGGCAGATAAAAACCGCCGTCCTCGCCGCGCCCAAAGCCGACCGCGACGCGGTTGCCATCCTCGGCTATGACGCCGCCGGCCGGGTGGTCGAGCTGCGCAAAGGCACCAACAGCCTCGTTTGCCTGGCGGACGATCCCAGGCAAAAGGGATTCAGTGTCGCCTGTTATCACAAGGATCTGGAGCCGTTCATGGCCCGGGGCCGCGCGCTCGCCGCCGGAGGCAAGAAAGCCGACGAGATATTCAAAATCCGCGAGGAGGAGGTGAAGTCGGGCAAGCTGAAGCTGCCGGACAAGGGTATCCTGAACGTCACGACGGGGAAGGTCGACGCGGCGACCGGCGAGGTGGCGGACCTGTACACCCGCTATGTGATCTACATTCCGTATGCCACGGTGGAATCAACGGGCATCCCGCTGGTGCCGATCGCCGACGGCGCGCCGTGGATCATGAATCCGGGCACGCATCGCGCGCACATCATGATCAACCCGCCGAAATCAACGGCCGCGGCCAAAGGCACCCCGGCCAGCGACGAGCACAAGAATCACAAGTGAAGTATTCGGAGGATTTGGGTCTTGACCCCAGAGGTTCCAGCGCGGCGCCAGCCGCAACCGAATGGAGATGGATTTAACCGCAAGGAACAGCCTTTTCCCGAGACTGCGCTCGGAACAAGAGGTTCGCCTGCGGCGAACAGTTCCAAACCAAACGGAAGAATTTTACAGGAGGAAGCAGAGGTAGCAGAGATCGGAAGGGATCTGGATTTGGGCTCGTTGGTTTTCTCTCTGCTGCCTCTGCGACCTCCTGTGCAAAGGGTTGGATGTTCGCTTTCATCTCCTGTTAAGACAAACATGTTGGTCGATACACTCGAATAGTCAGACAGAGCGCGAACAAGAGGTCACAGAGAAATGCCTTGCTCCGTGTCCTCCGGATTGGCCTCTGTGTGCTCCGTGTCTCATCCGAGGTTTATGTTTGGTTGCGGCGCTGCCGCCCTGGGGCCTCGTGACTCGTCCGAGGTTTGTATTTGGTTGCGACTGCGCCGCTCTGGGTGCTCGGTATCTCGTGCGCGGGTTGCAGGGGGGAACTGCAGCGCTGTCGTCTATTGGGATGCCCCGATCCTCAGCCGATGACGACATAGCTCGCCTTGTCGTCCCACTCGGGTTGCAGGAATTTTCGCGACGTATCCACGATCACCCGACTTCTTTCGTTCACCGAAATCGCATGGCGCACGAGGGCGCGGCGGGCCTGGCCGCCAACCGGGATTCCTTCCGGGTTGAATCGTGATTCGTGGCCCGAGCAAATGATGAGCCGCGGATCCTTGGGCGACAGCAGGAGGGCGTTCGCCTTGTGCGGGCAAATCGCGGTCGCCGCAAACAACCGCCGCTGGTTTCGAATCACGAAGATGTCGTACTCGATGTATTTCTCCGAGATCTCATCGCGCGGATAATCATGGAGCGTGCCGACATCGATCGGCCGATCGGTGCCGGCGCGAACAGTCGGGACGCCGGCGGCACCGCAAAGCAGGCAGCCGGACGCGAGCGCCAGGAATTTCCGCCGCGGCAGCCGACAAAACGAATCCAGCGGTAACGCCGGTGCCTCGAGCATCGAGGTGCGATCTGGAGGTTCCACCGCCTGCAGACGGAAGCGACGAGGCTGGCGTTACACGCGCTGGCGGCAGCCGTCGCGCCGGGTCGGCCATCGGATTAGTATTCCCTCCGTACCGTGTCCGTGTTTCGTTGCCTGCCGGAAGTGCTCCTCCAGCGCCCCATGAACCTTCCGTCTGCAGCCTTACCGCGAATTCGCGCGATCTGCGCACCGGGCCCGTCTGACCTGCGGATCTAAATAAACTCGTCGCGCGTCCGAACATCCTGCGCTGAACTCCTGACGCTTCCATGATCTCATTTGATCCGCCGGCCACTTTCCGCGGCCTAATCATCACGTCGGCGGCAATGCTCGCAGTGGCCGCTTCCGCGGCCGAGCGACCGGATCGGGGCGTCGTGGCGTTTCCGATGAAGGACGGAAACGTATACATCGGATGGCGGCTGCTCGCCGACGATCCCAGGGACACCGGTTTCGACATCTATGGCCGCGACGACGCCGGGAGCACACCGCGGAAACTGAATCCCACGCCGATCACGGCGGCGACCAACTTCGTTGATCGCCGCGCCGTGGGATCCCGTGCGAATGCCGGTTACTGGGTCACGCGGGTGGGCGAGAATCCGCGAATGTCATCCGCGGCTCCAATCACGGTGGGGGAACGCGCCGACGTCGGCGGGTTTGTACGCATCAAGCTCCAGGGTGACTACAAGGCGCAAAAGGTTGCCGTGGCTGATCTCGATGGCGACGGAAAATACGATTACCTGGTCAAGCATCCGGATTTCAACGTCGACCCTTACGCGATGGGACCGCCGGGTTATTGGAAGCCGAGCCCGGAGCCCTACAAGCTCGACGCTTATCGGCACGACGGCACGTTCATGTGGCGGTATGACATGGGGCCGGGGATCGAGACCGGAATCTGGTATTCGCCGATCGTGGTGTATGATGTCGATGGAGACGGAAGGGCCGAGGTTTACTGCAAGGCGGGACCGGTCGATCCGGCGGAGATGGTGCGGCACGAACGCGGCATGGTGATTGGTGGGCCGGAATTTCTGGTGAAGCTCGACGGCGCGACCGGTCGTGAACTCGCGCGCGTGCCCTGGCCCGATCGCAGCGGGATCAAGGATCGCGGCCGCGACGGCGAACTGCACGACTACAACTTCATTTCCCGAAACCTCCTCGGCGTCGCCTACCTCGACGGCAAACGCCCGCACGTGATTGTGGAGCGCGGAACGTACAGCTTGATCAAAATTCGCGCGTTTGATCCCGCGTTGAAACTGGTCTGGAGCGTCGACACGAAGGATGAATATGCCAAGTGGGCCGGACAAGGCACGCATGGCATGCAGGTCGCCGATGTCGATGGCGACGGCCGGGATGAAGTGATTATCGGCTCCGCTGCGCTCGATGACGACGGCCGTCCGCTCTGGAGCACGGGTCGCGGACATCCGGATGCCTGTTACGTCGGCCACATGGATCCCTCGCGGGCGGGCCTCCAGGTTTATTATGGGATCGAGGGACGGCAGCCACGCGACGGGATCGCCCTGGTCGATGCGCGATCCGGTGAAACCATCTGGGGTTACGCCGGACCGACGATTCACATTCACACCTCGGCCCTTGTCGCCGACATCGACCCGACGCGTCCGGGCGTGGAGTTTTACGGCGGCGAGGCCAGCGGCACGCAATTCTGGGTCTACGACGCGCGCGGCAACCGAATCGGCAACCAGCCGATGGGCGGACTCTCGGCCACCGCGGTTTGGTGGGAGGACTCCCCGACGAAACTAATCGTGGCGCAGAAGAAGATGTTCCGGTTCAAACCGCCGACCGAGACCCAGGTGGCGGCACTCAATATACCGCCGCCCCAGCAGCAGACGGTCGCTGACCTGATTCAGAACATGAAGAAGCAGAAGACTCCCGCGAAGGTCGTGGTGAATGAGCTTTGGCCCGGTTATGTCGGAGAGGTGTTTGGCCGGGTTGAAGGCAGCGTCGTGGCCATCGCGGATTGCCTCGGCGACTGGCGGGAGGAATTGATCGTCAGCCAGCCGGGCGAGATCCGAATTTATTCCACCACAATTCCAGCGACGAGCCGCCGCGTATGCCTGATGCAGGATCGCCAGTATCGCACGTCGGTCGCGCGGCAGACGATGGGTTACCTCTATCCGCCGTTGCTCGGCGACGGCGAACGACCCTAGGGGAGGAATGCTGCCATGAACCGACCGCAACTCACCCGGCGCGAATTCTTTCTCCGCCGTACGGCAGCCGCCGGCCTGGCGCCTCACCGGATTGCTCGGTTAACAAAATCGCATACGGCGGGTTTTCCGCGCCACGCCAGTCAACATTCCATCTTATGACTCGTACATTTTCCCAAAATGCGATCGTAGCGTTGATCGTGCTCGCGCCGTGGAGTCCAGCATTCGCCGCCAACGAAAACGCGGGCGTCTGGCTGCCGCCCACCAGGAACGGCGTCTCGGTTGCGCCGCAGCCGGACGGGACGTGGCATCTCGTTGCGCGGGATGGCGGCGAATATTCGGTCGAGTCCAGGCTGAGCCTGCCGGCGAAACCCGGCGATGCCTTCGCGATCAAGCTGCGCGCACAGGTCGGAATCGACATGGTCGCGCTGCCGGAACTCGTGTGCTACGACGAGCAGGGCCGCGAAATTCCCATCCCCTCGTCGCTCGCCCGCGGCAACCGTTACGCCACGACAAACTGGCAAAAGTTCGAACGGGTGTTCCCCGCACAACCCAACACGGCGACGGTGCGCGCACGGATTCGCGCCCGCGGTCGCGGGACGGTCAAACTGGACGGGCTCTCGCTGGTGCCGGCGCACATTGATCCCTATCAGACGGGCGCACTCGTTTCACAACCGCACGCCAAGAACCGCGTCGATGTAGTCCTCGAATCCAATTTCGGCATCATCAACCGAGAACGGATCAGCACGGCCGACCGCGATGGCGACGGCAAATGGGCGCTCGTCACCGTCGATCTCGATCGGTTGACTGCCCCGGAAAAAAAGGGCGAGGACTGGCGGAGCAATTTCGAGGACAATCCGAATGTCATTCTCTGGTCCGACGGCGTGGTGCTGAAGTCGGACTCGGTCCGCGTCGATCGCACGCCGGATCGAGCCCGCGCGCTGCATTACCGCAGCCAGGTGCACGTCGGGCCCTATGTCGCGCGGATCAGCGATCCGGGAAGGCCGGTGGCCGTTTCGGTCGACGGCGAGAAATGGCGGCGATGCGACCCCGGCGAGGAGATCAATCTCGGTACGCTGCCGATGAAGGATGGCGTGATCGAGTTCTGGATGGACGCGTGTTACGTCGATGCGGTCACGCCGGGCCCGGCTTATTTCGATTACGTGCGACTCACCCCGACGGTGGACACGCCGGCGATCGAGCGGCTTTTCGCCGCGGCGCGCGTGAAGGTTCCTCCCCGCCAGCGCGGAACCGCGGACGAAAAAAAGACTCCCATTGTCGTGGAGGCGCCGGCATTTCCAGACGGTCGGGTGTGGCCCGTCCGCTGCGGGCTTCCGATTCCCAACGGTGATCTGCTGTCGGCGGAAAATGTCGCCGTACTCGATGGCGCGGGCGTTCCGATCCCGGTGCAGGCGCGCGTCAACGCGACGTGGGCTGATGGCAGCGTGAAATGGCTCGGGCTGGATTTCATGCACGATGCGACCCGGGGCGGCCGGACGACGTATACCGTTGCGTACGGCAACCGCGTGGCGGCGCGCCCACCGGCCGCGGGCGTCCGGGTGCGGTCCATCGCCGGTGGGATGGAAGTGGATACGGGCGCAATCCAGTTCCTTATCTCGGATCGGCGTTTCGGGCTGATTGAGAATGTCACGCTGGGTGGCGGCCGCTCCGTCCAGCGCGAGCCGATCGGCGCCGAGATCGTCGAACGGGACGGCCGCGTCTGGCGCGCGCTCGATTCGGCCGTGGCCAAACTCGAGGTCGAGCAGTCGGGGCCGCTGCACACCGTCGTGTGTGTCGAGACTGCCCTCGCCGAATCGGGCAAGCCCTCGGCGGGATTTTATCACCGTGCCCGGATTCATGCCTATGCCGGCAGTCCGCTGGTGCACATCGACTATTTCGTGGCCAACACGGACAGCCGTCCGGCCGACGAGGTCGGCGGATCGATGGCGAGCAAGGTCCCGATCAGATCGTTCGCATTAAATATCCGGTCGACGTCGGCCGTGAACGCGGCGCTCACCGAAGCCGGCGCAGCGCCGGTGCCCGCGGCACGCGTGCAGAAAACGGAGAGCGTGGTGGCGGACGTGCGTGGAACCGGGACACGGGAATCAGCCGGCCGGGCGGCGGGCTGGGTCGGGCTGCAATTGGAGAATGGCGGCAGCCTGCATGCGGCGGTCGCGGAATTCCGCGAGCAGTTTCCGAAGGCATTACGCTGGGATGCGAAAGGGTTGAAGATCGATCTCTGGGCCGAAGAGGGCGGCTTCGACTGGATCGAAGGCGTCGGCAAAACCCACCACATCGCGCTGCATTATGGCGCCGGGGCGGCCGCGGCGGCCGAGTTGCTGACCGCGGCGCCGCTGCTCGCGCTGGCGACCCCGGAGTGGTACGCGCACAGCGGGGCGTTCGGGCCCATCGAAACCGCGGCCGAAAGCGGATTTCCGGCGGTCGAGGCATCGCTCGCGACGTACATGAAGAATCCGGTGATCGAGCGGGTGGGGCTCGGGTTCGAGAATTACGGCGATCACACCTCCGGCGGCTACGTGAAGGGCAGCCCGCTGTGGGATAACAATGAATACGATCTGCCCGCGGCGTGCATGGTGCATTTTGTCCGTACCGGCGATCGCGAGGCGCTGCGGCTCGGCCTCGCGAGCGCGCTGCACTATGTCGATGTCGATACCGTGCACTACTCGAGCCAGCACGCCGACTGGGCGGCGGCGCAGCACACGCACAGCCACGGACTTTTCGGCCATCACACGGCGCAAGGGCCTGATTTTGGCCACGCCGGTTACACCCAAGGATTGCTGTGGTATTCCTACCTGACCGGCGAACCCGATGGAATGGCGGGCGCGCGCGGGATCGCCGAGTGGTGCCTGCGCAAGCTCGGCATTCACACCGGCGGCATGGAGCGTGTGCTCGGCCATCCGTTGATGACGTTGACCGATTTGTATGAAGCAACGGGTGACGAGCGTTATCTGCGCGGGGCGGCTCATCTCGTCGACCAGGCGTTCAAGTGGGAACACCCGGTCCGCGGCGGCTTCTTGTCCGCCATCACCGAATCGCCCGCTTATTACTCCGGTTGTCCCTTCAACAACGGGCTGGTTTCGGCGGGGCTGCTGAAATTCAACCGCTGGGCCCGCCTGCCTGAAATCGACGCGATGCTCGAACGCTTCGCGCGTTGGACCCTGACCGACGTTTGGGTGGCGCCGATTGGCCTGGCGTCGAAGGGCGGCTCGGTGAACCGGGGGGGCAACGCGCAATTCATCTCCACTCACGCGCGGTTGATGGCGCACGTGTACGCCCGCACCGGCGATCCCTTGTATCTTGTCGTGCCCGCGAGGCTGACCACGGCGGGCTACGGGCCGAACTCGAAGCCGATCCCGGGCACGCGTTCCGTGGGCATGGTGTACAATTATCTGCCGTGGCTGATCGCGGCCATTCGCGAACATGGCAACCCCACGGCCGAGCCGGGGCTCGAAGTGGCGGTGAGCGGCGAAACGAGCGGACTCGCACCGGGGACCAAAACGCCGCTACGCGTCGTGGTGAAGAATTCCGGCGCCGGGCCCATCGAGGACCTGCGGGTTTCGCTGCAGATGCGGTTGGATTACCGCATCGTCACGCTCCAGCCGTTGCCGGCGCGGCTCGGGCCCGGCGAAACGGCCGAGGCAAGATTTGAGGTGACGGCCCCAGCGCTCGTTAATCTCTCCTGCAACTACAACCGGATCGCCTATGCGCATTGGAGCGCGCTTTACCGCCGGGGCGAGCAGGCTCATCTCGCGCACCAGACGATCAAATTTGCGTTGAAGGCGCCCGCGGGTTCGGAGGCGGCGAAGACGGAGGAGTGACCAGGCGGCAAAATCTTGGTCGCCGATGTCGAAGATCTGATCCACGCTCGCGCCCATCATGCAGACATCGCGCCGGCAGTTCTTGAAGAGTTCGATCGCGGCCGGGGTCGGCTTGACCCTGCCGAGAACCGCAACCCGCGCCGCAGCGCCGCGGACGACCGGGGCGAACGACGCGGTTCGTGTCGCCGTGATTGGGATGGGCGGAACGGATGTTGTCGGTGGAGTTGGCGGCCGCGGGCACCAGCTCATCGCCGCTTTGCGGCAGGTTCCCGGTGCGAAAATCGCGGCGCTGTGCGATGTCGATCAGGCTTTTCTCCAGCGCGAACTGAAGCCATTCAAGGACCGCGGCGAGGAGGTTGCGACCTACAGCGATCTGCGGCGGGTTTTCGACGACAAGACGATCGATGCCGTGGTCGTCGCGCTGCCGAATCACTGGCACGCGCTCGCGACCGTGTGGGCGTGCCAGGCGGGAAAGGACGTTTACGTCGAGAAGCCTTTTTCCTACGACATCTGGGAGGGCCGGCAAATGGTGGCGGCCGCGCGCAAATTCGGCCGGATGGTACAAATCGGCACCCAGAACCGCGCGAGCCCCCTCCTGCGCAAGGCATTTGGCGAGCTGCGTAGCGGGCGGCTTGGCCGTATCCGCTTTGCGCATGCGCTCGTGTATCGCGCTCGCGTTGGCATCGGCAAGGTGACCGCGCCGACTCCGATCCCGGCCACGGTTGATTATGATCTTTGGTGCGGGCCGGCGCCGAAGTCGCCGCTCCGGCGCAAGCAGCTGCATTACGAGTGGCACTGGTTCTGGGACACCGGCAACGGCGAGCTGGCGAACAACGGCGTGCACGTGATGGACCTCTGCCGCTGGGCGCTGGGCCAGGATCAGCCGCCGCCGCGGGCCATGAGCATCGGCGGACGTTTCGCCTTCAACGACGCGGCGGAAACGCCGAACACGCAGATTGCGCTGCTGGATTTCCAGCCGGCACCGCTGATCTGTGAGGTCCGCAATATTCGCACCGGCGAGGGCGCGGCCGCGATGGGCAGCTTCCGCAATCGGTCGCGCGGCCTGATTATTGACTGTGAGGGGGGATACTTCGCGGGCGAGGCTTCGGGCGGTGCCTTCTTCGATCGCCAGGACAAGAAGATTCAGGACGTCGCCAATGACGGCGGCGCCCGCCGCTTGGAGGTCACGCATCTTTCGAGTTTCATCGCGGCGGTCCGAAGCCGGAAGACCAGTGACCTCATCGCCGAGGCAATCGAAGGTCATCGGTCCACGGTAGGCTGCCACATGGCGAACATCTCGCATCGAATCGGCCGCGCGGCGTCGCCCGACATCATCCGCGAAAAAGTCCGTCCGCAGCCGGAGCTCATGGATGCCTTCGAGCGTTGCCGAACTTATCTGCGCGACAACGGCGTCGACCTCGCCGCGACGCCGGCCGTGCTCGGCCCGTGGGTGACGTACGATGCGGCCCAGGAGCGCTTCGTGGGCGAATTCGCGGCCGAAGCCAACGCGCTGGCCCGGCGAAAATATCGCGAGCCGTTCGTCGTGCCGAAGATCGTGTGAGCGCATTGGACCGCGCCAATCTGGCGGCGCGAGAAAAACAGTTGCCCGAACCGTCGTCGGCGGCTACCCGAGAGACAATGCTTCGCTCGCGTTTTGCCGCCGCCGGTTGCGGCTCGAGTTGCCCTTGATCCGACACGAGCCCTGCACTTTCGCCATGAAAAACACTGCCTCTCTTGCAGCGCTGGCCCTCGCGCTCCTTGCAACTTCCAACGTGCGAGCCCAGGTCCCGGAGTTTCGGGACTTGTTCAACGGCCGCGATCTCACCGGCTGGGTCAACGTCAACACCGCCAAGGACACGTGGAGCGTGCGCGATGGCATGATCATTTGCACGGGCAAGCCCACCGGGGTGATGCGTACGTAAAAACAGTACGATAATTTCGTGATGCACGTGGAATGGATGCACATCACCGCGGGTGGAAATTCCG
>JAUSID010000244.1 GCA_030648295.1 Opitutaceae bacterium | reverse complement strand
CTTAGCCCGCATTTTTCACACTCTCCGCGGTATTATTCCCGTCTTGGACACCGGCCGCCCTGCGGAATGCCGCAACCATCGCGGTCATGCGGGCTAAAACAAAATCGCCAGGCGATTTTGAACTTAGCCCGGACATCGGTGAAGGCGGAGAATTCCAATGCAATTCGCGGACACCGTGTAGCTTGATTTGCGAGGAGAGTGTGCGAAATGTCCGGGCTAGGACCGCTCAGCCGCGGCCCGGTGTGTACTCCATCCCTTCAATTGCGCCGAGCAGCTGCTGGTAGGGTTCGTCACGGAAGCCGTCGGCGAGAATCTGCACGTCGATGAGCACGTCGGGCGCGAGCCGGATCTTGCCGATGCTCGTGACCTTGAAGTTGTCTTTCTCCGGCGGCTTTCCGCGGAGATCGGGATCAGTGAAGTTGCAGAAGAACCCGTAGCCGGTCGCAATGTTGAACTCGCGTGCAATTGCCTTACGCTCGACCGAGCGCTCGGCCGCGTCATAACAATCGGCTTCGACGCGCAGCTTGAGCCGGCTCTTCGAATCGAACCGATCCGTCTCCGGAAACGTGATGTTCAGGGTGCAACTTGCGTTCACCTCGGGGTTCTTTGGCGTAATCGTCATCGAGCCCTGTCGCGCGAACTGGGTCGAATCCACTTTCCAATCGCCCAGCAGATAAAGCGTGAGCCGGCCATGCGAACCAAGATCGAGCGTCTCGGATTGCGCCCAGGCCGATGCAGTGAGGGCCAGGAAAAGGTTCAGGATTTTCATCGGGTACGGTTGGAACCGTGCTGTCCACCATGTGGCAAGTTTCGGTCGCAGCAACCTTACGACCAACGCGCTTTGCCGATTAGGCAAAGCGCCCTCACCTGCTCCTTCGGGCCAAACTCCGAAAGATAAGCGAAGATAAGCGGTTCACCTGCCTTGGACTTCTTCGTGTTGTCTTGAGTTTCGCGGGCGGATTGCCTGTCACCCTACGCTAGCCCAAGCTTCTTCAACACTTCCGGCGGAGGGCCGTCGTACGTCGCGAGCGCCACGTTACCGGTGTATCCGATGTCCTTCATGCCCTCGGGGGTCGTGTAATATCCACCGGCCGTGAGATCGCGGAAACGCCGGAAGAACTGCGCCGCCTTCTTGAATTCGGGCTTCGCGTCCGGTTCATGGCAGAGGTCATCGCAGATCGCATTTTTCTGTGTCGCGATGAGATTCGCATAACCGTTCTTGAATCGCTTCCGCGACTCGGCCTCGAGCCACTCGAGTCCGGCGATAACCACCGTTCGATCGTGATCGTGGCCCAGATACGGCGCGCTGATCCATTCGTCGATGAAGTCCGGCACGCCTACCGCCGAGGCGGCCGGACCATTGCCATCGGCGGGAATGATCGTGTCGCACAGCGCGGCCGTCAGTGCGCGCTGCGCCGGCGTGAAGGTCAGCGCCCACAGGTCGCCCGGCTTGTACACCTTCAGCAAGTCGGGATCAGTGCCATAACCCTTGCCGCTCGGCCCGGCTGGGGGCGCCGGCACCGCCGCCATCGCGGTTCCGTCGAGCAACGCCGCCGAAGCGGCCGCGGTTAGCATCCACTTGATTGCTTCGCGCCGTTCCATGCGCGGACGCAGCGATGGAGCCGGTGCGCCGGATTTAGAGGTGCGGTTCTCGCGGCCAGCCGCTTGATTCGATTCCGCGCTCATAGGTTTCCTTTCCGGAGTTCGTCGAGGATGTAATCACCCGACCGCCAGGCCAGCGCCATGATGGTCAGCGTCGGGTTCTTGTCCGCGTTCGAACAGAACGGCCCGCCGTCAGTCACGAAAAGGTTCTTCACGTCCCACGTCTGGCACCACTGATTCGTGACGGACTTCCTGGCGTCGGCGCCCATGATGGTGCCGCCGACCTCGTGGATGATCTTTCCGCCGGGCTCGATCGCTTTCGCGCCGTCCTTGTCCGGCGGAACGCGAAGTTTGCCGCCCATGGCGGCGATCAAGTCGGCAAACGTCTTCTGCATGTGCGCCGCCTGCCGCGTCTCGTGCTCGGACCATTTCCAGTGAAAACGCAGGACCGGGATGCCCCACTTGTCCTTCACCGTGGGATCGATTTCACAGAAAGAATCCTCGTTCGGGATCATCTCTCCGCGGCCGGCGAAGCCGACGAACGAGCCGTAATAGCGCCGGGCCTCCTCCTTGAATTTTCGGCCGTAACTGCCGCGAGTCAGCCAGTCCATGCCGGTGGCCGTGCCGTAGGTGGGCATCTGCCGGCCGGTGCCAAACTCGATGTGGTAGCCGCGCGCGAAGCCGAGCTTGCCCGCAAGCTGCTCCTGGTAGAGCCACCACGGAACGTAAACGTGATTGCCGCCCGCGCCGTCCTCGTTGTGCAGCGGCAGGTTCTCCAGCGCCGGCACCTGCCCGCCGAGCCCGGCGCCCACGGTATCCATGATGTATTTACCGACCAGTCCGCTCGAGTTCGCCAGTCCGTTGGGGAATCGCGGCGATTTCGAGTTCAGCAGGATGCGCACGGATTCCGCCGAACTCGCAGCGAGGACGATCACACGCCCTCTCACCGTGCTTTCCTGGCCCGTGGCTTTGTCGATGTAAACGACGGCCGTCGCCTTGCCGCTGTCGTCGGTCTTCACCTCGCGCGCCATCGCGTTCGGCAGGATGTCGAGATTGCCGGTCGCGAGCGCAGGCGGAAGGTGGACGGTGGTCGACTGGTAGTTCGCCTTGATCGAGCAGCCGCGACCGCAGGGCGTCGCCCAAAAGCATGCCGCGCGGCTGCGCATCGATTCGGCAAGAATCTTTTGCGCCCGCGGGTTCTGGGGGTGAATTTTTTGCGGCAGCGTGTCGGCGTCCTGCCGCGTGCTGAGCACGGCGCGGTGAATCGGCACAATCGGCAGCCCGAGCTTTCTGCCGCGTTCACGCGCGAACAGCTCGCCCGCGCGCATCCTTGGCGGCGGCTGGAGGCATCCCGGCGGCGAGTCCGGCGTGTTCTCCAGCCCTTCGTTGCTGCCATAAACGCCGATCAACATCTCGACCTTGTCGTAATAGGGCGCGACGTCCTCGTAGTTGATCGGCCAGTCGAATCCGAGTCCGTCGCGGGCGCGCGGTTTGAAATCATACGGGCCATTGCGCAGTGAGATCCGTCCCCAATGGTTCGTGCGGCCGCCGAGCATTCGCGCCCGCCACCACCAGAATTTCCGCTCCGGATCACTGGACGCGCTCGTGTAAGGCTCGCCCGGCACCTCCCAGCCGCCGTCGATCGTCGCGTCATAAAATCCGAACGGCTTGTCGGGCGTGTCGCGGCCGCGCAAAGGCGCCTGGCCGTGCGGCTGGAACATCGGCGTCTCCGTGACGGGATCATAGTTCCGGCCTGCCTCCAGCATCAGCACCTTCGCGCCCTCCATGGCGCAGGTATAGGCGGTCTGGCCACCGGCCGCACCGGAGCCGACTACGATCACATCATAACTGGGCTGGGTCTTGCGCGAGGTGAGCAGGGCCATCGTGGGGTATGGTTGGGTCGAGGGAGCCGCGGATCAGAGCAACCGCGGGACGAAAAGCAACCGCGGGTTTCAAACCGCGAATGACGCAATCCTGATCAACCGCGAATGAACGCCAATGGACGCGAATTCGGAGGCAAGGATTCGAGGGCTCTTCGTCCCCTCCATTTGCTTCAGTCCGAAGATTGGAGTTGGATGCGGCTTCCGCTCGCTACGGCTCTGTGTCTCAGCTCACCGCTTCGTCGAAACGACCGAAATGGAACCGCGACTTGTCCCTATTCGCGTCCATTCGCGTTCATTCGCGGTTAACATTCCTTCACGGTCTTGGAGCGGCGAGGACTGCCGCGACGAACGCTTCGCGGGCCTCCATGTGCGGATTGTGCCCGACATTCGCGAGCGTCACGATCTCCGCCGCGGGAAAGTGCGCGTGAATCGCGGCATGATCCGCCGGCTCGATGTAGGTCGACTTGCCGCCGGCGATAAACCGCACGGGCCCCTCGAACCGATCCGTCGCGCGCAGCGGATTTTTTTCGAGGTCGGGCAGCGCCCGCGTGAGCACCGGCAGGTTGATCTGCCAATACCACCGCCCGTCCTCCGTCCGCTCCAGATTCGTAGCCAGAAATCTTCGCATCGGCCAGCTCGGGACGCGCGCCTCGAACCGCATTTCTGCTTCCGCCCGCGAATGCAAATCAGACAGGTTCAGCTCGTTCATCGCCGCGAAACTCGCGCGGTGCGCCGGCCAGAAATAGTCCTTCGGCGCGATGTCCACGATGGTCAGCTGCTCCACGCGCCGCGGCTCGCGGCCGCCCAGCAGCATCGCGATCTTGCCGCCCATGCTGTGGCCCAGGAAACCCGCCTGCTCGATCGCGCGGGCGTCGAGCCACCCGATGACGTCACCCATCATCTCCTCATAACTCATCGTGTCCGCGTGCGGCGAATTGCCATGGTTGCGCAGGTCGAGCGCGAACACGTGGAAACGTCCCGTCAGGTCTCGGCCGGTGGTTTGCCAGTTGCGCGCCGAGCCGAGCATCCCGTGGAGCACCACGAGCGGTGGTTTGCCGGAGCCGCCAAGATCGCGATGGGTCAATGAAATCACGCCGCCTACCCAACGCATGAAACGGGTTCGTCGCAAAGCCCGCACGTTTTTTCGTGTGTTTCGCACCGTTCGTGGTTTCAGCTGCTGGCGATGTCCGAGTCGAAACTGACGCCGATGATGCAGCAGTATTGGGAAGTGAAGCGCGGATTGCCGCGCGACACGCTCCTGCTGTTTCGACTGGGGGACTTCTTCGAACTGTTCTTCGAGGATGCCGTCACGGCTTCGCGGCTGCTCGGGATCACGCTGACGAAACGCCAGGACCACGCCATGGCGGGCATCCCGGCGCATTCGTGCGACAACTACGTCTCGAAGCTGCTCGCGCTCGGCAAGAAGGTGGCGATCTGCGATCAGGCGGAGCCGGCCAAGGCGGGCAAGCTCGTGCGACGGCAGCTCACGCGAATCCTCTCGCCCGGCACGACGCTCGCGCCGAACCAGCTCGAGGCCGCACGCAACCATTATCTCGCGGCGATCGCGCTGGACAAGGCCGGCCTGCACGCGGCGTGGCTGGATCTTTCCACCGGCGAGTTCAAGGTCGCGAGCGATGCCCATGTCGCCAATCTGCTCCCGGTCCTGACGGCGCTGGCCCCGGCCGAATTGCTCGTGATCGAGGGCGAGCGCGAGCGCTGGGCATCAGCACCGCATGAGCAGACGGACGTGCATGCGTTGCACGCGTTTTGCGCCGACCGGCTCGTGTCGGAGCTTCCCGGATACCACTTCGACACCGCCACCGGGGCGAAAACGGTGATGGACACGCTCGGCGTCCTAAACCTCCAGGGCTTCGGCCTTCCGCCCAACCATGCGGGACTCGGACCGGCGGGCGCTCTGGTTTACTACGCCACCGAAAACCTGTGCGCCAAGCCCGAGAATCTGCGCGGGCTCCAGGAATACCGCAGCACGCGCACCCTCCTGCTGGATCCTGCGACCCTGCGCAACCTGGAGATATTTTCGTCCAGCCGCGGTTCACGCGAAGGCTCGCTGCTCCACGCAATCAACCGGACGGTCACGGCCGCCGGGGCACGGCTGCTCGAGCGCTGGCTCGCTGCGCCCACCCTGGAACTCGCGGAGATTCAGCGGCGGCAGACGCTCGTCGGCGAACTGCTCGCCCACCCTTCTCGGCTGGCGGAAGTGCACGAGCTGCTTGGCAGCGTGCGCGACATTCCGCGGATCCTCGGCCGGCTGCAAAACCGGTTGCGCAACCCGCGTGAACTCGGCGGGATTCGCGACACTCTCGCGCAGCTGCCCGGCCTGCGCACCGCCCTCGCCGGCTTTGGCTCGCGCACCCGGTTGACGGCCCTGAGCGCGCATTTGCACGAATTGCCGAACCTGCGCCAGCTGCTCGCGGCCGGACTGGCGGATGAACTGCCGAACGATCTCGCGGAAGGAGGGTACATTCGCAACGGCTACGACCCCGAGCTGGATCGTCTCCGCTCTCTCACTACGGACAACAAGACCTGGCTTTCCGAGCTGGAGCGCACCGAGCAGGAACGCGCGGGCATCCGCAGCTTGAAGGTCAGGTTCACGAACAATTTTGGGTACTACATCGAGGTGACAAAGGCCAACCTTCACCTCGTTCCCGCCGACTACATCCGCCGCCAGACGACGGTGGGCGGCGAGCGCTACGTCACCGAGGCGCTCAAACAAAAGGAAAAGGAAATTTTCCACGCCGAGGAGAACGCGCTCGCCCGGGAACAGGAGTTGTTCGCCAAACTTGTGGCGACGGTGCTTGATGAATCGATCGCGCTGGCGGAAACCGCCGACGCGCTTGGCGAACTCGACGTCCTGACCGGATGGGCTCTGCTCGCCCGCGAGTGGGACTATTCCTGTCCCCTGCTCGACGATGGCGACGCGCTCGAGATCATCGATGGGCGGCATCCGGTCGTCGAACAGATGCTGCGAACGCCCGATGCATCGATGGCCCGCGGGGCCAGCGCGGGTTTCGTGCCGAACGACACGTCCCTGGCGTGCGATGACACGCAGATCGCGTTGATCACCGGCCCGAACATGGCCGGCAAATCCACCTACATACGGCAGGTCGCGTTGATCACGCTGATGGCGCAGATCGGTTGCTGGGTGCCGTCGAAAACGTGCCGCATCGGGCTGGTCGATCGAATTTTCTCCCGCGTCGGCGCGAGCGACGATCTCGCGCGGGGTAATTCGACCTTCATGGTCGAGATGAACGAGACGGCGAACATCCTGAACAACGCGACGGATCGTTCGCTTATCATCCTCGATGAAATCGGCCGCGGCACGTCCACCTACGACGGGCTCTCGATCGCGTGGGCCGTCGTCGAGCACCTGCACCGCGCGCCGGAACGCGGCTCGCGGACGCTCTTCGCGACCCACTACCAGGAACTGACACAGCTCGATAAACACCTCGGGCGGCTGCGGAACTTCTCCGTGGCGGTGAAGGAGTGGAACGACGACATCGTTTTTGTCCGTCGCGTCATTCCCGGCGCCGCGGATCGCAGCTACGGCATCCAGGTCGCGCGGCTCGCCGGGCTGCCGCTCAGCGTGATTGATCGCGCGAAGACGATTCTCGCCAAGCTCGAGAGCGACGACACCAGCGTCGAGCTGCCCGCCCCACAGGCGAAGCCGAAGAAGAAAATCACCGTCAAGCCGCCGGACGACGCGCAGTTGAATCTGCTGTAGCGCAAGCCGGAAGCTGCGGCTCACTCCACCGTCGCGAACCCCAGCAACTTTGCCGCGGCGAGCATCAGCTTGTCCCTGGTGAAAATCGGTCCCGTCACCACCGAATCGTAGGTGGCGAGATGGATCGCATCGAGGGTTCGAAGCGGCACGTGCGGGTGCACGCGCAACATGATGTCGTTCGCATCGCGAATCATCACTCCATCCAGCGGGATTAACCGCAGCACCCCTTCGTCGATGTCATCGAGAAATGCCTCCCATACTTTCCCTCGTGCAGCTGGCGTGAGCACTTTGTTCCGCTCCTTCGCCAGCAGCGCGGACCACAATTCGCCGAGCGCGAGCTCGGAACTCACCAGCGTAAAACCCACCACGATCTCGTCCACGTGCTCGGAGTCCGGCTCCGCGACGTAGCGCTTCACCAGCACCGAAGTGTCGAGATACATCGTGGGCGCCGGCGCGTTAGAACCCGCTGTCGCGCATCTCGCGGATCATCTCCATCGAGTCGGGCGTGACCGGCATCGATCGTCGCAGCTCGCGCTGCGATTTTGCCGGCTTGCCCGTGATTACGGGGCGGTAACGGACGATCATTGCCTTCGGTTTTCCGTCGCTCGTTATCACAATGTCCTGCCCTTGCGCCGCACGCTCGAGCAACGACGAAAGCTGATCTTTCGCCGTCCGCACGCTCACTTCCACCGGCTCGCTGAATGCGCTCTGCGCTGCCTGCACCATCCACGGCTTCAGCCCCTTCGGTAGCTGCGATTCGGGGGTTTTGCGCTTCATGGGGCCATGTGTAGCCACGCGCAGCTACAACGCAAGCTGAAAGCACGTGGCAGAACCTTCCGGGCGGGCCTCTGGCCCGGATATTTCACACCGTAGCGGAAGCCGTGAGGCTTTCGCGCCCGAGTTTCGGCGAAACCCGCCAGAGGCGGGCAAGCGTTTACCCGCCTTCGGCGGGCTCACGCGTTCCGCTACGACAGTGCGTTCGATCCGTCATTCGGGATGTGAAAGTATCCGCTCGCTTCGTCGTAGCTCGCGACGATTTCCGAGGTGGACGCCCCTTGGTTGCGGCCGGGGTGCCGCGTTGGGAAATATCCGGCTAGCCGATCTTCACGCCGCGGCGCAGCGCCCAAAGCTGTTTCGCCTGCGTGATGGTTTCGGCGAGCACGTCCGGCGTGAGCGCTTGCTTCGGATCATCGCCGATCCCGTGGCTTGGACTCACGTGGCTCTCGATGCACAGCCCGTCGGCGCCGTAAGCGACGGCGGCCAGTGCGCATGCGGGCACATAGGACGCCTTGCCGACGGAGTGCGAGGGATCGACGACCACGGGCGCCCACGTCTTTTCCTTCAACAACGGCGTGATGCTCTCGTCCGGGTGGTTCCGGTAACCGTCGAGCGAAGGCGCGGTACCGCGCGGGCAAAGGATGATGTTCGGATTCCCAAAGGCGGCGATGTACTCCCCGGCCGAGATGAACTCGTTGATCGGGCCCATGTGAATGCCGCGCTTGAGCAGCACCACCGTGTCGCGTTCCGCGATCGCGCGGCCAATCGCACGCAGCAGTGAATAGTTCAACGCGTTGCGCGCGCCAATCTGCAGGCACGTGACGCCGGCATCGAGGGCGACCTTGATGTGCCCCTCCTCCATCACCTCGGTGTCCACCGGCAGCCCCGTTCGCCGCGAGGCCTCCATCAGGATGTCGAGTGACTTCACGTCGCCTTGAAACGTGTACGGATTCGTCCGTGGCTTCCACACGCCGCCGCGCAGCATGTGCGCCCCGGCCTCCTTCACGGCCTGCGCGGTCTCGTAGAAATAGTTCGGGTTCTTGGGATCAATCGTGCATGCGCCGGCGATGACGAAGAGCTCCTCACCCAGCGTGGCGCCGCCAATTGTGATCCGATGCGTCGCGAGGTCCGACCGCTTGTCCATCAGCTTGAACGGCGATTGAATCCGATCGATTCGCTCGACGTACGGCAGACCCTCGAGCCGGTTGATCATCAACTCCTCACGCTCGTCACCCACAATCGCGTAAATCGTCCGCACCGCGCCGATGATGGGCTGAATCTTGCAGCCAAACTCGGTCACGATCTCCGTGACTTCGGTGAGCTGTTCGGGAGTGAGGCGATTGGATTTCGGGAGGATCATGACGTGTCGCGAACGCGGGCGTGCAAGGCTGGAACCCCGAGCATTCCGCTCATTCCGCGGTGGCTGTCAAAGGTACTTCTCGAACTCCTGCGGCAGCGGTGCGGTGGCGTGAAAACTGTGCCGGCCACCGCGAAATTCGTAGTCGAATGCGGTCTCGAGCGAATGAAGAAACATGCGCTTGGTGCCAGCGGTCTTGGCAAATTCGCGGTTCCGCCGGAAGTCGCCGTAAGTCTGGTCGCCGACAATCGGCACGCCACGCTTGGCGCATTGCACGCGGAGTTGGTGGCTGCGACCCGTGCGAGGCTCGAGTCGCAGCAGCGTGAGCCGCGGCTGCTGATGGCCCATCCGCACGACGGTCATGCGGCATTCGGCGGGCACATTCCCGGTCGTGGCGGTGCGAATCTGGCCCGCGCGTTTTTCCACCGCGAGTCGATCCCGCCAGAGCTCCATCGGCTGATGCGGTGCGCCGAATACCAGCGCGTGATAAACCTTGCGCACGCTCTTCCGTTTGAACTGGGCGCGAATCTCGTTGGCGAGCGCCTCGCTGTCTGCGGCCAGAATCACGCCCGACGTCGCCGAATCGAGCCGGTTCAGCAGCCACAGCCGCTGCGGCTCGGGCGAGCCGGCCTGCTGCCACTGAAAGAACTCGCCTTCGATCACGTAAGGCACGGTCAACAGCGCGCGCGGTTCGTCGGCGCGTTCATTGGGATGCGACAGCACCCCCGCGGGCTTGTTAAAGGCCGCGAGCCCGTTGGCATCGCGCGCCAGCAACTCCACCCCGCGCCCGAGCGGCAGCTGCGTCCAATAATCTGCCGGCATCCCGCTCATCGGCCGGAGCACGCCACGTTCACTGATAATAGAACGTGAAGGTCATTTCCTGCTGGTCGCCCAGCATAGCCTTCATGTCGCTCGACCACGGGCCATACGGGGCGCGCTCGGTGATGCCGCTCACGCACGCGGCCGCGGCACTTTCGGTCGACTGGTTGTGCACGTCGATGATGCGCGCGATCCGTCCCTCGGAATCGAGGACGAACTTCACCGTGACCGTGGTACCGGATGGCGGATACGTTTTCCGCGTGATCAGGATCCGCTCCCATTCGATTTGGACCGTGTCGATCATCCGCTGGAGATACGACCCGTAGTTGCTCCACCTGGCGTCGACCGCGATGTTGCCGATGTTCGAGGTCCCAAATCTGTTCTCGGCCAGCACCGCCGGTCGGACCTGTGGCTGCTTGGTGATGGTCGGCCGTGGCCGCGGCCGCTGCGGGTCGATCGCCGGTTGCGTCGCAGTCATTCCCTCGATGAGCGGAACGTCCTTTGCGCCTTCGACTCGCTCCGGTACGGGCCGGGAAACGTCAGGGATCCTGGCGACATTGCTACCATAACTTTGCTTGTTCTCGCCTTCCGTCTTCTCGAAACCCGGCAGCGGATTCTGCTCCGCGCGCGGAGCGGCGACCGTGGCCTGCATCGGCGGTGTCTCGACTGCCGGCGGAGTTGGCAGCGCTTCCATCGGTTTGGCGAGCTGCCCGCTGAGAATCTGCGCCGACTCGAAATCCTTTTTCCCCTCCGTGGCCGGCCGGTCACTGCGACCGTCTGGCGTCGCTTTCTCCTGCGCCACCTGCTGGCTCTGCGCGGCGAAATTCGTCGTTTTGTCCGGCTCGTTGACGGGAGCATCCGGATTGGTTTCGACGAATTTGAATGGCTGCGGTGGCGGCGTCGGCTTGGTAAACGTATCCGGCGCCAGCTCGATGCTGAACTCCCTCGGGGTGGCATGGGGCCGGGTGCCCACGGCGACATGGTCAATCCGGAGCAGCTCCGGCGCGATGAGCCAGAGGAGCAGATGGATGATCAGCACCCCGAGCAATCCGATGAGCGTCGAGCGCGACTCCGGGTCGTCCCACAGCCGCCGGAAAAACCGGCGCACCGCGGTCGCGGGCGGAGTCGAAGCAAGAGTTTGGCTCATGGACAGGAGGGCAGACGCAGGCAGCCGCCGAAAGTCATGCCAGCAGACCGCAGTGGGTCAAAAGAAGTTTCGTCGTTTCCAGCGGCAAGCCGACAATGTTGGTCAGCGAACCGTCGTATCGCTCGACGATCAGATAGCCGTGCTCCTGGATCGCGTAACTACCCGCCTTGTCCAGGGTATGCACGCGCTCGAGGTAGGCGCCGATCGTGGCCTCGTCCAAGACCTTGAACGTGACTTCGCTCGCGACGCCCTCGTCGAGCTGCAAACCATCCGACCTCCGCCGCACCGCGAGCCCCGTAAACACCGTGTGCGTCCGACCGCTCAGCCGCCGCAGCATCGCGCGTGCGTCGGCCACGTCGCGCGGCTTGTTCAGCGCGTGGCCATCGATGAACACCGTCGTGTCGGCGCCCAGCACGATCGCATCGGGATTTCGCACCGCAACCCACTCGGCCTTCAGCGCCGCATTGTGAGCCACCATCACGCGCGGATCGGTCGAGGATTCTTCGTGCTCGGTCACGTCAGCGGCCATCACGTCAAAGGGTACCCCGAGCTGGCCCAGCAATTCGCGCCGGCGCGGCGAAGCCGAGGCGAGGATCAAACGTGGCGGGAGCGCAGTCACGCCAGGTACCCTTTGTCATCTATTAGATGACAAACGCCAAATGAACGCGTGGCCCGCTGATTAAGGTGACAACACGCATGTGCGTGCAGGCGGCACCGTGGCCGGTTCGCGCGCGACCGCACAGGCTCGAGCCCCGTCACCCTGACGGACACATCCGTCACGGGGCGCGCTCGGTGAGCAGCGATCGGACGTTGCCCTTTACTCGCGCGAGCTCCACGCGGCTGAGGTTGTATTGATGCAGCGCAGCCACGAGGTTGTCGCTCGACTGGGCGAGACGGTTCTGCGCGTCGACGATTTCGCGGTTATCGGCCACGCCCTGCTCGTAACGGAGCCGCGCGAGTCGCAGTTCGTCCTCGCTGAGCCGCTGGTTTTTTTCGGCGACGGCGATTTGCGCCAGGCTCGAGTTCGCATCCTGGACCGCGAGCCGCACCTCGGCGCCGATTCGGCGGCGCAGATCGTCCACGCGAATCTGCTGCTGGCGCAGCCGGGACTGGGCAAGACTCGTTTGCGAGCGGATCCGCTGGCCGTCAAACACCGGGACGCTCAATGAAACCGTGCCGGACCACACCTTGGTGTCGTTTCCGTCGAGCACGTTTTCGGACGCCGCGCCAGTGCTGGCGTTCAATGCCAGCGACGGCAGCCGGTCGAAGCGTGCCGCGCGAACTTCGAGTTCGTTTTGCCGGAGTATGGTTTCGGCCGCCAGCAAGTCGGGACGGTGCGCGAGCGCGGCCTGCTCCTGCTCGGCGCTGAAAATCGGCGCTTCCTTCCGCGCGAACTGAAACGTGTCCAGCCGCAACGGCGCGGCCATGTTGAGCGCGAGCAGTTGCTTCAGCAAAAACTCGCTTTGCTGCACCACCGTTTCCTGCTGCAGCCGGGCCTGCTCCGCGACGACGAGCAGCGCCTCGGCGCGCGTCACGTCGATTTGGGTCGCCACCCCCGCCTCGGCCTGCCGTCGCGCCAACTCGAGCAATGCGCGCGCGCGCCCAGTGTTCGAGTCCAGCACTTCTATCCGGCTCAGGTTGCGCAAGTGGTCGAAATACACCTCCGCCACCGTCGCGATTGCCGCCTCCGCGATGCCGAGCGAATTCTGCTCCGCCGCCGTGGCGGCCACCTTCGCCGCCTTGTAGCTGGCAAGGCGCTGCGGATCGAGCAGGTCGAGCCGGCCATTCACGGCCGAATCAAAGCGGTTGTTGATGCCGCTGCGGACGAGCGCGCCGCCCACGGAGGCGCTGCGGCTGCGACGCTGGGTGTTGTCCCATGTGATTTGCGGCCAGAGGTTGGACTGCTGAAGGCGCGCCGTAGCCGCTGCCTGGAGCGCCGCTTCACGGCCAATCAGGACCGTCGGGTTTGCCGACTGCGCGATCGTCAGCGCCTGCTCCAGCGTGAGTACAGTCGCATCCGCCGGGGTGGGCCCGGCCGCGCAGACGGTCGAGGAAACGAGGACGACGAGTGAGGCGAAGGTGAGCAGACGATTTGAAAACATCGGATCAAAATAGGAGTTGCGCCGCGTATCGGCCGCCGGCGTCCGCGACGGCGCTGCCCTGCTGGCCCGACGATCGGCGGGCGGACCGTCCAGCTGCCTGCGCCAGCGCTTTTCGCAGTCGCGAGGGAATTTTCGGGAAAACACGCATCAGCAAATCGTGCGCAAGACGCGGAGCGCAAGCCCGGGTTGCGAGTTGTCAGGCCCGGCAAAGCGCTTCATTTTCGCCGTTTCATGCGTCTCGGACTCGCTCAACTCAACCCGACGGTTGGTGATCTCGCCGGCAACCGCCGCAAAATTCTGGACGCCTACGCGGCCCTCGTCGCGAAGGGAGCGGAGCTGGTCGTTTTCCCCGAGCTCGCGGTTTGCGGCTATCCTCCCCGCGATTTGTTGTTCAAACGCCGGTTCGTGCCCGACGTCTCCGAGTCCCTCGCAGAAATCGCGGCCAGCGTGGGCGCGGTGCCGGCGATCATCGGCACGGTCGAGGCCAATCCCGGCGGTCGCGGTCGCCCGTTCTACAACTCGGCGGCGTTTTGTTATCGCGGCAAAGTGGGCGCGGTCGGCCGCAAGTGCCTGTTGCCGACGTATGACGTGTTTGACGAGGATCGTTATTTCGAGCCCGGGGCTTCCCCGGTGGTGGTCCAGCATGCCGGCCTCAGGATCGGCCTCACAATTTGTGAAGACATCTGGACGCATCCCATGATCAGCACGCGCCGGCTCTACAACGGCCGGGTGCCGCTCGAGCAATTGGCAGATCAGAAGTGCGATCTGATGGTGAACCTGTCGGCGAGCCCGTGGCACAGCACGAAGGAAACGCTGCGGCAGAACCTCGTCGTGGCGGATTCGGCGCGGGCGTTGGGGTGCCCGGTCGCCTACATCAACTGCGTCGGGGGCAACGATGAGCTTATCTTCGACGGCCGCAGTCTTGTCTGCGATTCGCAGGGCCGCGTGCTCGCGGGGCTCGCCGCGTTTGCGGAGGATCAGCGCGTCGTCGATGTGAAGCATTTGGGAACGCAGGCGCCATTCGAGGTGCCGTCGCTGCATCCGACGTTCCGGCAGGACGAATACCATGACATGTTCGAGGCGCTGGTGCTCGGGCTGCGTGATTACGCGCACAAGAGCGGATTTCAGCGTGCGCTGGTGGCGCTCTCGGGCGGAATCGACTCCGCCGTCGTCGGCGTCATCGCGGTCGCGGCGTTCGGAGCCGAAAACGTCGTTGGCGTCTCGCTTCCGTCGTCCATCTCATCCCAGCACTCGCGGGACGACGCGCGGACGCTGGCGCACAATCTCGGCATTCGGTTCGAGACCATCGCGATCGCCGACGCCGTCACGGCATGCGAGGCGTCGCTCGCGCCGCTTTTCAGGGGGCGGCCACCCGACGTGGCCGAGGAAAACATCCAGGCCCGGATCCGCGGCGTCCTGATGATGGCGCTTTCGAACAAATTTGGCGCCCTCCTGCTGACCACCGGGAACAAGAGCGAAATGGCCGTCGGCTATTGCACGCTGTATGGCGACATGGCGGGCGGGCTGGCGGTGATCAGCGACGTGTTCAAGACGCAGGTCTATGCGCTCGCCCGCTGGATCAACCGCGAACGCGAGCTCATTCCCGTTTCCACGATCGAGAAACCACCGAGCGCGGAGCTGCGTCCGGGCCAGAAGGACCAGGACAGTTTGCCGCCCTACGACGTCCTCGACGCGATCCTCAAGGGCTATGTGGAGGAAGGGCTTTCGCGCCGCGATCTCGTCGCGCAGGGTTTTGCCGAGCCCGTGGTGGCTGACGTGGTCCGCAAGGTCGATCTGAACGAATACAAGCGAAAGCAGGCCGCGCCCGGACTGAAGATCACGCCGCTGGCCTTCGGCGTGGGCCGGCGAATTCCAATCGTGCAGAAGTATGTGAGCTGACCGATCGAGGTGGAGCAGACTGCTTCCGAAGCCGCTGAAGTGCGCAGCGGTCTATGTCATGTAGGAGCCCGCTTGCGGGCGATTGGGAGCGGTTTGGTGGGAGCGCGACCGCCCCCGGTCGCAACGATCTCCATGCGACCGGGGGCGGTCGC
>JAUSID010000240.1 GCA_030648295.1 Opitutaceae bacterium | reverse complement strand
AGTCATAGCAAATTGAGTAGAGTTAGCTTTATAGGTCATGTGCTAGCAAATGCTCATTTGATATTAACGGATAAAGCCAAAGGCACCAGTGCCGAAGCAATCATGCCTAGCTGCCAGCGTAGAATCAGATGCGGACATACTCCCGGACACCGATGTTTTGCCCTTCCGACCGTCAAAACCAAACCATTTCATTCCAGGATCAATGCTCGTGCCGCTGGCAGGCTGTACGCGTGCCCGCGGCGCGTCCATTAGACTTGGATACCAGACACCGATGTTTTGCCCCGCCGGCAACGGCTACGCCGCGACCCCAGCCACGCCGGCCACGCCCGCAAGGCCGGCGAAGTGACCGTTGAGCAACCCGCCGGCGCCGGCCGGCGGGTTGTTTCTCCTCGGTATAGCCAGCGTGCGTGTCAGCTTGTGCCCCGGTCACAATAACATCCCCGACAAAAGCCTCGGGGAGCAGTGCGGTATCGAGTGTCGTATTCCAGTTTGCGAAGGAGACAGGCGTGACCTCTTTGCCGTCAGCAGGAGTCATGCGACCGGTTTGGCTTTCGCCGGCCCGAAAAGAAAGCATCGCGACTACCCAAAATTGAGCATGCGAGCCAACGGGATTTTGTTGTTCAATCCCTTGCGAAGGGACATCTCAGATGTCGGGCCTCGCCGAACGCCCTCCACCATGCCGCACAAAGACAAACTCAGTTGGTTCCAATAACACTGTTGGGCAAACACGAAAATGGAATCATCTGACATCTCATCATTCGGTCTAGTCCTCGATATCGTTGGAGCACTTCTCATATGGAAGTTTGGACTACCCGAAGAGGTATACCGCAGCGGTCGAGTTCCAGCGATCTACAACCCAGCAACCCCAGACGAAGAAAAGAAGATACGAAAGTACGATAGGTTGGCGACCATCGGAGTACTTGCTTTGGTTTGTGGCTTTGCACTTCAGCTTGTCGGAACACTGTGGTCGCGATTCTCGCCGCGTCCTGTGGCTCCACAGATTAGCACCGTGCCGGATCGAGCGAAGTTCAAGACCGGTGATTATTTAATGCTCAAAGAATCGAATTCGGTTTCCTCGATCGTCAAGATTGTCGCTGTTGAAGACGAGGGCTACAAGGTGTTCACGCATTTCCTGGCCGATGGGCGTTTGATTGTGGCTCAGGATTATCAGCTTTTGTCGCGCGCCAAAGCGGACCGAGAATATGTGCTCGTCGAGGCTCCGAAAGCAGACGGAAGTTTCTCTCCAGATAAGTTTCAGTCGAAACCATGATCGCAGAAAAGGCCCAACAAGGCGCCAGTGTCCGTCACGCCGCGTGCTATCGAAGGAATTTCGAAATGAAGCCACGGAAAGAGAATCGTGATGAGGCACGCGGCGCGCCGGCCACTGGCGTGGCTCATCTTTGACGTTGGGCAAAAAACGCCCGTCTCATGAAAGCTAATAATCTACTTATTTTGGGCGTGCTCGCTGTCACGCCGTTGTTGTCCGGCGCCACGACGCCTACCACCCCAAAGCAAGGGACGCCGCCGAGAGAGGAAGCGAAAGCCCCGGATCTCACTACGCAGCTCAAGGCAGCAAAAGAAGAGCTCGCGAGAATGCGTAGTCGATATCGGGAAGAGCATCCGGCAGTGAAGGCGCAGTTACGAAAGATCGCGGAGTTGGAGACGCGACTCGCAGGTCAGAAGGCGCAAAAATGAAGAAAAAGGAGAAGCCCAAGGCGCCAGAGCCAACGCCCACGGCCGTCACGCCTCGTGCTATGGAAATGAAGGCCGAACGGGAGCAACCGAATCCTCGATCTATTGAAGCACGAGTCGCGCCGGCCGTGGGCGTGGCTCATCTTTGACGGGCAAAGAGTACTTTTTTCCATGATGAAACCGCAAATCCTCCTGCTACTGACTATCGGAATCGCTCTCGTTGGTTGCCAGACTACTACGGTCGCTCCCGTCTCGGGAGTACCCAAAGCCAAACTCCTTCGGGCCGAGAAGATCTATGTCGTGACTCCACGCGACGGCTCTTACGGCGAGACAAAGTATGCGGGAAGTGGCCCTGCCGTAGCAGCAACGTTAGAAGGTGCCTTTTCCCGCTATGCTGCCGATGTCGTCAACGGTCCCTCCGTGGACTCTTTGTCGGAAGCAGTCGCTGCTGCTCGGCAGAAGGGCTGTAGCTACGTCGTATCACCGAAAATTACGCAGTGGGAGGACCGCGCCACCGAATGGTCCGGCCGCCGAGACAAAATTGGCTTTATCGTGAAGGTCGTGCGCACGGAGGACCAAGCGGAGATCGCCACGGCAGAGATCGTCGGCAAATCGTCTTTGATGACATTTGGCGGAGACCGTCCGCAGGACATGCTGAAAAAGCCCGTCGATGAATTTGTAGCAACCCTATATTGAAAAGTCCGAACAAGGCGGCAGAGTGAACGCCGGGAACCATCACGCCGCGTGCTACGCCACGATTCTCCGAAATGAAACCGCAGACTCCAAGTCGTCAGGCTGCGCGCGGCGCGACCGATCCCGACGTGGTTCACCTTCGACGTTAGGTGTGAGCAATGCCTTCAACCACATGACGACAGAATACAGCAGCTTCGAACGCGATCTTGACGCAGCGTTCTTCAACTATGCTCACCTTACCGGGGCTGTGGAGCTTTACATACAGGTGCTAGAGACACCGGCTCTTCAGCGGGCGTTCTCTAAAACCATCAGCGGCCAAGAGATCGAATGGAAGATGATTCATCGCTTTATGTCTCTCGCAAACCAAACCGTGGTGTGGTACCCCGAATTGCCGGTTGGTACGATCCTCCAGCAAAAGAACACCATCATTGGTTTGCTCTATGGGATCTTCTTGAGCCGGATGATCGGCTTGGTCGATTACTATTTCTCATCTGTCCTGAAAAGCCGATTTTGTCATACTGAGAAGAGCGGCTCCAGTTGGGATGCATTTTCCCAAAAGGCGAAGATTGATTTGCTCGTACGGAAGAACGGTGCACAGGTGTACTCTCTGCTTCAGGAGCGCCACAAGATTGAGCACAATAAAGCGCAGATCGACCAGACTTTCGTCGATCGAATGCTGAAAAAAGGAGTTACGCATTCGTACGCTGCCGGAGATTCAATTCAGAAGAGCCATTTGGACGTACTAGCTGCGCGCGATGCGATTAAAGAGTTTGTAGCAGATGTAGATAGTTTGATGACATGATTGAGCAGTCCAGGCGATGTTCGCACCCAACCCGGAGAGTTCTGTGTCGCGGTAGCCGACACAGGACTCTGGTTGAACAAGCCCGCCTGAGGCGGGCAAGCCCGGAGGGGACGACGCCGGTCCGCACTATGCGGATTGTATTTAGCGCGCTGGAGAGGCGGACGGCGAGAAATGGCGGCAATGGCCGGTGCGAGTAAAGGCAAACCCGGACCATGCGCGGTGTACCACCGGATCCTGATGGGAGAAACGAGGGTGGTGGCGGTGCAGCCCAGAGAGACGGGCAAGCTCCGCCGTGGGCGCGCCGGTGTGCGCGACGGAAACGCACGAGTCGAATGAAGGTCGTTTCATCGGGTGCAGGCGGGCAGGCGCGGGCGAGCGAGCCGATCCGAACGAGCGTGAAACGCTCGCCGTGCGGACAGCGCAGATGCCAGGGCGGCGGAGCGTCCGAAAGCGCGCTGCCTTCATCGCCCGATCATCCGGGCATCCGACCGTCCGACCATCTGCCCTCCGCGCCTCCGCCGCGCGGCCCCTCCGTTCCACGGTGCGGTTTCACCTCCGTCCATCGTCCCGGGCTTGTACAACCGGAGTCGTGTGAAGCCTTCGCGTCACACAACTCTCGGGGTTAGGCGTTTTCATCCTTTCGCTTCCAATTGCTTGGCGCTGTCCAGACCGAAGAGCAGTCATCGAACGTAGTACGATGCCCACGTGTTCGGAGTCTCCGCTTGAGCTTCTTCTTTCCGACTACCGCACGCAACGGCGCTTTCATGCAACTCTTCTTCAGGTGTGTCTCAAACTGAGCCGCCAACACATTCTTCGCACAATAGGGACACGGAATCCAACTACGCTTGATACTGGAGGCCATCGGACGAGAGCTTTGCCTAGACAAAGATGACAGCTACCAAGAGAACTTCTCATTTGGAAAGCGCCACTGCAAGTATCGCAGCACTTGAGCAGCTGGATGCAGATCGTTCCGTATCGGACTCATTTTTAGATAGAGGGGCATATAGTGATGAAGAAATTTCACTTCTTCATCCGGAATACGGCAATCCTTGAAGAAGTGGCGCTCGACGATTATTTTCGAGACGCGAACAATACTTTGGTGGATTGACGACCGAGTGTGCCCTGACTCCAACAGCTCGATGAACAGCATCGAAATATCGATCCAAGTGCGCGCTGCCAACATTTCGGGTGTGCCGACGAATAACTTCCTTTCCAATATGTCGCCCTTAATCTCTTTCACTCTAGTTGCCTGAGCATGTAGACGTGATGCTTGAGTAGGTGTTTTATTTCCTTCTCTACAGATAGCCGCAAGCTTCCTGGTTTCTTCTCTAAGGACGGTTAATAACTCTCCTTCTTTGCGTCTTATTGTGAGATCGTAGCCAATCGGAGTTCCGCCAGTTTCCCAATGCTCCGTCGATATCGGCTCGGCACCGCGCAAGCGAACGACGTCCCGCCGGCGCTCCTTTTCACGATTAAACTTTGGATCACTCATATTCTTTGCGAGACGTCAGAGATGAGCCACGACCACAGCCGGCGCGACTCGTGTCTCAGTAGAGCGAACCTTCGATTTCTTCATCTCGGTTTTCATTTCGTTAGCACGAGGCGTGACAGCTGTGGGCGTTTGGCTCTGGCGCCTTGTTGCCATTTCTCCTGGGAGCGAAGAGTGCGACTGCTTCCGGTTTTGGTGGACGTGCTAATCTAAATCGCTCGTGCGTGTCGAAGATTCTGTCCGCCAACGCGCACAACTCCTCGAGCAAATCGGGTGGGTATTCCTTCTTGGCGATTTCGGCCCGCACTTCCTCAGCGGTGAAGTCTTCCGCTTGTACTGGATCGCCCCCGTTTGCGAGAGCGGAGATTATGACCTCGGGATAAGTGCCTCGGACATCAATTCCCTTCGAGTCCGTGACGACCCAGACGTGCGCTGGTTTGCGGATGCCGCGGAGCTTATAGCTGAACCTTTCATTGAGCCGGAGAGCAAAGATGAAACACCCACCGGCGGTGAAAACTGCGTCGTAATCGTGCGCGTCGATACGACGCCGTGTGAATGGAACGAGACGAGGGTCTGGCATTGTCTTGGCTCAACAGTGTTATTGGGACCAACCGCGTTTTACGGACGGGATACTCAAATTCGGGTAGACGACGAAGTTGCAGGTTCTGCGGTGCACATTTTTTGTCGAGCTCATGGGCAGACAAAGCGCGCGTTTCCGTATTTCAATCAAGGACCATCAAGCGTCGACGGGCATCAAAGTCGAGTTGATTGAAAGTCCCGGGACCTCGGGCGAAATACGTTTCGACTCCCCGCCAATGAACGGGACGCATCTCACTTTCTTGCAGAATCACCACTGGCATCGTGGCCGAACCTCGGCGGCTGGAAAGCCGCCGCTCCGACGGAAGGGCGGCGTTCCAGCCGCCCATCCAAGGCGCGAGGAGAGCGCCGCCCGTGCAAGAAAGTGAGATGCACCCCAATGAACGCGAGCCGGTAGAGTTGGATTGCACCCGTGTCACGGCGCCGCGCAACGTTGCGGGCCGCTCGCGCGACAATCTCACCCATGCGTTCTCCCGTTTCGTATCTGCTTCGCACTCTATTCTGCGCCGCCGTGGTGGGCGCCGCGTCCGGTGCTCCCGCAGCGTCGGCGTCTCGCTCCGGCGACCACCCCGAGCTGGCGTTTCCCGGCGCGCTCGGGTGGGCGGCACACACGCCGGGCGGGCGCGGCGGAAAAATCCTGCGCGTCACGACGCTCGCGGCCTCGGGGCCCGGCTCGTTCGCCGAGGCGGTCAACTCGCCGGGCCCGCGGATTGTCGTGTTCGAGGTCGGCGGTGTCATCGACCTCGCGAGCGCGACGATTCGAATCAAGCCGCCATTTCTCACCATCGCGGGCCAGACCGCGCCATCGCCGGGGATCACCTTCATCCGCGGCGGCATGCTTATCGATGCCCACGACGTGATCGTGCAGCACATTCGCGTCCGGCCGGGCGAAGCCGGTCGTGCGAAGAAGAGCGGGTGGGAGATCGACGGACTCTCCACGTTGCAGGGCGCGCGCAACATCATCGTCGATCATTGCTCGTTCACGTGGGCGGTGGACGAGAACCTCAGCGTGTCCGGAAAATTCTTCGTGGGCAAAACCGTGGCCGACTGGCAGCGCGATGCGTCGCAGCGCGTGACCTTCAGCCACAACATCATCGCCGAGGGATTGAACCAGTCGACGCACGGCAAGGGCGCGCACTCGAAGGGCACGCTGCTGATGGACAATTCCAGCGAGGTGCTCGTGTACGGAAACCTGTACGCGAACAACGTGGAGCGGAATCCGCAGATCAAGGGCGGCACGTTCGCCGCCGTGATCAACAACTTCATCTACAATCCGCAGTCCACCGCGATTCATTATCACATGACCGACGTGTGGAAGGGCCGCGAGATCGTCATCGCGAAAAACGAGATCGTCGGGAACGTCCTGCGACACGGCCCGAACACGCCGCCGGCGCTCGCGCTGTTCCGGTTCGGCGGGCTCGGCGACCTGGAACTGCACGCGGCCGACAATCTCGCGTTCGATCGAGCCGGCGCGCCGGCGAAGGTGATCTTCGAGGACACTCGATACGGCGGCCATCTCCGGTCCCGCGACCAGCCGATCTACTGGCCGCCGGGGGTGACGGCGATGCCCGCGTCGCAGGTGCAGGAATACGTTTTCAAGAATGCCGGTGCGCGTCCGTGGGAGCGTGACGCCATCGATTCCCGAATTGTCCGGCAGTCGGGCGACGGCACCGGCCGCGTGATCGACAGCGAACAGGATGTGGGCGGTTATCCGGTTGCAGCCGGGACCCGGCGTGCCTTCAATCCTGACGCGTGGGATCTCCGAACCATGGAGCCGCGGATCGCGCCCGCGATGCCGCGGTGATTCGGTTTTCCCCGCGTACTTCCAACAAGGGAAAACCCCGACCGGCTGAACCCCCGTTCCATCTCCCGCCCACCCGGGCGAAGCGGGCATGATCCACCCTCGACATCGATCACGCTCTACTCCCATGCCCAGTCGGAACCGGTTTCCCCGCCGACCCCAAAAAACAATGAACCCACGAAATACTCCGGCCATAATGATCGGCTTGCTTGGTTTGGTGCCTGGTTCTTCCGCCCTTTTCGCCCAGAGCACGAATCCGCCGGCGCCGCCGCGGGAGGACGTGGTCGAGCTTTCACCGTTCGAGGTCACCGCAGCCAACCGCGGCTATTATGCGCCGAACACGATGTCGGGCACCCGGCTGAACACGAAGCTCGAGGATCTCGCGGCCTCGATCTCGGTGATCACGAAGGAACAGATGGCCGACTTCGCACTGCTCGATGCGAACGATATCTTCCTCTACGAGACCGGCACGGAAGGAATCGGGAATTACACGGAGTTTGAATTCGACCGGAACGGCGCCCCGCTCGACAACACCACGCTCGAGCCGGGCTCCGCGAATCGCGTCCGGGGCGTCGGCTCCGCCAATACCGCCCGCGGCAACTTCGAGACCAGCGGGCGCGTCCCGATCGATCCGATCAACATCGATGCGGTGGAGATCAGTCGCGGCCCCAATGCCAACATCTTCGGGCTGGGCAACGCCGGCGGCACGATCAACGTCGTGCCGGCCTCCGCGAACCTCACCAAGGATCGCACGCAGGTGCAGTTTCGCGGCGACAGCTACGGCGGCTACCGGTCGAGCGTAGATCTGAATCGCGTGTTAAAGAAGGACCAGCTGTCCATTCGCGGCAGCGCCGTCTACCAGCATGACGATTTCCTCCGCGAACCGTCCGGCACGGACACGGTGCGGTTCAACGGCATGGTGAAGTTCCGGCCGTTCAAGGCCACGACGCTGAGCGCGTCGTACGAGGCTTATCGCATCTCGGGCAACCGGCCCAATGGCACCATGCCCCGCGACACGCTGACCGCCTGGCGGGCGGCCGGTTCGCCGACGTGGAATCCGCTGACGCAGCGACTGAACTTCAACGGCGTGCCCAGCGCGCAGACCTACACGATCGCCACGGTGCCGCAGTATCTGTTCAACACCACGGGCTCCGGGCGTACCAACTCGCTGATCCTCGTCAACCCCGACGGTTCCGTTCCGTACTGGGGCCAGCCGGAAGGAACGACGACCACGAATCCCGGGGCGCGCAACCAGGCTTTTTTCAACGTCAACACCAACTCCCCCGCGGAGCTGATCTACGGGCTGCCGAATCTGGGGTTGTTCAACGATCTCTCGGTCACCGATCGCGCGATCTACGATTGGACGTCGATCAACCTGGCGGCGATGAACTACATGAAGGAGTCGACCGCCACCACGAACCTCGCGTTGGAGCACTTCTTCGTGAACAGCCAGCGGCAGACGCTGGGCCTCCAGCTCGGCTATTTCCGCGAGGATTCCGAGAAGTATCGCCGCGATCTGGCGGGCGGCCCCACGAGCCAGCGGGCGGTCGGCGCGCTCTATGTCGACGTCAACGAGCTGCTGCCCGATGGGAGCCGCAATCCCAACCTGCTGCGGCCCTTCATCGGGCTGTGGATTCCCAACGCGTATGAGAACCCAATCCTGCGGCAGACCTGGCGCGCGCAGCTCGCCTATCGGCTCGACTTGAAGAACGAGAGAAGCGCGCTGCGCTGGCTGGGCGTGCAGCAGCTATCGGCGTATGCGGAATACAAGGACAACGTCTTGCGGCGGCTGAATTACAAGGACTCGATGATTTCCGATCATGCGTTCATCCCGGCGGGAACCCAGCGGGCGACCACCGCCGGGGCGATCACGAACAACTATTTCCGGTATTACGTCGGCGACAATGTGGACCAGAACGTGGATTACGGGCCGGCCAGTGTCACGTGGGGCTCGTATCCGTATCGTTGGGGCAACGCCCGCACCGGCGTCATCACCACGGAAACCGCCACGCTGGGCTCGGCCGTGACCGGTGGAGGTGGCGGGAGCAACAACCGTCAGGTCCTCAAGACCGGCGGCGCGGTTCTGCAAAGTTACCTGTTGAGCGACCGCGTCGTGACGACGTTCGGGGTGCGCCAGGACCGCAATTACAACCGCGCGGGAACGCCGCTGGTCTTCCTGCCCGACGGGGCGGCCATCGACATGGATCGATTCAACCAGTGGGCGGCAGGCGACTGGAGCTACGGCGAGGGCACCACGCGCACCGCCGGCATCGTGGCCAAACCGCTGCGCTGGCTCAGCGTGCATGCGAACAAGTCGGACAGCTTCCTGCCGGCCGAGGCGGCGACCAACCTGCTGCTGCAGACGGTGCCGGACCCGGGTGGCGAGGGCGAAGATTACGGGTTCACGTTGATTCTTGGGCAGGGAAAGCTGGTGGCGCGTTTCAACAAATACGAAACCAGGCAACTACGCTCGCGCAATGGGCAGTCGACCACGCTCGCCAACCGCGTTCGTGGGATCGACTTCGACACGCCGAATCGCAACTCCACGCCCTTCTTCCTCATCCCGCAGGCGACGGGATGGGTGCAGCGGGCCCATCCCACGTGGACGTCCGCGCAGGTCGGCGCGGAGGTGGCGCGGATCGCCCAGCTCGATCCCGATTTTATCGCACGGCAGGCGGACGAGGAACTGGTGGAGACGGAGGACGTGGTCGCGAAGGGCGAGGAGCTCGAGGTCTTCTACAGTCCGACGGATTTCTGGACCGTGAAGTTCAACCTCACCCGGCAGAAATCAATCAACGCGCGCGTGGCACCGGGCATCACCGATTACGTCAATCTCCGGATGCCGGTCTGGCTGAGTATCATCGATCCGGAGACGGGACAAAAATGGTGGACGACGCCGTACGACGCGAGCGGACGCAGCGCGGATGTATTCTTTAGAAATAGTGTGGAAGCGCCCGTCGGCGTCGCGCAGGCCGGGGAGGGCAAGAGCCGGCCCCAGATCCGCAAGCACCGGGCAAACCTGCTGACCAGCTACCGGCTGGCCGGACTGACGGATCATCGCCTCGTGAAAAACGTTTCTGTGGGCGGCGCGCTCCGATGGGAGGACAAGGGCGCAATCGGATACTACGGTGTCCAGCAGCTGCCCGCACCGGTGACGGCGCTGGATTCCAACCGGCCGATCTACGACAAGGCGCGGCTCTACGTCGATGCGTTCATGACGTACCGGACGAAGCTCTTTGGCAACAAGGTGGGGGCAAGTTTTCAGCTCAACGTGCGCAACGTGACGGAAGACGGCCGGCTCCAGGCGGTGAGGGCCAACCCGGACGGCACGCCGAACGTTTATCGGATCATCGATCCGCGGCAATTCATCCTCAGCGCGACGTTCGATCTGTAGGGAGTGAACGCGGTTCGTAGCAGCCGAGGTGACGAGGCTGGATAACTCGGTGCACCATCCGGTGAGTGGAGCCGCGGCGCCCCCGTCCCTCGACCAGGCTCGGGACCCTGAGCTTGTCGAACGGGCCGCGGATTTAAGTACTACGTTTTCCGGTCGGACGCGGCGAGGGCGCCGCGTCTCCAATGAACGACCGTCGTGCAATTCCAACGGGCTGCTTCTGCTGCATTCCTTGGCCAAGGCACCGCGTCGATTGACGTTAGGGCGGTTCGAAATTGTCCGTGCGGCGTGACCGGTCAGCATCGCGGCGTCATGCGGGCTTGCGACCATTGCGTCGTGGTGCGCGCCGTCGGTTCGACGGCGTGCGCCCGCGTCTGTTCGCACCACCGGCCACCAGTGCACCCCCAACAACATCGCGGCGTTCGGCCGCGTCGCTTATGAAATCAAACTTGAATCGGCGGCGGTTTCTAAAATCAACCTTGCTTGCGCCGGCGGCGGCGGGGCTCGCGTTTAATTTCGAGGAGCATGCGCTTCGCGCCGCCAGCACCGGCGCCGCCGTGCCCGCGCCTGCGCTGCCCGCCCGGGCAGCGGCGATGCCGAGGGGCAAGATCGGCAAGCTCGAAATCAGCCGGCTGATTTGCGGCGGCAACCTCACGAGCGGGTTCGCCCACAGCCGCGACCTCATCTATGTGTCGGCGCTGCTGAAGCAGTACTTCACCGTGGAAAAAATCCACGCCACGTGGCGGAAGTGTGAGGAAAACGGCATCAACACGGCGGTGCTGCGCGTGGACGACCAGGTCGTGCGGCTCATCACTGACTACTGGTATGCCGAAGGCGGCAAGCTCCAGTGGATTGCCCAGTGCACGCTGCCGCAGGATGACTGGAAGTCCGCCATTCTGAAGGCAGTCGATACCGGGGCCCACGCCGCCTTCGTCCATGGCGGCGTCGCCGACGCGTATGTGCAGAACCGGCGCATCGATGATCTGGCGAAGGCGGTCGAGCTGATCCGAAAAAACGGGCTGCTCGCCGGGATCGGTGCCCACATGACCGCGGTGCCGGTGGCGCTCTCGAACCGCGGGGTGGACGTCGACTTCTGGATGAAGACGTTCAACGAAAAGAAATACTGGTCGGCCGGCCCGATGCCGCGGCTCGACAGCGTGTTTGAGGAAACGCCCGAACAGACGATGGCATTCATGCGCACCAACGTGAAGCCGTGGATCGCCTACAAGGTGCTCGGCGCCGGCGCGATCAAGCCGGCCGAGGGTTTTCGCTACGCGTTCGAGAACGGCGCCGACTTCCTCTGTGTCGGCATGTTCGACTTCCAGGTCGAGCAGGATGCGGGTATCGCGCGGCAGATCCTCGGCGCGCCGCTGAAGCGCGCGCGGCCGTGGCGCGGGGGAGCGCATACGCCGACGGGGGCGTAGTGAGTTCAAAGCGCGGGCGAATCGTCGCGCCAGAGCGGATCCACTCCGTAGCGGCGAGCGCCAGCAAGCCGAAGTGCCAGCGGGCCGATGCGCTCAGGAACGGATCGCGCGGTCGAGCAGGTTGCGCGTGATTCGCCGGACGCGCTCGTCGGGGCCGTGCGGCCGGTTGAAATGCGACCAGGGCAGCATGTGCCCGGGAGGCGAGGAGAGCGCCTGGGACCAGAAGATCGTGGCCGCGTTGAAGACGAAATTCCTTTTCGGCCCTGGATATACCGTCGCCGTCCAGTGCTGTGGCACCGTGCCGCTTTTCCAGGCGGTCCCCTCGGCGACCACCTCGAGTCCGCGAATCTTCGCCGGGTCACCGTGATACTCCCAACCGATCAGCCCGGGGATGCGATCACCCTTCTTCATGCCGGTGCCCTCGAACATCCAGTGTTCGGGCTTCACGACAATCCAGTCGCCGCCGCCATTGACCGGGATGACGTTCACCGCGCCCATCAGGAGTCCCTCGTCGGGTCCGACGGTCGTGTAGAGCTTGCGCTCGTCGAAACTCTTCTGCCGCGCCAGCCCGCCGTACGGCGCCGCCCGGTGTATCCGCCGGTTCGGCACGCCGCGCGCGCTGGGGCTGAACGGACTCACCCAGCAGACCGCGTTGCCGGACAGGAAAAGCAGGTTGACACCGGCGTCGCGCATCGCGGCGACCGCGTGGTAGGTGCGCTCGTCCCAATACTCGTCGTGCCCGACGCTCAGGAAGACCTTGCACTTCAGCCCGCGCTCCGCCGCCAGCATGTCGCTCTGGGAACAGTAGCTGACGTCGTAGCCGTGCTGCTCGAGCCAGTAGGCGAGGGGAAATTCCCAGCAAAGCCATTCGCCGCTGCCGACCGACTGCGGGTTGTCATAGATCTGCCGATACTTGCCGTACGGTCGGTCGAAGCTCACCTCCACGTGAGGCGTCGAGGTCATCGACGGGGTGCCGTCATCGTAGAGCGAGTAGGTGCCGGGCCAGCGGTTGTACGCCTGCCAGGTGTTGTCGCTGCATTGGAACAGAATGTCCGCGGGACGGTTGTCGCGCACGATGAAGACGACGTAGCTCTGCCAATACGGCGTGTTCTCTTTTTCCGGCCGCGTGGTGAGCCGGCCGAGATAGACGCCGCTCGGCCAGTCCGGCGGAATCTTCAGCGCGGCGCTGGGCGTCCAGGCGCATTCGTTCAACCGCCGCTCGCCCGCGGCGGGCTCGGGTTGCCGGAGGCCGCGAAACGGCCCGAGGGTGGCCATCAACCTCGCGCCGCGACCGCCGTAATAACCCGTGCGAAATATCTCGAGCCCGAAGGGCACGGCCGGATTGGTGCTCACCATGAACTCGATCGTCTCGCCGGCGGCCACGCTCTGCCGCGAGCAATAACCTTCGATCAGCGTGGAACGATACGCCTCGTTGGGCTGGCCGCCCTTGACGCGGTCGACACGCACGCGCGTGAGCTGCCAGTCGAGCGCGCCCTCGCGGGCGTTTTCCTGCTGGATTATCGACGGGCCGCGCCGAGCGGCGGTCGCCGCGGCCGAAGTGCTTCCCGTGACACTCGCGGCCAAGGCGGCCGACGCGTTGCCGGTGATGAATTGACGACGCGGGATCCCATTCGGCTTGGTTCGGTTCATCGCGGGGTGGTTGCTGGCGTGAGTCAGCGACGATCGTGCTTTGGTCACAATGCAAAGGTGACGGGATACGGCCGAAGTGGCTTCCCTGGGAGCGCGGGCGTCCCGCCCGCAATTGTGCCGAATGCCGATGCGGGCGAGACGCCCGCGCCCCCAGATCAGCCCGCCTCGATCGGCTTCGGCATACGTGTGGCCGCCGGCTCGCGGCGCCAGCGATCCAGCCACAGTCGGACGCGATCGAGCCACAGGTAAACCACCGGCACCGTGTACAACGTGAGCAGCTGGCTGACGACGAGTCCGCCGACGATCGCGAGCCCGAGTGGTCGCCGCATTTCCACGCCCTCGCCGGTCGCGAGCACCAGCGGCAGCGCGCCGAGCAGCGCGGCGAAATTCGTCATCAGGATCGGCCGCAGCCGCAGTTGCGCCGCCTCGTAGATCGCGTCCCGCGGCGACAGCTGGTTCTGCCGCCCGGTCGCGATCGCGAAATCGATCATCAGGATCGCGTTCTTCATCACGATGCCGATGAGCAGGAACAATCCGAGCAGCGCAATGAGGGTGAATTCCGTGCCGGTGATGCGCAGCGCGAGCAGCGCGCCCAGCCCGGCCGAAGGCAGCGTCGAGATGATCGTAAGCGGATGGATGAGGCTTTCGTATAGGATCCCGAGCACGAGATACACGGCCACGAGCACGCCGAGAATCAGCAGCGGCTGGTTTTGCAGGCTTTTTTGGAAGGTTTGCGCCGTGCCCGACATCCGCGCGTACACTTCCGTTGGCAGCATGATCTTCGCCAGTGCCTGGTCGATCGCCGCCAGCCCTTCCTGGAGCGAGACGCCCTCGGCCAGCGCAAAGCCCACGTGATCGGCGGCGAACTGGCTGCGGTGCCGCACGCGATCGTCGATCAGCGTGTAGTCGTGATACGCAAAGGCGGACAACGGCACGCGGGAGCCATCGGCGGCGATTACCTGCACCTGGTCGAGCACGGCCGGATCCGAGGTGTATTTCGGCTCCAGCTCCATGATGACGCGGTATTGGTTCAGGCGATCGTAGAGCGTCGCAATCTGCCGCTGGCTGAACGAGCTGTTCAGGACCTGCGTGATCATCTGCATGTCCACGCCCAGCCGGCGCGCGGCCTCGCGATCGATGTGCAGCCTGACCTGCTGCGTTCCGCCTTCCGGGGGCGTGTCGACATCCACGAGTTCCGGCAGTTCCTGGAGCGCGGCCGCCACCTTCGGCGTCCATTGCCGCAACAGCGCCACGTCGTTCGCCAGCAAGGTGAGATCGTAGGAACCTCCATCCGACATCCGGGGCATGTCGATGTCCTGCGACACGCCGACGCCGAGGTACCCCCCCGGCACGAGCGGCGTCTTTTCGCGGATTCGGTAAACCACTTCCGAGGCGGATACGCCGCGCTCCTTCAGCGGCTTCAGTCGGATCATCATCCGGGCGTTGCTGAGACCGGAGGTGCCGCCGGAGGAGCCGATTACATCCTGGATTGCGGGATCTTCGCGGAGGAGTTGCCGGTAGATTTCGATCTTCGGCTGCATGATCTGATACGAGAAACCGTCGTCGCCGCGGATGAATCCCATCAGCTGCCCCGTGTCCTGCGACGGCAGGAAGCCTTTCGGAATCCGGATGTAGAGCGAGACGTTGAGCGCGATTGTGCCCAGCAGCACCAGGAGCGTGGCCACGGGATGCCGCAACACGGCTGCGAGCGAGCGGGCGTAAGCCGCCCTGAACCGGCCGAAATCCTCCTCCGTCCGCCGACGAAACCAAGTCGTGGGAGCCTGCTTCCGGGTGAGCAGGCGCGCGCACAGGCTCGGCGTGAGCGTCAACGAGACGAGCAGTGAAACAATCATCGCCGCGGCCAGCGTGATGGAGAATTCGCGAAAGAGTCGCTCGACCACTCCACCCATGAACAGGATCGAGACGAACACCGCGACGAGCGACAGCGTCATCGCCAGCAGCGTGAATCCCACTTCGCCGGCGCCGCGCATGGCGGCGCGCAACGGTGGCAGTCCGCGCTCGATGTGGCGCGAGATGTTTTCCAGGACGACGATGGCGTCGTCCACGACCAGCCCCGCGCCGACGATGAGGGCCATGAGCGAGAGGTTGTTCAGCGAGAATCCGTAAAGATACATGACGCCGAACGTGCCGATGAGCGCCACCGGGATCGCCAGGCAGGGAATGAGCGCGGCGCGGGCGCTGCCCAGAAACCAGAATACGACGAGCATCACGAGGCCCGCCGCGATCATGAGCGTGCGTTGCGACTCGCGCAGCGTGGCGCGAATCGCGGGCGAGCGATCCATCACGACGGCGAGGTCCGCATCCGCCGGCAGCATGGCGCGGAGCGCGGGCAGCTGCGCGTTGATGGCATCGATGGTCGCGATGATGTTCGCCCCCGGCTGCCGGCTGATCATCAGGAGCACGGCGGGACGGTCGTTGTGAAAGCCGCTGCTGTAGCGGTCCTCCACCGAGTCGGTGACCCTGGCCACGTCGCCGAGCCGGACGGGCGCGCCGTCGCGGTAGCGGATGATCAGGGGCAGGTATTCCTCGGCACGGCGCAGCTGCCCGCTGATCTGTACCTGCCACTGGCGGTCGCCCTCTTCAATCGTGCCGCGTGGCCGCAGCGAGTTGGTGGCGGCGATCGCGCGGCGGACCTCGTCGAGCGAGAGGCCGTAATGCGCGAGCGCGTTCGGATTCAGCTGTACTCGCACCGCGGGCAATGAACTGCCGCCGACCGACACTTCGCCCACGCCGTCAATCTGGGAGAGCTTCTGCGCGATGATGGTTGATCCGACGTCGTACAACGCGCCCGGCGCGAGGTTGGGCGAGCTCAGCGAGAGCGCCATGATCGGCGCCTGCGACGGGTTCACCTTGCGGAAGGTCGGGTTGCCCGGCATCCCCGCGGGGAGTTGTCCGCGGGCCGAGTTGATCGCGGCCTGCACGTCGCGCGCCGCCGCGTTGATGTCGCGGTTCAGGGCGAATTCCAGCTGGATGCTCGTCGCGCCCTGCCGGCTGTCGGACGAGATGCCGGTGATGCCCGCGATGCTGCCCAGGGCGCGCTCGAGCGGCGCCGCCACGTTCGCGGCCATCGTCTCCGGACTTGCGCCCGGCAGCGACGCGCTCACCCGAATGGTCGGAAAATCGACCTGCGGCAGCGGCGCCACCGGCAGCAGCCGATACGCCAGCAACCCGACGAGGACGAGCGCCACCGCAATGAGGCAGCTCGCGACCGGCCGTCGGATAAATGGACGCGCGAGGTTCATGCGTTCGTAGCAGCCGACGTAAGGAGGCTGGTGATACAGCGAGCCCGGATATTTCGCACCCCGACTGACCGGTCGAACGCGCTGTCGTAGCGGAATGCGTGAGCGTTTCGCCGAAACCCGGTCGCGAAAGCCTCACGGCTTCCGCTACGGTGTGAACTGTCCAGGCCAAGAGCGAGAGTCGCCGGCGAATGGTTCCCCGCCAGCCTCGTCACCTCGGCTGCTACGCTCGCGGTTTCACGAATACTCGCTTTCACGACTTCGCGGGTTCGAGCGCGCCCTCGTCGGCGACGGCGGCGGCGGGACGGCGCATGCGCGTCCGTTGCGCGATCCGATCGAAGAACAGGTACACCACCGGGGTGGTGAACAGCGTCAGCACCTGGCTCACCAGCAGCCCGCCGACCATCACGAGGCCGAGCGGCTGCCGCAGTTCGGCGCCCGAGCCGCGCGCGAGCATCAGCGGCAGCGCCCCGAAAAGCGCGGCGAGCGTGGTCATGAGGATGGGGCGGAAGCGGAGCAGGGCGGCCTGATGGATCGCCTGTTGCGGAGTGAGCCCCTGCCGTCGCGTCGCCTCCAGGGCGAAATCCACCATCATGATGCCGTTCTTCTTCACCAGCCCGATGAGCAGGATGATGCCGATGATCGCGATCATGTCCAACGGCCGGCCGGTCAGCCAGAGCGCGAGCAGCGCGCCGACGGTGGCGGACGGCAGCGTCGAGAGAATCGTGATCGGGTGGATGCTGCTCTCGTACAGGATTCCCAGCACGATGTACATCGTCACCACCGCCGCGAGGACAAGGAAGAGCGTGCTGGAGAGCGAGGAGCGAAACGCGTGGGCGGCCCCCTCGAAGCGCATCTCAATCGCCTCCGGCATCTGCAGTTCGCGGGCGGTGCGCTCGATGGCGGTGACCGCAGCGCCGAGCGAAGCGCGCGGGCCAAGATTGAACGACACCATGGCGGCGGGAAACTGGCCGACGTGGTTCACCAGCAGCGTGGTCGATCGCTCGCTGAACCGCGCGACGCTGGCCAGCGGCACCGGAGTGCCGGAGCGGGTGCGAACAAAGACGCTGTTCAATGCCTGAGGGCCGGACGCAAGCCGCGGATCGACTTCGAGCACGACGCGATACTGGCTCGCCTGGGTGAAGAGCGTGGAAACCTGTCGCTGGCCAAAAGCACTGTAGAGCGTGTCGTCGATTTCCGCGACCGTGATGCCAAGACGGCTCGCGGCATCGCGATCGATTTCGAGAAACGCCTGCAACCCCTGGTTCTGGAGATCGCTCGCGACGTCGGCGAGTTCCGGCAGCTCCCGGAGTTGGGCGACCAGCTTCGGCACCCACTCCTGCAGGAGCGTTTCGTCCGGTGTGGTGAGCGTGAACTGAAATTGCGTCCGGCTCACGCGATCCTCGATCGTCAGCTCCTGCACCGGCTGCATGTAGAGCGTGATCCCCGGGACGTCACGCGCGCGCTCCCGCAGCCGCTCGATGATCTCGAGCGCGGACTCGCCGCGCTCGGCATGGGGCCTGAGGTTGATGAGCATCCGGCCGCTGTTGAGCGTGGCGTTCGTGCCATCCACGCCGATGAACGACGACAGGCTGCGCACGGCCGGATCCTCCAGCACCTTCGCCGCGAGCGCCTGCTGCCGCACCGCCATGGCGGAGAATGAAATCGATTGCGGCGCCTCGGTGACCGCCTGGATCGCGGCATTGTCCTGGAGGGGAAAAAATCCCTTCGGCACGATGAGATAAAGGAACGCCGTCAACGCGAGCGTGCCGAGCGTCACGAGCAGCGTGAGCCGTTGGTGGCGCAACACCCAGTCGAGCCAGCCGCTGTAACGTGCAATCACGGCATCGAGGAAACCGCGTTTGGCGCCGGCGCCATGTCCGTGATTGCCGCCGTGCCCGGCGGGCCCGCGCAGCATCCGCGCGCACATCATCGGCGTGAGCGTCAGCGATACGAGCAGCGAGATCGCAATCGAAACCGCCAGCGTGATCGCGAACTCGTGGAACAGCCGGCCGACGACTCCGCCCATGAACAGCAGCGGGATCAACACCGCGATCAACGAGACGGTCAGTGACACCAGCGTGAATCCGATTTGCGCGGCGCCTTTGAGTGCCGCCTCCATGGGCGAAAGACCCTGCTCGCGATAGCGCGCGATGTTTTCGAGCATCACGATCGCATCGTCCACGACGAAACCCGTGGCGATCGTCAGCGCCATGAGCGTGAGAATGTTCAGCGAGTAGCCCGCGAGGTACATGACACCGAAGGTGCCGATCAGCGACAGCGGCACGGCGACGCTGGGGATGATCGTGGCGGCGAAATTGCGCAGGAACAGGAATGTCACCAGCACGACCAGCAGGACGGCGAAGACCAGCTCGTGCTGCACCGAGCTGACGGACGACCGGATGCTCTGCGTGCGATCGGTGAGAACGTTGAGTTCGGCCGCGGCCGGCAGGCTGGCGGAGAGCTGCGGCAGCAGCGCCTGCACACGATCGACCACCTCGATCACATTGGCGCCGGGCTGGCGTTGGACGTTGACGAGCACGGCGGGAAGCTTGTCCGCCCACGCGGCGAGCCGCCGATCCTCGGCCGCGTTTTCGATTCGCGCCACGTCGCCGAGCCGGAGTGGCGCGCCATCCCGCCACGCGATGATCAGGTTCCGATACTCCTCCACGGAGCGCAGCTGATCGTTCGCGTCCATGAGGATCGTACGCACCGGGCCGTCGAAGCTGCCTTTGGGCTGGTTGACGCTCGCGGCCGCGATGGCGGAGCGCACGTCGGAAAGGCTGAGGTTGCGGGCGGCGAGGGCGCCGGGGTTCACCTGCACGCGGACAGCGGGACGCTGGCCGCCGGCGAGGCTGACCATGCCGACACCGGGAATCTGCGCGAGCTTCTGGGCAATGCGCGTATCCACCAAATCATGCACCTGTGGCAGGGGCATGCTGGCCGACGTGATGGCAAGCGTGAGGATCGGGGCGTCGGCGGGATTGACCTTCCGGTAGATCGGCGGGGCCGGCAGGTCGTTCGGCAGCAGATTATCCGCCGCATTGATCGCGGCCTGCACTTCCTGCTCCGCCACATCCATCGAGATTTGCAGCGAGAACTGGAGCGTGATCACCGAGGAGCCGCCGGAACTCGTCGACGACATCTGGTTCAGTCCCGGAATCTGGCCGAACCGCCGCTCGAGCGGCGCGGTGACCGAACTCGTCATCACGCTCGGGCTCGCGCCGGGATAGAACGTGAAAATCTGGATGGTCGGGAAATCAACCTGGGGCAACGCCGCCACCGGCAGCAGCCGGTACGCCATGAGTCCGGAGAGGAGCAGCGCGACCATCAGCAGCGAAGTCGCCACCGGCCGCAGGATGAAGGGACGGGACGGACTCATGTCTTGCTCCGACCACCCTTGCCCTTTTGGCCTGGCTCACCGGCCGCTGGTTTCACGGGTGGCTTGGGCGCCGGTTCATCGCCGACGAGCGTGACGGCGCGGCCTTCGCGCAAGCGGTCGAGCCCTTCGAGCACGACCTTCTCGCCGGGCTGCAGCCCCTTGACGATCGACTGCCAGGGGCCGTCGGCCGGACCGACCACGATGTCGCGGACAGAAGCCTGGCTCTTCTCGTCGACGATGAAGACGTAGGTGCCGCGTGAACCGTATTGGACCGCGGCCGCCGGGATGACCAAGGCGTCCTTCAGCGTGCGGACCTTCAGCTGGACGTTCACGAACTGGTTGGGGAAAAGCTTCTCGTCGTCGTTGGGAAACTCGGCCTTGAGCCGCAGCGTGCCGGTCGCGAGGTCGATTTGGTTGTCGACGGTGGTAAGGGTTCCGATCGCCAGCCGGGCTTGCTCGGTTCGATCCCACGCCTCGACTGCCATGTGTTCGCCGGCGCGCAACGGTTCCACCACCTTGGCGAGATCGATTTCCGGCACGGTGAACATGACCGCGATTGGCTGCGTCTGGGTGATGACGACGAGGCCAGTGGCATCGTTGGCGCGAACCATGTTGCCGACGTCGACCTTGCGCATTCCCAGGCGACCAGCGATCGGTGCCTCGACTTTCGTGTACGCGAGCTGAAGCCGCGCGTTGTCGATTTGCGCCTGATCGGCCGCCAGGGCGCCCTCGCGCTGCGCGACGAGCGACTCCTGCTGCTCGAGTTGCTGCTGGCTGACGAGCGTCTGCGCGAACAAATGCCGAAAACGTTCAAGGTCGCTTTTCGCGGTCTGGAGGTTCGCGGCGTTTTGCCGCAGCTGCGCCTCCATCTGGGCGAGCCGGATTTTGTAGGTCTCGGGATCAATCTCGGCGAGCAGCTGTCCTTTCTTTACCAGCTGGCCCTCTTCAAACGCGACGCGCAGCAGCTGGCCATCGACGCGGCTGCGCACGATCACGGTATTGAGCGGCACGACCGTGCCGATGGCTTTCAGGTGCACCGCCAGGTCGCGGCGTTCCGTGGGCACGGCCCGCACCGGCACGGGCAGCGAGCCGCTCCGGAACGAAGAGCTCGATCGGCGCCGCGCCGAGGGATTGGACCGGAACCCGAAGTACCAGGTGGCGGTTCCAAAGATGAGAGCGATGAGGAAGTACCAGAACCAGCGGCGGCGCGACGGAGCAGGGGAGACCATTCGAAGGGAAGGATTGGACGCGATGAAAACGGAAAAGCGAACGGTCAGCACACCACGGCTAAAAAGCCGTGGCTAGGTTTTTCCCGCGGAAATTTCCGGGTTCTCGGCGGGGGGGGATCATCCGACGAGCCCGACGAATCGGAGCGGAGAGGGTTTCGAAACTGACCAAGTATTCAGGTTCTCGAGGTCGCTGGCTGGCCAGCGATAAGAGTGGCTGTGGCATTCAAGCTGCAGAACTTCTCAATGCCCATTCGAACCACCTGCGGCAGGGATGCCGCAGCCACTTCGGACAGGATTCTTGTGTGATTTGGCGGGCGAGGGCGCCCGCGCTCCCATCGGGCAAGATGTCAAAACGTCCCGGGCCTCACTCCCCGACAATGCAGGGACCTGCCAAAAAACAACCGGGATTTGGCAACCATCGCGGGTAGAATCATGTAGCGGCCAGCCGAGGTGCGTGCTCTAGTCGCGGGACACGATTTATGGCCGAAAATTTCAAACTGGACCTTGCTCACCGTCCGCGCCGCGTCCGCCGGACGGCCAGCCTGCGCGCGATGGTCGAGGAAACCGTGCTGCGACCGGCGGATTTCATCGCGCCGCTGTTTGTGGTCGAGGGCAGGTCGCCGCCGGATGAAATCAAATCGATGCCGGGAGTCTATCGGCTGAACCTCGTCGACCTCGTGAAAGAGTGCCTGGCCCTGCACAAGCTCGGCGTGCCCGCGGTGGCGCTGTTCCCGAAGCTCGATCCAAAGCTGAAGGACGACGAAGGCACCCACGCGCTCAACGAGGACACGCTGGTGTTGCGCGCGGTACGCGCGGTCAAGAAAGCCGTGCCCGCACTGACCGTGATCACGGACGTGGCACTTGATCCGTACACGACGCACGGGCACGACGGCGTGCTCACGGCGGCCCGCGACGACGTCGACAACGATCGCACCGTCGGAATCCTCGCGCGGATGGCCGTGCTCCAGGCGCGCGCGGGCGTGGATCTGGTGGCGCCGAGCGACATGATGGACGGCCGGGTGGGCGGAATTCGTCGTGCGCTCGATGGGGCTGGGTTTACCGGCACCGGCATCCTGGCCTACTCCGCGAAGTACAATTCCGCCTACTATGGGCCGTTCCGCGACGCGGTGGGCAGTGCGCAGGCGGCCGGCACGCGGCTGCTCAGCAAGGCGACCTACCAGATGAATCCTGCGAACCGCCGCGAGGCGATCACGGAGGCGCTGCTCGATGAAGCCGAGGGCGCGGACATGCTGATGGTGAAGCCGGCCGGGCTCTACCTCGACATCATCCGCGATCTCCGCGAGGCGACCCGCAAACCGATCGCGGCGTATCAGATTTCTGGAGAGTACGCGCAGATTCACGCCGCCGCGCGACTGGGCTGGCTGGATTTGGCGCGCTGCCGCCACGAGTCGCTCCTCGCGATCAAGCGCGCCGGCGCCGATGTGATCCTAACGTACTTCGCAAGAGATATGGCGACGGCACTTCGAACGTAGCAAAGGGCGAGGGGCAGAGGGCAAAGCCAGAGGCCAGAGGCCAGAGGCCAGACGTCAGACGTCAGAGGTCAGATGTCAGTGTGAAATGGGTCGCGACGGTTCGCATGGAACGAACTCAGAACCCAAAACCCAAAACTCAGAACCAAATCCCGAAACCCGTTTGGGAGCGGTGTCTGAATGCGAAATGCGAAACGCGAAACGCGAAACGATCAAAAGGGCGACCGGGGCACCTGGAGCGAGTCACCGGGCACCAGCCGCGGGTCCTGGGCGGGGTTTTTCTGCGCGAGTTCGACGTTGATGGTGTAGGCCAGGTTTTCGCGCACGAGGCTTACCGCTGTTTCCTTCGCATAAAGCGAGAAGCCGCCCGCCGATTGAATGGCCTTCGCGGCCGTCAGATCGGGCGTCCAGATGATCCGACCCGGGCGCTGCACCTCGCCACCCACGTACACGTAACGCTCCGTCACGCTCACCGACACGTCGAGCGCGGTGTAGATCTTCTTTGCGATATACGTTTCGCGGATACGCTGGGAAAGTTCCGCGGTGCTCGCGCCGGCGGCCGTGATCGTGCCGATGAACGGCAGGCTGATCAGCCCCTGATCATCAATCTGGACCGTGTTGGCCGTCGCATCGGGCACACCCTGCAACGCGATGTTGAGACTGTCCCCGGGACGCAACTGCGCCGTCGTTGCCGGCACGGGAATGCGCGGGTTGGCGGCTGTCACCTTGTCGGTTTGGCAACCGGCGACGACGCCCAGCCATGCGGCCAGCAGCCCCACGAATCCGGCATGACGAAGAAATTCCATGCGGCTCGTTTCGTGGGAGAAACACGCTCAAAACGCAACGCCACTTATGCGGGCCGGGTTTGGTTAACCGCGAATAGACGCGAATAAAAGCGGATGGAAGAAAAGGTCGAGTGGGAGACGACGCGTTCATTCGCGTCCATTTGCGGTTGAACGACTGAAATCCGGGTCAATTCGCGGTTGAACGATTGGGACAGAAAACGGCAGCCGGATCCGGCGGCCGTTCGAGATTCGTCCAAAACGCGACGTCAGCGTTTCCCCTTGGTCTTCTTACGCGGCTTCTTGCCCTCCCCGTCGTCCTCCGCGTCTTCGTCGTCCTCGTCCTCGTCCTCATCGTCCTCGTCTTCATCATCCTCGTCCGAGTCCTCATCGTCATGGCCGATGGCCACCTTTTTCTTTTCCCCCTTCTCGGCTTTCTCTCCCTTTTCCCCCTTTTCACCTTCTTCGCCGGCGACGGCGGTGCCTTCCTCGTCCTCGTCCCATTTCAAGGACTCATCGTTCTTCAACTTCTCTTCTTCCGCCTCGTCGAGTTCGGGGAGATCATCCGTATCGTCATCCTCGATGCCTTTCGCCGGCGCCTCTTCGTCAGTGTCGTAGCCAGCCGGCATGTAGTCGAGAATCGCCGTCAGGTCCTCGAAAGTGTGGACGGCCTTTCCCTGGATGAAATTCGTGTTCTGGTCCTCGCGAATCTCATCCTCGACCTCGTCTACCGACAGCTTCGATTCGAAGTTGAAGAGATCATTCAGCATCTTCACGCGACAACGCGTGAGGTGATCGAGCAGATCCGCATACGGCCCGTTCTCCTCGTCGAGGATGTCGGGCAGCCCGAATAGTTTTTCGTCCGACTCGAACAGCGATTCCTTGACCCGCTTGAGCCGGACCTTGCCGCTGCCGAGATCCTTGTCGATGCGGAACGGGATGAAGGCGGATTCGAAGATGTCCTGGTCGAAGCCGTAGTCGCGCAACGGGTCGACCAGCTCGATAAGATGCTGAAACTGCCGCGGGTCGATGATGCTGAGTCCATCGACGTCCCAGCGAACCGGGTTGCTCGTCTCCGCGACCCACCAGTTATGGTCTTCGCCGAGACGAACGATGCACCAGTCGAGAGTGTTTGATTTTGCCATGTGGCGAAAGGTGAAGGTGAAATTTTTGCGCAGCGTGCGAGCGGAAGTTGAAAAAACAAGCACAAAAGCGACGCGTGCGCGCTGTCCTGACGCCATCGTTTACCCGCGCGGAAAATCTTGTGAGTACGCGGTTTCGAGCGGGCCCTGAACTTGCCAAATTGCAAGCGGGATTTCACCCTTGCCGGTCATGGGGAAATTTTACGAAAGGGTGGCGCGTCCCTGGTTCTTTCGGATGGATTCCGAGCACGCCCACGAGGTTGGCGTCCGGATGATGTCGCGGTTCGGTTCGATCGCTCCGGCGCGACGGGCGCTGGAGGCGTGGAACGGCATGCCGCGGCGCGTGCGACCGATCGAGGTGTTTGGATTGAAGTTTCCGAATGCCGTCGGGCTCGCCGCGGGATTCGACAAGAACGGCGAGGCATGGCCCGCCGCGGCCGCGATGGGATTCGGCCATGTTGAAATCGGCACGGTGACGGCGCTGGCGCAGCCGGGAAATCCGAAGCCGCGGGTGTTTCGATATCCCGCTCACGAGGCGGTGATCAACCGGATGGGTTTCAATAACGAGGGCGCCGAGGCCGTCGCGAAGCGGCTCGCGCGGCTGCCCCGGCCCGGCCAGCGCGCGATTCCGCTCGGAATCAACCTCGGCAAGTCGAAGGTCACGGAGCTCGAACGCGCGGCGGAGGATTACCTGACGAGTTTTTCCCACCTTGCCGACTATGCGGACTACCTTGCGCTGAACGTGTCGAGTCCGAATACGCCGAACCTGCGCCAGCTGCAGGACGAATCGCGGTTGCGGGAATTGCTTGCGACGATCACGTGCGCCAACCGCGAACGCGCGGAACGCAAACCAGGGGCCCGCGTGCCGATTCTGTTGAAAATAGCACCGGACCTGACTTGGGGGCAGATCGACGCGGTGCTGGGCGTCATCGCCGAGTATGCGCTCGACGGCATAATCGCCACGAATACAACGCTGGCGCGCCCGGGGTTCTTCGCGACCGTGGACGAGGCTGGCGGGTTGAGTGGCGCGCCCCTGCGGCGGCGCTCGACTGAGATCGTGAACTTCATATCGCGCGCCACGCACGGCCGGCTGCCGATCATCGCCGTGGGCGGAATCATGGACGCCACGGCGGCCGCGGAAAAATTGGATGCCGGCGCGACTCTCGTTCAGATCTACACCGGGATGATCTATCGCGGCCCGTTTTTTGCCGCGCAGGTGGCCCGGGGGCTGGCCGATCGGCAGCGACCGCCGGGAACGGCGTGAGGGGCGAGGGGCGCGGGGCAAGGACCAGAGACCAGAGACCAAGGACCAAGGACCAGAGACCGGAGACCGAGTGACGAAAGGACTGAAACACGAAGGGAGTTGAGATACCGGTACTCAGTGCCTGCCCTAATCCCTTTAGGTCTCTCGTCCTTGGTTCCTAATCCCTGGTTTCTGCCGCCTTTTTCGTTTCAATGCTGGACAACCCGATGGTCATGTTTCTTAGTCCGCCTTCCGCTTTTCAAGACTGCTCGGGTGGTGGAATTGGTAGACACACACGTTTGAGGGGCGTGTGCCGTAAGGCGTGCAGGTTCGAGTCCTGTCCCGAGCACCATGTCAACTCCCGCCGGGCTCGGCGACGCAGGGCGGTTGATGCGGATGATGACTGCTCCCGATGACGAGGACTGCACCCGCAGAGCCCAGATTCCGGCTTGGCGCGACCGTACCAAAGACCATCGGGCGGGCCTACGCTGAACACCTTATCGTTTCCAGGGATTGAATATGGTATGATCCGCGGCGAACGAGGGGGACGCGTCCCGATCGCGAGCCGCCACCTTTCGATCGTTCGCCGATTCCCGCCCGCTCCTCAGAAAAACACTTTTATGAAAACTCATCCCCGCTCTTTCCGTTTCTCATCACGCCCGCGTGTCATACTGGTCATTGGCGTCACTGCCGCTCTGATGGGTGGCAACATAACGTTGGCCAAACCCGGGAAAGGTAAGGGAAATGGCGGAGACCATGGCAAAGCGGTCGGGCAGTCGCCCGATTTCATTCCGCCCGGTCACCGCCGCGCGCCCGTTGAAGTTGTGGTCACACAGGCGCCACCGCCCCTGCGGGTGGAAGTGATGTCCGCGCGTCCCTCCGCCACCCATGTGTGGATCGCTGGATTCTGGACGTGGGAAGCCAGCCGCTATCTTTGGACACCCTCGGTCTGGACGCTCCCGCCGGAGCCGGCCGCGGTCTGGGTGCAACCGCGTTATGAGCCCCGCACTGGCATCAATGTATATATCAGCGGGTATTGGCGGTTGTGAGCGAGTCTTGGCCGGGAAATTCCCCGCCGCGGCTGCGGCCGCAACCAAACAGGGTTAGCCGCAAGAGTTTACCCGCCTTCGGCGGCGCCGCAGGCGACCAGGGAACGCAAAGAGCGCAGAGAATCGAACTTGTCTTTGTGCTCTATGCGTTCTTTCGCGGCTAAATCCAGGACTTTGAAATCGTCTCAATCCTGCACGATCCGGATCGATATCAGCACACTTCACTCGGCGCCGACAACCCAGCCTGTTCGTGGGTAACAACGCCGATCGAGCCCTTGAGCATTTCCCGGCTTGGGGGGCCGTAAACCGGTGACGGCCCAACCGGCGTCTCGTGGAGGGAGAATCGCGTTGGGAAGCAGGGCGCACGCCAATGGCTACGCATCCCTTGGCCGAATAGCCGCATATCTTGCATTGACACGGGGCCCGCATGCCGGCTTCTTCCCGTCCGCCGGGTGGTGCCACATACCCCTGTTGTCCACCCGGACCCATAAACCTGAGAATCGGCCTGGCCGCGCTTCTCAGGTCTTTTTTTGCGTCGCGGGAGCGAGCGGGAGGCACATCGCGTCGCCGCCGCGCTCCAGGTGGAGTGGTGCCGTTTGCCAGGCACGCCGGCGCTCGTGCCACTTCACGTTTCGTACCAGGACGGCACCACCATGCCGCCGTTTCGACCGGGGGCGATGAGCCGCCGCCCGAGCGCGACCGCCGAGAACCACGTCGCACGATTCAGGATACGCCAGGTCATCCGCCGTTTGCGGGCGTCGGTGCAGCGAAACCCGCGCACGTACGAGCGGAATCGGGCCGGGCACCAGTCGAGCGCGAACGACCACAGCAACGTTCGATCGAGCGCGCCGTGTCCCGGGATTGAGGAGGGCAGGAAGTCGAAACGGCGGAATCCCTGGCCGGTCGCGTCCCAGAGTTCGGGCCGCCAGAACGGTGTGCCGGGCAGCGGCGTGAGCGGAATGAAGAACGCCTTGTCCATCTCGAGTTCCAGTGAGAGCCGGTAAATTTCGCGGATCGTCTTTGGCGTGTCGCCCGGCAGCCCGTAGATGAACGAGCCGAAGGTGAACACCGCGGGAAAATCGCGGGCCAGAATCTCGAACGCGCGCCGCGTGTCGTCGACCGACGTCGTCTTGTTCAGTGCGCGCAGGCTGTCGGCATCCGGCCGCTCGACGCCGAGATAAACTTCGTTCAGCCCGGCCCGGATGCACGTGGCGAGCGCGCCGGATTGTGCGTCCCGCACGATGCCGTCGGCTCGAACCCATGCGCTCTGGCCCACGTGCACGCCATCGCGGAGCAGCAACTCGGCGAGTTGCGCCGGCGCCTCCCGATGGGCGTTGAAGCACGGATCGACCCAGCCGAGATAACGCCGGCCGAAATCGCGCGTGAGCCGGCGGATTTCCTCGCGCAATCGCTCGGGCGACTTGGCGCGCAGACAGGGCACCGTGCGCTCACCGACATGGCGGCCCATCTGCCGCCACAATACGCAAAAATCGCACGCGCCCACGCAGCCGCGGCTCGACTCGATCGCCGCGAAATCCGGATGGTTGCGGCTGCCTCGACCGTATCGCGCCACCGGCAGCAGGTCGTAGGCCGGCATCGGCAGCCGATCGAGATCCGGCAGCAGCGCGCGCGGCGGCGTGGAGATGATTTGTTCGCCATCGGCGAACGTGATTCCCGCGACCCGCGTGAGATCGGAACGTTGGCCGGAGCGCAGGGCCTCGACCAACTCGACGATCGTCAGCTCGCCCTCGCCGTGGACGACCACGTCAATCAGCCCCGTGCCCAGTGCCTCGCGCGCGACGTGGCCGAAAAAACAGCCGCCGGCGATGACGCAGGCGCCGCCGTCTCGCGCCAGTCGCGCGAGCCGCAAACCTTCGACGCAACTCACGGCTTCCTCGCCGAGCCCGACGTAGGCGGGCTGGCGCCGTCGCAGTTCCGCCTCGAGCGTGCGCCAGCCCATTTCGAGCGCGGGAGCGTCCAGGATTTCCACGCGCAAATCACGCACGTTCTCGCGCAACGCCGCAGCGAGCGACGCAAACGCGAGCGGCGGCCAGAACGCGGTGGTCGGCCCGTTGAACGGCCAGAGCGGCCGTGGCGGGCGGACGAAGAGAAACAGTTCCTTCATCGCGCCGGATGCAGAGCGCTCCGCGTCCGCCGCGAGATAAACCACGCCATGCCGACGCCGACATTCGCCACCACCAACACGCCGAGGCCGATCAGCCCAACCAGCACTGCCATCGTAAGCGCGAGCGCGGCGATGCGTCCGCCCCACATTGCGAGCGCCGGCACGACGACGAAACTGGCGGCGAGACCGGCGGCGTAGAGCAACTGCTGGGGCCGCGTTTGCGGGCGGACCGCTGGCCCGGATATTTCACACCCCGAATGACCAGTCGAACGCGCTGTCGTAGCGGAACGCGTGAGCCCGCCGAAGGCGGGTAAACGCTTGCCCGCCCTCTGGCGGGTTTCGCCGAAACTCGGTCGCGAAAGCCTCACGGCTTCCGCTACGGTGTGAATTATCCGGGCTGGCAGGTGTCCGCCCGGCAGCAGCCAGAGTAACGACACCACGCCGAAACCGAAAAACAGGCCTGAGCCGGTGCGCACGAGCGCGCCGTGAGCAACCCAATGAAAGCCGAGCGGGATCATCATCATCAGCAGCAATCCATGCAGCTGAAGAAAACGCGCGGTCGGTCGCATCCGGAGGACGAATTGAAGGAGGAGCGCAATGGCGGCGCCCGCGTATAATCCGGTGCAACGCTCGCAGCACGGCAGCAATTCGCCACCGGGCGCCCACGTGTGCGACGGATTCTGGCCGCAGACGAACGAGAACAGTTGCTCGAGCATGCGGCTATTTCGCGGGCACGCTGGCGGCGGTTGGTTTCGGCGGCGCGGCGATCGGAATCTTCGTCACCTTGCGATCGGCGCGCGTGAGATCGACGAAATACAGAGCAAGGTCCTCCGGCTTGAGCGCCTCCTTTAGAAAGGTCGAACAAACGGCGAGCGTTTTGCCGTCGTGCGACACATCGAGTTGGAACCCGTTTGCCGCTTCCAAGTTCGAGTTGTCGGATACTGTGAACAGCGGGACCTGGCGGCTTGGCGCGCCATCGAGCGGGACTTCGAGGATCCCGGCTTGATGTGCCGTTTCTTCCTTCGCCGGATTCGAAGCCTTCCTGATGAAGGTCGCGTAGAGGGTCCGGCCGTCCAGTGAAAAACGTGGGTGCATCACGAGCAGCGAATCCGTCGGCAGCGCGGCTGGTATCGTCCGGGCGAGCTTCTGGTCTTCGAAAATGTAAAATGATTGCTGGCCATCGTGGTTAGCCAGGAGCGCCACGCGCCGGGTGTCCGGGCTCACGGCAAAGAACGGCTCGAACTTGTTGCTGGACGCCGGGCTCGGAACGCGGAATGGCGGCACGCAGGTCAGGTTCGATGCATCCACCCGTCCGATCTCGTACTCGTCCTCCTTCCCATCTGTTTTCGGATCGACCGGCCGCAGATAAAAAACTCCACGGGGATGACCCAACAGCAGGAGCTCGCTCCCGACGTCGTTCGTCTTCACCGCTCCGGTTTCCATGTCGATCGAGGTCAACTTCGTTTTAACACATAATAACAGCCGCGATCCGACGATTGCCGGCGACATGATCAGATTGGGAAAGCCCTCTGCATCGGATGGCAGTTCCAGCAGACGAACTGGCTCCGTGGTCTTGAACGGCAGCACCGTGAGTCGCAGTTGCTTCATCCCGGAGAGAACAATCACGCGGCGGCCGTCGTCCGACCAAACGGCACGAAACAAATTCCCATCGGAGGGGAGCGCCATCAATTTCGTGGTGCTGCCGTTGTCTCGATCATACACGGCGACGGCGACCGCGCCCGTTGCGGCTTCGAAGGCGGGAAACAATACCTTCCGGTCATCCGGACTAAACGAGGTGCACGCCAGAACGTACGCCAGCAGGGCCGCGGCGCCGATCAGCGTCAGCACGGCATCCCGAGTTCGATTCAGGTTCATGGTGAAACCAGTTCACTCGAACGCAGTCCCGATTCATCGGCTGGCGTGATCTGCGCCGCCGCCGGCGACGGGGTTCTCCGACGGGCGAGCTGGACGCAGGATGGATAAAAACACATTCGCGGCACGGCAACAGCAATGCACGCAGGCCGACAACATTCTCAGAGATGGCAGACGGAAGACTGGCAAGATTTGCGGAGCGACAACGCGACACCCGAAACCCGAACACCGACTCCCGAAACGCGAAACTGGGCACCGCAATTTCAGGCGGGAAATAGGCGCGGCGATGTGTCAGGGTCCGGAGCAAGTCCCCCGTCCACTCGTCGCTCCCCATGAAATCACTCGTTGTTTCGCTACTCGCGTTGGTGATTGCCAGCGTCGTCCATGCCGCGGCACCCGCGCGTCCCAATATTCTCCTGCTGATTGCCGATGACCTCGGTTACGGCGAACTTTCCTGCCAGGGCAACCCGCAGATCCCGACGCCGCACATCGACTCGATCGCGAAGAACGGCGTGCGGTTCACCAACGGCTACGTGAGCGGACCGTATTGCAGTCCCACGCGCGCCGGGCTCATGACCGGCCGCTACCAGGAACGGTTCGGCCACGAGTTCAATCCGGGCCCGGCGGAACAGGCGGTCGCGAACTTCGGGCTGCCGCTGAGCGAGACGACGCTGCCGCAGCGGTTGAAGGCGGCGGGCTACGTCACCGGCATGTTCGGCAAGTGGCACCTGGGTTACCGGCCGGAATTTCATCCGCAGCAGCGCGGGTTCGACGAGTACTTCGGGTTTCTCGGCGGCGCGCACAGCTACATCGACGCCGAGGCGGATCCGCTCAACCCGATTCTTCGTGGCACGACAAAGGTCGCGAAGATCGACTACACTACGGAGGAGTTCGCGCGCGAAGCGGTCCAATTCATCGACCGTCACCGGCGCGAAGCATGGTTCTGCTACCTGCCGTTCAATGCGGTGCATTCGCCCCTCCAGGCGCCGGACAAGTACCTGAAGCGCTTCGCGTCGATCGCGGATTTGCGGCGCCGGACCTTCGCCGCGATGCTTTCCGCGATGGACGATGCCGTCGGCTCCGTGCTCGCCAAACTGAGGGAATTGAAACTCGAGGAGAACACGCTCGTGTTTTTCATCAGCGACAACGGCGGGCCGACCCCATCGACCACCTCGGGCAATGGTCCGCTGCGTGGTTTCAAATCGCAGACGTGGGAGGGCGGTATCCGTGTTCCTTGGATGCTGCAATGGAAGGGCCGGATTCCCGCCGGCGGCGTGGATGATCGTCCGGTGATCCAACTCGATGTGCTGCCGACCGCATTGGCCGCGGCCGGTGTCGCGACGAAGCCCGAATGGAAGATTGATGGCGTGAACCTGCTGCCGTTTCTTCGCGGCGAAAACACGGGCAGGCCGCACGAGGTGCTCTATTGGCGTTTCGGCGTCCAGATGGCGATTCGTCGCGGCGACTGGAAACTCGTCAAGGGGCCCGGTCCCGCTGGCGGAAGCGAACAGCGCGGTCCCGTCACGATCGCCGGCGTTGAATTGTATGATCTGAAGCAGGACATCGGCGAGAAAACCAACCTCGCGGCGCAGGAGCCTGGAATTGTGCACCAACTCGCCGCGGCGTGGGCGGAGTGGGACGCGCAGTTGCAGGAGCCGAAGTGGTTTCCCGACCGCAGCAATACCCGAAAAGCCAAAAAGGCCGGAAAACGCGCGGCGAAGTGATTCGCGAGCGGCGCGCCCGGCCGCAGCCGCCGGGGTGATGAGGTTGGATAATTCGGCTCGCGATCCGGTGAATGGAAATCGGATGAGGGCGCGACCGCCCCCGGTCGCATTGGGATCGCCGCGACCGAGGCCGGCCGCGCTCCCGAATCGTCTGCACACCTCAACGCCGGAGCTGGTTTTCGCCCGTCCGGGGCCCCTTCGCCCCATAAACGGCAAGAAACACCTCGTGGCTCGTTTTGGCCATCTACCGGAATTCCGGTAGACGCGACCCTTGTAAACATTGCGGCCCTGCGCGGTCTTGGTGGGCAGATGCCCGGATTGTGCGCCCCTGATCAGCTCAATATTCTCATCGCCGACGACGATCGGACGATGCGGCGTGTCGTCGCTGGGGTGCTGAATGGCATGGGAGATGTCATCGTCGTCAACGAATGCGCCAATGGCCGCGAAGCCGTGACCATGGCGCGGGCGCGCGCACCGGACGTCATCATCATGGACATCGACATGCCGATTATGAACGGATTCGACGCCACCAGTGAAATTCTTGCGCTCGCGAAGGAGACCAAGGTGGTCGTGTTTTCCTCCACCTATGCCCAGCCGTACATCGAGCGCGCGTTCGCCGTGGGCGCGACCGGCTTCGTGTCGAAGAAGAAAACTGCCCACTTGCCTGACGCCATTCGGGCCGTATTGAGCGGCCGCTGCTTCCTCGTTTCGTGACCTGATGAGTTCCCGGCGAGCCCGGCGAAAATCGATCGCCCGCGAATCACTCGCGGTTGTACTCTGCCCTACCGGCCGAGATACAAATCCCGGCCCTTCACCAGCGCTTCCATCTTTCGATCGGCGATCGAGCGCTTGAGCATCCAGAACCCGCAGTCGGGATGGACCCATTTCACGCGACCGGCGCCGGCCTTTTTTTCCACCGCGTCGATCCGGCCGGCGATTTCCTCGGCGGTTTCAATGTGGTTCACCTTGATGTCCACGACGCCGATGCCGAGCGCGATTCGTTCGTCGATGCCCGTGAGCGCATCGATGTCGCTGGCCGGGCGGTGCGCGAGTTCGAGCACGAGGTGATCAGCGTGCAACGCATTCAGAAAATTCTGCAGTGCCTTCCACGATCCACGCTGGATGGCCTGGCCGCCGTAATTGCCGAAACAGAAATGCACCGCGCGCTCGGTTCCGCGATCGATTGCGTCCAGCACGCGATTGATCGCCTTGGCGGCAAGCGGACCGTCCGCGGGGTTGCCGGGAATGTTGGCCTCGTCGACCTGCACGCATGCGGCGGGCAGCCCCGGCACCTGCGCCGCGAGCACATCCGCCAGCGCGAGCGTCAACGCCTCGAAGTCGCGGTAATGGTGATCGAGCAGCGTGCGGGCGAGCATGTAGGGGCTCGTCACCGTAAACTTGAACGCGCCACCCGAGACGGATGCCGCGCGCTGGCAGTCGCCCAGCAGGTTGAGCGAGCCTTCGCCAAGCGGACCTTGAACCACGCCGGCGGGTTTGCGCCGAAAACCCATGGGCGCGTGGCGCTGGAATTCTTCGCTCACGCTGCGACCGACCACGGACGAGACGCCGGCCATCGGCCGGATGAAGTATTCGATCATGCCGTTGGTGTCGGGATGATTGACGTCGAAGCGGTAGAGTTCGCCATCGGTCGGCAAGTCGATTCCCGCCCGGCGTTGGATGTCGAACACGACCCGCGTGGCGTCGATGACCGCCTGTTCGCTGGGCAGCGCGGCGAGCCAGTCGGGGATCGGATACGAGCCGACGGTGGTCGTCCGGATGCGCGGACCGGTCGGCAGCCGGTTCGACGCCAACGCGGCGAAGGGTTGCGTCGAACGAAGAGTCGGGGATTTTTCTGAGGAGCGCGTGGGCGGTCGCGTCGCGCGACTGGATCGCAGAGAAGCCGGCTTCTCTCGCGTGGCATATGTCGACGCGACGAGAGCATGATCGATGGGCGCGCAGGCGTCGCAGCAAGAGGCGAGGGAACGCATGGTAGGGGAGGTGAAGAAGCTGGATAACGTCGGGCCGGGGCCGATCGCGGATGCGAGGTCGTTGCCGCCAGTGAGCGACGAGAACCCGGGGCCCGCTGCACTGCAAGCATGGGAAGCCTGCTCGCAGGCGATTGGTTTGGATGGGAACGCGACCGCCCCCGGTCGCATGGAAATTGTTGCGACCGAGGGCGGTCGCGTTCCCAATCAGCGCCAGTCCACGCGACGTGCGGGTCCCGCGGACGTTCCTATTCGCATCGTTCGGCGTCAGAATGACGGAGAAGAGTTGTCTCCCCTGTACGAAGAGCTTTCCCGGCCGATCCCGAGTGTCCTCCCCTCAACCGCATGAACTCCAAACTCATTTCCCGCTTCACCGTCGCTCGAATTTTCCTGCTCCTTGCCGGCGTGACGACGGTCAGCGCAGCGGCACCGGCGCGGCGGATGAACATCCTGCACGTGCACGCGGATGATCACCGGCCGGACGGGCTGCACGCACTCGGCAACCCCCTGTTGCAGACGCCGAACCTGGACACGCTCGTGGCGCGCGGCATGTCGTTTACGCAGTGTTACACATCGGCCGTGTTTTTGCGCAGCTCAAGGCGATGGGCGAGTGGGACAACACGATCATCATCTTCACCGGCGACAACGGGCTATCGCTCGGCGAACACGGGCTGTTCGGCAAGCAGAACCTGTACGAGTTTGGCGGCATGCACGTGCCGTGTGTCATCGCCGGTCCCGGGATTCCGCATGGGCGCACCGACGCGCTGGTGTACCTGATGGACCTGTATCCGACCTTTTGCGACTTGGCTGGCGCGCCGACTCCGGCAGGCGTGGAAGGCAGCAGCGTCCTGCCGATTGCACAGGGCCGGGCGTCGAAGGTACGGGATGTCCTCTACACCGCGTATCGCGACGGCCAGCGCGCGGTCCGCGACGAGCGCTGGAAGCTCATCCGTTATCCGCTGGTCGACAAGACGCAGCTTTTCGATCTGCGCCAGGACCCACACGAGCTGACCAACCTGGCCGAGAAGCCCGCGCACGCGGCGAAGGTGAGGGAAATGATGGCGCGGCTCGAAAAGGAAATGGCGCGTTACGGCGACACGACCCCGCTGAAGGTGGCGAATCCCAAGCCGGCGGAGTGGACCCCGCCACCCCCGGGGGCCAAAGGCGCCGGGGGAGGGAAGAACAAGAAGGGTGCCGCGGCCGCGCGGTGAATCGCGCAACGGCGCATTTCAAGATGAGACGAGTTGCCCATTTTTGCAGGAGCCTGCTTGCCCGTTCGACAAGCCTCTCGACAAGCCTCTCGACAAGCTCGAGGCCTTTCAGTCGAAATCACAGATGGCCGTGAGCTCGTCGAATCGGCTCAGGGCCCCGAGCCCGTCGAGGGGCCGGCGATTGTTCGAATGGGAGCGCGCCCGCTCCCGGTTGCATCGTTCGTTGCGACCGGGGGCGGTCGCGCCCCCAACCTGACCAGCCAAGAAACCAACAACCCTGAATCGACGGTCATTCATTGCCACCCTCGGCGGTGCAGCCGCGGCGCTCGCGCTGCCGCGTCCGGCGCGCGCCGCATCGGCCGTCCTGGTGCCGTCGTATTTGCGCGGCCACACGGAGTTGTTCGCCCGCGATCCGCGCGCGGCGGCAATCGCCTGGTTCCGGCAGGCAAAGTTCGGGCTTTTCCTGCACTACGGGCTGTACTCGATCGAAGGCCGCCACGAATGGCTCCAGCTCCGCGAAAAGATTCCCGTGGCCGAATACGCGAAACTCAAAAACCGGTTCACCGCGGCGGGCTTCAACGCGGACTTCATCACCGACCTGGCGCTCTCCGCGCAGATGAAGTACGTGACCATCACGACGCGGCACCACGACAGCTTCTGCCTCTTCGCGACGAAGCAGACCGATTTCAACAGCGTCAACAGTCCGGCCAAACGCGATTTGATCGCCGAGCTCGCCGCGGCGTGCGCCAAAAAGGGTCTCGGGCTCTCCCTGTATTATTCCCACGGACGCGACTGGCGGCACCCGCACGCGCCGAACAACGGCGAATGGGGCGGGAGCGCGAGGCCGGCTTATCCGACGCCGGAGCTCGCGTATGCGACGGGCAGCGAGCATCGTCTCGAGCGTTACCTGGAATTCATGCGCGCCCAGATCAGCGAGCTGCTCACGAACTACGGGCCGATTGCCGCCATCTGGCTCGACGGCATCGCGGTGCCGCTGTCCCGGAAGGAGCGGCTCGCCGAATGGCAGCTGCCGGAGCTTTACGCGCACATCCGCAGTCTGCAGCCGCAGGTGCTCGTATCCTACAAGCAAGGACTGACGGGCGGGGAGGACTTTCTCGCGCCCGAGCGGAAGTACAACGAGAAACCCGACCGCCCACTCGAGCTCTGTGACACGCTCCAGCCGCATGGCTGGGGTTACATGAAAGAGGATGACGGCCACCACAAGACGCCCGAGCAGGTCACCGCCATGCTGGCGCGCGCGGCGAGCCTGCCTGCCAATCTCCTGCTCAACACCGGACCGTTGCCGGACGGCTCGATCCATCCCGAGGATCTGAGCACGCTGCGGGCCGCCGGCGAAATCATCCGCCAGCGCGGCTGGCCCGCTCCCGACGCCACCCCGGCTCCGGAAGCCCCGAAAAAGAAAAAGAAGAAATGATCTCCACGATTTCGCGCCAGCTGGGCTTCGTGCTCGCGCTCGGCGTCCTGCCGCTGCTCCACGCGGCGGATGCCACGGCGAAAAAACCCAACCTCGTCATCCTGCTCGCCGACGATCTCGGTTATGGCGACGTGCACGCGCTGAACCCGGAGCGCGGGAAGATTGCGACGCCGCATTTCGACCGGCTGGTACGCGAAGGCATGACGTTTACGGATGCGCATGGCGGCTCGTCGGTTTGCACGCCGACGCGCTACGGGTTGCTCACGGGTCGTTACGCGTGGCGCACGCGGCTGCAACACGGCGTGCTCGACGGTTACGTGGAGCCGCTTATCGCACCCGACCGACTGACGCTGCCGGCGATGTTGAAGCAGCAGGGCTATCATACGGCGTGCATTGGCAAGTGGCACCTTGGATTCACGATCGAGGGCGCGGCGGACAAAAGCGGCGGGGGCAAAAAGAAAGCCGGCGGCGGGGAGAAAAAGGCGAAAGGGGGCGACGGGAACGGGAGCGGCCTCGGCCGATTTCCCGGTGCGCCGATGGGCGCACGCACGCGCGACGGCCCGCTCACCCGCGGGTTCGACACATTTTTCGGATTCCATCACGCGCGGATGATGGAGTCGATGTTCGAGGGCGATCAGGTGACCGAACTGGTGCCGCCGGTTGAAACGCTGCCGCGGTTGGTCCGCCGCGGGCGCGATTATATTGCGGAGCGCGTGCGGGCCGGCGCTCCGTTCATGCTGTACCTCGCGCTGAGTTCGCCGCACACGCCAATCGTGCCGTCGAAGGAATGGCAGGGCAAAAGCGGGCTCGGCGCCTATGCCGATTTCGTCATGGAAACGGACTGGGCCCTGGGTGAGGTGCTGGCGGCGCTGGAGCAGGCGGGTATCGCGCGCGACACGCTTGTCATCGCCACGAGCGACAACGGCTGCTCGCCGGCGGCGGGCACGGACAAGCTCGAGGCGCAGGGGCATTTCGCGAGCGCGCAGTTTCGCGGGTACAAGGCCGACATCTGGGACGGCGGCCACCGGATCCCGTTCGTCGCGCGCTGGCCGGGTCGCGTGCGCGCCGGGGCTCGGGCCGACAACACCATTTGCCTGACCGACCTAATCACCACGATGGCCGAAATCACCGGGGCGAGGATTCCCGCCACGGCCGCCGAGGACAGTTTCAGCTTCCTGCCGGATTTGCTGGGCACCGGCCATGGCGCCCGCCGCTCGATCGTTCACCACAGCATTCATGGAAGGTTCGCGCTGCGCGAAGGCCCGTGGAAACTTGAATTTTGTCCCGGCAGTGGCGGCTGGGCCAAGCCGATCGATGCCGACGCGAAGGCGCAGGGGCTGCCCGACATCCAGCTGTATGACCTTTCCAAAGACATCGCGGAGCAGCACAACCTCCAGGCGGCGCGGCCGGAAATCGTGCAACGGTTGACCGCGCAGCTGCGGGATTTCGTGGAGCGTGGCCGCAGCACCCCCGGCCCGGCGCGGAAAAACGACGCAGCCATCGATCTTTTCGGCGAGCAACCGAAGGAGAGGAAATGACCTGATGAGACGTCGCTTTTTTTCTCGCGCGTTGCTGTGGCCGTTCCTGGTCGGCGCCACGTTGATCGCGGCTTCCCATCGTTCTCATCTTGCCGCACCGGAGATCAGCAACATCGACAAGGCCGCCCATTTTGCCGTCTACGGTCTGCTCGCCACGCTGCTCGGACGAATCGGCGATGGCTGGCGGGCGGCGCTCTGGGCGGTTGTGGCCACGTCACTCTTCGGGGTCAGCGACGAGTTGCACCAGATGATGGTTCCAGGCCGGTCGTCGTCCGTCGCGGATTGGATCGCGGATACGCTCGGCGCGCTCATCGCGGTCGCGCTGTACCGGGGATGGACGCCTTACCGGCGCTGGCTGGAAACGCCGCTCTGGCGTCGTCAGTCTCGAGTCGAAGTCATCGCGGCTTCGTTGACTGCGACCTCGGATGACCGCGCGGGCTGAGAGCGCCGGCCGGCGCACTGCGATTGGGGCGGTGCTGTTCATCGCCACGCTGTTATTGTTCTCGCGCGCGGGCACGAACGGATTCGTCAACTACGACGATCCCGAGTACGTCACGAAGAACGATCACGTGCGTGCCGGCATGTCGCTCGCGGGCATCCGCTGGGCGCTGACTTCGGGCGCAGCTTCAAACTGGCATCCGCTGACGTGGATTTCGCACCTGGCAGACGGGTCGCTTTTTGGACTCGACGCGCGTGGTCATCACCTGACGAGCGTCTTGCTGCATGCGGTGAACGCGTGGCTGCTGTTCGCGGCGTTGTGGCGCCTGACGCGGGCGTGGTGGCCCAGCGCGATGGGTGCCGCACTGTTCGCGTGGCATCCGCTGCGGGTCGAGTCCGTCGCCTGGATCGCGGAACGAAAGGACGTGCTCAGCGGATTCTTTTTTTTCCTCACACTCTGGGCGTATGCGATCTACGTCGAGCGCCGGAGGGCCGGTGGTCGCATGGCGGCGCGCTACTATTGGAGTGCCGTCGGCGCGTGTGCGCTGGGCCTGATGGCGAAGCCGATGCTCGTCACGACTCCGTGCGTACTTCTACTGCTGGACTTCTGGCCGCTGCGGCGAATCCGCGGCCTCCCGCCCGAGTCGGCACCGCCCAGCTCGCTGAAGCAGGAGCCGGGCGGTGGCACGGCGCAGCGGATGGCCATCGGGACGCTGTTCCTCGAAAAGCTGCCGTTCTTCGCGCTGGCGGTCGGCTCGTCGGTCGTGACGTATCTGGTGCAGAAAGAGGGCGGTTCGGTTTCGGTGGCGCTGGGATTTGGCGCGCGACTGGCGAATGCCGTCGTCGCGCTCGCGCGTTACGTGGGCAAGATTTTCTGGCCGATTGATTTGGCCGTGTTGTATCCGCATCCCGGATCGTGGTCGGCCGCGGCGGTCGCGGGATCGATTCTGCTCGTCGCGGTGCTCACCGCGTTCGCCTGGGTCCAGCGCACCAAGCGGCCGTGGGCGGCGGTCGGCTGGCTGTGGTTTGTCGGCACGCTCGTACCGGTGCTCGGGCTCGTTCAGGTGGGGCTCCAGTCGATGGCCGATCGCTACACGTACATACCCGGCGTCGGGCTTCAGCTCGCGGTGGTGTGGGCGGGCTTCGAGGTGGTGCGCGGAACGAGAATGACACGTGCCGCCGGCATCGCAGCGGTCGTGCTGGGTGGGGCATTGATGTCTCTCACCTGGCGGCAGCTCGGGGTGTGGAAGGACTCGTATACGCTGTTCGATCACGCGATCGCGGTGACGGAAGACAACTATCTCGCGTACAACAACCGGGGGTTGTTCCAGTTCGAGAATGGCCGCCGCGAGGAGGGGATGGCCGACTACCGGCGCGCGCTCGCGATCAATCCGGCGTATCCGGATGCCAAGAACAACCTGGGCCATGCGTTGGCGGAGACGGGGCGCGCCGCGGAGGCGGTTCCGTTCTACCGGGCGGCGTTGCGGGCCAGGCCGGATCATTCCGAAATCCGAAACAACCTCGGCAACGCGCTCTCGGACATTGGTGCCGTCGATGAGGCGATCGAGCACTACGAATTCGTCCTCACGCGGCAGCCGCGGCACGTCAACGCGCTGAACGGCCTGGGCGTCGCGCTGGCGATGAAGGGGCGGCTCGCCGATGCGCTGGCGCGCTTCGACACAGTATTGCAGCTTGAGCCCAACAACGTCAGCGCGCACAGCAATCGCGGCAACGCATGTGCAATGCTGGGCCGGGCCGACGAGGCGATTCGGCATTATCGCCGCGCCCTGGCGCTCGCAGGCGATGACGCGCGGACCTATTACAACCTCGCCAACGTGCTCAGGGGGCAGGGGCAACTCGCCGCCGCGGCGGATAATTACCAGCGCGCGGTGCAACTCCAACCGGTGAACCCGGACGCGCATGCCAGCCTCGGCTTCGTGCTCGCGCAACTCGGGCGGCGGGAAACGGCGATTCAGCATCTGCGGACCGCATTGCAACAGCGGCCGGAGTTTCCGCAGGCCAAGGCGTGGCTCGATACGGTGAGTGCGGCTTCGCCGGCGAAATAGGACGCGTTTTCAAAATGCATCGTCGATACTCGGCGCAGGCGGACGCGCGAGCCCGCCGGGTAAACGCTTGCCCGCCTCTGGCGGGTTTCGTCGGTAGGGCGCAAGCCTCACGGCTTCCGCGACGGTGTGCTAATATCCGGGCTAGTGAGGCAAGCCTCAGACCAGTAGTCAGAAAAATGGGGGCAGAAAAATGAAAGCTCTCCGAGCCGTAGGCTCTACGGAGCCGGAGGCCGGGTTCGAGTGCTCTTCTGACGATTTTTCTGACTCAATTTTTCTGCCAAACCCGGCTCAGTCGATCACGTCGCGCGCCCGTCGGTAATCGCGCACGCCCGACGGCGGAGCATTGTTCGAACGCGAGTCGGGTTGACGCGGCGCCACTGCCGGCGGCGCCGGATTCACGGTCGGCGCGGAGGCAACGACGGGTGACGGTGCCGCCACGACGGGAGCGGACGGACGGGCGAATGTCCGGCCGGCACTTTGAGTCGGCGCCGCTCGGGGTCCGGCGTACGACTGATGGGCCGATTGACTGATGTTGTGCGACGAACGGCCCGACATGGGATTCGCGGGCGGTGCGGCCACGACGGTGGGTTGCACGGCACTCGTGGGGCCGACCACTCGCAGCGGGGGTGCAACGGGCAGCGGAGACGCCGTTGTGGTCGAGGTTGTTTGCTCGGCGCGGCCACGATAACGCGGCTCATTTTGCCCCTGACGATTCTGGCTGGGGGAACGCGGGTTGGAGTTGGACGCGGCTGGCTGATTCGCCGGTGGCGCGACCACGGTGGGATACGTTGAACTTCTTGGGCCCACCACCTGCAGCGGAGGTGCGACCGGGAGTGGAGCGCCGGCAACCGACGGGATGCGGGAATCGTTGCGCGGCGGCGAAACAACCGTGCGCGGCGAAGTTCCAGAACGGGAGGACGGGGCCGTTCGCGGTGTATCATACCGCCGCTGCTCTGTTTCGCCGTTGCGGCCGAAACCGCGCGACAGCGCGCCGCCCGGGCTCGGCGGGTGAGCGGACGAAACCGAAAGTGTGGTTTGGGTCGTCTGCGGACGATGGAAGCGGACGGGCGGACGCCATGGACGGGTATTACCATAGGACACGTGCGCATGTGTCGGTGACACCGCGGGAATCGGCACGACGGGCCGGCGCCAGTCGTGACGACCGGTCCAGTGTCGATGTCGATCGCCGACCCACAGCGTGCAGCGATGCCAGTCGAAGTCGTAGGCGAGCCATGATCCGACGTGCCAACCCAGCCCGAAGGTGAGCAGCGGTTGCGAGTAATAGAGCGGGCGATCGATAAAGATGACGGTGGGATCGTAGCGCGGCACGTAGATGATTTCGGGATCGGTCGGCACGATTCGAATCACGGTGGGCTCAGCCAGCACCTGCTGTTGCGGCGTACTGGCGAGCGCACCGCTGGCCTGGGCGCGCGCCCGCAGCCTTTGAATCGAGTTCATCACCTCGGCCGGCTGCGCCAGGAAAGTTTCACCCACTTGTTTCGTCCAGGGCAGGTTGTCGTCCATCCATTGCAGCACCTCCGGGTAGTGGGTCAGCGATTTCACGCTGTCGTCCCACGCGCGGTGTTCAACCTGCGAAAGATCGTTGCGCGTCTCCTTCAGATGACGTGCCGCGAGCACGATGTCGGCAGGGTTGGTCGCCGCCGGAAGAATCAGCGCGATCAAGGCGTCCGGATACAGGGCGATCGGTGCAAGCAGTTGGTCGAGTTGCTCGGGAGTCAGGACGGGTGCGAGCGGTACGGTCGCCGTTGCATCGGACGTCCACTCGGGCTCCTGTGCCGGCAGCAAGGGCAGCAGAGGCACGAGGCAGAACAGAAGGCGGAGCGTTTTCATGATGAGCGGGGGCGCAACTCCTGCAGCTTCGAGGCAGCGAACTGTGCCTGCCCTTCCGACGAAGCCCAAGGTTTAAATATTCACATTCGCCGGATTCGCAGCTTTTCGGATGCGAATCTCTGGGAGCGTGGGCCTCCGGTCCGCCGTAGGTCCGCAAAACATTCTGGGGAAATACGTGCGAATCCAAGAACGTGAGCCTGTAAAGTGGCTGCGGCTTCTAGCCGCAGATCGGATCGGAAACTCGTTCGAAGTCACTGCGACAAGGATGTCGCAGCCACTGCGCACGCGAAACCCGGCCGACTGCGCCTGCATCGTTCTCTTTCTCCACTGCGCCGGCGGGCAGGCTGCCCGCGCTCCCAGGAACAAAAAGGCCGGGCGTGAAGCCCGGCCGGTGAAGCGGATGCGAGAATCGCGCGCCCAACTCAGATGGTCGAGTACGCCGTCGGTACGACAAATCGAGCCGTGTTCTTGGACGTCGTGTCCTTGTACTTCTCCATTTTGCTCATTTTCTGCCAGCGGGGGTCGGGGCCGAATTTCTTCCAGTTCGCCAGGTGCGCCTCGAGGCTGGGGCCGCCGGTGAAGTAGCGGAGGTGCGGCAAATTTGGGCCGGCGAGTGACTGCCCGAACAACATGGGCGACATGCCGAGGTCCCGCATGATCTCCGTCTCCCCCTCATCGAACATGGTCATCTTGCTCAGCGCCGCCAACTCGCTGTGGCTCTCGTAGTCGCGCATCTCGAACACGCGGCCTGACGTTTTGCTCTTCGAAAATGCCGGAATCTCCATCTTCGGCATTCCCTTGAAAGCGCGGTAGAGCCAGGTGTCAACACGCTCAAACGCGGGCGAGGATTTTGGGATCCGGAGGTACTCGCCGCCGGCTTTTTGGACGGCGGGATCCTGATTCAACTCGGCCGCTGTCGTGGCAAACGAGTCCAGCGTCGTGTGCGGGATCAACACCCAGACGGGTGAGTTAGCCATCGGCTTGGAAGTCCCTGCTTTCTTCTCGACCTCGAGCTCGGTGAACACGCCGACGTTCTTGATCCCGCGTTTGTCGAGCGCCGGCAGCAACGCCTTCTCGAGGTACGAGTTCAGCGGTGCCGGTGAACCGCCGGGTTTCAGGCGATAGCAGCGCAGTTCGTAATACTCCCGGCCGGCGGCCGACGATTTGCTCGCGGCATGGAGATTCGAGCCCAGCGCGGCAGTAGCGGAGGCGGCGAGCGAGGTTTTCAAGAATTCACGGCGACGTAGTTTCATGGTGAGGAAAGTATCCAGATAAAAACAAGAACCGTGCGCTTGGCGAGAGCAGCCTTTTCGAATCGTTTGCCAGCGTTGACCTCGCGCCAGCAAATGCCTGGCGAAAAAATGATGTGGCGCGAGCGAGCCCGAGAGGCTTGCATCCAACGGTTTCCGCTCACTCCGTTCATTTCCGAAACATGTCCGCTTCGCTTTCGATCGCATTCATTGGCACCGGCGTCATGGGCCGCAGCATGGCCGGCCACCTCCAAAAAGCCGGCCACCGGCTGCACGTCTACAACCGCACGAAGGAAAAAGCGCAGGCGCTGCTCGACGCCGGCGCGACGTGGCACGATTCGGCTGGCAGCGCCGCGGCCGAAGCCGAGGTGGTCATCACGATGGTCGGATTCCCAACCGATGTGGAGCAGACCTACCTGGGCCAGGGCGGCATCCTGGAGCGTGCGCGGCCGGGGGCGCTGCTCATTGACATGACCACGTCGAGCCCGACGCTGGCGCGGCGAATCGCCGAGGCCGGGGTAAAGCGTGGAATTTCCTCGCTGGATGCGCCGGTGTCGGGCGGTGACCTCGGCGCGCGCGAGGCGCGGCTCGTGATCATGGTCGGCGGCGAGCCGGCGGCGTTTGCGCGCGCACGGCCGCTGTTTGAATTCATGGGCAAGAACATCGCCTTGCATGGCGGACCTGGCGCCGGCCAATACTGCAAGATGGCGAACCAGATCGCCGTAGCCGTCGGCATGGTCGCCTGGTGCGAAGCGCTCGCCTATGCGAAGAAAGCCGGGCTGGATCCCAACGCGGTACACGCGAGCATCAGCGGCGGCGCCGCCGGCAGCTGGGCGATGACCAACCTCGCACCGCGCGCGCTGGGCGATAACTATGCGCCGGGTTTTTACGTGAAACATATCCTGAAGGACATGCGGATCGCGCTGGAAAGCGCGGCGGAGATGAAGCTCGACCTGCCGGGGCTCGCCGGGGCCAAGAAACTCTACGATCAGGTCGCCGCCCGCGGCTGGGAGGACTGCGGCACCCAGGCATTGTATCGGCTGTATGCGTCGCTCTGATGAGCGACGCGGTTTCGGGTTCTGGGTTTTGGGTTTCGCGTTGAAAATCGTTCCTGCCTCGATCGGCCACGCTCAATCGTACGACCTTGAACTCAGAACTTTAAACCGCGAAACCGCGGCGGCAGCGCCGCCGCCCCTCTCCCTCTCCCTCTCACTTTCACCTTCACTTTCCTCATGAAACTTCCCCCTGATTTCCGCCGGCGCGTGCTCGCCCGTGAGTGGCTTTGCGGTACTTTCCTGAACGTCGGCTCGGCCATCACGGTCGAGATCGCGGGGCTCGCCGGATTCGACTGGCTCCTGATCGATCACGAGCACGGGCCGGGGGGGCAGGACACGCTGTTGCACCAGCTGCACGCGGCGGCGGCGACGCCGGCGTTTCCCATCGTGCGAATCGCATGGAATGAAATGCCGCGGTTCAAGCGCGCCCTGGACATGGGCGCGTGCGGCGTGATGGTGCCGTATGTGAACAGTGGGGACGAGACGCGTGCCGCGGTGAGCGCGATGCGCTATCCGCCCCATGGCAAGCGCGGGGTCGCGAAGTTCAACCGCGGTGCCGGGTTCGGCGGCGACTTCGAGGAGTATTACGCCCACGCGAACGAGCGGCTCGTCACCGTGATCCAGATCGAGACGCCGGAGGCGGTGGCGAACATCGATGAAATCGCCGCGGTCGAAGGCGCGGATGTGCTCTTCGTCGGACCGACGGACCTCTCCTACAACATGGGGATCCGCGATCAGCTCGAGAGCCCGCAGTTCGTGGCGACGCTGCAGAAAGTGAGTGATGCGGCGAAGCGTCATCACAAGGCCGCCGGGATCCTCGTGCACAACGCCGCGCTCGTGCCGAAGTGCCGGGATCTTGGATACACGTTTGTCGCGCTGGGCTCGGATGGCGGAGCAGTTCGCACGGGGCTGCTCGGTTTCGTCCAGGCCTTGCGGGGAAAATAGGTTCACGCGGCGATGCACACCGACAGGCAGAGGCGCGGGGGGCGGGAACGAACTCCGGCGCCCAATCATCACCCCGCGTGAAGATCGCGGACATGCGGATTACGCCGATTGCACTCGGCGATCCCCCGCTGCTGAACGCCGCGGGTTTGCACGCGCCCTATTGCCTCCGCACGGTCGTCGAATTGTTGACGGACGACGGGCTCACCGGGCTGGCGGAGGTGCCGGGCAGCGCTGCCATCAACACGAAGCTCGAGGCGGCCCGCGAGATTGTCGTCGGTCGGGACCCATTGAACTGGCATGCGTTGCGCTCTGTCGTGCGGGCGCATTTCGGCCGGGAAGCGGCGGCCGCGCGGGGCGACAAGCCGTGGGATCAGCGTGCGCTCGTGCAGGTGGAGAGCGCGCTGGATGTGGCGTGCCTCGATCTGGCGGGCAGGGCGTTCAACGTGCCGGTGGCGACGCTGCTGGGCGGCATCGTGCGCGAACGGGTGCCGTATTCGGCATATCTGTTTTATAAATACGAAGGCGCCGGCGGCGATTGGTGCTTTGGCCTGGATCCGAATGCCCGCGGCTGGGCGGCGGCGCGCCAGCAGCCGGCGCTCGATCCGGCCGGCATCGTCGCGCAGGCGCACGCGATGGTGAAGGAATTCGGCTTCCAGTCCATCAAGCTGAAGGGCGGCTGTTTCGAGCCGGCGGAGGAGGTTGCCGCCATCAAAGCCTTGCGCGAGGCGTTCGGGCCCGACGTTCCGCTGCGGTTCGATCCGAATGCACTCTGGAGCGTGGAGACGTCGATCAAGTGGGGGCTCAAAATAGAGGGCGTGCTCGAATATCTGGAGGATCCGTGTCGCGGACAGGAATCGATGGCCGCTTGCCGCCGGGCGTTGAAGACGCCGCTCGCGACAAACATGTGCACAACCTCGTTCGACGATTTGCCCGGCTCCGTGCGCAGCGGGTCCGAGGACATCATTCTGACGGATCATCATTTTTGGGGCGGGCTGCGCGCGTCGATGGAACTCGCGGCGCACTGCCGCACGTTCGACCGCGGCGTATCCATGCACTCGAACAATCACGCCGGGATTTCGCTCGCGGCGATGACGCATCTGGGCGCGGCCATGCCGAACCTCACCTACGCGCTCGACACGCATTATCCGTGGCAGTGGGAGGAAATCATCGTCGGCGGGCGCGTGAAGTTCGAGGGTGGTTGCGTGACGCTCCCGAAGGGGCCCGGACTCGGCGTGGAACTCGATCGTGCGGCGCTGGCGAGAGCGCACGAGAATTTCCGCCGGTGCGCGCTCACCGAGCGGAACGACGAGGTCGAGATGCAAAAGAAAGTGCCCGGTTGGAAATTCGCGGCGACGCGGTGGTGATTCCCCGGGGGGCGTGGGCGTCCCGCCCGCATTCCGGCTCGGCCGGAAATATTCGGTCGGGGTGGAGCGGCTTGCTCCCCAAGCCGCTTTTTCGACTGAACGGTTCAAGCGCGCTGGCTCTGCTGGACAGCAGAGTGCTGGCCAGCAGACCGCTCCACCTTGCAGTGGATTCGAATTCCGAGCGAGGACGCACTTCGACGCATCGGTGGCTCAGCGTCGTCACCCCGGGCGGCTACGGGATCGAAAGTGGCTGCGGCTTCCAGCCGCAGATCCGATCGAAAGAGCATTCGAGCACATCCGCGGCTGCCCCTCGGGCAGGCTCGGGGCCCTGAGCCGGTTCGACAGGCTCACGGCCATCATGTCCTTCGAGCGAAAGGCCTCGAGCTTGTCGAGAGGCTTGTCGAACGGGAAAGCCGCGGCCACTTCCGCGAACCCTTCCCTGGGAGCGCGGGCATCTTGCCCGCATGTCTTTTCGGTTGCTCCATTTCGGGCCAGAGAGTCAGCCGTCCGAGGAAAAACGGCTGGTGCCGCCCGCGGGTGTGACTGTGGAAGCGAATGATCCAGCCTCGTCACCTCGGCTGCTACGCGAAACGCGCCTCGCTAGAATTTCAGGTGCTTCACCGTCAGGCCGCGGTTAATCAGCTGCTTCAATGAATCGATCCCAATCCGCAGGTGGTCCTTGACGAAGCGTTCGTCGACCATCCGGTCACTCTCGGTGGTTTTGACGCCCTCGGGCGTCATCGGCTGATCCGACACCAGCAGCAGCGCGCCGGTGGGAATCTCGTTGTAGAAGCCGGTGATGAAGATCGTGGCCGTTTCCATGTCGATGCAGATGGCGCGGATCTTCTTGAGGTATTTCTTGAAGTCCTCGTCGTGCTCCCAGACGCGGCGATTGGTCGTGTAGACGGTGCCGGTCCAGTAGTCGCGCGCGTGATCGCGAATTGTGGTCGAAATGGCTTTTTGCAGCGCGAATGCCGGCAGCGCCGGCACCTCGGGAGGAAAATAATCGTTGCTCGTGCCCTCACCGCGAATTGCGGCGATGGGCAGAATCAGATCGCCGAGCGACGCGCGATGTTTCACGCCGCCGCACTTGCCCAGGAACAGTACGGCCTTCGGCGAAATCGCGCTTAGGAGATCCATCACCGTCGCGGCGGTGGCGCTGCCCATGCCGAAATTGATGACGGTGATGTCATCGGCCGTGGCGCTCGGCATCGGCTTGTCCTTGCCGACTACTGGCACGCGATGCCATTGCGCAAACAGCTTCACGTACTGATCGAAATTCGTGAGCAGGATGTAGTCGCCAAACTTGTTCAGCGGCACGCCGGTGTAGCGAGGCAGCCAGTTTTCGACGATATCCTTGCGCGATGTCATGCGGCGCAACGTAGCCAGGATAGCGCGGCCGGGACACTCAAAAAGTGCAGGCGAAATCGTAACGTCATTCTCGGTACCTTTCGGCTCGCTCCGCGCTCGCCGCTACGGTTCGTGCGTCGAATATCGGCGGCGTGGCGGCGGGCGCCGGCGAGCCGACGAGGATCGCCACTTCGCGTTTTGGGCCCTCCAGCCGGCGGTTACGCGCTCGCGAGCGCGTTCTCGTTGTTCAAGTGCTCCTCGCCGGTGAACTTCAGCGACTGTTCGTCGGCGTGATAGCTGGACCGCACGAGCGCGCCGCTTTCCACCACGCCGAGCCCGATGCCCAACCCGAAGTCCTTCCAATGCTGAAATTCCTCCGGCGGCGCCCAGCGCGCCACGGGCAGGTGCTGTGATGTCGGCTGGAGATACTGGCCGATGGTGAGAATGTCCGTCTTGTCGGCAGCGACGTCGCGCAAGGTCTGCTCGATCTCCTCCCGCGTCTCGCCGAGCCCAAGCATGATTCCCGTCTTGGTAACGAAGCCGCGGCTCTTCGCGTGGCGCAGTACGGAACGCGAGCGATCATATCGCGCCTGCACGCGCACCGGCTTCTGGAGCCGTTCGACCGTCTCGAGGTTGTGATTGAAGATGTCCGGCTTGGCGTCGAGGACGACGTCGACGTGCGCCGCGTTGCCCTTGAAGTCCGGCGTGAGCACCTCGATCGCGGTCCGCGGATTCCGCTGCCGCACGGCGCGAATCGTCGCGGCCCAGACGCTCGCGCCACCATCGGCGAGTTCGTCCCGCGCGACGCTGGTGATAACGCAGTGCTTGAGATTCATCTTTGCCACCGCATCGGCGACGCGTGCCGGTTCGCCCAGGTCGAGCTCGGTTGGCCGGCCGGTCTGGATCGCGCAGAAGTTACACGAGCGCGTGCAGATGTTGCCGAGAATCATTACGGTCGCCGTGCCGCGGGACCAGCACTCGCCCAGGTTCGGGCACTGCGCACTTTGGCAGACCGTGTGCAGGTGGTTGTCGTCCACAAGTTGGCGCGTGGCCGCAAAGCCCGGGCCAGTGGGCAATTTCGCCCGCAGCCAGGAGGGTTTGCGGAAAGACGGCGTGGACGGTGACATCCCGCCAAACGCATACAAACGTCCGCCAAGCGCAAGCGGGTTTTGGGCCGGCGTTTTCCGAGCAGGGAAACCGCGAATGAACGCGATTGGACGCTAATTTGAGGTTTCAGGAATTAACCTGTCCCTTTTCGGCTACCTCCGCTTTAACCGGCGGTGCCGCCCCAACCAGCCATGACGCGCGCGCTGCTTCTCCTGACGTTCCTTGCTGCGACAGTTCACGCGGAAAAAATTTCCTTGGCCGAGAACGGTCGCGCGCTTCTCCCCATCGTGATCTCCGATCACGCGAACGATGACACCAGGCGTGCGGCTGCCGAACTCGCGGGCGTGTTGAAACGGATCAGTGGAGCGGAGTTCGCGCTCGGGACCAAATCAGAGGCGCGCGGTATCGTGCTTGGGACGGCGAAGGATTTTCCCGGCTTCATCGAACCCAACGACGCAATCACGGCGCGGGAGGACTATCGGTTGCGTTCGGAGCCCGGCCGGCTGCTGCTGATTGGCCAGACGCCGGCGGCGGTGGAGCACGCGATGTGGGATCTGCTGCATCGGCTTGGCTATCGGCAGTTCTTTCCCGGACAAACATGGGAAATCGTACCGCCGTTGTCTTCGCTGAGTATCGACATCGATGTTACGGTATCGCCCAACTATCACGCGCGGAGAATTTGGTTTGGGTTTGGCGCGCTCAAGGAGCGTGAGGCTGTCTACGACGAGTGGTGCCGTCGCAACCGCGCCACCTCGGGGATCGCGCTGAACTCCGGCCACTCCTATCTGGCGATGATGAGCCGGCACCAGGGTGAGTTTGCGCAGCATCCGGAGTATCTCGCCCTGGTGGGTGGACGCCGCCAAGGGCCGAAGTTTTGCATCGCCAACATCGGTTTGCGGAAACTCTTCGTCGATGATGCCCTCGCTCAAATTGTCCGGAATCCGTCGCTTGATTCCATTTCCTGCGATCCGAGCGACGGCGGCGGCTGGTGCGAATGCGCGGACTGCGCGAGGATCGGGAGCATTTCGGATCGGGCGCTGCTGTTGGCCAATGAGGTGGCGGCCGCGGTGAACGCCCAGAAGCCGGGGCGGCTCGTCGGCATGTATGCGTATAGCCAGCACTCGCCTCCGCCCACGATCCAGGCGCATCCGCAGGTGGTCATCAGCGTCGCCACGAGTTTCATTCGCGGCGGATACACCGTTGAGCAGCTGCTCGCGGGCTGGCACGCGAAGGCACGGACGCTCGGGATCCGCGAATACTTCGGCGTGAACATCTGGGATCGTGATCTGCCCGGCGCTGCCCGCGGTGGAAACATCGATTATCTGCGCACGACGATCCCGCAGTTCCGCCAGGCCGGCGTCCGGTTCATGTCCGCCGAGTCGAGCGACAACTTTGGGCCCAACGGCCTCGGCTACTATCTCGCGGCGCGGATACTGTGGGATGTGAACGAAGCGAAGAACATCGAGGCACTCACGGCGGATTTTCTGGAGAAAGCCTTTGGACCGGCGCGTGCGCCGATGGCGAAATTCTATGCGCTGCTCGACGGCACAAAGCGGCAGCCGCTCAGCGACGATCTCGTGGGGCGCATGTATCGGCAGCTCGATGAGGCGCGCGGATTGACGACGGCTGGCTCCATCCGCGCGCGGCTCGACGACCTGGCGCTCTACACGCGATACGTCGAACTCTACCTCGATTACTCGTCCGCCAGTGGCCTCGAACGCCAGAGTGCCTTCGAGGAACTTCTTCGTTTCACATGGCGGATCCGCGGCACCGGCATGGTGCATGCGAAGGGACTTTGGCAGGATTTGGCAAAGCGCGACAAGGCTGTGACGGTGCCCGAACTCGCGAAGTACAACGCGTCTGACGCGACGAACCCGTGGAAATCCGACCAGCCCTACATCGCGGAGGAAATCGCGGCCTTCATTCGTGACGGCATCGCGAATTGCCGGCTGCTCGATTTCGAACCCGTGGCGTTCAGCAACCGACTCGTTCCCGCGACGGCCTTGCGCCTTCCGCCCGTCCCCAAAGGCAGCGCCGGCAGCTATCTCCGGGGTGTACGTGATTTCTGGATATGGGCCGATGGTGCGCCCGCCACGATCCCGTTCACCGGCAAAGCCGGTCTCGTTTATCCGGATCGTGGCACCGCCAGGGTCGAGCTGTATCCGGTCGCTGAAGCCGAGCTCAAATCCGTGGCCCACCTCGAAATCAAACCCGACAAGGCCGCGCACGCGTTGGAGCTGGCCACGAATTTTCCCGGACTCCATCGCGTGGAGGTCAGCGACGGCGCGCAGGGAACGTTCATCGACTGGCCCGATGGCACACCGATGACGATCCTCAGCAGCCAGGAGCAGCCGGCGAAGTTCTACGGCGCCTGGCATCTCTATTTCTATGTCCCTCGCGGGACGAAGGTCCTCGGTGGATTCAGCGAAGGTGAAGGCGTGCTGCTCGATCCCGGGCAGGCCGTCGCGCACCGGTTTGCCGCAAGACCCGGCTACTTCAGCATCCCGGTTCCACGAGGGCAGGACGGCCGGCTGTGGAGCTTCAAGACCACGAACGGTAACCGCACCCTCATGACTGTGCCGCCCAGCCTGGCCCGGAACGCGAGCGAGCTGCTGCTGCCGGAGGAAGTCGTGCAAAAAGACTCACGGCGATAGGCGCGGCGCATCTGATCGACGGCATCAAATCCTCGAGTGAATTCAGCGCCCACGAGCCCGATGCCATGTTACTTGTTAGCAGCCGCCATCTAATTTCCCGTGGCGCCGCTCTTCCTGGCGCTGATTCTCGGGCCAATGGCGGAGGAGGGATTACTGCTGGCGCGTGGTCGACAACGCTGCGCGTTGACCAATGCTCCGCGGAATCCCCATAACCTCTCTCAATCCCGCCATCAACGAACCGAATGGATCACGACCGCTTCGGCTGTGGCCCGGTGTAGTCATCGTGGCACTACAGTGGCTGGTCAGGTTCGTCGTCCCCCTCATCGTGCCGGACGCCGGGATGTTCGCGGTGCTGGGCGGAATCGCCGGCGGGCTGCTCATCCTCGCGTGGTGGCTTTTCTTCAGCCGCGCATCGTGGAACGAACGCGTCGGCGCCATCGTACTGATGGTTCTCGCGGTGCTCGCGACCAAGCGCATCGTCCACCCATCGATTGCGAACGGGATGATGGGAATGATGGTCCCCATTTACTCCATCCCGGTCCTGAGCCTTGCGCTCGTCGGCTGGGCCGTGGCAAGCCGTCGGCTGCCGACCGTTCTGCGGCGCACATCCTTGGTCGGTGCCATCGTCGTCGCCAGTGCCGTGATGACGCTGCTACGCACGGATGGACTCGGGAGTAATGGCTCGGATCTTCACTGGCGGTGGACGAAGACGGCCGAGGAACGGCTTCTGGCTGAAGCGGGCAAACCTGCCGCGGCCGCGAAAGCGCGCGCCGCTTCCGCGTCGCCTGCTGCCGCATCGGCTGCCGGCGAGCCGCAGGCCGACAAGCGCACAGAAGAGAAACCGGCGATGCTCGCGGCCAGCATGGCGGGAGCGAACACGAAGGCGCAGTGGTCCAGCTTTCGCGGGCCGCAGCGCGACGGCGTCATCCGCGGCACCCGGATTGCGACCGACTGGTCTCGTTCGCGGCCGGTGGAACTGTGGCGCCGGCGGATCGGACCCGGCTGGTCGTCCTTCGCGGTGGACGGCGATTTCGTTTATACGCAGGAGCAGCGGGGCGAAGACGAAATTGTTTCGTGCTACAACCTGGCCACCGGCGCACCGGTGTGGAGCCACTCCGACGCGGCCCGATTCTGGGAATCGAATGGCGGCGCCGGTCCCCGCGGGACCCCGACCCTCAGCCATGGCCGCGTTTACGCCTTTGGCGCGACCGGCATCATGAACGCACTCGATGCGCGCGATGGCTCGGTGATCTGGTCGCGTAACGCCGCGTCGGATACAGGAAATAAAATTCCCGGCTGGGGCTTCTCGAGTTCGCCGCTGGTGATCGACGACATGGTCGTCATCGCCACGGGTGGCGTGCTCGCCGCTTACGATGCCGCGACGGGCAAGTCGCGCTGGATCGGGCCCAAGGGCGGGTGGGGGTACAGCTCACCGCATCTCGCGACCATCGGTGGCGTGGCGCAGATCCTCCTGCTGAACGGAGCTGGCGCAATTAGCGTCGCGCCCGCCGACGGCATGCTGCTCTGGAGTGATGAGTGGAAGAGCGACGGCATTGTACAACCGGCCGTGCTCGCGGATGGAAACGTGCTGCTCGGCAGCGGCTCCGGACTCGGCGTGAAAGTCGGCGTCCGCCGCCTGGCGGTGACGCCCGGTTCCAGCGGATGGAGGGTCGAGGAGCGCTGGACGTCGAACCGGCTCAAACCCTACTTCAACGATTTCGTCGTGCACAAAGGCCACGCCTATGGCTTCGACGGGAGTACGCTCGCGTGCATCGATCTTGCGGACGGACAGCGCAAGTGGAAGGGCGGCCGCTACGGCAGCGGACAACTGGTGCTGCTGGCCGATCAGGACTTGCTGCTTGTGCTATCGGAGCAAGGCGAGCTGGCGCTGGCGCGGGCGACTCCGGATCCATTCACGGAGCTCTCGCGGTTCCCCGCACTCGAGGGCAAGACGTGGAATCATCCCGTGCTGGCGGGAGACGTGCTGCTTGTGCGCAACGACCGCGAGATGGCAGCGTTCCGGCTGCCCTGAGACATCGAAGGCGCCTGCCCTGAGCGCGTCGGGGGTGGCCGCTCGAACGTGTTTGAGCAGTCGCCCGCGGTTCACTCCGCCACGAGGTCGGTGGGAGTCAGGAAGCGGCGTACCTTCGCCAAGAGATCGACGACCGTGAACGGTTTTTGTCGCGTCACGCCGGGCGGAAGCAACGGCAGCAGGTCTGGCTCGTGCCACGGGATTTTACCCGAGGTCAACTAGAAACGCGATCGCGAGGGGCGTCAGCGCAGCGATGCTCGCTCGGCGGCGTTTCAGGCCATGAAACCGAGGTCCGGTTTCCCGAACCGGCCGATGTTCGGCAGCACGATCGGGAGATCCGTCACGCTCACGCCGAACCAGGTCGCGAGCGTGGCGCTGAATTCATCGACACTCGTCGATGGCAGCCACCGGCCAAATGACGAGTTGCGCGCCAATGAGCCTGGCCGGTAAGGCGGTCCGCAGCGCGGGCGCGTCGCGCAACACGTCGGCCTGTTCGCAGGACGTGCGCGTGATGTTGCCGAAGGCCGCTTGCAACAGGTTCGTTCGGCGTATCGGAATATCGGAGTCAACGCCCCGTCATCCCCGAAGCTCTCTCGCCCGCGCCTCGACAAACGTCACGTACCTGCCCACGTCGTCCTGCAGTGCGGGCGAATCGTATTCGTAATCGATCGTGGTGAGACCGCGGTAGCGTTGGCGTTTCAGTTCCGCGAGCACCTTCGCGCCATCGGCCTGGCCTTCGCCCAGCACGACGTTGCGCGAGGTCAGGTTTCCTTTCTCCGCCACGTCCTTGAGATGAAAACTGAGGACCCGGCCTTCCAGCTGTCGGAGGCACGCGACTGGATCCAGGCCGGAGCGAACCCACTGGCCCATGTCACAGCAGCCGCCGATCCGCTTGCTCCGATTGCGACAGACCGCCAGCACTTCGTCGGGTTTCCAATACTTCGACTTGCCCTGCTGGTGATTGTGGATCGCCAGGTTGATTTGGTACTCCCCACAGAGTTTTTCGAGCAGGTCGAACGTCTCGATGGGCGGTTCGGACACGAGCGTCTCGGTGCCCATTTCCTTGCAGAACTCGAAGACTCTCCTCGGCTGGTCGGGGTCCATGCTGATGTCGGCGAAAAAGCTCGAGAGGAACATCCCGCGATCCTTGAGCATCGTGCGAAGTTCGCGGCGGACCCCCGCCGGCAGGTCCTCGTTTATTTTCAGGTCCGGGCGCTTCGGATCGAACCGGAGCGTGGAGCGCGGTTCGATGTGCCTGATCCCGAGTGCGGCCACCTTGTCGATGGCCTCGAACAGCGGATAGCGACGGTAGGTGAAGAGCTGGACGCTCAGCTGCCAGCCGAGTTTCTCCGCGGCCGGTGTCGCCAGCGACACTGGCGCGGCGGACGCCGGCACCGACTTCAACAGAGTTGCGCCGGCCGCCAGCGATCCACTCATCCGGAGAAATTTTCGCCGGTCCATCACCGTGCTGATTTTCATCGTGCCCTCGTCTTGGTTGTTTCGGTGAAGTTGGTCAATGGCATCGCCCGCGCCGCCGGGCAATAGTTCCTGGGAGCGCGGGCCTCTGGCCCGCATCGCGCCAACAACTCAATGAACGGCGTCACGCAGGGGAAGCGGGAGGTCACCGAGGCGAAGGTTCTCAGCAGATGGTAACGGCGACCGTACATCCACAGCATCTGCGGCAGGGATGCCGCAGCCACTCGCAAGCCGCGGATCGAGGGCCGCCGAGTGGCCCGAATCGCGGTCGGATTTGCTCTGCAACTGCGCTCCGCCTCAATGCGGGCCGTTCAACAGCCGCAGGAGCGCGGCGGCGCGGTCCGGCCGCCCCTCGGACACCAGCTCTCGCGCACGTTTCTGAATCAGGTCGCTCACGCTGCTGTCCCGTTCGAGCGCCTCGCGAAGCGCCTCCTCCGCGGCGTCCTCATCGCCCAGGTCGAAGCGGAGAAACCCCAAACGCGCATAGCCGTAGGCGTCGTTCGGAATTGCTTCCGCAGCCAGCCGCTGCCTCTGAGCCCAGAGGTCGAGCCGGCCCACACGCCGTTTGCCATCGGCAAAATACGAGGGACCGAGTCCCGCGAGATGCCGGGAGTAGGTTTCCACGCGTTTATCGTCCGGCCAGATCGCCGAGCGCGGTAGCAGGCCGTTCTCGCGCATCTGCGCCGCCAGCGCCCGCGCGATCAATTGATGACCGCCGATCGTCGGATGCACGTGGTCCAGATACCAGTCGTTGCCGGAAATGTGGTCGGAACTTCTCGCCGCCAGCAGGCTCGCGGCATCGACCAGGGGCGAGCCCGTCTCAACTGCGACGCGGGCCAGAGACTGTTCCAACGCTGACGTGATCCGCAACGGACAGATATCCTCGTCGCGCGCCTTCTGATAATAATGCAGCGCCTCGTGCTTGCGGCCCGTCCGATCCAGCACCCGCGCGATCCGGTAGTTGACCAATGCATACGCGTCGTCGATCGCCGCTGCCTCCTGGTAAAAATGCAGCGCGCGCGGCAGGTCGGTCTTCTCCGCCGCCGTCGCGATGTCAAAGGCCGCCTGCCAGTCCAACTCCCGCTCCGGCGACAGGTCGGCGCGGTGCTCGGACTTGAACGGCGGGCAATCGCGCAGGTTGGAGCCGAGGCGGACGAGCAGGATCGGCACCTTCGCGGCCTGACACTGCGCGACAATCGTGCGGACCGATTCGTCGTACTGGGCGACGACGCGTTTGTGCCAGGCATCGTCGCGGCGATACGAAGCGTAGCCGCTGATGTGATCGAGCCGCGCATTGACCGTCGGGCCGAGTTCGGTGTCGCTCTCCGACCCAACGTCGACACGTGTCGCCGGGGGATCTCCGCGGGTCAGCCAATGCCGAACGAGGCCGACCAGGCGAAGCGAGCAGGCCTTGCCCTGGAGCCAGGCCAGGACGGCGGGGCGTGCCTTCAGATCCTTATAGGTCCGATCCTCGAGGAACTCGTTATGCCCGGTCGCGAGGATGATTAGATCGGGTTGATACCGCAAAACCTCCTTCATTACTGCCGCGATGCGGTAGCTGGCGTACGAAATGCCGCCGCAGTTGATCACCTGCCAGGAGCGCGCCGGATCGCTCCCGGCCAGTTCCAGTTCGAGCCATTTCGGAAACGCGGTGTCACCGAGGTAGGGATGGCCATACACGGTCGAACCGCCGAAGCAGAAAACGCGGAAGCCGTCGCGTGGTTTCACGGCGGGGAATTCCTGCGGCGCAATATAGGGCGCACGCGAACGCGCGGTGCGATAAACCGCGCCCTGTCGTTCAAAGAGCGGAAAATTCCGGTTGAATCCGGCGAAGGGGTCCGGGTTATCGGCTGGCCGGCCTAGATCGAAAATGCGCAGGCCGGCCTCCAGTATTACGAGTGGCAGAAGCCCGACCAGCACCGCGCCGAGCCCGAACAAAATGCGGCGCGAACGTGTGCCGGCAGCGCGGCCTACGCCGACGGGTAGCGCGTCAGCTTTGCGGTCAGTGATTGTCTTGCGATCATCCATCAGTATGCGCAGTCGGAACAGGCGAGCATGTTGTCATGAGCGAATACTCAAGTTCATCCGTGCGGGGTCCAGCGCGATGGTTTCGAATCAGCATGCCGGTTGCCGTGGTCGCGACGCTCGCGGCACTGCTCGCGAACGTCTGGCTGGCCGGCGGACTGGTGCAGCAGAAGCGGAACGGGTCGAAAGAGCACGATTTCTGGGTGCTATGCCAGCCCGGCTCCACGCCGCGGCAGCGTGAAGATGCCTTCCGCCGCCTGGTCGCAGCCGGAAACAGGGAATGGCGATCAGCGGACGTCCGGGGATTGAACCTGACGGGCATCTCGATACCGGGCGCGGATCTTCAATATGCCCGATTCCTGAAAACCAACCTGCGGGGCGCCAACCTCGAGGGAGCCTTGCTCGGTCGAAGCACCTTCGAACTGGCCGACCTGACCGGCGCGCGACTGAGCCAGGCGAACCTGACGGAGGCGCGGCTTTTTCAAACGCTCCTCAGCGGTGCAACGTTTCGCGGGGCGAGCCTGTGTGCCGTTTCGCTGGAGCAGGCTCAGGCACAAAACGCAGACTTCGAGGCGGCGGACCTTTCAGACGCGGACTGCAAGATGGCAAATTTCGCGGGGGCGAAGCTGATCGGCGCCAATCTTTCGGGCGCGAATCTGGAATCGACGATTCTGAAAGGTGCGAATCTCTCGCTCGCCCGGTTCGATGGCGCCGATCTGACGGATGCCGATTTCACGGATGCCAACTGGTGGGCCGCGCGTGGGCTGACGACCAGACAACTTGTGCTGTTGAAACAGAAGTTTCCGCCCACGACGTCCGCTGATCCCGCGTTGAAGGAGGATTATGCACGCTGGGCCGCCGTTCCGGTTCCGCACTGAGGGGCGTATCCACAGACGGACCGAGTTCAAATGCATTGATCGGTTAAGCCGGACTCATGCACTTGAACGGTGGAGCGGCCTGCTCCCCAGGCCGCTTTGCTCGCGGGAACGTCCAAGAGCGCGTTGAGGAGCAACGCGCTCCACCCTTCAGTGGCTTCGTTGTGAGCGCAGGAACGCACTCCGACTGCATGGTCCGGACTTAGCCGTATCGATGCAGTGGACAACCGCGAATGAACGCGAATGGACGCAAATTCCAGAGGAGGAAGGAGAGGATTGCCCAAGCGAAACCATGGTCACCGTTTGGTTGATCGTTTCCATGCTCCCCAAAGACGCCGCCTCCATTCGCGTGAATTGGCGTCTATTCGCGGTTAAACTGAGTTGTCTCACTCAAAACAGACTATATATAAACGGCGCGGCGGCGCTCCCCGCCAGCGCACCGAGCAGCCCAACGAGAAACAAGGCCGCCAGCAGCGGAATCAGCCAGTATTTTTTGTTCTCCGTCAGGAACAGCAAAAACTCCGCGACGACGCCCGGAGGTGGCCGTTTCCCCGCCTGCTCGAACGCCCGTGCCTTGTCGTCGTTCATGCTCTCGTTCAATATTGCCGGAAATACCGTTCCGGGTCGTCGCGCGGCTGCGCATCGCGCCAGTAACTCGACACACTTCGGTCGAATCCCTTGCTCAACCCGCTTCGCCCGACCATTCGCATCGCCAATCCCACCGGCGCGAACATCAGCAGGTAGATGGCCGCGAGCACCCCGTTCCCAATCATGAACCCGATCCCACACGCGACCGCATACCAGCCGACGTAAAATGGACGCGCGATTTGCGGCACCGCCCACAAGAGCAGACCGACCGCCACGCCGACGCCGCCCACCGTCAGCGCGGCTCGAAAATTCCAGCCGGTCCCGAGCAACCGTCCCGCCACGAGCAACACGGCCGCCACGCACGGGAAACCGACGATCAGGCTCACGGCGAATTTCCGCCGCTCCCCCAGACCCGGCTGCCAGTTAACTTCGCGGAACGGATTCATCACGGCGCGGATCCTCTCAATCGCGCGGGTGGCCGGCAATGTATTGTTGCCGCTCGTCCGCACTGGGGACCCGCTGGTCCGCCCGCCGCAATACGCAGTCTTCCAGAACCAGCAGGTCCATTTCGGTCGCCAGGAAACACCGCACGGCATCATCCGGCGTGCAGACGATCGGCTCGCCGCGAACATTGAAGCTGGTGTTGATCATGACCCCGCAGCTGGTCTGCCGCTTGAATTCGTTCAGCAGCCGATAAAAACGGCCGTGCCGCGCCTCATCCACCGTCTGAACGCGGGCGGACATGTCCACGTGCGTGACCGCAGGGATCGTGGAGCGCGGCACATTCACGCGCTTGCGCAGATCCGGATCGGCCATGAGCCGCATCTCCTCGTCGGTGAACTCTCGCCTCAACTGCTTCCGCACGGCCGCCACGAGCAGCATGTAGGGCGACTCCCGATCCATTTCGAAAAAACTCACCGCGTCCTCCGCCAGCACGGCGGGAGCAAACGGACGGAACGATTCCCGGAATTTGACGCGCAAGTTGAGGGTCGCCTGCATCGCGGCGTTGCGCGCGTCTCCGAGAATGCTCCGCGCTCCCAGCGCCCGCGGCCCAAACTCCATCCGGCCATGAAACCAACCGACCACCTGACCCGCCGCCACGGCCGCCGCCACCACGCGCAACAGTTCCGACTCGCCGGCGATCCGCTCGTAACGCATCCCACGGCGGTCGAGGAGCGCTCGGATTTCATCGTCGCGGAACGCTGGACCGAGCAGGGCGCCGCGCATTCCATCCCGCCCGCTGGTGACGCGGGGCTGGTCCAGCAACTGGTGATGCACCAACAACGCCGCACCCAGCGCGCCGCCTGCATCCCCGGGTGCGGGCTGGACGAAGATGTCCTCAAATATTCCCGAGCGCACCAGCTTTCCGTTCGCCACGGCGTTGAGCGCCACGCCGCCGGCAAGACATAGCGTCCGCGCACCTGTCAGTGTCTGCGCCGTTCGCGCCATGCGCAGCATCACCTCCTCCGTCACCTGCTGAATTGACGCGGCGAGATCCATTTCCCGCTGCGTGATCATCGCCTCGGGTTTTCGGGGCGGGCCGCCGAATAACGTCTCCAGCTTTCTACCCGTCATCCGCAACCCCGCCCCGAAATCGAAATAACTCATGTCGAGGGCGAGCGAGCCGTCCTCCTTGAGGTCGACCAGCTTTTCCAGGATCACGTCTGCGAACCGGGGTTGCCCATACGGGGCCAGTCCCATCAGCTTGTATTCGCCGGAGTTGACCTTGAACCCGCAGAAATAAGTCAGCGCGCTGTAAAGCAGCCCGAGTGAATGCGGAAACCGCAGTGTCTTGAGAATCTCAATACGATTGCCCCGGCCGTGGGCGATCGCCGCCGTGTCCCACTCGCCGACGCCATCGACGGTGAGGATGGCCGCTTCGTCGAACGGCGAGGGATAAAACGCGCTCGCCGCATGCGACTCGTGATGTCCCGTGAAAACGATTCCCTTCCGGTAACGTCCGCCCAACGCCCGGCCGATTTCCCGGCGCACGTGCAGTTTCGTCCGCAGCCAGGACGGCATTGCCATCATGAACGACCGCAGCCCCGCCGGCGCATAGGCCAGGTACGTTTCGAGCAGCCGATCAAACTTGAGGAACGGCTTCTCGAAGAAGACCACGTGATCGATTTCCGCGGGCGTTATTCCCGCCTCGGCCAACACGTACTCCACGGCTCGCGCCGGGAAACTGGAGTCTTGTTTGATCCGCGTGAACCGCTCCTCCTGCGCCGCCGCCGTGATCTCGCCGCCGCAGACCAGGCACGCCGCGCTATCGTGGAAAAACCCGGATAGGCCGAGGATGATCGGCGTCCTCATTCAACTGTCACGGTTAGCCGGGAAATTTCGCACCGCGGCACCTCGGCCGCAACCAAAGGAGCGTCACCGGTTCTTTCTCTTTCCTCTTTCTCTTTCTCTTTCTCGCCGCTCGCGTTCGGCCAACCGGGAGAAAAAGAAAGAGAACGATTAAGAGAAAGAGACGATTTCAAAGTCCTGGGTTTAGCCGCGAAAGAACACATAGAGCACAAAGCTGAGTTCGATTCTCTGCGCTCTTTGCGTTCCCTGGTCGCCTGCGGCGCCGCCGAAGGCGGGTAAACTCTTGCGGCTAACTCCGTATGGTTGCGGCCGCCGGCCGCGGTGGAAAAAATGCGGGTTAGGCTCGCGCGCACGACAACGACTACATGCCGGGGTACCCGCTGAATGGAAGCCCGAACAGGGGGCGGCCGGTACCCGATGATCCGTTCACCTCGTCACCGCGCACGACGATTTGACTCTGCCAGCGAGAGACCTCGTGCTGGGCTTCCGTTTGGAGTGCTGCGCCGCGATCTCCGGCGCCATCCGGGCCGAGTTGCCGGGATCGAATTAGGGCGCCCGCGAGGGGAGCGGTGGGCTTCATCTTTGCCGCCAGCGGGTGTCATGCGACCGGTTTGGCTTTCGCCGGGCCGAAAAGAAAGCGTCGCGACTACCCAAAATTGAGTATGCGAGCCAACGGGATTTTGTTGTTCAAAACCTTGCAAAGGGACATCTCAGATGCCGGGCCTCGCCGAACGCCTTCCACCATGCCGCACAAAGACAAACTCAGTTGGTCCCAATAACACTGTTGGGCGAAATTGAGCGTGTCGCGATACGCCGCGTCTAAGAAGCATGCACAGACTTATCTTTTCTCTCCTCAGCGCACTTGCATTCTGCCTTGGGTTCGCGGCAGAAACTAGCTCCGAAAGGAAATTTGAAGCGCTGAAAGTCGAAGTCACTGTGACATCTGACTTCAAGACGTGGGTCAGTATCCCGGGAGCTCGCGCTCCGCAGAAATTTTGGGAGATAAAGGTGATGCTCGCACCAGGGGATTATGAAGTGATCGGACGGAGGAAAGAATACAAAGAGATAAGGAAAGCACTCCAGGTTCGAACTGGACAAAAGCCGGTCGAAGTCCATGTGGCGTGCAGCGACCGCGATGGATGAAAAGGGGCGAATGCCACAAAATGCCGAACCCAGTCGGTACAGCCAACTCAGGGGATCGTCACGTCTCGTGCTTTTTCACCTAAATCGGAATGACCAAATCAGACCGGACATTTCTGTCGCACTAGCCGCGCCGCTCCCCTCCGTGGCTGACCTTTGACGGGCGAAAGCGAAAGGTCCTATGAAAACAAAAACGCTCCTATGCGTGCTGGGCATTATTTCCCCGCTGTTCGCTGATGCATCGGCATCGGATCTTATCCTCCAGGGTGAAACCGTTCACTACAAAGACACCCGTGCAGTAGGCGATGCACTCGTCATCGTTGAGAGCCTAAATCTACGCGTGACCGCAGACGCGATTTCCTTCGACCGAGAAAAGCGGTTGTTCAAGTGCGATGGGACAGTCACCGTTCGCACGGCGTCTGGAGTCGTGAGAAGCAAGGATTGCGTCATCGAACTTCCGACGGGCGAAAGGAGGGTGGTTTTCTCTGAAAAGCGGAAAGAGCAAGAGCAATCCAAGGGTGGTGTTTCGCGACGTTTCCTTTAGCCCAGAAATGCCCAACCCAGAAGGTTGTGATGCGCCTGCGCCGCAACACGACCCTTGTTGAACGGGCCCGGGAATATGACCGGTCGATCGAGCCAGCGCTGCTTTCGATTGGTTTTCCACGTGGTCGGCGCGATGACACCATGGCACCGCCCGCCGCCACTCATCCTTCGCGTCCTTCGCGGCTTCGCGTGACCTCTGCCTTGGTCGGCTGAAGCTTGTCTCACGCGAAGCCGCGAAGACGCGAAGTCATCAGCCGTCGGCGCGGGGAAGCGCACGATTCAACCCGAAACATTAACGTTGGCAGGTAGAGATCCCGAAGGCTGCCGCGCAGCCGGAGGCGGTCGAAGCCGGAGATTACGCCCGTGACATCGGGGCCGTGCTCGGCCAGAAACTCCTCCACGCCGCGGCCATGATGAAGAGCCCTTCGCCCGGCCGCATCTCGGCCCGTGCCACCCAGCCACCCAATGGCTTGCGGACGCGTGTCACCGATCGCACCATGGCGGTGATGCCAAAGCCGCGTCCACGACTCAAACGAGCCGATATCATCCGAGCCCTCACGCGTCTCGACGAGCTTTGCGCAGCGCAGAGAGACAACGGAAAGCGCTGGCTGGTGAAGGAACTGCTCGACGAGGTGTCTCGTGAAGAAAAAGCCGCGCAATATGCGTGGGCACGGGCCGAACTCCTGCGGAGTTCACCGGCCGCATTTCGGGAGCGAAACCTCTTCACAACCGAGGACGCGCTGCATCGGGTCTGAAAGTGAAGGCGGTGGCCGTCACGATCCGGCGGCGCGATCGGTCCATCGTGGAAACCGGCCCCGCGGTCCGTTGCGCGGGCGATGTTTTCTGGTGCGACACCACGTCGGTGGCGCCCGCGGGCACCGAGGTAACCATTGAAGTGACGGCCAGCGACTGGCCGGGGAACGTCACCGCCTGGCGATCGACGTGGCCCTTCCCGGCGTCCCGGTGAGTCCGAACGAGGACGATAAGGCGATTATAGATCGAACGTCGCGCTGAAGATGAACAGGCTCGACTCAAACAAATCTCCACCGTGCGCACCTTCATGCAGGAAAAGTCCGGCGCAACGTCCAAGGCGTCGCTGCTGTCGGCGTTGCCGGTGTTGTGTGTTATCGCGTTGGGCGCCGCCCGGGGATTTGCGGGTACAACCGTCGTCACCGGCGCTGACAACCTGGCCGCGACACTCGCCCGTGCGCGTCCCGGCGATGAAATCGTCCTGCAGGACGGCGCCTATCGCGGAACGTTCACCCTGGCCAACTCCGGCACAGCAGACCGGCCGATCACGATTCGGCCGCAGCACCCGCAACAGGCAATCTTCAGCCGGAGCCTGATAGCGCTCAGCGGAAATCATGGCGTCCTGACTGGGTTTGTTTTCGAGCGCAGCCAGGTGACCATCAGCGGCGATTACAATCGCGTCGCGCATAGTGTTTTTCGATTCAGCGACGACCGGCCGGCGGGGATGCAGGCGGCGGTCCGGACGCTCGGCGACGCCAGCCACAACCGGATCCACCACAACGAAATCACGGACTGGAGCACGTATGGTTTCCGGGTCCTCCAACCCACCAAGCGGACGACCGCGAACCGGATCGACCACAACTACATTCACGACTACAGCAACACCCGAAGCTCGAACGAGCCCGAGGCGATCCAGATCGGCTCGAACAATACGATTTCAAACCTGAACGTGGCGACGGTGATCGAATATAATCTGGTCGAGCGCGTGCGAATCACCGGGGAACTGCTGTCGCTCAAGACCTCCGGCAATATCGTTCGGGGCAACACCTTCGTAGACATCCATGGCGCCGTCCAGGGACGTCACGGAAACAACAATACGTTTATCAACAATACGATTATCGGCGGCAAGGCGGTGCTGCGCGCCTACGGCGACAGTCACCGTCTGATCGGCAACCGGCTGACGGGCGGCGCCGACATCATCGTGCCGGCGGGCGACGTGACCCAGGACGCGTTGCAGAAACCGGACGGCAAGGGAGGGCACCCGGTCGCGCGCCACCAGTGGGTCGCCGTCAACGTGGTGGAGGGTGGCGGCAGAATCCTCGTCGGCAAAGGGCTTCAGAGCGCCGAGGCGCATCCGGCCGAGGATACGACCCTGGCCGGCAACACGGGGCTGGTCGTGAAGGACGGTCCGGAACTGAAGCAGAAGGCCACGCGCACGATGGCGACCTATGGCGGCGACCCGGGACAGCCGGTGGTCATGACCCGCGAGCAGGTCGGCCCCGGCGCACCCGATCCGCAGCCGGAACCGGGGGAACCGCGGGTGGGGCGCGATTGGCAGGAGGATTTCTCGGCGGGGATGACCAGGTGGTGGTCGGAAGGCGGGGAGCGGGTCTGGGTGGAGGAGGGACGTTTGCACGAATGGGCGGACAAGCCGGATCAGCCGGGCGGGGGCGTGGCGACGGTCTGGTGCCGCGAACCGCTCCCGGCCGATTTCGAATGCGAGGTCGAGGCGCGCGTGATCAGTTCCAGCATCAGTGCGAACAATATAAATCTCTTCTTTTGCTATTCCGATCCCTCCGGCCGGCCGCTGGAGGAGACGCGCGAGGCGCGGCGCACCGCGGACTACCGGTTTTATCACGGCCTCAACGGTTATATTGTCACCTTTCTCAATGAAGACGGCCAGGCACGGATTCGGCTGCGGCGGAATCCCGGGTTCAATCTGCTGGTCGAGGATCGAGTGGGCGAGTGCCGCGCCGGCGTGACGTATCGGATGAAGTTCCGCAAGCAGGAGGGTGAGATTGTCTTCAGCGTCGACGGCCGCGAACTGGCGCGCTTCACCGACCCGGCGCCGTGGCGCGGCGGACTGTTCGGTCTGCGCACCTTTCGCACGAATTTGTGGTGGGACAACATTCGCGTCCGCCGTCTCGCGCCCTAGACTCCTTGAACTCCCAAACTCGTTGTGAACAGGTCAAGTGTTCGAAGATTCCCAAACTGTCATTCTGAGGGCCGCCGAAGAATCCAATGGCGCGTCCGGCTGCGAGCATCGTGCTGGATTCTTCGCCAAGCCTCAGAATGACAAACCGGGAATTGTGTCGGGTCTGAGGCTGCGCCTCGCTAGTCGGGAAATTACGCCGTTCCTCCGGTGGCGGTTCGATTTGACACCCGGCTGCGCTGCGACGCGTAATCCATCCGTCCACCATCGATGCGCCGACAGGCCGTAGCTTCCACGTTCCTACCCTGTGAATGCGAAAGCGATTGTGGCTCTTTTCCTCATTCCGCCCGCGCTCTACGGGCAATTGGCGCCCACTCCTCCAAGCAACAGGGCCACGACGGCGCAATCCGGCGAGGAGAAGGCCATCGAACTCAGCCCGTTTGTCATCACCTCCGATCAGGACGTTGGTTATCTCGCGGCGAACACGCTCGCGGGCAGCCGGCTCAACACGCCGCTGAAGGATACCGCCGCGTCGATCTCCGTTCTCACGAGCGAGTTCCTCTCCGACATCGGCGCCTTCGATATTTCCGAGGCGATGCACTACGCGGTCAACGTCGAGTATCAGCTTGATGACGACCGCGCGACGACGCCCAACGGCAACGAAACGGTGGGCGGGTATCAGAATTACCGGGTGCGCGGGCTCACCGCCTCGGTTGCCCGGAACTATTTCCGCTGGAGCATTCCCGCTGAAACCGCGCTGGTGGAGCGGATCGAGGATTCGCGCGGGCCCAATTCCGTGCTCTTCGGCATCGCCTCTCCCGGCGGCCTCATCAATTCCATGACGAAACAGGCGCAGACCGGCCGCGCCTTTCGCAAGGTGTCGCTGACGGCCGGCAGTTATGACTCGTGGCGGGCGGCGCTCGACCTGAACCAGCCCACCGCAAACCGGAAACTGGCCTTCCGGCTCAACACCGTTTTCAACCGGACCAATTCGTTCCGCCATTGGATGTATCAGGAACACCGCCGCGCGCACCTCGCGGGCAAGTACATCCTTTCGGACCAGACGCGGATCCGCGCCGAGTTCGAGCGCGGCGAGCTCAACAGCAATCAGCCGCGGCACGACAACCTGTATAATTTTTACCTGCTGTGGAACGACAGCGGGCGGCCAACCTTTCCAACCCAGGTCGCCAATGCCGCGCTCGGCGTCGCGCGCAACTCGACGAACGTCGCCGCCCCGCGCGTCACGTATATCTCGAACAACGACCTGGCCATGGCGATGCGGGGAATGATGATCACCAATGCCACCGGGCCCTACGGCACCGGCACGATCACCGACACCCGCGTCTCCGATCCCTCGATCAACATCGGCGGCCCGTCGCAGGACCGGTTCCAGCGCTTCAGCACGTATTCAGCTTTCCTGGACCATCAGTTCACGAAGCACTCCTTCCTCGAGGTCGCCTTCAATCATCAGGACATCAAGTTCGACCGGCTGAACCCGCAGGTCGAGACGCCGCAGCGGCTCCGCGGCGATCCGAACCAGCGGCTGAACGACAGCTCGGTGAACCCGTTCGCGGGGCAGATATATCTGGAGGGCGGCTGGCAGCGGAATGTCAGCCGCAATCTCAGCGACACCGGCCGCATGACGTTCTCCACCGGGCACGACGCGCGGAAATGGGGCAGTTATCGTTTCGCCGCGCTGGCCGAATACGAGAAGAGCTTCGACGGCGGCAACGGGATGGAGGAATATTGGGTCGACGCCGCGACGGGGCTGCCGGCCTTCAATCCCATTGCCGAGAACGGCCAGAATCAGACGTTTCGCCGCACGTATCCGATCGAGCGCGACTGGGCGACGTATTATCTCAATGGTCCCGGACGGAAGGGCGGCGGGCTGCTGAGCAACGTCCGCGATCCCATCACGGGCCGCCTGCTTTCGACGGACTGGTTTCCCGCCGGCTCCGGCTCGCCGAACGAGGTTTATTCGACGCGCAAGGCCGGCATGCTCGTGGCGCAGGCGCGATATTTCGACGGACGGGTGATCCTTGCGGGCGGATTGCGCCGGGATGATCTGGACGAATATCAGCAGGGAAGAATGCGGGACCCGGTGACCGGCGCCTGGACGTATGCGCGCGACCCGCGGGACGCGAATCCAAGCACGCAACCCGTGTGGACGAACAACGTCGGCCGCAACAAGACGTTCGGCGTCGTCTATCACCCGCTTCCCTGGCTGTCGTTTTATTACAACCGCGCTGACAACATCACGCTGCCCGCCAATCAGCAGCGGCTGCCCGACAACGGGGTTCCGGGCAACCCGCTGCCGATTTCGCCGCCGAAGGGCACGGGCGAGGATTTTGGTTTCGCGCTGAGCCTGCTGGAAAACAAGGCGTATGCGCGCGCGACGTATTTCTCCACCCGCGGCGAACGGCAGTCCACCACCTCACCGTCGGCCCTGCGCAGCGCGAACACCCGGATCATACAGGCCCTGTATGACAACCGGCTGATCACGCAGCAGGAGCTGACCGACCGCAACAACACCGGCGGGCACGGGCTCTTTGATCACGCTTCGGAGGGACTGGAACTCCAGCTGACCGCGAACCCGTCGAAGAACTGGCGGCTCCAGGCCAATTACGCCTATCTCGATGCCGTGGAGGAGAACCTCTTCCTCGAGTGGGTGGCGTGGCACGCGCAGAACGTGCAGTATCTTTCGAAGTTTAACACCGCGGGCATCGTGACCAGCGCGGGCCGCACCATTCAGGACGAGATCGCATTCTACCTCCCCACACTCGATGAATATACCGAGAACGACGGGGGCACGAAGATGGGCAGCCGGCGCCACAAGATGAGCTTCTTCACGCGCTATAATTTGACCCAGGGCTGGCTCAATGGCGCTTACGTCGGCGGCGGATATCGATACCAGAGCAAGATGTTCACCGGCAAGAACGCCCTCGACGGCGGCGCGGTGTGGTCGCCGTCGTTTTGGGATGCCGACCTGATGGCCGGCTACACCGTCCGCGGGCTGGGGAAAGGGCGGCGGCTCAGCTTCCAGGTCAATGTCTTCAACCTCTTCGACGACCGCGATCCGCTCGTGACGCGCTACGAGTTCGTCGCCGGTCAGCGCCTCGTCTTCCGCAGTGTCCCTCAATCGCCGCGGACGTGGAGGTTCACGACCAACTTCGATTTCTGAAATCGCGCAGCCAAGTCCGGCGCTGGCGCGTCCTGCACGACGGTGCAACGACGCGGCCGGCGCCGGGCTTCATTTCGCAGCTTTCTGACTCATGACCATGACACTTTCGTCTCGTTCCCTTCGCGGTTTCCTTGCGGGCGTGCTGCCGCTCGCCTGGTGCGCGTTCGCATCAGCCGCGGTCGTCGTTTCGAATCACGTCCCGCAGGCGGTGATTGTCCTTCCGGCCGCGGGCCCCCGCCCGAGCGATCCGGAGGCACGCGAAGCGGCGGCGATGGTCGAGGAGGCGGCGGCCGAGCTGGGCGCTTATGTGAAGAAGGCGACCGGCGCCACGCTGCCGGTGATCCGTGAGGACGCGCTGGCGGCGCACCCCGCCACGGCGACGCGGATTTTCGTCGGCCCGTGCACCGCCTCGAAACAAGCGGCGAAGCTGACCGGCCTCCAGCCCGAGGGGTTCGTCATCAAGGTCGACGGCTCGAATATCCATATCATCGGCAAGGACCGGACTGATGCCGGGCTTGCGGTAAGGGGAACCGCACACGGCTGCTACACGTTCCTGGAGGAATTTCTCGGCGTCCGCTGGTTGATGCCGGGCGAGCTCGGTGAAGTGGTGCCCGCCCGGGCGACGCTCGCCATCGACAACACGGAAATTCGCGACGAACCGCTGCTCTGGCTGCGCAGCTTTCGCAACAGCGCAAACACGCACCTGGATCGCGCCGAAGCGGCGATGAAGACCTGGGGTGTTTCGATTCCGGAATGGAAAGCCACGTTCACCAACGCCGCGCCGGCGTGGTTCAAGCACCAGCGGCTCGGCCGTCGCGTGAAGGTGAGCTATGGCCACGCGTATGGCGGCTGGTGGGACAAGTATCAGCCCGAGCACCCCGATATTTTCGCGCTGCAGCCCAATGGCACGCGCGACACGGGCAACGTCCGCGAGAAACTCTGCGTCTCGAATCCCAAGCTTTGGGATCTGGTGGCGAGAGCGAAAATCCGCGAGCTCAAGTCCGACCCGTCGCTGCTGGCGGCGTCGATTTCGCCCAACGATGGCACGTCGCGCTCGGTGCACTGCGTCTGCAAGAATTGCCGCGCGTGGGATGCCAGGGGCGCGCCAAGGGTGGCCGACAGTGATCCGGACAGCGCCGCGAGCGGCCCGGAGGAGAATCTGACCGATCGCTACTTCCGTTTCTATAATGAAGTCGGCAAGCGCGTGGCGCAGGAGGTCCCGGATCGTTACCTCGGCTGTTATGCCTATTCGATTTACCGGCAGCCGCCGACCGACCTCAAGCACCTCGAGCCCAACCTGCTGGTGGGTTATGTCGGCTTCGAATCGTACCTGAGCGACCGCAAGCTCGCCGAAGATCGCGCGGAATGGGCGCAGTGGAGCGGGCTTGCGAAACAGATCTTTTTCCGGCCAAACCTGTTGTGGAAGGACCGCGGCTTCCCGCTCAATTACCTGCGCAAGCTCGCGACCGATCTCCGGGCCATGGCCGCCAGCGGCATGCGCGCGGCGGACTTCGATGGCGTGGTCGGCAACTGGGGCTCGAGTGGGTTGACGTACTATGTAATCCCGCGGCTGCTATGGAATGTGAACGCCGACCTCGACGCGCTGATCGACGACTACTGCACGGCGGCGTATGGAAAGGGCGCGCCGGCGATGAAACAGTATTATTCCCACTTGGAGCAGCTCACCGACAGAATTGCGCGGGAAGAGAAGTATGATGTTTCCAAGGCCAGGCGCGACATGCTCGACGATCTCGTGGTGTATTACAGCGACGCCGAGCTCGCGGCGCTGCGCCGGTACACCGATCAAGCGCTCGCGGCGATCGGCAGCTCCGATCCGAAAGCAACGGCGCGCGTGAAGATGGTGGCAGAGGCGTTTGATTATGTGCGGCACGTCCGGGAAGTGGTGCTGGCGGCGGCGGCCGTGCGGGCGGGAAAAATGACCAGGCCCGAGTACGACCAGGTGCTGGCGGCGTCGAACCGCCAGTTCGGCTCGATGGCGATGAGCTGGTCCGTCTCCACGCCGCACAACTATCCCTATATCCTGCGGTCGCTCCGCCTGAAGTGAAAACAGCCGCGCGTCGCTCAGGCGAAAGCGACGAACCAGAACCCAATCCAATAATGAAACGTGTGATGTTGCTCGTGATCGTATCGCTCGCACTTGCCGGCAGTATGCCGGGTGCCGAGACAAGCGTCGACCGGTGGGGCCCGGAGCCGCTGGGCGCCAGGGTGGAGCCCGCGCCGTTCACACCTGCGCCGATCAAGCGCCAGCTTCATCCCACGCTGAAGGTGCACCCGGCTCGCGGGAACGAGGTCGTGCTGGTGCAGGACGGACGGCCAATGTGTGTCCTGATGGTCGCGGATCAGGCGTCCGCCGCCGCCCGGAAGGCTGCCATCGCGCTGCAGGAGGCGCTCGGAAAAATGAGCGGCGGCACCGTCGCGATCGCGAAGGAATCGGAGCTGCGGCTCACGAAGGCGGGCGGGCGGTGGAGCGTCGAGCACCGCGGCCGGCCCGTGCCCTCGCTGGTTGCGATTGGTGAAACGAAATTATCCGCCGGGGAGGGGCTGTCCGGCCGCGAGCTGCCGCTCGAAGGTTATCGCATGAAGACCGTGGGCAACGCGCTGCTCCTCGTGGGCAGCGACGTTCGTCCCGAGGGCAACCTGCCCCTGGAAGGCACACGCCATGCCGTTTCCGCGCTGCTCGAGCGCCACCTCGATTGCCGCTGGCTGTGGCCGGGGGATCTCGGTGAGATTATCCCACGCCGCGCGACCGTGAAAATTGCGGCACTGGACGAGGAGGACGCCCCCGCGATTCGCCAGCGCAAGTTGCGCAATTATGGCTACGGTGGCGCGGAAACGATCGAGGTGCCGCCCGATCCCGGCCAGCCCGGCTCGACGTCGACGCGCAAGCTGGTGCTGCGCCACGACCGGCTGACCATCGGAATGACGACGCTCGGACTGGCATCGGACGATTATGTCGGCTGGTGTCCGCAATCGACCGCCTGGTGGAGCCAGCAGCGGCTGGGCAGCAGTTACGCCGTCGATGCGGGCCACGCGTACCGGGGCTGGTGGAATCGTTTTGGCGCCGAGCACCCGGACTGGTTTGCGCTGCAACGCAACGGCTCGCGGATGCCGGGCCGGATGCCGGTGGAGCGCGAGAAACTGTGCCACGCCAACGCGGGCCTGATCGAACAGGTCATCCGGGAGAAGATGGCCGAGCTGAAAAACAATCCCGGCCGCGACAGCGTATCCGTTTCGCCGAACGACGGCGGTGGCAACAACGGCCCGTGCCTTTGCGAGGGCTGCCGCCAGCTCGATCCCGCAAACGGCCGTCCGCTCGGAGTGGATACCTATGCGGATGGGAAGCGGCAGACCATTCCGTATGTGGTGCTGAGCGATCGCATGTTCACCTTCTACAATCGCGTCGCCGAGGGCGTGGCCGCGGTGTATCCCGATCGGCTGCTCGGCACCTACGCGTACGCATCGTATCGGGATCTGCCGCTGGCCGTGCGGCCGCACCCCAACCTGCTCATTGGCTTCGTGGGCTTCGGCTATTGGGATGACACCGAGCTGAACGCCGACCGCCAGCGCTGGGAACAGTGGGCGGGCGTGGCGCGAAACCTGTTTCTTCGCCCCAACGCATTTCACCAGGGGCACGGCATGCCGGGCGTGTTCGTCACGAAATTGGACCGCGACATCAAGCATTGCTACCAGACGGGGATGATCGCCACGGATTTCGACTCGGTGCTGCATCACTGGGGGACGCAGGGGCTGAATTATTACGTGCTGGCGAAGCTGCTCTGGGATCCCAGCCAGGAGGCGGAGACGATTGTACAGGATTATTGTGACAAGGGTTTCGGGCCGGCCGCGCGTCTCGTTCGCCAATATTTTCGCGAATTGGAGGAGGTCACGAACCGCTGTGCCGCCGCCGAGCCGGCGAATGGAAAAACGGCCGCGAATGAGCTGCGCGAGGAGGAGCAGGAAGGCGGGTCGCGGCACACCAAGACCTACCAGCGGCTGGCGCGGATGTACACGGCGCCGGTGATTGCGCGACTGCGGCAGATCCTGACCGAAGCACGGGTGAAGGTCGCAGCAGATAATAGTGTACAGCGGCGAATCGATTTTCTGCTCGCGGGATTGCGGTATGGCGAACTCCAGGCCGCCGTGCACGCGGGCATGCTCGCGAACCTGGCGGACAAATCCGGTTTGCTCCGACTGCTGGATGAACGTCATGCCGCATGCCGCGACATCGTCCGCCAGCACCCCTTCGCGGTGAATATGGCCTACATCGCCTGGCGCGAAGGCACGATGTGGAAAAAAACCGGCTGGAAGCCCGTCGCGGGTGCACGGCAGGCGGCGAGTCGACGACGGGCGCCGCGACCGGCGGGCCGGGGCAGGCAATCCTAGCCCGCATTTTTCAGTGCGCCGTGAAAAGCCATGGGACTTCAGTGGGGAAGTTAGAACAAGCCCTCCCGGGAAAGGTCGCTCCACCCGGTACCGCCTGGAGGGACGGTGGAGGCAACAAAGCCGTTCAAGCACTCC
>JAUSID010000230.1 GCA_030648295.1 Opitutaceae bacterium | reverse complement strand
CACAGAGGCAGCAGGAGGCCACAAGGTGTTTGGACGCGCCTGATGCGAATGGGCAGGCATTCCAAATTGGATCGAAGGGGTTTCCTCTGTGAACTCTGTGTCGGAGCTCTGTGCGCTCTGTGACCAAAAGGGTTTTTTCATTCAGCCTGTGAAATGTCCGGGACTAAGGGACTGAAGGGCTGAGGGGCCGCTACGCTGCTGCTGGTGTAGCGGAACGCGTGAGCGTTTCGCCATTCGGAATAGACGAAACACTCACGCGCTCCGCTACGGCCGACCCATTCATAAAAAACCCGGGCGCGGTGCCCGGGTTTGAAATTGACCGCGCACAATGGCGCGATGGCGGGAATCAGCGGCTCACCACTGGCGCACGGTGAGGTTGCTGTCGATCCGCACACCGGGCGCGGCCTGCCGGGCAGCCTGCTCGATCTCGTTCTTCTTCTGCTCACTCGGCACGGAGCCTTGCAGCACGATCCGGCTTTCGGGGATCACCTGCACGCTGCCCTGGATCGATTGGTCCCGATCAATCGCCTGGCGAACAGCTATTGCGGCGGACATCGCCGGGCTGTTCTGGCCAAATCCCCCGCCCGGATGACTTCCGTCGTTCCGGTGTTGGCCGCGGCGCCACGGAGCGAGAATTGCCGCGTGAGCCGTTGCTGGTGTTCCGGGTTGATTGCGATTCGGCCCTTCAACTCCTGGTCGGTCAGCGTGCCGACCTGGTCCCACTGGCTGCGGGACAAATGAAGCGTGAACCCCTCGGTCGCCCGGCTGGTGTCCAGCGCCTCAATTGGAATGAGCCGGAACGTTTCCCCGGCCGCGCCGCGACCGCTACCGGCGACCGCAAAGAGAAGCTGGCCGCTTTGCGGATCGATCAGAAAGTCGGTGACGGTGGTGATCTCCTCCTGGTTCGGGCCCCGCAACGGCTTGTTATTCGCCCTTGAAACAGCGCGCGGGCGCTGGTGCCCGGTGCCGGCTCCTGTTTTTCCCATCGGCCCGATCTTGTAGGACGCGCTGGTGGAAATTCCCACGACGGCCGGCGCGTATCCACTCCGTGCGTTTCCTTGTTCCGATCGGAACAGAGAAACGCACGGAGTGGATACGCGGACCCGAACGCGTTCGAGCCGGCGTCCGCGGGCGGACTGGGCTTCGCGCCAGCGCGAAGACGGGGCCGCGCCGGACAGCCATTCGCGAGTTACCGACTCGGCGGCACGGCTTCCATCAGCAGCGACAGCGACTTCTGGAAATCCTCTGCTCCAGGCGTCGCGCCCTTGTAATGTCCCATGCGCACGACCACGAGATCGTGGGACGGGATGATCATGGTCGTTTGTCCGCCGGCTCCAGCCATGTAGTATGCGTCCTTTGGAACCGGATACTTGCCGTCGCCGTTGAGCCAGAAGAAACCGCCGTAGATCGGATTTTGGTCGGCCGCCCAGGCGGGTGCCAGGGTGTGTACGAATTTCACGAAACCCTCGGGCAGAATACGCTGCCCGCGCCACTGTCCATCCTGAAGGTAGAGATTGCCCAGCCGGGCCCAGTCGCGACCCGAGCCGAAAACATAGCCCTGGCCGAGGAAGTTTCCGAACGGGTCGGTCTCGATTACCATCGAACCGATGCCGAGCCGGTCGAAGAGCGCACGCTGTGGGAACGACAGGTAATCCAATCCGCGTTTCGCGGTCCCGAGCCGGATGAGGTAGTTGGTGAGGACGGGCTCGGTGTTGTGGTAGCGGCCCACCGCGCCGGGCGGCCATTGCAGCGGCCGCGTGGCGGCAAAGTGAAACGTGTCCACGCCTCCGGTATAGAGATATAAGTGATCCGGATACGGACCCGACGGATCGAAATCGGGATCCAGCGGCGCGCGGATGCGAAGACCGCTCGACATGTGCAGGATGTCCACGATCCGAATCCTGGCGCGTGGATCGCCCGGCGATTGCCATTCGGGAATCGGCGCGGGCTGCTCGAGCGTGTAGACGCCCGCCTGCATGAGGACTCCCAGCAGGGTCGCCGAGAGGCTCTTGGCCATGGACCAGCTCTCGAGCGGCGTTGTCATCGTGATGCCCGGCCCGTAGCGTTCACCGATGATCCGGCCTTTCCATGTGACGACAAACGCGGCCGTCAATCCGGCCGGCGTCGCGAAGGCCGCATCGACGGCGCGGCGAGCTTTCGCGGCGTCGATGCCGGCGGGAGGCACCGCAGCCACGGCATCACCCACGGGCCATGGCTGGGAGCGATCGCCGAGGCGCTTTTCGATGCGCACCGGGGTGAACTCGACCGAGTTCTTCCCGATAGGCAGCACCACGCAGCCCTGATCCCCGAGGTACACGGCCGTGCGCACGACGCCATTCGGCAGCGTGACGCGTACCGACTTGTTTGTCCGGTCGATGATGGGCTTTCCCATTTTCGCCCGCTGCTCGTAGGGAGCAGTGAAGTAGCCGACATTCTCCGCCGCGAACTTCGGGTCCAGCCCGGTGATGAAGACGGCCGAGCACATGATCTTCGCGTAACCCGCGGCGTCGTGTTCCAGCGCGTTGCCGGGCGGCGGCACATAGGGTGTCGGAAGCTCCAGCGTCTTGGCGCGCCTAATCAGCGCCTCTCTTGTCGGCGGAACAAACGGAGTTGAACTGGCGGGCGCCGAAGCCGCGGTGTGGCCGCCGAAGCTGAGCGCAATCGCCGCGACCGCGAGCGCCGACGCGCGTGCCCGTCGATGGTTGTTCGTCCGGATAATTGCGGCGGAAATCATGGGGGGGTGGGGGAAATCGGTCGAAGGTGGTGGTGGGCTGCCAGCCCTGCTCGGCCGGAACCCATCTGCCACATTGCGGCGGGATGCTCAATGCCGCATTGTTCCACCGACGCCGACCCGCGCTGCCGATGAAAATCCACGAGCTGAATCACGTCGCGCTCCCAAGTGGAGCGCGGTCGACCAAAGCAGCTCAGCGCGCTGGCAGCGCGGCGTCGAGTTCGAGTTCGAACAGCAAATCGTCGCGGCAGATGTCGCAATGCACCGCGACCACCGGCATCTGCCGTAATTCCCGCACGTCGCACCAAGCCACGAAATAAGGCCTGAATGCCGGGTGCTTGAAGTAGGCGGTGGCGCGCGTCACGTCGGCGAACGTCATCCCGCGCGATTCCAGGATCGCCGCGACAACCTCCATCGTGAGGTCGATCTGCTTCTTCGCATTGTCGACCCACGCCGTCGCGCCGTTCGGATGAATGCTCGCGGTGCCGGAGATGAGGAGCCGCCGCCAGCCGCCGGAATTGATCTCCATCGCGCGACTGAACGAGCTGCCGTAATTGGGCGCCGGGCACTGAAGCGGCGAGCCGATTTCCTGGGCGCAGGCGTGCGGATTCAGCGGCCGCATCGCCCACGCGGCGACGGCCAGGGCCGCATCCGCCGGATTGCGACCGGCGACACCGGTGCTCGCGGGCATCGATCCGGTGCGGAATTTCACCTGCGCGTAATGCGCCGACCGCACGCGATTGAAATCATCATACCACTGCAGAATCTCGCGATTGTAGAACCACGTCCGGAAAACGTCGCGCAACTCGAAGCCGGCAAGGTCCAGCGCGGACTCGAGATTGCCGAACATCTGCTGCACCTGTGCCGGTTCGCGCATCGAGGTCGCCGTGGGCCCGATACCGCCGAGCAGGCAATAACGTGCGCCGCCATCTTCATAGACCGATCCGACAATTTTTCCGCCGAGCCGGATCCGATTGATTGGGCGCCGGCTGACAGCAAGCGCCTGCACGCCCGCGAGCGGCCCGGCATCGCAGCTCGCGCCTTCAACCCAGGTCACAGGCCACATCGTCTCACCGAGCGCGTCACGCATCTCGCGAGCGATTTCGTCGTGGGCGGCGATCCGGCCGTACACCATCACGGCCAGGATTTCCGCCTCCCGCGCAGCGAGTTCGTCAGCGACGCGACGAAACACCTTGTTCAAGGCTTCACCGGGCTGGGGCTCCCCGGTGACGGCGAATTCTGGTGAGAAGGAGGTCGCCGCACGCGTACCGACTTCCGGCACGATGGCGGCTTCGCGTCCACGCTGCGTTTGCACAACGTCAAAACTCATGAGAACACGCGACGCCCGTGTCACGTTTCGTGTTACGGCGCGCGCCTCGGCCTTGACCGCACGATCCGGGTAATACCGCCGCGAATACATGAGATTAGGCGATCATGGCGCATAAATTGTTCACCCCCCGACGAGCGCGAATACCTGACATCAGTTACCATTGAAATCTGGGCCCGCTGTACCAACCCGAATACGAGATCGTCACGAAGGTTGACTGCGCCGGCACCGAAACCCACGGCGCGTCCACACCGTGATCTTCCGTCCATCCTTCCTTCCCGGCGCCACCCGGCCTTTCGCGAGTTCCCGCAACCTTGTCGCGACGGCTCTGATGGTCGCGGCCGGCTTCGCAAACGAAAGCATCCAAGCGGCTGCGGCGCAACCGGACCCATTGCCAAATCCATTCGTCGCGCCGGCCGCGGCGGCACCAATGACCGACTTGGATCGCACCGTATTCTCCCGGCTCGAGAAACTCGGCATCGAGCCCGCCGACATCTGCTCTGACGCCGTTTTTGTCCGCCGCGCGTTCCTCGACGTCATCGGCACCCTGCCGACTGCCGCAGAGGTCCGGCAATTTCTACAGGAGCGCCGGCCCGACAAACGCCGCGCACTCATTGACCGGCTGCTGGCGCGCGACGAATTCACCGAGTACTGGACGATGAAATGGTCGGACCTCCTCCGCGTGAAGGCCGAGTTTCCGATCAACCTCTGGCCGAACGCGGCCCAGGCGTACCATCGGTGGATTCGCACCGCCGTCCGCGACAACCTGCCCTACGACGAATTTGCGCGGTCGCTGCTGACGGCGAACGGAAGCAACTTCCGCGTCGGCCCGGTGAATTTTTATCGCGCCGTGCAGAACAAGGACCCGGTCGGGCTCGCACGTGTCGTCGGCCTCACCTTCATGGGGGTACGCGTTGAAAAATGGCCGGCCGAACAGCAGGCGGCGCTGGCGGTTTTTTTCTCGCGCGTGGGTTTCAAGGCCACGGGCGAATGGAAGGAGGAGATCGTGTACTTCGATGCGGCGAAGCCGCTCCCGGCCGAAGCGCGTCGCGCCCCACTGCCGGACGGCAAGGTGATCGACCTCGCGGCGGACTCCGATTCGCGCCAGGTGTTCGCGAACTGGCTGCTCGCGCCCGAGAATCCCTGGTTCGCCCGCGCGGTGGTGAATCGCACCTGGTCGTGGCTGCTGGGCCGCGGCATCGTGCACGAGCCCGACGACTTCCGCGCGGACAATCCCGCGGTCAATCCCGAGCTGCTGGCTTACCTCGAACGCGAACTGCGCGCGGCGAAGTACGATCTCAAGCAGCTGTTCCGGCTGATCCTTAATTCCCGGACGTATCAGCTTTCCTCGATCGCCCGGAGCAAACATCCGCAGGCCGAGGCGAATTTTGCGTTCTATGCGATTCGGCGGCTCGACGCCGAGGTGCTGATTGATGCCTTGAACCAGATCACCGGGACGACGGAGCGGTACTCGAGCGCGATTCCGGAGCCGTTCACGTTCATCCCCGAGGACCAGCGCTCCATCTCGCTGCCGGACGGCAGCATCACCAGCTCGTTCCTGGAAACCTTCGGCCGGCCGGCGCGTGACTCCGGGTTGGAGGCGGAGCGGAACAATCGCATCGACGCGAACCAGCGTTTGCACCTGCTGAACTCGACCCAGGTGCAGCGGAAAATCGAAAACGGCGGCAAGTTGCAGGCGCTGCTCCGCGCGCGCACCGGCCCGCGCGAAGTCCTCGATTCACTTTTCCTCACCATCCTGTCCCGCCCGCCGACCGACGACGAACGCGCCGCCGTCCAGGACTACGCGCGTTCGAACGCCGGCGATATGCGCGTGGCGATGCAGGATCTCGCCTGGGCGTTGATCAACAGCGCGGAATTTCTGCACCGACACTGACACGCCGCCAGCTGCGGCAACTTCTTTCGCTCCTCAATCCCGACCCGTTCTCATCATGAGCCTCCATCACAGCGACGATCCCCGGCTTTGGAACCTAAACGCGGAGCTCGGCCTCCTCGGTTTGCGGGATGACGCCCTGACGCGACGCGAAATGATTCGCACCAGCGTTCTCGGCACGGCCGGGCTGCTGTTGACCGGCGGCGCCGCGGCGGCGGCCACGCGCGCGAACCCGACTGTCGTCGCCACTGCGGCGCGGCCGGCGAAGGCAAAGTCCGTGATTCAAATCTGGCTGTGGGGCGGACCCTGCCACCTCGATACTTTCGATCCGAAGCCCGATGCGGGTAATGACTACTGCGGCCCGCTGCGCACCGCCATTCCGACGAATGTCACCGGAATTCAGATCGGCGAGTCGCTGCCCCTGCTCGCGAAGCAGGCCGACAAGTACTCGCTGATCCGCGGCATGACCCACGGCATCAACGGGCATGAAACCGCCGCGTACACGGTGCAGACTGGCCGGCCTTCCGGCCGCGATGTGTTCCCCGGTGTGGGCGCGGTCGTGTCGCTGTTCAAGGGATACGACGCGGGTTACAAGGGGCTGCTGCCGCCGTACATCGTGCTGACGGAACTCCAGGGGCGGTTTTCCGAGTCCGGTTTCCTGGGCACGCGCTACAAGCCGTTCGCGACCGGCGGCGATCCCGGCGCCAGCCGGTTCGTGGTCGAGGGCGTCGTCGCGCAGGGCATCAGCGACGAGCGCCAGCGCTCGCGCCGCGAATTCCTCCACCGGCTCAACACCTTTGATCGCGCCATGAGCAGCGGCGATCCGCGGCTGGCGGCGCTCGCGCAGTGCGAACGCGACGCCTACGAGATGATCCTCGGCGATGCCGGCAAGGTGTTCGATCTCGCGCAGGAAAAGGACGACGTCCGCGAGCGTTATGGACGAAACACGTTCGGCCAGTCGTGCCTGATGGCGCGCCGCCTGGTCGAACGCGGCGTGCCGTATGTGACGATCAACTACAAAGGTTGGGACACGCACAAGCAGCACTTCCCGATCATGCGGCGGAAACTGCCGGAGCTCGATCGCGGGGTCGCCTCGCTGCTGCAGGACCTCGCCCAGCGCGGTTTGCTTTCCACCACCATCGTCTGGACCGGCGGCGAATTCGGACGGACGCCGAGGGTGCAATGGGAGGCGCCGTGGAACGGCGGCCGCGGTCATTGGGGCAAGGCGTTTTCCGCCCTCGTGGCTGGCGGCGGTTTCCGCGGCGGCCATGTGCTCGGCAGCACCGATCCGAAAGGCGAGGAAGTGACCAATCATCCGGTCCACCCGTCAGAGCTCATCGCGGGCATGTATGATCTGCTGGGCATCGATCCCGAGGCGCGGCTGCCCCACCCGGAGGGTCGCGATGTTCGCGCCATTCCGAACGCGTCCGACGGTGTCCGCGAACCCGGCCGGCTGGCCCAAATCATGTGACCCTCATGACGATCATCACATCGCAGGTGCTGCCGCCGGCAAAACTCGTCGGCGGCGCGGACGGTCATCGTGCCCGCCATTGCTGGAGGACCGTTTTTTTCGCGGGCGTGATCGTGGTCGCGTTCAGTGCGCTGCCCACCATCGCGCGCGCGCAGCCGCAACGGACCGCCCCGCGGATCGCGTACGTGTATCCCGCCGGCGGCCAGCAGGGTGCGACGTTCACGATTTCGATCGGCGGCCAAAATCTCAATGGCACGACCACCGCGTTCATCACCGGCAATGGCGTTACGTCCCGCGTGGTGGGCTACGAGCGGCCGCTGGCTCAGCGCGAGATCACCGATCTCCGCGAGCAGCAGCAGAAACTCCAGGAGAAGCGGATTGCTTCGAAGGCCAAGGGCAACGGCGCCGCCGGTGCCGCCAAGCCAGTCTTCACCGCCGAAGACGAAAAGCGGGTGGTCGAAATTCGCCAGAAGCTTGCCGGGCCCGGCCGCCGCGGCGCGAACCCGGGGCTGGCTGAAACCGTCACGCTCGAGCTCACGCTCTCGAAGGACGCGCCGCCCGGAGATCGCGAGTTGCGGATCAAAGCCGCGTCAGGTCTTTCCAATCCATTCACGTTCTCCGTCAGCCAGCTGCCGGAAACAAGTGAACCGGTGGTGACGCCGACCTCGATTGCGGCGCCGCGGCCGCGACGTGAGGTCGATCCGCGCACCAACCGGCCGCGGGTCACGAGGGACGTGAAGCTGCCCGCGGTCGTCAACGGGCAGATTCTGCCGGGCGAAGTCGATCGCTATCGGTTCAACGCAAAAAAAGATCAGCGGCTCACGGTGGTCGTTGCCGCTCGCGCGCTGATCCCGTTTCTCGCCGACGCCGTACCCGGCTGGTTCCAGGCCACGGCGGCGCTCCACGACAGCAACGGCCGCGAGGTCGCCTACGAGGACGATTTTCGTTTCAACCCGGACCCGGTGCTCGCCTACGTGATCCCGGCCGACGGCGATTACACGCTCGAGATCAAGGATTCGATTTATCGGGGCCGCGAAGACTTCGTCTACCGCGTCGCGATGGGCGAACTTCCCTTCGTGACGAGTATTTTCCCGCTGGGCTGCGCGTTTCCGGAGCGCGGCACGTTCGAACTCTCGGGCTGGAACCTGCCCTCGACCAGGCTCGCGGTGGAGACGAAGGACAAGCGGCCCGGCACGTTTGTCGTCAGCGTGCGCAATCAGGGCCAGTTCTCCAATCGCGTCCGGTTCGCGCTCGATGCGCACCCGGAAACCCTGGAGACCGAGCCGAACAACGCGCGCGAGGCCGCGCAGTCGCTCAACGCGCCGATGATCGTCAACGGCCGGATTGAGCGGCCGGGCGACCGCGACGTGTTTCGCGTCGAAGGCGCCGCGGGCGCGACGCTCGTCGCGGAAGTTTTCGCGCGACGCCTGAACTCACCCCTGGATTCCGTGCTCACGATCACCGACGCGAGCGGCAAAGTCATCGCGTCGAACGACGATTACGAGGACAAGGGCGCGGGGCTGACGACGCACCATGCGGATTCGCGCGTGAGCCTGACCCTGCCGGCACCGGGAACGTATTTTGTCGAGGTCGCCGACACCCAGCATCACGGCGGCGCGGAGTACGGTTACCGGCTGCGGATCGCTCCGCCTCAACCCGATTTCGAGCTGCGCGTGACGCCCGCGACGATCAACGCGAAGGCGGGCATGCACGTCCCGATCAGCGTGTACGCGCTGCGGCGCGATGGATTCGCGGGCGATATCATGCTTGGCTTGCGCGACGCACCTCGGGGGTTCGGGCTGAGCGGCGCGCGGATTCCCGCCGGACAGGACATGGTACACCTGACGCTTTATGCCGGAGCGACGACGCGCGATGAGCCGATCGAACTCGCGATTGTCGGCCAGGCCACGATCGCCGGGCGCACGACGACGCACGCGGCCGTACCGGCCGAGGACATGATGCAGGCGTTCGCGTATCACCATCTCGTACCCATGCAGCGACTGATGGCGCAGGTGTCGGGCCGCGGTGCTGCCAGCCGGCTGATTTCCAGCTCACCCGTGCGAATTCCCGTGGGCGGCAGCGCCCGCATCGAACTCGAGACTCCCGCCGCGGGGCGCGGCGTCGAAAACATCAAGGTCGATTTCACCGATCCGCCACCCGGCGTCGCGGTGCAGAAAGTGACGATGCGCGGTGAAGTGCTCGCACTCGTGCTCACCTGCGATCCCGCCACGGCCAAAATCGGCACGCGCGGAAATCTCCTCATGCAGGCCGCCGGCGAGCGAAAATCGGTCGGCAAGGGGGGCGCGAAGAAAAGCAGTCGCGTGCAACTTGGCAGCCTGCCTGCCATTCCGTTCGAGATTGTGGCCGCAACACCCGCGCGTTCGACGTAGCTCGAACGATGTAGCCTCCGCCGCAAAAGGCGTTTTGCGCCGGACGGGAAGAATGAATGGTTTCCTGGGAGCGCGGGCCTCTGGCCCGCAAAGATCGAGTGGCTGCGGCTTCCAGCCGCAGATTCGGTAGGATTGGCGATCGGCATTCCCCTGCGGGCGAGATGCCCGCGCTCCCAGGTGGAGCGTCTGGGTTGATGAGCCGCCGAGTCCTCACGCGGCGGCGTCGGAGAAATCCCGGCTTGCCGGGGCTTGCATCGTCACCGGGTTCTCTGCATGCCGGTCCGCATGCGCCCCACAACGCTTACCCTGGCTTTATGCCTTGTTTTACCCGCCTTCGTTTCCGCCCATGAGGCGGCGAACGACATGGCTGCCGCCGCGACCAAATTCCTGTCATCGCTGACGCCGGATTTGCAGAAGCAGGCGACCTACACGCTGACCGACGCCGAACGGGAGAACTGGCACTTCGTCCCGAAGGAACGAAACGGTCTGCCGTTCAAACAAATGAATCCATCGCAGCGCGAGCGCGCGCTGTCGCTCCTGCGCACCGGCCTCAGCCAGCGTGGCATGGCCCGCACCGAGGCGATCATGTCGATGGAACTCGTGTTGAAGGAACTCGAAAAGGGAGCGGCGCGCCGCGACCCGACCCTCTACTTCGTGACCATCTTCGGCACGCCCGCGGCCGACAAGTCATGGGGCTGGCGTTTCGAAGGCCACCATCTCTCGTTCAACTTCACCATCGTCGACGGGAAGCACGTGTTTTTCGCGCCATCGTTCATTGGTTCGAACCCCGCCGAAGTCGCGAGCGGACCGCGCCAGGGTGAACGCGTGCTGAAGGAGGAAGACGATCTCGGGCGCGCGTTCGTGAAATCGCTCGATGAAACGCAGCGCAAGGCGGCGATCTTTTCGGCGACCGCCCCCAAGGACGTGATCACGAGCAACCAGAAACGCGTCGAACCGCTTTCGCCGGAAGGCGTGTCCCATGCGAAGCTGAAGCCGGCCCAGCGCGAGAAGCTGATGGAATTGGTCAAACTGTACGTGGGCCGCTGGCGCACGATCCTCGCCGACGAAACGATGGCCGAGATCAAGGCGGCCGGCTTCGACAAGATCGCGTTCGCCTGGGCCGGCGGATTGGAGCGCGGAGCCGGAAATTACTACCGGATCCAGGGGCCAACCTTCCTGATCGAGTTCGACAACACCCAGAACAACGCGAACCACATCCACTCGACGTTCCGGGAATTCAAGGGCGACTTCGGCCACGATCTCCTCAAGGAGCACTACGCGAAGGCGCACTAGGTTTTCGCAGCCGCGAAAACCTTTATGACAAATTATGCCAAAAAAAAGCTGGACGCGCCGCCCGCGGGTGTCAGCTTGGCCGTCGCATCAGGAACGAGCTGGCCTTAACAAGCCGGCTCCGCCAACCGGGCCGGGAGCGGCCACGGTGGATCGGGGAAGTCCCCGGATGTGCGCACCCCGCAAGGGATGCGAACCAAGAACGCTCCCGAAGACGAAACCGACCTGATGCCCAGGTCGGTTTTTTGTTTTCAGCCTGAGGCGCGATAATCCCACGAACATCACGCATCATGAACGCTGTCACTGCCCTCCCCGGAATCCGCGTAAGCGCGGAAAATCCGAATCACCACCTGTGGAATAATCACGGCACGTGGTTCCTGCACTACACGGTGCACCCGACGCCGTTCACGAAGGAGCGGATTCGCCGTTCGCTCGGAACGAAGGACGTCAACACGGCCCGTGAACGCCGCGATTCATTCTTCGCCCATCTCGCGTCGGAAGCCGCCAAGCCGGTCGCGCCGGGATCGCGCAAAGCCGTCGCCGCCTAAACGTCGAATTTTCAGCCATCGCCACGGCCGTGCCCAAGGTGGGCGCGGGCGTTTTCCCTGGGAGCGCGGGCGTCTCGCCCGCAATGGAACGAATGCAGTGGCGGGCAAGATGCCCGCGCTCCCAGGACGAGCCGTGATGATCTGCGCCGTTCGATGAGCGTTTCGGGTTTCGCGAAACGCCCCTCACGCGTTCCGCTACGACCCGCCGTGCGAATCGTCCACGGTTGCGGAAAGCGTGTGCTTTTCGCACCGTCCGCGCTCCCAGGACGCTTACGGAACCCGTAGCCGCTGTCCCGGTCGCAATGCGTTTTCGCCGCGCAGCACGTCGCGGTTGGCCTCGTAGATTTCCTGCCAGCGGCTGCCGGTTCCGTAGTACCGCGCGCTGATCCGCGTGAGTGAGTCGCCTTCAGCGACCACGTGCGTTCGCGCCTGCGGCGCGGCGGCGGGAGCAGATGTGACCGGGATGGTCGGAACGGATGACATCGCGACTCCGCTTCCAAGTGGGGACGCCGGCATGCTGCTGACGCCGGCGCTGCCGCTGTTGATGAGCCGGGCGGCTGACGCGATTTGATCGAGCGTTCCCTGCGCCTGTCGCAGCCGCGCGGTGATGGCCGCGTTCTCCTGCTGCAACTGCGTCACGCGCGTGGTCCGGTCGCGATCCAGCGCCTGCACCGTGTCGCTGAGCCGCGCAATTTCCGCGCGCGCCGTCGCGAGGTCACGCTGCGTTGCGGCCAGCTGGTTGGCAGCGGTGCTCAGCTTCGCCGCGCGCTGCTCCGCCTCCTCGCGGCCGAGCTCGCTCTGCGCCAGCCGCGTGTTTTCGGCGCGCATCGTCACGAGTTGGGCCTGCAAATCCTTCATCTCACCCGCGAGCCGCTCATTGGCGCCCGTCAGCTCCGCGACCGTGCTGCCGTGCTGCTCCGCCGTTTTTTGCGCCTCCACCAGCCGTGAGCGCAACTCGGCCAGTTCGGAGCGCGTGCGCGCCGCCGTTTCGCCGGCGGCTACCAGCCGCACATTTTCTGCCCGGACCGTCGCGAGCTGCGCCTGCAAATCCTTCAGTTCACCGCTGAGCCGTTCGTTCGCCCCGCTAAGTTGCGCCACGTTGCTTCCCTGTTGTTCCGCCGCCTTCTGCGCCTCGGCCAGTCGCGTCCGCAATTCCGTCAGCTCGGCACGTACGCTGGCCGTCGATTCGGCCGCGGCGGCGAGCCGCGTATTTTCGCTCTGGAGCGACTTTACCTGTGCGCCGAGTTCCTGCACCTGGGCCTGCAATTTTTCATTGGCGCTCGTCAATCCGCTCATCGCGGCGACTTGCTGCTGGGCGGTCCGGTCCGCGGTGCCGGCGTGCTGCTTCAACTCCGCCAGCTCCGCGCGCGCTTGTTCGAGCCCCTGCCGCCATTCCGTCGCCTGGCGCTCGAGCGCTGCTTTTTCCTGGCCCAGTTTTTCGTTCAATCCCGTCAACTCCGCGACCGTCGACCCGTGCCGCTCCGCTGCCTGGTTCGATTCCGCAAATCGGGTTTGCAGCGTGGCCAGTTCGGTCCGCGCCTTCTCCAGGTCCGTCTGCGTCGACTTGAGCCGGGCATTGAGCTGGTCGACCTCCGATTTAGCCACCGCATCTTCGCTGCCACGCGCCTGGAGCAGCGCGCGGTTGGCCTCCACCAGGGCGCGATTCGATTCGCGCGCACTCTGGAGCTGCCCCGCGAGCGTGGAGATTTCTCGCGCCGAATTCTTCCGGTCGTCCTCGAGCTGGGTCTCGAGGAGGCGGATGTGATTCTGCATCGTCTGCATCTCGAGTTTCATGGCATCGGATGGTGCCGCCTTCGCGGCCGCAGCCTGCGCTGCCAGCGCCGCCGCCACGCTTTGTTTCGCCACTTCGAGATCCTTTTGCAGGCTGTCGTTCTTCGCGTTGAGCTCGGCGATCGAACGGCCGGCGCCCTCCAGCTGCGTACTCAACTTGTCCACCGTCTCACGCTCGGTGCCACTCGTGCGTGCCGCGTTCGCGAGCCGGTCGCGCTCCACCTTCAATGCATCCACCTGGCCGGAAAGGTTGCGGTTCGCCTGCTCGCGCCGTTCGGACATTTGCTCGTTGTCGCGCAACTGGTTCGCCAGCTCCGCGACGCGACGTTCCAACGCAGTCTTTTCCGCCGCCATCACCTGTCGCGCCTGTTCCATTTCGGCCGTGCGCGCCTGCGGATTCGGCGCGGCTGCTTGTGCCGCCGCCAGACGATCGCGTTCGTTGACCAGCGTGTCCACGCGTGACGCGAACGCGCCGTTCGCCTGTTCGATCTTCCCCATCAACGTCTGCGCTTCCGAAAGCTGGGTCTTCGCCTGCCGCAGTTCCTGTTCCGCGGCCCGCTTGTCCGCCGCGAGTTTGTCGCGCTCGGCTCGCAGGGTGGCCGTTTCCGCGGCCGCCGGCTGCGGTCTTGGCGAACGCTGCAATTCCGACAACTGCGCCTGCATCCGCTCGCGCTCGGTGCGCGCCGCCACATCCGAGGCGGCGAGCTTCCTCTCCGCCTCGGCTTGCGCCTCCCGGGCCTTCGCCAGATCCGTGCGAAGCTGTTGCGCATCCGGACCGGCGGTCCGCTGCGAAAGCTCAGCCACGCGACCTTCCAGCGCTTCCCGCGCAACTCGCAAAGCATCCCGCTCGCGCGTCGCCGCCGCGGCCGCGGCGACTGCTTGCTTCAACTGCTCGTTTTCCGCCCGCAGCCGTGCCTCGTCCCCCGACGCGCCACTTTTGCTCGAGGACACCGCGGCCAGCCGGCGGTTTTCGTCGAGCATTTTTTTGTGTTCCGCCTGCAGTTGCTCGATTTGGCGGTTCAACCCGGCCACTTTGCCGTCGTCGGCCGCGGCCGCCGGATCCGATTGGGCGGCTTTTTCCTGCGCGAGCCGCAACTGCCGGGTGAGATTTGTCAGCTCGATCGTCGACCGCTTGACCTCATCATTCAGCCGCGAGTTGTCGTTCAACAGTTTCGCGATTCGGGCATCGGATGCGGCGAGTTGATTGAGCGCGACGCTACTCGTGTCCGCTACGGCCGCGGCGGGGGTACTCGCGGCGGTCGCCGGCGTGTCGCGCGCGGCCTTCAACTGGGCGGCAAGGTCATCAGCCTGCCTCTGCAGTCCGACTTTTTCCGCGCGCCACGCCGCGCTTTCGGCTGAAAGCTGTTCCACCTTCATGCGGAGCGCCTCCAGCTCGGCCGAACTTTGGGCCGCCTTTTTCGGCGGCTGCGTCGCCGCGGTTTTCCTGAGCTGGGTGTTTTCGGCCGCCAGCCGCGACGCGCTTTCGCGCGCCTCGGCCAGTGTCGCATTCAGCGCGGCCAATTCCTTTGCCAGCTGCTGCCGCTCGATATCACTGGCCGGAACCGCCACCTTCGTCGAGGTTACGGCCGCGAGCCGCTCTTCCAGCGCCGCTTTATCCCGCGCAAGCGCGGCAGCCGACTCGGCGAGCCGCACATTTTCCGCGCGCAGTTGTTCATCGGCACCGGAGCTCGCCGGCCGCGGCGCCGCCGGAGTTGCCGCCGCCACCGTGGGCGCGGGTGCGGTGTCGCGACCCGAAATCTGCGCCCGCAGCCGGCCGAGCGCGGTATTCCCCTGCGCCAGCTGGGCCGGGGACAGCTGCTGCCCGACGAGATCGCGGCCGGTGGGTTTCGTGCCGTTCTCGACCGCGAGCGCAAGCCACGTGTAAGCCTGCACCAGATCCGCCGGCGCACCGCGGCCTTCGGCCAGCAGGATGCCGAGGTTGTTTTGCGCCGGGGCATAGTTCTGCAACGCGGCCGCGCGATAAAGCTCGATCGCCGCCGCCGTTTCGGCGGCGCCGCCCCGGCCCTCCTCGAGCATCAGGGCGAGATTGTATTGAGCACGCGCATACCCCTGCGCCGCCGCCACCCGATACCACCGCTGCGCCGCAGCTTCGTCCTTGGCCACACCGCGGCCAAGCTCGTAGGCCAGCGCGAGGTTGTACTGCGCCTCGGCGATGTTGCGGTCCGCCGCCTGCCGAAACCACAGCGCCGCCTCGAAATGATCCTGCCGCACGCCGATTCCATTGGCGTACATGTTGCCGACGTTGAACTGCGCCGGGCCAAACCCGAGCTCCGCCGCCTTCAGGTAATGGGGGAACGCCGCCGCCGGATTGGCGGCCACGCCGCGGCCGAGTTCGTGCATCATCCCGAGGTTGAAGTGAGCCGGGGCGAGCCCGCGCTCCGCCGCCTGCTGGTAGCAGCGCAGCGCCTGGGCAAAGTCCTGCGGCACGCCCGCCCCGTTCGCGTAGGCATTGCCGAGCGCATTCAGCGCCTCGGGCTCTCCCTGTTCCGCGCGCGCGCGAATGGTGGCGAGGTCGGCTTGGGCCCGCACCACGGGCGACACGGTGCCGAGGGCGACAAGCGCGGCGGTGAGCAGCGCACGGTTCCGCCTCGAAATCGGGGAATTTCGGACCGGCCCGGGAGTTTTTAGCACGAGCCATCTTTAAGGACACTTCCTTACGGGTGAGCAAGGCCCGAACCGGATAAACATGCGTCATGCGCAACTTCCGAGCCGCGCCATGAGATCGTGCGAACCTGATTCTCTCCAAATGGGGGCCAAACCGGCAACGGATACTTAGCCGCGACTGACGTGACACGGCAGCAACGCCGCGTCCTGCATGCCATGAATGATCTTCTTGTCCGGCGGGCAGAACGTCGCGAGCGCGCCCGAAAGCCGCGCCTGACCGTCCATCAGGAAATAATACGGACACAGCCGCAGCCGTCCGGCCACCACTTGCGCGGCGACGGGTTCGCCGGCCTTTCCGGGCGCCTCGTAGACCGGATGCTCGATCCGGCGGGGTTTCTTGTACACCTGAAGCACGTGCAGATTGGCGGGCGCCAGTTCAATCGCGCGCTCGACGGCGTGCTGCCACTCCTCCCGGGAAGAGTCACTGCCCAGCACCACGCTGCGCGCACCCCACGCAGTCTCGTGGTAGCCGCTGATCTTGATGATGAGATCCCGTTCCTTCTGCGACGCGCCAATCAGGTCGCGCCAGTCGTTCAGCGCGCGCCCCGCGGCACGAGGCCCGTCGAGCACCGCGCCGGGTGGCAATGGCGCCGGATCGATAATCCATGAAACCGGGATCAACGCCCGCAGCTGCTTTAGCGCCCGGGCGCTGAGCGCCTCGGCCCAATAATCCTGCAACAGGTGATGGTGGAAAAGCGCCAGTGCGAGCTTCTCCTCCTGGAAGTGCCGCATCGGTGGCGCGATGGTGACCTCTCCGGCGTTCCACGAGTCGAAGAAGAACCGCTGCGTCCGAATGTTCTCGAGATCGAACAGCTCGAAGAACCGGTAGATGATGTCGATCTTCTCCGGGTTGCCGTCCGCGTCGAAAAACAACGAGTTCTCGAGCGGGAAGATGTCCTCGGGCCGCAGGCAGAACACGCGCTTGCCCTGCAACTGGAGCTGATGCGCCAGCCACAACATCTCCGGCCGGTACGTCGCGGCCTCATCGCTGACGACGAGCGCAATGAGCGGATTGCGCAGTTCGCTCCGCAACCCCGCGAGCGCCCCGTGAAAGTTTCGGATCATCGCATCGTCGGCGCCCAGACTCGGCGCGCGACTCTCGTCGGCGGGACCCGGCTTGTGGCCGGCTCCTGCCAGCACACCCGCGGCCGTGATGCCGTAGAGCCGGTTCAAATACGCGGTCAGCCCAATGCCGCCCGGGACGGCGTCGAGTTCTGTCAGCGCGAAACCTTCGTCGGTCAGCAGCAGATCCGGCCGGAGCACGATCGGAAACTGGCCGCGCTGGCGCGCATCGCGGGCGTGCGCCACGAGCGCCGCGGGCTTTCCGCGATCGAGGTAGTCGGCCACCCAGGGCGCGAGCAGGTGCTTGTTCCGCAGCAGGTTTTTTCCCGCCACTGAACGCAGGTACAGCGTTTCGAGCACCTGGTGAAATTCCAGGCAAGCCGCGCCGATTGTCTCCAGTTCCGCGGCTTGTTCCGGCGTCAGCGGCCAGGCCTCGGGCGACAACTGCCACGTCTTGTCCTCGAACAGCGGCTGCTCCGCGAGCGCGGAGCGGATGAATTCGTGCGTCAGCGCCATGACATGATCTCGCGCCTGGAGCCCGATTCATCACCGCCGCGCCTTGTCGGCGCCTGATCGCCCAGCGATTGCGCCCCGTCCGCGCAGCGGACGCTTAGCGACGCGCCAATAAGAAGATGCATTCGGTTGCCGTCGGTTCGAAGAGGAGTCTGTGACGCGTCGCTACTCCTCCATCTGGATGTCCTTGTTCCGGTGCCGCGGGCAGCCGGCGCGGAGCCAGGCGTTGATGAAGCGATCGAGATCGCCGTCGAGCACGCCCTGCGTGTCGCTCGTGCTGATTCCGGTCCGGAGATCCTTCACCATCTGGTACGGCTGGAGCACGTAGCTGCGAATCTGGCTGCCCCAACCGATTTCACCCTTCTCGCCGTAGAACTTGTCCATCTCGGCGCGCTGCTCGTCCATTTTCTTTTCATACAGACGCGCCTTGAGCACGTTCAGGGCCGCCGCGCGGTTCTTGATTTGGGAACGTTCGTTCTGGCAGACGACCACGATGCCGCTCGGCATGTGCGTGAGCCGCACGGCTGAGTCGGTCGTGTTGACGCCCTGCCCGCCCTTGCCGGACGAACGGTACACGTCCACGCGGATTTCGGTCTCCGGGATCTCGATGGCGATGTCCTCGGTCACCTCCGCGACCACGTCCACCGCGCAGAACGAGGTGTGCCGGCGTTTGTTCGCGTCGAACGGGCTGATCCGCACGAGGCGGTGAACGCCGCGCTCGGCCTTCACGTAGCCATAGGCGTTCTCACCTTTGACCAGCATGGTCGCCTTGCTGATGCCGGCCTGGTCGCCCACCTGCACGTCCTGGACCTCGACCTCGAATCCGCGGCGCTCGGCCCAGCGGTTATACATCCGGAAAAGCATGTCGGCCCAGTCGTTCGACTCGGTGCCGCCGGCGCCGGACTGGATCGAGAGGATCGCGTTGTTCTTGTCGAACTGTCCCGTGAGGAACGACGCGATCTCCAGGTCGTCGAGTTCACCCATCATTCCGCCCACCTGATGGTCGAGCTCGCGCGCGTAGGTTTCCTTTTCGCCCGGGCCCGCGGCCTCGACCAGTTCGGTCATGACCGTGACGTCGTCGACCTTTTTTTGGAACGCGACGACTGGCAGCACCGCCTTCTTCAGGCTGTTGAGTTTAGCAATGTGCTTCTGCGCGCGCTCGCTGTTGTCCCAAAACGTGGGCGAGCCCATCTCGGCCTCCATGGCCTCGATCTCGCGGGTCTTTTGATCGACGTCAAAGAAACCTCCACAAGTGGCCGGCGCGCTTCTTGATGTACTCGATGTGATTGAAGGTCTCAGGTGCGATCATGTCGGAAAAGGAAAGGAAGGAACCACGGAATCGCGAAAGGACAAGGACTGAAGACGGGGAGACGCGAAAGACGCGAAAGACGCGGAAGACTTGGAAGACGTGTAAGACTCTGAAGACTCTGAGGACCCGGGGGACGCGGGAGACTTGGAAGACAGCGAAGACGGGAGGGAGCCGCGGGGACGCTTTACTTCGCGGGCGCGAGAATCGTCGTGAGCACGCGGCCTTCGACGTTCGGCAGGCTGAGTCCCAGCAAATGCGCGATCGTCGGAGCGACATCCAGGTTTCGCATCCGCTCGAGACGGACACCGGGTTTGATTCCCGCGCCACTTGCGATGAAGATTCCGTCGAGCTCCGGATCGCTGGCGGGATAACCATGTGTGCCACCATAGTTGGTGCTTGGTCCCGTGAGATCGTTGCCGGCCGCGCTGGCGCTGAAGGCGAAACCTGATTTCGGAAACAGGATCAAGTCGCCCATCCCCTGGTTTTCCTCGGGCGTCGGCATGCCGTGGCTCGGTCCCTCGCTGCCGTCGATCACGCGCGCGATGCCATCGACTCCCTGAAGCAGCTCACGCAGGCGCGGCACCAACTCCGCCTTGCGCGCCGGATCGAGGACATACACGAACGCGATGCCACCCTGGGTCATGACGTAGGCGTCGCATTCGTTCACCGTCGGGCCGGCGGCGCGGAGCAGGCCCGCCCGTTTCAACGCGACGTTGGGATAAACGTACTGTGACACCTTCTTGAATCCGTGATCGGTCGTGATGATAAACGTGGTGTTTGCCCGGCGGCCGCTCTCGTCGACGGCGCGAATCAAATCGCCCACGAGCCGGTCGGCGTAAGCGAGCGCGGTGTAACTCGGCGGTGACAGCGGCCCATACCGGTGATGCGTCGAGTCGGTGTTGAGCGTGTGATACATCAGCAGGTTCGGCTTGTGCTTCTTGAACATGTAGCACGCCGCGCGAGTCCAGGTGTTGTCGACAAACACCATGTTCTTTCGATTCGGAGGCTGCATCCAGGCGACTTCCTCCTCCGTCAGCGCGCCATCGGCGATCATTTCCTTCACCACCGGATCCTCGCGCTTGGGAATCTCCGCGAAGCTCCAGTCGATTGTGCCAGTACGCGTGACCGCCACCCAGTCCGCCTCGGCGGAGGTCAGGCCCGCGGCGTGGGCCACGTCGTAGAGTGTCGGCGCGAAAACCAGCCGCGACTTGTCGACCCACGGTTCAATCTTCGGCGGACGGTTCGTCCCATTGCGGACGAGCAAGCCGTTGAACAGCACGCCGTGTTTGCGCGGCGTCACGCCGGTGACGAGCGTCGTGTGATTGATCCACGTGATCGACGGATTCACCACCGTCATCGCGTCAGCGGTCGCCCCCGCTGCGGCGAGCCGGCGCAAATTTGGCACCGGCAGTGAAAGGTCCCGCCACATGTAGGCCGGGAACCCGTCGATGCTGATGAGCACGACGTGGCGATCGGCGTTGGCGCCGAACAAAGGCGCCGCCGCGAGCAGCCAAACGAGCAGCGACCAACGCAGGGAGGCAAAGGCATGTTTCATGCGGAAGAGGACGGTCTTCCTACGCTTCCGGAGTCAACCCCAACACGATGTCGAACCGCGCCGCGAGCTCGCCGGCCCTGCTTCCCGGCAGCGGAGCGAACGGAACGATGACCGAAGCACGCGCCCGCCGATCGGTAATGCGCCGGAGGACGCCGTCGCGCTCGTTCTGCGCCTCACCCTCGATGTAACACTGCGTGGTGAATTTTTCGCGGCGCGGAAGTTTCACCGCGAAATGGATGTGCGGCGTCCGGCCCGGATAAGGCACCGGCTTGATCGTGCGGAAAAGATATTCACCGCTCGCGCCCGTCAGGAACCGGCCGAACCCCTGGAAATTCGTGTCGCGCCTCGCATGACTGGCGCTGCCAGAATGCAGATAGACGCCGTGGTGATCGACCTGCCAGATCTCCACCAGCGCGTTGCGCACGGGCGAGCCGCTGGCATCGAGGACACGCCCGCTTAGATAGGTTACGGCGCCGACCGCAGGTGTGATGCCATCGTTGACCACGAGCAGATCGTTGTCGGTGTCGAGCGGCAGCCGATCGGGATAGAACGGACCTTCGGTTTGTCGCGGCGTACGCACGAGTTCAGCGGCGAACGCACCTGGAACCGTGAACATCGCGGTGCCGAGTGCGAGTTGGATGAGGAACCGTCGACGGTCGGTGACACGAGCACCGGCGAGCCGGCGCGCAAAACTATCCGGGGTAAGCAGCGTGTGGGATTGCATGCCGTTCGAACTGTAATGAAGAGACGGAAGAACGCGAGACGGGGAAGACGCCCGAAGACGGGAAGACGCGGGAAGACGTGGAAGACGTGGAAGAACGCGAGACTCGGAAGACTCGAAAAGAGAAACCCGGGGCAAAAAATAGAAACCCGCATTTCCATACCGACCGCTTCGTTCCTTTCACGCCACCGTTTGTCCGAAGTCTTCCCCGTCTTCTCGTCTTCCTCCCGTCTTCCGCGTCTCGCGTTCTTCCACCGTCTTCCCGTCTTCCTCCGCGTTTCTTATTTCTGCCGTTTGTTCTTTTTGCCGTTTGTCCGACTCTTCCGCGTCTCGCGTTCTTCCGCGTCTCGCGTTCTTCCAAGTCTCGCGTTCTTCCTACAGCCACCGATCCATCCAGTCGAACGCTTCCTCCTGCATTTCAGGGCGGAACGAATGCGGCACATCGTGGAAGGCGCCGCGGAATCGCTCCGGGATCCCGGCCTTGGCATAGATGCGCGTGAGCTTGTCCACGGCGGCTTGCATGCCGGAAAGTGGATACAGCCGATCCTGCAGACACTGCTGGACCAGCAGCGCGCCGGGTGCGTGCAGCGCCGCGGCATCCGGCAGATCGAGCGCGGAATACAACCCCGGCACGAAGACCATCCAGGTGTGGCGGATGTGATTCCGGAGCTGGTGGGCGAACGCGGTCATCCAGCCGGCGACCACGGCCGCCTTGATTCGCGGATCAGAAGCGATCGCCATCGCGGTGCGAAATCCGCCGCCGGAAAGCCCGATGCATCCGATGCGTGCGCCGTCGACGTCAGCGCGGCTCAGGAGGTAGTCCACCGTCCGCATCTCATCCCAGACGTGAATTCCGGGCCAGGTGGCGCCGGTGGCCGTGATGGTTTTCGCGGTGTGATGCTCGTAGAAACTGCACACCCGGTTCGTCGCGGCGATCCACTCCGGCGACCCGGGCGTGGCGGACCGCGCGATGTTGAAGGCGTCGCGCACCTCGGAAAACACCCGCGTCCGATCGAGTTCCTCCACCCGCAACCGCCGCTCGCCGAAATAAAACGCGTCGATCGCAATCACGATGTAGCCGCGCCGCACGAGCGATTCGGCCCACGGCCGGCCATAGGTGCCCTGCCGAAATTCCGTCACCGCCGCAGATTCGCCCGGCGACGAGAGTACCTTCTCGTGTCCCCACACGTAGCGACCGCTGTGGCAGTGCAGCGCGAGCACCGCCGGCAGCCGGCCTGTCCGGCGCTTCGGCACGAGCACCCGGGCGGGAATCTGGTACGCCGGCGTCGCGTGAATTCGAATCACCTCGACCGTGAAATCCTCGCGTTCCTCCCGGCGCACGAGATCCGCCGCGAGCGGCACCGCCGCCGGGTGGTAGTTCAGCCTTTCGCGCACCACCGGCCGCGCCGCCTGCTTCCATTCCTCCAGCGATGACCATCGCGTATCCAGGAAAGACATCCGCGGGCTGTGCTCGCGCGCCAGCCATTCCATCATGGGATGGAAATTCGGCAGGTCGGGCGCGGTGGTCGTGGCCGACGGATCGGTCGGCGTCGGATTCCCCGCCGCGGCGGCGGTCGCATCGGTCAGCGGCAATGCCAGCGCGCCGCCCAGCAGCCCCAGCGCGCGGCGGCGCGTGATAGGTTTTTTTTCGCCGCCGGCGTCGTCGGAAGGGGTATTCGTGTCCACGCGCCGTTGATGCTCCAAACCCGCTGCGGAACCAATGTGAAAATCACCCCCCGCGGGACCAAGCGCAACGGCCCTGCCCCCAACCCCTCCCGGCGGTCGACCGCCGCCGCCGGAGCCTCCCCTGCTCTTGCGTGGACTCCGTGCGTTTCCTTGTTCCGATCGGAACAGAGAAACGCAACGCTGACCGGGTAATGGACGGCGGCTCAAGGGAGCGGTTTTCGCCGCATTTTACCTCGACGGCCGCACTCGCCAACCACCTCGTGCGTGATCCTCGCTGTGCGTTTCTTTGTTCCGATCGGAACAGAGAAACGCACGAGGGGGCGCTTCCAATTCGGGATACTGTGGGCCAGTGCGAATGCGGGGGCTTCGCAAACGCCGGCGAACCTCTGATTTCTCAGCCCGCACGTTATAGCGTGCGGCAGTCCGCGAGGGTTCACCGAGCCAACGGCAATGCAACATGCGCGCGCTGGGCACGCTGCGGGTCCATGGAGGAAATTACCAGTCCCGGGTAAGGATTCACGCCCATAGGCGAAACCGGACAAGAACACAGGCACATCCCCTCCAGCGACGTGACAGTGGTGGTGGCCGGCGGGAAATCCCCGCGGCCTGCAAGCGGCACAGGGTCGGGAGGGGGTCACTTTTTTTCCGGGGCTGTGCCGTCGAATTATTTAGCCAATCACATTATGAAATCTCCGAAACAGAAGAAACTCGCCACGACGTCCCTCACCGCAGCCGCACTGTGCCTCATGCCACTCGCGGGCGCGCAACAGAACGACGAGACGAAGCGCGACGATTCGCAGCCGGCGCCGCACGCCAGCTCCACGACGACGCCGCAGAGCACAAGCACCTCGGGAGCGTCCACCGACCTCACGAGTTCGGCAGCCTCGGCCACCGATTCGACCGGAGCGCAGGACCAGCAGGCCGCCGCCTCGAGCCCGCAATCGAACTCCACCAGCCAGCCAAGCGCCGCTGCCAGCGACCAGCAGAACACGACCCAGACCGCGGGCGTGGCCGCGGCGGCTACGACCGACACCCAGACTTCCAGCAGCGCCAGCAAGTCGGACACCATTCAGTCTCAGCCGCAGGTCGCGGCCACGAGCGCCGGCAACACGTCACCGCAGTCGGTGCGGGTGGCCACCCGCGAAATGCGCGAACACACGGCGCGGAAATTCGCCGGCGGCCACGTTCGTGGCGGCGACGGCAAGGATCTCGGCAAGATCAAGGACTTCCTGATCGACTCGCACTCCGGCAAGATCGAGTTCGGCGTCGTCACATCCGGCGGCTTCGCCGGCATCGGCGACAAGATGCGGCTCGTGCCGTTCGCCGCGCTCCAGCCCTCGGGCGAAAAGGACTTCAAGTTGAGCGTCGACAGGGCGAAGTGGGAGCAGCTGCCCACCGTGGAGCAGGCGCAGTTCGACGCCGGCAACGTGGCGATGTCCGACAGCGAGAAGCGCCAGCTCGCGCAGCAGTTCGGCGGAGGCTCGGAAACGAGCGGCAACTCCGAATTCTACACCTCGTCGATTTCCACGCACCTCGTTCTCGCGAGCGATCTGAAGGGGAAGGAAATCCACACCGGTGACAAGGAAGTGGGCACCATTGAAGCCATCGTGATCGACCAGGACTCGGCGACGGCGTCCGCGTTGATTGATCCGGACAACGAGTTCACGAAGTCCGACGAGAAGTTCCTCGTGCCGTTCGCGCAGCTCCAGATTGGCGGAAAGAAGGAACGGATTGTCTCCTCGCTTTCGGCCGCTGACTTTGAACCGGGCAAAGCCAGCGCCACGGCGGCAACCTCCACGGCCAGCAGCCCGACGAGCAGCACGACGGCTTCGACTGACACGACCGCGCAAGGTACCACGGCACAGGGCACGGATCAGTCGGGCGCAAGCACGAGCGTTGCGTCGGCCGATTCGACCAAGTCCACCACGCCGACGACGTCCAGTGGGACGCAGTCGGGGCAAAGCGTGGCGTCAAGCAGCACGCCCTCGTCCACGAGTTCCGAGCAGGTTGCCGGCCAGACCAAGAAGAGCAGCGACTCGAGCGTCGCGTCATCGTCGACGACGACGCACGCAGATTCCGCGCTCTCGCCGACCGGAAAGACGAGCGCGGACCAAATCCCGGCCAACGCCGATCCGTCGCTGATGGCAGCGGCGCGCGCAGTGCGGCAGGCACTCGATCAGGATCCGTCGCTCGCCCACCTCGACGTGCGGGTGACGCCGGAGAACGGCAAACTCATTCTCCGCGGCTCGGTTGAGGACGAAGAGCTCGCGCGTTCGGTCGAGAAAAAGGCCAAGAGCGCGGCAAGCGGCCAGCAGGTCGAGTCCCAGTTGAACCAGGACGACGCCAATTAATCGCGGCTGAAAGCAACCCGCGGACCAGACTCGGCGCCAAAGTCGCCGGCTCAATCGAGCCGGCGACTTTTTTCGGTGCATTGGGTCGGTCGTCTGTCCTCTGGCCTCTGGCTTCTGTCCTCTGGTCTCTGGTCCCTGGTCTCTGGTCCCTGGTCTCTGGTCCCTGGTCTCTGGTCCCTTCGTCCCTTAGTCCCTTCCCCGCCCCACTGCGCTTTCGCGTCGGGGTGAGTTTCGCGCAG
>JAUSID010000228.1 GCA_030648295.1 Opitutaceae bacterium | reverse complement strand
CACAGAGGCAGCAGGAGGCCACAAGGTGTTTGGACGCGCCTGATGCGAATGGGCAGGCATTCCAAATTGGATCGAAGGGTTTTCCTCTGTGAACCCTGGTCGCCTTCGGCGCCGCCATAGGCGGGTAAACTCTGTGTCGGAGCTTTGTTCACTATCCCTGAAAATGCACGCGAGCCGCGAGCATGCCTCGTCGCAAAGCCGGCCCAACTGATTCTGACAATCGAAGGCAACCCGCATCACCCGATAATCCAGTTCCGCAAATTCCTCCTGACCGACCGGGTTCAAAGCAAGCGGAGATATAATCGGCATCGTTGGAATCAGAAAAATAGGGTCAGAAAAATGAAAAGATAGCTTTTTGAACGCTTCAACTGGACCGCCTCCATTGGGTTCGTGCTCTCGGGCGTCCCGCCCGTTGCACTCCAGAACCAATGGCGCCCGGCTGGGATTGCGCGCAGGCTTCCCGTCACTCCACGATCGCGACAATCTCCGTTCGGAATGACTCATCTGCCTCGTCTCGCATGTATGACGCTCGCTGCCGCGGCGCTGCTATCGGCCGAGGCGTATATCGAGGACAATCTCGCCTTCCGGGCCGATGGACACACTGCGCCGCTGACGGTCGGAAACTTCATTCGTCTCGCGGCCAAGCCGTCGTGGCCGGATAAGTTGATCGCTTTGCCCGCAAGTGCCGTCGAGGCCCACGTGGCGCAGCATGCCGGCGCGCGACCGCGTGATCGCGACGAAACCGATCGGCGAATCATCGCGGAATTGTCCGCCCGAAACGGACACATCATCGACAGTCAGGACCAGGTTGGAGGATATCCGCGGCCGGCCCCAACCCGGCGCGAACTTTCGGTTCCCACGGTTGACGAGATGGAACGATGGCTGACGCGGCTCGCCTCCGAGTTGGAGCGATGATTGACGCGCGCGACCAACGGAAAACCGACGCCAACGACCACTGAACCAGCACTCCCACGCTGATCACCCAGTAGATGGGATCCATGACGTAATCCCAGCCGTTCCGCGATTCGAGCGCGTTGACCGCGTAGCCGATCAGGGCCGCGAGCAAGAGGACGCCGAGCCGGTTGCCGCCGGCGAGGAACACGGCCGCCGCGCCGGCGAGCGCCCAGGTGGCGGTGTCGCGTTCCCATCCCCAATAATACAGATCAACCGCGCCGAGGACTATCGGGTGCAGATACAAGACGGTTCCGGCCAGCGCGCCGAATATCCACGTGGCGCGCCAGTCCGCCGGTTTGAACACGGCGATGCCGAGGAGCCGCTGCCAGAGCGCGGCGCACACGATGCCGAGCATGGGCAGGCTGGGATTGGGATAAAAGCTGAACGCCCGGTTCCAGAGCGGCAGGCCGCCCGCCGGCACGAACAGGAGGAGCACCGCCGCGATGCCAACGAGCATCTTGCCCGTGCGCCGCCGCCGGCTCGGCTTGAACCGCGCGCACCACAGCAGCCCCAGCCACACCGCGGCAAAGGCGATGAGCGCGCACAACACGGGCACGAGCGAACGGTTCATGGGCGGAGCGGATTGTGGACCAGCAACCGGCGGTCAAGCCACGCGCGGTTGAAGACCACGTGCTTGATCCGCTCGCGCTGCCATGTGTAGGTAAGATGGATACGACCGCGGCGATCCTCCGCGAGGTTGGGGTACGAAAACTCATGGTGGGCGGCTTCCTCGAGCACCGCTCCCGCCCGCCAGGTCCGGCCCTGATCGGCCGAGATTGCCAGCCGGAGATTCTCGCGCCCGCGCTCGGCGTGATTGTAGACGAGCAGAATCCGCCCGTCGCGCAGCCGCAACGCGTCGATGGCGGCATCCGGGTTCGGCAGCCCGCTCGGGGCGGCCTCGGACCACGTCCAGCCATTGTCGTCCGAATAGGCCGTGTGCAGGCTGCGGTCCCCCCCGCGGTCGCGCAGCATCATCAGCACACGGTCGTGATCCAGCGGCACGAGCGCCGGCTGGATCAGCCCGCTTTCCGACGACAGATTTCGTATCCTGTAATCCTGGACGGTACCGTCCGGCCCCGGCGTGAGCCAGAGCATCTGCGGAAATTTCAACGCCATCTCGTGATAGACCGGCAGCCCGATGCGGCCGTCGCTGGCGTAAATCGGTTTGTTGCGCACGAGCGAGCTCAGGTTGAAAAACGGGTTCAGCGTCAGCCGCTGGCTCGCGCCCCAGGTGTGGCCTTCGTCGCGCGAGGTCTTCACGTTCAGCGCACTGCCGGACCAGCCGCCCAGCGAGACGCTCACGTAGACCATCCACAGGCATCCGGTCCGGTCGGGGAAAATCACGGCGTTGCCGACCTTCTTGATTGCACGGTCGAGCTCGGTCTGCGCCATGGCCCGATCGATCGCCGTGACCGGCGGCGTCCACTTGCCCGCCGCGCCGGTCAGCCGGGCGGTGAACAGGGCGACATCGGCCCCGCCTTCGCGCGAGCCGCCATACCACACGGCCAGCAGGTCGCCGCTCGGCAGCGCGCAAATCGCGCTGCTGTGGGCCGAGGCGGTGTGGCCCGGCGGCGTGATCCACGATTGCGAAAACACCGGGACCAAATCCGTCGGGTCGGGAACCCCCGCCGGCGTGGGAAAGTGCGCGATGTCCGCGGGCGCGGACCCATCGCCCTCCGGCGCGAAACGCGCGGCCACGAGCACGGTCAGCAGCGCGCAGCCAATGAGCACGACCCGGCTCAGCGGCGACAGACGATGGGCCGAAGGGGAGGAGGTTTCGCCGGAGGAGACGCGCGGCATCATTTCTTGTTGTTGAAGAGGAGATATCGCGCCGTTTCATGGAACGCGTTCGCGGTCGCCTGATACTCCGACGCGCTCGTCGCCGTCGCGCCCATCCGTGGAGCAGCCGAGGCGAAATCCGACCAGACCAGGTCGACGCGTCCGCCCGCCGGCGGCTGGACGCCATAATACGGCTGCTTCACCACGCCGATTGTCCGATCGTTGTGATCGATGATGAAGGCGACGTTGTCCGCGCCGCCACCGCATCGTTGTTGCTCCAGCAGATCGCGCCCGAACGTTGTGTTCCGATAGGCGATGTTCGCGATCCCGGCCGCCGTCGGCAGCACGTCCACCATCGAGGCGACGGCATGAATCCGCTGCGAGGCGAGGAACTTCGGTCCGTAAAACAGCAACGGCACGTGGTAGCGCGTGAGGTGGTTCGCGGTCCAGGCCGGCGGGAACATCGTGCCCGCGTCGCCCCCGATGCCGTGATCACCGATGAACACGAAGATCGTATCCCCGAAATATGCCGACGGCCGCGCCGCCTCGATGAATTTGCGGAACGCGAAGTCGGTGTACCGGAAAGCGTTCAACTCCGCCAGCGACTCGAACCCATGGCGGCGCAGCTCCCCATCCGCGACGTCGGCCAGCCGGAATTCCGCCCGATCTTCGGTCGGAATCGTATACGGCCGGTGATTGTCCGCCGTCTGGATAATCGCGAAAAAGGGTTTCGTCTGCTGCCGCAGGACCTTGTCCGCCTCGAGAAAAAGGTTCTTGTCGCTGATGCCCCACACATCGATCCGGGGCGCGTCATAGCTGTCCTCCTCGTAGAGTTTGAGCCCCGCGATGTTGTTCGTCAGCAGCCCGCGGATGTTGGCCCAGCTCGAGCTGCCACCGAGGAAGTATAGTTTCTCGTACCCGGCGAAATCGTTCATGATCGTATGCTGGTCGACCATCGCCGGATTGCGGCTCGCGGTTTCAACCGGCGACACATCGGGAATCCCGGTGAGCAGCGCCCATACTCCACGCGCGGTCCCGAAATGCGGCGTGTAGCAGTTGTCAAAGAACACGCCCTCCCGCGCCAGCCCCGCGAAGAACGGTGTCGGATCGAGCGGATTGCCCCACATCGAGCTCTTGTAGCCGCTGAAGGATTCGCAGAGCACGAGCACGAAGTTGGGCGGGCGCGCCGCGACCGCGGCTGGCCGCGCCGGAATCGTGCGCTCGAACGTGAGCCGCGAGGAATCGGGTCGCGCCACCCCGAGATACGCCGCCACGCGCGCGTAGTGTTCGCGGACCTTTTCCACTTCGAAGCCGGCGGTACGGAAGCGGAGCGAACTGGTGAACGATTCCACCGGATTCAGCGCCAGCTGTGCGCTGGCCTGGTCGCGCAGCCCGAACGCATCGCTCCACCGCAGCGGATACTGCCCGAGCCGGCCGTGGATGGCGACAACGGACCCGAATCCAACGACGGCAAACCACGCCGCCCGCACCGCCTGGCGCGGCGCTGGTGTGGCCGCAGCGGCCTGGCGGTGCAGCCGCCGGATCAACCACACCATCGCCACGACGCTCGCGACGATCGCCGCGGCAATCCGCACGATCGGATAACTTTCCCAGACCATGCGGAACGAGATTGCCGCGTCGGCCAGGAAACCGAGGGCTGACGCGTTCAGCCGCTGCCGGAGGTAGCGGAAATGCAGAAAGTCGCAGGCATAGACCACGAGGAGCATGCCCGTGAATCCGCCGAGGAGCGTGAGCCAGAACCGCCGGCCGAAGTTGCCGCGGAAGGGATCGAAGAACGGAATGGCGCCGAACGCGAGGAGCGGAAGCAGGGCGGCCGCCACGATGCGCGCGTCGAACCGCAGGCCGAGCCAAAAGGCCGGCCCGGGGCGCACCAGCGAAGCGCGGACGTCGCCAAATCCTGCATACAAGCCAAGCCGGCCGAGCGTCATCGCGCCCAAAAACAGGAGCCCGAGGGACACCACCCATCGAATCAGGCGGGGCGGTTGCGGGGAAAACGGAAGCAAAGGGGCGTTGGAGCTGGGCGGGCAGCGAGCAACGACCGGCCAACCCTTGGAAAACCACAGGAGGCGAGACGCGACTGGCAACTCGGAAAAGTGAAGCGGAAACCGACATCGCTGGGGCTAATGCCGGAAGACGAAATCGATTACGCGAATGCCCCGCGGCCACGTCAATCGTGTATTCGGCACAAGAGGTTTTTAGAGGCGGAAATCAGGTTTTGAGCACGCCTGCATAATCCGCGTGGCACGGGCGCTCTGCTGGCGGGCATCTCACTTTCTTGCAAGATCACCACCTGGCATCGTGGCCGAACCTCGGCGGCTGCCCCTCGACAAGCTCGAGGCCTCCCGGTCGATGAAACATTTGGCCGTGAGCCTGCCGAACGGGAAAGCCGCCGCTCCGACGGAAGGGCGGCTTTCCAGCCGCCCATCCATGGCGCGAGGAGAGCGCCGCCCCCGCAGGAAAGTGAGATGCGCCCAGGACAAAGAGGCTCACCCCGGACCCGGCTGGTCGCAAAGCCTCTGCTCCTTGCTCCCTTCTCCGCTGCGCATGATATCGACACGCGTGGTACTTTGGATTGCGGCTGCGCCGTGCAAAGCTTTCGCTGTCAGCTCACCTCCGCTAGATTCCTTGAAAACCGAAACTCGTTGTGAACAGGTCAAGCTTGCCCGCCTTCGGCGGCGCCGCAGGCGACCAGGGTTTTTGAGCACCGCAGAGACGGGAAGAGCGCAGAGAGGAGCATCTCGCTTCCAACACCTTCTCTGCGTCTTTCCCGTCTCTGCGGTGCAAAGGCTCGGTCCGAACAGACACAGTCAGAAAAATGGAGTCAGAAAAATAGTCAGAGGAGCACTCGAAACCGGCCTCCGGCTCCGTAGAGCCTACGGCTCGGAGAGCTTTCATTTTTCTGCCCCCATTTTTCTGATTACTGGTCGGAGGCTCCGCCGCACTGGGAAATCGCCCCGTTAACCCCGTCGTGAATCGCTCCGCGTCATTCTTCCTCTTGCTGCTCGTCGCGCTGGCGGGATCCGCCTTTGCCGCCGACCGCCGCGCCGCGGCGGAGGCCCCGCCCGCCGTTTCCGCCCGGGGCGGGATGCAGTGGCTGCCGTTTCCTGACCCGCAACTGGAGCTTCGCGGTCTGCCATGGTTCGCGGAGAACGCGCCCGAACTGTGGCGGCTGCCCAAAACCGCGCGGGCCCGGATTCCCAACGGTGCCTGGAATCGCGCCGTGGCGCCCGATGGCGGCCGGATTCGATTTTCCTGTCCGACGTCACGCCTCGCCCTGCGCGTGCAGATTGTTTCGACCCAGAAGAAGCGGGCTCACTTCGATGCTTACATCGACGATCGCCTCGCCGGCTCCGCCAGTGCCATGGGCCCCGGCCCGGCGGAATTGCTCCTTTTCGACGACCACAAGCCCGGCGCAAAGAACGTCACGATTTACCTGCCCAACACGACCGAGGTTCGCCTGCTCGCGGTCGGAGTCGACGCCGGTGCCGCGGTTCAACCGCCGCCCCCGTTCGCACTGAAGACTTCCATCGTCTGCTATGGCTCGTCCGTGCTGCAGGGCACTGGCGCCGATCACGCTTCGCGCACCTATCCCGCCGTACTCGCGCGGCGGCTCAACGTCGATTTCGTGAACCTCGGATTTGGAGGCGCGGGCAAGGCCGAACCCGCGGTGGTGGAACTGGTGAGCCAGCCGGACGCGTGTTGTTACATCTTCGACCTCGGCAAATCCTACGGCAACCAGCCGAAGGAGCCTTTTGCCCGGATGCTGGCCACGATCCGCGCGGCCCGCCCGACGGTTCCGATCGTGTGCGTCACGCCGATCTTCTCGATGAAGGAAATCGGCGAACCGGAATACCGGGAGAGATCGGAAAAGCTGCGCGACCTGATGCGTGACGCGGCGCTGGAGCGACAGCGTGGCGGCGACGAGCTTACCTTCGTGGCCGAAGGGCTCGATTTGTTCGGCCCGGCCGACAAGGCGCTGTTTCGCGATCCGCTGCACCCGAATGACGAGGGCAACGAGCTGATGGCGGAACGGCTGGCACCCACGATCAAGCGGCTGATTTTCGGCGCGAAATAATTCAGCTCGGGCCGCACTCATCGCCGCGGATTCGACGCCGCCGTTGCCGCGCCGCATTGGAGTTTCGGCGAAAATTGCGTACGGTCCAGGGAATGTTTCCCGAAGGCTGCGCCGGAAGAACTCTCCTTGTCCTGATCATATCGACGATGATGGGGGCCGCGCCTGCCCGCGCGGCGGCCCAGGTTCTGCCGCCCCAGCCGCGAACCTTCGAATGGGAGTACGCGACCGGCGTATGGTCGAGCGTCGGCGGTGGCGCCACGCCGTTGGACTATGTAATTGTGCCGCAGATTTTCTCGCTGCGCATCTCACCCGGCGTGCGCCATCCGTTGGGCGGCGGCACGTTGTCATTGCGACCGCGTTTCAGCCTGCTGCTCGAGCCCATCGTCCGCGGCCCGGAGACGTACTACATCGGCGCCGCGGCGGCCGGGGATTTGGAATGGCGAAATCCATCCGGCAAACTCGCGGTGTACTTTTCGAGCGGTGGCGGGGCCGGCTGGATGGACAGCAAGGGCTACGAAATTCCCGGCGCCCAGGGTCAGGACTTCAATCTCAACTGGCTGATCGACTCGGGTGTCCGCGTGCGGATCAGTCCGGCCTTCGAGTGGTCACTGGGGTTGTTTTTTCAGCACGTCTCGAACGACGGCCGTGACAAGGTGAATCCCGGATTGAACGTGCTGGGTCCGCTGCTGCGCTTTTCCCGCCGGTTCTGAGGCGCTGCGCACCAAGGTGTCAGTTACGACCAACATGTTGGTCGTAACTGACACTCTAAAACCAGAAGCTTTACAGGAGGAAACGGAGACAACGGAGAGCACGGGCACCGCAATTTCTCCGTTACCTCCGTTGCCTCATGTAAGAAGGCTTGGAGGGCGGCTGCTCGCCGTAGGCGAACCTCTTTTTCCGAGCGCAATCTCGGAAAAAGGCCGCTCACTATCCCTGAAAATGCACGCAAGCCGCGAGCATGAGTTAACCGCACCATCTGCGCTATCTGCGTTATCTGCGGTAAAATGTCTTGGCCGACCCTTTGGTTGCGGCCGCGGTGCCGCGGTGTGCAATTTCCCGGCTGGCCCACGCACATCAACCGACGCGGCGAGGGGGCCGCGTCTCCAATACCAGCGACGAACACCACCCGTCCGCCTCCTCAGCCTTGGCGCCGGCAATCGGTTGTGATTTGGTCCGAAGCCATAGGGACGAGAACGTCGCGGCCATGCGCTCGTTGATTCGTCCACTCAACTTCGCTCAACCTCGATGCCACCCCGCTTACGTTACTCGTCCTGGTTCTTGTTTCTGCCCGCCGCGATTGCGGCGCACGCCGCCGATCGTCCGAACATCCTCTGGCTGACCAGCGAGGATCACGGGCCGCACCTCGGGTGCTACGGTGATCCGATCGCGCGTACGCCCAATGTGGATGCGCTGGCGGCGAAAGGCATGTTGTTCCATCGCGCCTGGTCGAACGCGCCCTGCTGCGCCCCGGCGCGCACCACCATCATTTCCGGGATGCTGGCGCCTTCGCTCGGCGGCGAGCACATGCGCAGCGAGGTTCCGATGCCGGCGGGCGCGAAAATGTTTCCGCAATTCCTGCGCGCGGCGGGATACTATTGCACGAACAACGCGAAGGAGGATTACAACCTCACCAAGCCCGGTGAAGTGTGGGATGCCTCTTCACGCACCGCCCATTGGCGCAATCGCCCCGCGGGCCGGCCCTTCTTCGCCATCTTCAATGCCACGGACAGCCACGAGAGCCAGGTGATCAAACGACCGCACGTCGCGGTCATCGATCCCGCCAGCGTTCGGGTTCCCGCCTATCACCCCGACACCCCCGAGGTCCGCCGCGACTGGGCCCAATACTACGATCAGGTGAGCGTGGTCGATCGGATCGCCGGCGAGAAACTGAAGGAACTCGCCGACGCGAGTCTCGTGGACGACACCATCGTGTTCTACTACGCCGATCATGGACCGGGGATGCCGCGCAGCAAACGGTGGCCGTCGGACTCCGGATTGCGCGTACCGATGGTGGTCTACTTCCCGTCGAAGTGGCGGCAGCTCGCGCCGAGGGAATACGCCGCGGGCGGAAAATCCGATCGACTGGTGAGCTTCGTCGACCTCGCTCCCACCATGCTCAGTCTCGCTGGTATCCGTCCTCCGGCGACGCTGCAGGGCCACGCCTTTGCCGGCGAATTCCAAACGGCGCCACCACGTTATCTCCACGGATTCCGCGGCCGGATGGACGAACGCTACGACCTCGTGCGCTCCGTGACGGACGGGCGCTTCGTTTACCTGCGCAACTACCTGCCGCACCTGTCGCAGGGGCAGCACGTCGGCACGCAGTTCCGCACCCCCACGACGCAGGTCTGGCGGCAGCGCTTCGATGCCGGCAAGCTCAACGAGGCGCAGTCGATCTTCTGGCGCGAACCGAAGGCGCCGGAGGAGCTCTACGATCTCCAGAGCGATCCCGATGAAGTGCGCAACCTCGCGGCGTCCCCGGAGCACCGCCGCATCCTCGAAACGCTGCGGCGCGAAGTGCAGGCCAACGCCGCGCGGATCCGCGACACCGGTTTCCTGGCCGAGTCTGAAATGCATGCGCGTTCGGGCGACCAGCCGCCGCGCGACGCGCTGGCCACGGACGCCGCGTATCCGTTCGCCCGCGTGTTCGCCGCCGCGGAAGTCGCCTCGCTCTTGCGCCCCGACGCGGTGCCGCAGCTCCAGGCTTTTCTCCGCGACGCCGACAGCGGCGTGCGCTACTGGGGCGCCATGGGTGCGCTGATGCGAGGCGGGCCCACGGTCGCAGCGATGAAACGCGAGCTCAGCGCGGCGCTCACCGATTCCTCCGCGGGCGTCCGAATCGCAGCCGCCGAGGCGCTGGCGAAATTCGGCGCCACCGCGGAGCTCGAACCGGCGCTGGCCGCGCTGCGCCACTGTGCGGACCCGACGAAGACGAGCGCGTATGCCGGCATCGAGGCGTTGAATGCGATCGACCGCATCGGCGCGAAAGCGGCGCCCCTGCTCGACTTCATCCGTGCGATGCCAACCGTCGACCCGCGCGCGACCACGCGCGGCAACGACTACGTTCACCGGTTGAAAACCTATCTGACGGCGGCGTCCGGATCACCGGCGTCGTCCGCCGCCACGGCGCGATAACCCGCCTCATCGCCGATTCAAGTCGAACTTCGCCAGCAAGTGAGCACTGACGTCGGACGGAACCTGCACCCGCACGCGCAGCTCGGGCCATAGCTCGATCGGCGGCTCGGCCACCAGCTTCGCGTCCAGCCGCACGGAGCGAAGGTCGTCGTGCAGATAATGGCGGCGGCCGCAGTTCAGCGCATCGCAACGCACGCGGATTCCCGGAGCACACTCCCGCCAGGGGCACGCCCGTCCGATATACTCGCCCCGCTCGTTCGCCAGGAACACGTCGCTGCCGCGGTTGCGCTGCTGCGCGTGCCCGCCCAGTTTGCGGCCGGCGCTCGCAAGCGGCGTCAGATCCATGTCGTCGGCTACGGTGACAAGCAGGTCGACATCCTTCGGTTCGGGCTCGTCCCGGGTCAACGAGCCGACCAATGCGATCCGCTTGACCCCGGGGAGCTGCGTTGCGACGCGGACGAATTTCAGCACCCCTTCGAGCAGATGCTCGCGCACGGGTGTTTCCGGCGGCGGTGGCGGCGGCAACACCCATTCCACCTCGATATCATACGATGCGAACCATCTCGTCATCCGTTCGCGCAAGCGCTGTTGCTTGAACTTGAACCATTGCTGCCGCTCCCGAAACGTACCGTGGATGACATCGCGAAAACGGCGGAAGGCGCCGCGCCCCTCCAACGCGTGCTCGAGTTCCGCGCGCACTTTCGGGTCCTGCACGGTCGCGACGAAGTCTTCCAGGTCACGGAAATCCTCGTGCGGCTCGGGCTCCGGCAACGACACGACGCGTTGACCGGACCCCTGCTCCACCAGCCACGCATCACGCAGCGCCTGCTTTTCCCATTCCGCTCCGCCCGCCTGGAAAAGCAGATCGTCGAGCGATGCATCGGCGCCGGCTTTATCCCACAGTTCCTCCAATTGCTCCCGGATTTCATCCATGACCACCAGCACTTTCCCGGTTTCGAGATCAACGTAGGATTTGATCTCGTTACCGCGCATATCGCACGCGGTCTCGAAATCCAGCCAGCTCACCTTCAACTTGCGCATGGATGGCTCCATAACCGGATTTTTGATCGAGGGGAGAAAAAAGAAACCTACCCGACATTGACTCGCCCTCGAGGGCCGGCGGAGCATCGCCCCATGGCCGCCACATCGAAAACCCCGCCCGTGGCTGAGGTTCCCATGCCGCACAACTGGCGCACCACCGACGACGACGAGATCGAACGCCGCCGGCTGCGCGCCCGCACCGAGGACTTCCGCATCACCAACGACGACGCGCGGCATCCCATCTACTCCAATTTCCGCGTCGCATCGCGCAGCGGACTCACGTACTCGATCGAGATTCGCGACGTGCGCAGCCGCCAGTTCGGCGGACTCGGCGAAGAGGCGCGGGCCGCGCTGCTGGACGGCGCGCAGGCGCTCGGCTGCGCCTTGGCGGTGGAGCACCGGCTGCCAGAGCCGGCGACGCTGGACGCAGCCCTGACGCCGCCGCTCACACCCGCTTGGGGAGACGCATTGGCTCCGTTACGGCGCTTCGTCGCGGACTCCTCGGCACCGTGGAGCGAGTTCGCAGACGTGCTACAAAAGAAACTTTGACTGGTTGCAATGAACCGCGAGGAGCTGAAACAGCGTGCTCTGACAGCGACTGGCACGTGCCTGAAAGAAAAAGGTTATATCGCGATCACCGATGTCTTCATCGCGATGAATCTGCTCACCCGGGACGACTACGAGCGTTGGCGGTTTCGCCGGGTGCCATACTTGGAAGGTGTGATCCGGGGATCCCTTCCCGCCATAAACGCCGTCGTGCGCGCGGTGACGGAAAATTCCCGGCGCGGAAATCTGCGTCCAAGTTGGACGGCCTACATGTCGTGGGGCAAAGGCCAACGCGAGCCGCTGCGGTTCAGCAAATCAGGCAACGCAAATATCGAGCGCGCCTATGCCACCCACTGGCTGCTTCCGAACGACGTCGTGTTTAAAACGACCACGTCGTCGTGAAGCGGATGTCGCGCGGTGCGACGAGATCGTAACGGCTATAGGCCATCCCGCGGCCTCCGGGCAGCATAAAGCCGTTCGGCGCGCTGGCGGAGGTCGAAAGCCGCACCGGGATGATGTCGGTATCGTCGAGGACATTCGAGATGTTGATCTGAAACCGCACCCGGCCCGGCAGCCGCTCGAATTTCCGCGTGTAGGCCATCATCAGGTCCGTCGCCGTGATCACCTTGCCCGTGATCTCGCTTCCGTTCGCGTCCGCGCCGATGACGTTGGCACTGCGCCAGCGCCAGCCGCCGCCAATCGTGAAGCCCTTCAGCGCGCCTTCCCTGAAATCATAGGCGGTGAACAGGCTGATCTTGTGCGGTCGCACGCCCCATCGCTTTTCCTCCTGCTCCTTGTCGTCGTTCATGTTGTCGGTGAGATTGAAAATCTCCTGCGCGATCGTCTGGCCGTTCGATGTCGTGAGGGTGGAAACATCCGCCTCCGGATTCAGCCGGCCAAGCTCGAGCCACTTCGCGACCGCGCCGCCGGTCTCGAAAGCATTCGAATCGACGACGAACCGGCCGGTCGCATCCTGGCTCACTCCCTGGACGACGGCTTTTCCGCCCTCGGCGGACTTCAGTCCGTACCATGCGGCAATCTCCGCGGCCACGTTCTTGCGGATTGAATCGGTGTACGAATAGTTCGCGACCAGCCGCCAGTTCCGCGTCAGGTTCGCCGTGACCCGCGCCTCGTAGCCTTCCGAATCGAAATCGGATGACGCCGCGGTCGCCGGCGGCGTGTACTGGCTGTAAATCGGATCCCATTGGCTCGGGGAAAACGGCAGCCCGGTGCCAACGAGGACTCCGGCAAACGCGTCCATCACGCGGGTGTTCCGGCCCGACGCGCCACCGAAACCCGTGGTCGTAATCCGCCCCTGTTCCTTCGAGGTGAAGTAAACCGCCTTCGCGTTCAGCCGGCCGCCGAGCAAATCGAATCCGAGACCGTAGTCCGCACCCTCGCCCTTCGACGGCGGGGCGAGATTGCCGTCCGGGAAAATCTTCCGGACGAACGACGGCACCCCCTGGTTGGAGGAGCGATTCGCAATCACCGACAGCCAGTCGAAAACGTGATACACCGCGCCGGCCGTCGCCGTGTGGCCGGTCGCACTGGTGAGCTTGCCCTTGCTCCGATCACGGTCGACGACGTCACCGATCAGCGGGTCTTGATAATATCCGAGTTCGATCACCTCGATTTCGTCCTCGCGATAACCAAACGTCGTCACGAGTTTTCCGCCGAGGAAATGGCTCTGGATCACGCCGAGCTTGGTGGTCGACTCCTGGTCGCCGCCGCCGTTGTTCGCTCCGTCTCCCAGCTCGTTCGCAAACACCAGTTCGTAGGTTTGTCCGCCGAAGGTCACCGTCTCCGGGAGCTTGCGCCAGTCGCCCACCCGGTAGGTGGCATAGCTGCCCTCGGTGATGTAGTTGCGGACGGTGATCCGGTTGTTGACGTTGTTTCCCGCGGCGTTGAACGGCCGGCCGGCCAGCGCCAGCCACGAGTTCGCCCGCGTATCGAACTGCTTCGCCCGCGATACCATCGCCGCGATCCGATGTCGGCCAAACCACTTCGATTTCGTGTCCAGCGTGTACGACCCGGTCAGCCGGGTCTCCCTCACGTCACCCACATGGACGTCCCGCCGCCAGTTGCCGTCGAAATAAAGCCGGCCGGCGTAGGGATTGGCCGGGCCGTTGACCCCCAGCGTCCGGTTCGCCTCGCCCCGCAGCGTGGGATCCGCGCCGGTCATGAGATTAACGACCGCCCTCGTATCCTGGTAGTTGTAGGCGAGGTTGAAAGCCAGGTTCCGGGTCGCCTGCCAGTCTGCCGTAACGGTGAAGTTTTTCAGCTTCTGATCGCGGAACATGCCCGGGCCGGCGGCGTTGATATCGCGGTCGGCCGGATAAAGCGTCGCATCGTTGACGCGCAGCGTGGAGCCCGTGACCCCGGGGGTGCCGTCGGGGCCGCGCACCGCCGAGTTGTTATAGCTGCCGGTGAGAAAGGCGCCGGATGCATCGAAGATCGTGCCATCGTTTTCAATGAACGTCACGCGGTGGTTGTTGCCGGTCCGGGTGCTGTCGCGGGTTGTGACGCCCACCGCCTGCATTGCGGCCGTGGGCGCGGTGGTCCCGGGCGCGAACGTCACGGCGTTCACGCCGAACGCTTCCCGGTTGTCGTACCACGCCAGGGCTTGGTCCGCTTCGACGGTGGCGCGGATCACGGCCGTCCGATCCCGTCCGGTCTCGCCCATGACCGTCAAGCTCAGCTGCCGCAAAGGACGATAGGTCACCGAGCCGAAGATGCGCTTCTTGTCCTGGAAATCGAAGGCGCGCCAGCCGCCATTCTCCTGGTGCAGCGCGGCCATCGACACGGCCAGCTTGTCCTTGCGCAAGACCTTGTTGGCGTCGAGCTCGAGCCGGTGGCGATCGAATGAGCCCGTGCCATACCGCACGGTCGCGCTGTCGCGCCCGGTGCTCGCCGTCTTCGACGACTGGTTGAGCAGGCCACCAGGAGAGCCGACGCCGAACAGGATGCTGTTGGGCCCGCGGCTGTCCTCGTAACGGCCAACCCGATACGGATCCGTCGGCGTGATACTCGTGAAATAATCCATGCCCAGGCTGGCCGCGAGGCCGCGAATCAGGATCGGCGGGGTCAGGCTCTGGGCGTTGACGATGGGGTTCTGGTTGGAGCCGGCCTGATTCTCGTTGGTGTTCATCTCGGAATTCACCGAGTACTGCACCAGCTCCTTGATGTCGGTGATGCCGACGTCATCGAGAAATTCCTTGGTGAAAACGGAGATGGAGCCGGCCGTGTCGCGGAGCTGGGTGTTGAGCCGGCTGCCCGCGAGCGTGTTCTCGGCCTGGTAGCCGACGTCGCGGGTCGTAACGACGTTGAACGGGCTCAGCTCCAGCACGTCGTCCTGATTGGCGTCCGCTCCGGGCGCGGCGTTTGTCACCGGCGGAGTGGCCGTTGCGGGCGGTGTCGTCCGCGCAGGTTCGGCGGCGATGGCATGGCTAATCGCCAGCAAGGCGAGCCACGGCGTTATGAGTGTAGTCAGGTTGGTTCGGTGGGGGTTCATCGCGGTTGGTTTCGGCAGGGCTCTCGCCGGTGAGCGGGAGCAAACGCTTTTGCGGTCGAGGTCAAAGGAGCGCGTTGCCGCGAACCGCGTCAACGCCAACTCGTCGCTCGAACGGCGTCCTCGTGCAGCAATTTCCCGTCGACACTGAAGTGGCGGAAGGTCAGCACCGGCGCGCCCGCGATGCGCTCGACCGTGCCTTCGACGAAACCGCCGACGACGTTCACATAGACGTGCTCCGGCTCCTTCTTGTCCTTCGGCCAGCCGCCGGCGTGCGCATCGGTGGACGGGCCGGTGCAGAATTCCCGCAGCCCGGTCTTCGGATCGACGGACACGTACTGCCAGTGTCGGTCGCCGCACACCACGACCATGTTCTGGGCCGCGCAAAACGCGCGCAACTCGTCGCCTTCGTGCGTGAATCCCTTGTTGGCGTGGTTGTCATTCTTGTTGCCGCGATCCGGACCGACCAGCGGCGTCGGGCTGATCAACACGCGGAACGTCGCATCGGATGCCTGCACCGTGCGCTTGAACCACGCCTTTTGTTCCGCGCCCCAGATGGTCTTTTCCGGTCCATCGGGTGCGTCGTTCGCGCTGCGAAAATCGCGCCCCTCCGGCAGCCAGATCTGGAGATCGCGGCCCCATCGGATCGTGCGATAGGTCTTATCGCCCATTCCGACCTGCTCCAAAAAAACTGCCTGGCCCTGGGCAAACGTGAAGTCGCCCATGAAATTTGTCTGCATCGTCGGGTAGCAGTCGTTCATCCAGACGTCGTGGTCGTCCTTGATGAAGTACGCCGCGACGTTGCGGTAAAACCGCACGCTGGTCGGCTGGCTGAACGTTTGCTGCCACATCCAGCGGGCGAGCGACAGCGACTTGGCCCATTTGTCGTAGTACAGGATGTCGCCGGTATGAACGAGGAAGTCCGGGTCCCGCCGCAGCATCTGGTCGTAGATCTTCCAGCCCTCGGCCGGCAGATCGCGATCGTAGTAATTGTGCCCGGTCGTCGCCGCGAAACGAACTTTCCGAATCGTCGTCGGGTCCGGCGCGGTGCGGAACCTGCCCTCGATCGCGCTCGAAACTTCAGCGGTGCCGCTCGCGCGAGCATCGACGCGAAGCTCATAACCAACGCCCGCGGTGAGCCCCGAAAGCACGTGCTGCCGCGTGTAATCCCGCGACGGATCCACATCGGCCCATGCGGTGGTGCGCCACGAGGTTTCGCCTCGGGCGCGGTAGGCCGCGCGTGTCTGTCCGGGCGCACCCGGCGCCGCATTCTCCAGCTCGTCGACGGTTGCGCCGGCCGGCAGCTTCACGTCGGGCTTCAAGTCCGGGCGGCCGCCACCCTTCTTCGACGCTTTTTTCGCCGGGTAGGTTATTTCCGGCAACCGGCCGTTCACGCCGACGCGATCAGCGCTGCGGGTGAGTCGCGTCCAAATGATCGCGCTGGTGGAGTTGACCTCACCGATTTTCAGCCCGGTTGCCTGATAGGGCGGAGCGGCCAGGGCGTGCGGCATTGAAACGGTTGCCAACATGGCAACGATCCCGGCGGCGAGCAGTGAGCAATTCGGTGCGACGGATGTTTTCATGATTCTCCGCGGCGGCGGCGAGCCGAGCATGGCAGCCGAAAGTCGATTGACCAAGAGAAATGCCCGCGGCGGCGCGCCAAAAGGCTGGCCGCGCGAGAAAAAAAACTCGCCGTGGTCTACCGCGGCCAACAAACGTCGTTCTCTCATGAAACGACACCTTCTCCTGCTGACGCTCGGCGCGTCGCTCCTCACCGCCAGTTATTTGTCGGGCCAGTCCAAGTCGGCGTCCGCTGCCACCCCGGCACCCCCGCAGAAGCTCGTTCGCATCGCCACGCTCAACACGCCCGAGGCCAACCGGGAATTTCAGGCCAACGTGCAGTTGATGCAAACCCAGCGCCAAAATGCGGTGGAACTCAACGCGATGATGGAAAAGGAAACCGACCCAAAGAAAAAAGCGGCGCTGAAGACCCAGCTGGACCAGGTCATGACAAAGCTGACCGAGAACAACGAAAAGATGCTGAAGGCATATGGCTTCTCGCTGACGCGTCACTACACGATGGAGGTGGTCACCTCCAACATCTACATGTTCGTGACGGACGAAGAGGCGGCGAAGATCGAGCAGGCAGAAAAGGCGAAGGCTGCTGGAAAGACGAAAGCTCCGAAAGCGAAGAAGTGATTCATCCCCGCGCGATGCGCGGGGATTTCGGTTCTGGGTTCTGGGTTTTGGGTTTCGCGTTTCGCGTTTCGCGTTTCGCGTTCCAAGCCCATGTTTTCTTTGCTCGGCGTCTCGCGTTCTTCCGGATCCTCCGAGTCTTCTGCTCCGCGTCTCGCGTTCTCGCGTTCTCGCGTTCTTCCCCATCTCCCCTTCTTCGTTTCTGCCGTTTCTTATTTCTGCCGTTTCTCCTTTGCTCGGAGTCTTCCCCATCTTCCGCGTCTTCCAAGTCTTCCGCGTCTTCCGCGTCTTCCGTGTCTTCCGTGTCTTCCCGTCTTCTCCTCCTGATCATCTACCTGGGCTTTATCAGCCTCGGGTTGCCGGACGGTACGATTGGCGTGGCCTGGCCGCAGATGCATGCCACGCTCGCGCTGCCGATTGGACTTGGTGGTGTCGTGGTTTTGGTGGCGACCCTCTTGTCCGCGACCTCGGGTTTCGCCAGCGGACGGTGGATCGCGCGGTTCACGACCGGCCCCGTCGTGCTCGTCAGCTGTTTTCTCACCGGCAGTGCATTGCTGATCATCGCACGCGCGCAGAGTTTCGGGTGGCTGATCGCCGCGGCGGCCCCGCTCGGACTCGGCGCCGGCGCCGTCGATGCCGGTCTGAACGGGTATGTGGCGCGGCACTACAGCGGCCGCCATATGAACTGGCTCCACGCCTGCTGGGGAATCGGTGCGACCACCGGCCCCTTGGTCATGGCCCGCGCGCTCAGCGGCGGAGCCGGTTGGCGCGGCGGCTATCTCACGCTCGGCCTCGCGCAGCTGTCACTCGCGCTGCTGTTCCTGGCCACGCTGCGGTTGTGGACTGCCGTGCCCGAGCGGCGGCCAGCCGCGAACGCGGGAAACACAACGAGCACCGCGCCCACGACACTGGCCAACTCGCCTGCCGGCTGGCTGTCGGCGGCAATCTTCGCGATCTATGTCGCCGTTGAAACGACCGCGGGAGTGTGGGCCGGATCAATCCTCATCGTGGCGCGCGGAATTTCACCCGAAACGGCGGGACTTTGTGTCGCCTGCTACTATGGCTCGATTACAGCGGGACGGCTGGCGGCCGGATTCGTGGCGCATCGCTGCTCAAACCGTACGCTGGTCACACTCGGCACCACGCTCGCTTTGCTCGGCGCGCTCGTTTTCGTCGCGACCCGCAGCGTGCCCTTCGCCGCCGGAGCGCTTGTCCTGCTCGGGCTCGGTTTCGCTCCCGTGTATCCAGGACTCATGCACGAAGTCCCGCGGCGTTTTGCTCCCGCCGCCGTTCAGACCGTGATCGGCCGTCAGTCGGGCGCTGCGTGCCTCGGCGCCGCGTCCCTGCCGGCGGCCGCCGGCTGGCTGGCAGAGCATTCGCTCGAAAGCATCGGCGGTATCGTTGTCGCCGGCGTGCTTCTCCTCGCGGCCGCCATTCACCGGTTGAATCGGATTACGTGAGCCTGATCGGCGTCGAGGGTTGCTGGCGTTTGGGGAGCGCGACCGCCCTCGGTCGCACCGATCCACCTGCGACCGGGGGCGGTCGCGCTCCCATCCGATCCATCGACCGTCAGCAGGACTATTCCGGCACGACCCACGAATACACATCGTAGCGGATCTCGCTCCACGCGAGTTCCGGCAGCGGTCGGCCGGGCAGCAGCGGAATCTCGACCGGCGTGAATTTCACGCGCACGCGGAGCTTCGATTGGCCGGCCGTAAGCTCGCGCGAAACGATGAACTCGTCCTCCCGAAACCGCCGGTTCGACGTTTGCACCACGTGATTCGACGGCGCGAGTTCCTGCCGCACATTCGAAAACAGGCACGTGTTGCTCCCCGCGAGATACCAGACACCGGCAGCGCGAAACTCCCCCACCCTGCCGCCAATAATCGGCGCCACCGACACTTCGGCCCGCTGATTGGGAAACTGGTAATCGAGTTTTCGCCGCAGCAGCACGCCCAAATTCGCCGGATCGATATCGATCGTGAACTCGGACGTACCCGTCATCTTGCGACCCGACTCGGAATGCGTCGGATAGATTACCGTTCCGTCGCGCAGCGTGTCCGGTCCCAGCTCGTACCGGGAGACGATCTCGTAGCTTTCCGACGCGGTGGGGTTCACGTAGCTGTGCGCGCGCTCGCTGGTTTCATCGCCGACGGAGACTGCGTCCGTGCGCACGAGCGTCGGCTGGTTGCGACCATACCAGAACGCCACCGTCTCGTAGTGCTCCGTCGACTGATTCTCTCCCCCGTGCTCGAGCCGGATGACCGCGTTTTTGCCGAAGGGCATCAGGTCCGCGAGCAGGAAACGGTAGGCGGAATGAATCATGTCTTCCGCGCTTTTCGCCTCCTCTTTCTTGCGCGCGCCCGTCGGGTGGCCGACAAACGGCAGCGTCATGTTGCGGCCGCCCCAGTAATCGCCGCCGCCCGCCCACTCCTCCGTGCCGGTGCCATACGCCTGCGGCGACAGGCTGTCGTCGAAGAAAAAGCGCGGATCACCCTCGAGTGTATTCAGGTTGTTCTGGTGGGTGAAAATAAACGACGTGCCCACAAAACTGCCTGACCAGTCGCCTCCGCCCTCGGTCTCGCGCGTGTCGAGCAGCACGAGATCGCGGCCGGCTTCGGGAGCCGGATGATCGCGAAAGGTTGCATGGAAATAACCCCAATCGCGTTTCGGCCCGGTGAGCGGCGCTGTGCGCAGCGACCAGCGCACGTCATCGATCGTTTCACCCTCCGCGCCAACCAGCTCGATCCGGGCGGACGCGCCAAACGGCATCGGGGAAAAACATGCGAGGTGCACGCGATTGGCATCGTATCGGATGTGCACGGGAAACGCCTTGACGAGAAACTCGCGGTCGTCGCGATTGTACAACCGCGCGGCGCCGTGAAACAGCGCCAGGGGCGCGTCGATTGATGCGTGGCTCGATTCATCCCAAGTGACGCGCAGTCGCGCGCGGCCAAATGTGGACGCCGCCGCGCGCGGCACGGACCAGTTGAGCGTGCGAATCGTGCGCGGCCCTTTCACGTCCGCGATGAGGACGCGTTCCCCACCTGCGACGGTAACGTTGCCCGACCGCTCCTCGATCCCGACGCGCCGGCCCTCGGGCGAGCCGGCCGCCGGCACGAGATCGCTGCCCGCGCGGGCGATCAGTTCGAGCACGTCGCGATCCGGCGGCGTCTTGCCGTCCCAAGTCCTTGGCGGCTGCGACAGCTTCGCCGCCCGATCGAAATGATGATAGATGTAGTAGCCGGTGCCGTAAAAGGTGCGGCCGTACATCATCCGGAACGACTTTTCGAAACCGATCGGCACCCACATCAGATCGGCGCCGCGGGTGATCGACCACGTCCATGTCAGGGGGTTGGGAAACAACTCCGCCGGCATGAACACCGAGCCCTCCACCGGTTTCGTCGGATCGGCCGTCGAGGATTCCCGCACGACATGTGGGACGCCGTCCACCTCGTACGTCCACGGGCTGCCATGCCAGTGATTGTAGCGCGCAAAGTAGAGGATGCCCGCACCCTGCACATCGAGCGTGACGTTCCGGTCCTCGGCGAGTTGATACAGGAAGTGACTGGCGTCGGCGCGCTCGTTTCCGCCTTTGCGATCATACGTGCTGCGCATGTAGGCGCGGACGCCGATGCGTTGCTGCGGCCATTGCTCCCAGCGGCGATAAGCGTCGAGTCCAATGGGAATCACCGGCAGGTCCGCGGCACGGGATGCAGGGGCAGCGGCCACGATGCCGAATCCAATCAGCAGAAGAACGGGGGATTTCATTTTCGGGAGCCTGACGATCCCGCGCGCGTGGCGGCGGAAACGCGCGGCGGCCGAGTTCCTCGCCGGTTTCGCGTGGGATGACAAACAAACACTTGGCCGCAGCAGCGTGCGCACCCCCATCCGGCAACGGGAAATTCCGGCGCACGCGATGCGCGCGCCCGGGCCTCGAAACCGAGGTTCAACGTTTCCGCGTCGTGTCCTCCTCCGCTTCCGCGGCCTGCGTGCGTTTTCGTTTCTGCACCGCCTGGCGCAGGAGGTATTCGACCTGGCGAGCTGAACCGGGCTTCGTAGCAGCCGGGGTGACGAGGCTGGAAAACTCGGTTCACCATCCGGTGAATGGAGCCGCGGCGCCCCCGCCGCGGCCGTAAGCACAACGTTCTACAGTGGAACGCGGCGAGGGCGCCGCGTCTCCAGCGAACGGTCATCGTCCGAGTTCACTGCATACTTCCGGCTCGAGAGGGGATCCAGAGGCAAGCGCCCGAGATCGAAGTCCCCTCTTGAGAGGGGTGCCCGCAAGGCGGGGTGTGTTTTGGCCAACCGCCCCGAAAGATCAGTTGCTCTCGAACGCCCCCTGCCGGCGCGACTGGTAATCGGCGTAGACCCGATGGGCGGCGACACCGGCAACCATCTCGTTAATCAATCCCATCAATTGGCGGCTCATGAACGGCTGCGCGAGCGTGCGCGGTCCGCCCAGCGTCGCGGCGAGCCGCAGATAACCCGCGGAGTCGGACGCGGCGGAAATCGCGATCACCTCGAGCGCGGGAAACTCGTGGCGAAGCGCTTCGATCGTCTCCGCGCCGCGATGACTCGGCATCGCGAGATCGGTCACGACCAGATCGGTCTGCTCGGCGCGAAGCAAGGGGGCCGCGAGCCGCACATCATCCGTTTCGCGGACGGTATGACCACCGCGGGCGAGGATGCTGGCAACGAAGTGGCGCAGTTCGGGATTCGGGTCGATGACGAGGATGGATCGCATGTGGGCGGAAATGGCTGATCGGGTGAGCGTGAGAACCCAAGATCATGCGCTGAATCCCCGTGCGCGTATGTCGGCGTTGAGCGACAATCGCGTGTAGGTGTTTGGACTACAAACGAAACGCGGGGCGAGTTTCGTGAGGAACTCGTTTGCACCGCGGCAGTGGTTCGGCCAAGAAAGTTCGCGCGCCTACGCTGTTCCGCCGCTCCCCGTTTTCCTCCCCGCATGAACATCCCTGCACTCCGCGCATTTTTCGCGGCCGCCCTGGTTGCGTCCACCCTGGTCTTCTCCGCCGCCACGTCACTCGCCGCCGAGCGACCGAACATCATCCTGCTGATGGGCGACGATCATGGGTGGGATGAAACCGCCTACAACGGCCACCCCTATCTGAAGACGCCGGTGCTCGATCAAATGGCCGCGAAAGGGCTGCGACTGGATCGATTCTATTCTGGTGGCTCCAGCTGTTCGCCCACGCGCGGCACGGTGATGACCGGCCGCCATCACAATCGCTACGGCACGTTCAATCCCGGCTGGTCGATCCGTCCCGAGGAAATCACGATTGCCAAACTCCTGCGCGACGCCGGCTATGCGTGCGGACATTTCGGCAAATGGCACCTCGGACCGGTGAAAGCGGCGTCGCCCACGAATCCCGGCGCGATGGGATTCGAGCAGTGGCTGTCGCACGATAATTTCTTCGAGCTTAATCCGTTTTTCTCGCGCAACGGCGGCCCGCCGGAGCAGTTCAAGGGCGAGAGTTCGGAGATCGTGATCCGCGAGGCGATGCGCTTCATCGATCGGGCGAAGCAGCAACAGCGCCCGTTTTTCGTCGTGGTGTGGTTCGGGTCGCCACACGAACCGTACAGCGGGATCGAGAAGGATCTCTCGCTCTACCACAACCTGCCGGCGAGCTTCGCGAACCGCCGCGTGAGACTCACGTCGAACGAGACCGGACGGAATGTGGAGCGGCTCCAGCGCGACGTGCTCCGCGAGCGTTTCGCCGAGATTACGGCGATGGACCGCGCCATCGGCCAGCTGCGCGATCATCTCGGCGCCACCGGACTGCGGCCGAATACCCTGCTATGGTATTGCGGTGACAACGGCACCTCAGCGGACGCGAACGCCACCGTGCCGTTCCGGGCCGAGAAGGGCCACATCTACGAGGGTGGCATTCGCGTGCCGGGAATCATCGAGTGGCCGGCGCAAATCTCGAAACCGCGCGCGAGCGATATGAACGCGGTCACGAGCGACATCCTCCCCACCCTCTGCGAAGTGGCCGGCGCGCCGCTGCCGAAGCGGCCGCTGGACGGCATCAGCCTGAAACCGCTGCTCGACGGCAAAATGACAGAGCGTCCGCGTCCGATCGGGTTTTGGCACGGGCTCGCGCGCGGGGAAAAGGGCAAACCGTATATCGATCTCGAACTGCAAAAAGGCACCACCCCGCTGGTGAAACTGGCCGGGGATGGACGCCCCACCCGCAACTTTCAGAATTACATTTATCCGAAAATCGAGGCCGAGGATTTCGGCGGGCCGCGCGCGCTGGTCGACAACCGCTACAAGCTCGTGATCGACGGCGCACGTGGGACCGGCAAGGAACTCTTCGATCTCCGCAACGATCCCGCTGAGAAAAAGAACATTATCGCCGCGCAACCGGTGGTCGCGGCCAAGCTGGAGCAGCAACTCCGCACGTGGCAGCAGTCGGTGCTGCAGAGCCTGACCGGCGCGGACTATCGATAAGAGCCAGGCGGCTCGGCTCGCGCCGGATTCCTCGCCTCAGATTGTGCCCCACCGCTCAACGTGGCGCGACGAGTGCCCACACACGAGCCGCGGTTGGCACTTGATGCCGCGCGCCGGACGGGCAGACTCCATCCGTTGCTCGCGTTAACCCCGAATGCGAAATGAAAAGCCGACTCCGCAAAATGCGGGCTTCACCGTGAAACCGCGCTCCCACCCGGAAGCCAGCAGGCGAAAGTTTCTCGCCGGCGCCGCCGCCACCGGTGTCGCCGTCGCGTTGGGCAAGGCGTCGTCCGGCTTTGCGGCCACGAATTCGGCTCACGAGACGAATTCGGCGACGTCGACGCTGCCGGCGAATTTTGCCAATCCGGCGGACTCGCCGATCAACGCAATCCTGAAGGACATTCCGCTGCCGCGGCTCGTGCCGATTGAAACAAAGTTTGATCGACCGATCATTGCGGACGTGGCCGCGGAAGTTGTCGCGAAGCTGCGCGCGTCACGCGTGCTCGACGCAATCCGGCCCGGAATGAAACTCGCCATCGGCGCCGGGAGCCGTGGCATCACGAACCTTCCCCTGGTCACTCGTACCCTGATCGACGAATTGAAAAAAGCCGGGGCGGAGCCGTTCATCTTTCCCGCCATGGGCAGCCACGGCGGCGCCACGCCGAAGGGGCAACGCGCCTTGTTGGAGCGGATGGGTTTCACGGAAAAAGCGATGGGCGTTCCGATCCGCGCGACGATGGACGTCGTGCAGGTGGGCGCTGCGCCCGGCGGGCTGCCGGCCTTTGTCGATGCGATCGCGGCGCAGGCCGACGGCATCATCGTGGTGAACCGCATCAAGCCGCACACGACCTTCCGCGGAAAAATCGAGAGCGGGCTCACCAAGATGATCGTCATCGGCGTCGGGAAACAGAAAGGTGCCGAGACCTGTCACAGCCTCGGCTACGGTCGGATGGAACAGAACCTCGTCGCGCTGTGCCGCACCACGCTGGCCACGGGCAAAATACTTTTCGGCGTCGGGCTGATCGAAAACGCGTATCACGAGACCTGCCGGATCGAGGTGCTTCCGGCCGCGCAGATCCCGGCGCAGGAACCGCTGCTGCTCGCGGAGGCACGGAGCCTCATGCCGACGGTGCCGATGAATCCGCTGGACGTGCTCATCATCGACGAGGTGGGCAAGAACATCTCCGGCACCGGATTCGATCCCAATGTCGTCGGTCGCTATCCGACGGCCGACGTGGCCCTCACCCCGCGCGACCCGCGGATTACGCGTATTGCCGTGTTGGATATAACGAAGAAGTCGGATGGAAATGGCACCGGCCTCGGGCTCGCCGACTTCACGACCGAACGCGTGTTCCGGAAGTTCAACTTCATCGAAACGTACTGCAATCTCCTGACCTCCACGACGGCGGCGGCAGCCAGAATCCCGATGGTCCTGCGGAATGATCGGCAGGCGATCCAGGCGGCGATCAAAACGTGCCTCATTGGCGATCCCCGCAAGGTACGGCTCGGCCGAATCAGGAACACGCTTTCCGTCGACCGCATGCTCGTCTCGGAGAATCTGGTCGAGGAAGCGAAGGCGAACCCGAAGATGACGGTCGCCGGCCGCGCGGCCGACATGACCTTCGATGCCGACGGCAACCTGGCGTAGCGGTCGCGCTCCCACCAAGCCGAAGCTTCCAATGCATCGGGCGGCCTTCTCTCCTCACCGTGGCAACGGATATTTGGTGCTTCGTCGCGGCACCGGCTCGCCATATGGCAGCGGCTGCGCCAGCGCGGCCACGGCATAACCGAACAACAAGCGCCGCTGCTCCGGCGACAGCCCGCGTTGCATCATCGCGGTCCGATAATTCGTATAAATCGCCGTCGCGCGACCAAACGCATCGAACTCCGCCATGGCCGCGGTGTGATACCGCAACAGCGCATCCACGTTCAGCGGCCGGCCGGTCTTCGGATCGGACGTCGTCCTGGCAATCGCTTCCAAGGCCTCGCGAATCGCCAGATACCGTTTGTGGAGCAGGGCAAAACGCTCGGCGTGGCATTCTTGAAACTCCAGCACGGCCGCGCGTTCGGCTTCTTTTCGCTTTGCCGCGTACTCGTCCTGCTCCCGGAGGTACTCGTCGGACTTTTCCCGCTCCCGCCGCGTCGGCCGGGGGATAAGTTCGACCGCGTTATATATCGCGTATCGCAGTTCCCCGAAGTACGAATCGCGATCTTCATTATAGCCGTGAATCACGTCCATCAACCACGTCGGGATAGCCGGTGGTTTTTCCGGAGGCAGGGGAACGAAGCGCGGCCCCAGATCCGTCCGAAGTTCCTCGGCCAGCGTTTCGAGGTTACTGAGATGGGGCCATTGATCTTCCGCCAGCCGGGTGAACGCCGCGGCTCGTTCCGCCCGGGATGCGTTCTCCTGCCGGTGAATCATTTCGCGCAACTCCACCTTCAATTTTGCCTTCTCCGCATTATACGTCGCGATCCGCGCCAGCACTTCGGGAGGCAAATCCGGCGGCAGCCGCAACCGCGTCATTTCCGGCGAAAAAAACATTGCCTCGCTATCCCGGCGATCGGCCGGTTCGCCGCGCGCCTTCCGCGCGGACCGATCGAGTTCGAAGGCGAGCTCGCGCAGCAGTCCGCGCTGACCCGGCGTCAGCCCGTCTTCGTAGAAAGCCGCCGCCCGCACCACCTGAAACTCGGCCTCGAGGTTCAGCCACTCCCTCGATGCCGGAAACGAATCCAGTTTCCACCGCCGGCTGGCGTTCCAGCCGATGTCCAGGCCAAGACGGTTGCGCGCGAGTTCCCGCCGCAACGCGTCCGCCTCGGACTCCAGGGCGCCGATCGACGGCGTCTGGACTTCAGCGAAGGCGCGCAATTCGCGCTCCCGGGCATCGTCGGCGGCATCATGCAGCGTGATCAACCGATCGAGCAGCGCGTGCACGAGCTCGTTGCGCCGCGAGCGATACGCCTCAATCCGTGATTCCGTCGCGCGGCTCAACGCGCCCGAATGCAGCCGCGTGCTGAATTGCGGGTAAATGATGTCGCCGGCGAAATCCGCCAGCCCGTCCGGCGGCGTCAGCCGGCGGCCGCCATAGCGCACGGGAGTGTCAGCGGCACGCTCCGCGATCGACGATCCGTACACCGGCGGCACAGGCGGGAAGAAGACAACGGGAAACGGCACCGCCAGTTCGTCATGATAGTCATCCGCCGCGCCCGACGCGGCCGTCGCCATCGCCGCCACGAAAACGCCGAAGGTCGATGGAAGCCGAAGATTCACGGGAATGAGACGCGATTGGAGTCAGACTGAAACCCCGCCGGTGGCCAAGCCACTCCGCGCGCCGCGCTCCGAAACCCGGCAATCCACCACTCGCCCCGGCTTCACGCCTCAATTGGTGTGGTGGCTTCCCTGATCAACCGAACGGATGCATCCAATGGTCGCGCCCGGCTCCACTCACCACGTGGTGGACCGAACAGCCCCGGCCTCGTCATCCCGGCTGCTACGAAGTCAAGTCACGCCGACGGTGGGCCACTGTCGGCCTCGGCGGCGGACTCGGCCCGCTCCGTCCGCTGACGGAACTCCCGCTCGAACTGCGCGCAGGTCGCCTCGATGTTCAGCGGCTTGCGCAGCACCACGAGCGCACCGACCGCCGCCGCTCGCTTCGTCAGGCCGGGGCGCAGGACTCCCGTCATGATCCACATGGGCACATCGCGACCGGCGGCTTTGCTCTGCTCCTGAAACTGCTGGCAGAACTCGAAGCCGTCCATCGGCGACATCTCCACATCGACCAATGCGGCATCGATGGGCTGTTGCGCCGCCACTTGCAATCCATCGGCCCCGGTGCGCGCAACCACGACGCGATAGCCCCGCGCGTCGAGAACCGTGCGCAACATTCCTCGAAACGCGTCGTTGTCGTCGATGATTAGAATCGTGTGGGGCATGGTGGTATGGCCGATACATTCATCGAGAATCGTCTGCGCGCAAACCGAGAAAATCGATGCAAGTGACTCGCGCGCGATTTTAGCGCTTCATTCGAAATCCCGCGTACGTCACAAATAATTAGACATTTGATGGAGGGACGACCTCTGCGTCGTCCGCTGCCGGGTCAACACCCATTTCGACCTTTCCGAGTGGAATGTCTTCGGAAAACGGCCGGCCCTGCCAAAGGCAGGCAAGCCGCGCCGCTTGCCCGCCTGCGGCGGGGAGGCGGGCCCTCCATCTATCTCCAGAATGTCATGACGTTGTGTCTAGAAATCCACTGTCACGCTGACATCAGCGGAGAACGGCGGGATGTAACGCCAGATAAGACTCGTCGGCACGCCGTCGGCGCCGACCGCCCGGACGCCCGTGATCCGCATGTCGTCGTTGTTCTCCAAATCCAGGACGTTCCGGAATCCGATGCGAAACGATGTCGCGCGGCCGGAGATCCGACGCTGGTGCATCGCGTATGCGCCGACTGGATGCGTGGCGCCGCCCCGATACATCACCCCGTTGAGCAGCGTCATGTTGTAATTGTCGCGCCAGTTGCCGTAGAGCGCGACGCGCGTCCCCTTGAGCCACGACTGCCGGGGAAACTGGTAGTCGAACGTCCAGTTGATCGAGTTCTCCGAACTTCGGCTGCCGGTCACCTCCTCCACTCCGTCGTTCGCCGCAAGGATGCCGCGCGCATCGTTGATCTGCGCCGGGCTCTCGTCTCCGCGCGCGATCGCCGCTTCGAGGAACGCCCGGAACTTGGAGAAATCACGCGCGGCCGCTTGGTGTAGCTGTTCGCCATGCCGCCGGGAATGGAGTCGCCGTAGATCAGCGAGTTGGAGCCCTTGCTGAAATCGATCCGGTCGATGTTGTAGGAGTCGGTCGGCGTGAACCACGCGAAGAAGTTGCGCGACGACTGCGCCACCTCGCGGCCGCCGAGCTGCATGCCGCGGAAGTTCACCCGGTTTTCCTCCGCGCCGCTCTCGTGCTCGCTGACGACGTCGACGTTGGCGACGAACATCGCCACATCCTCGAGTCGGTAGACGCCGAGGTCGCGCATGAATTCAGTCGTGATGGCGTCGACGCTGGCGCCGACGTTGACCAGCTCGGTGTTCATCCGATTGCCGGCGAGTGTGGAGGAGGCAACCCAGCCGACGTCGCGATCCGTCCGCACCTCGAACGGTGAGAGCTCGATCGCTTCCTCGGGGGCGGGCGGCGGCGGGAGCGCCGGCGGCGGGGTCGACTGCGCCAAGGAGCACGTGACCACCGCGAGCGCCAGGGCGGCAGCGACGTTGATGCGTGCCGCTGAAAATTCGCCGTTCAAGTGATGAGTCCTCGTACGATTCTGCTGGTGCATGGTTGCTGGTCGGTTGGTGCCGCCTTGGTAATGGCAGTGGAGCTTACGTGAGCGGCGTCGATAGTTGCTGCTGACGCGCGAATCGCACGCTCAAAACATTCGTGTCGGGTCCGAGCCGTATCGATTCAACGGACAACCGCGAATGAACGCGAAGGGACGCAAATTCCAGAGGAAGAAGGGAGGATTGCCCAAGTGAAATTATAGTCACGGTTTGGTAGATCGTTTCGATGCCACCCAAAGACGCCCTCTTCATTCGCGTGGATTGGCGTCTATTCGCGGTTGAACTCCTGAGAAAAAGCGTGCGTCACCTGAAAGCGCGGGCGTCTGTCTGATTTCGGATTGCGGATTGCCTGGGAGCGCGGGCGTCTCGCCCGCATGGATTGAAGTGGCACCGGCATCCTGCGGGTAATCGTTGGGGCGCGGCCCCCCCGGGCCGCAGAGAAATGCGGACTACCGAATCTTAGGACCTCAGTCCGCTCTCCACCGCCGTTTCGCCCGACGATCTACGGCGCCCGCGTTGACTCCGCGCAGGAAGATGAGGCGCTCACCAGACCCGCTTGCGCCCGCGCGCGCACATTGAATTTCTCGCGTTCGTCGTGAAGCGTTCTATTTTTCTCGCGATGAAAACGCTTCCAAAAGTGACCGCCCCTCTGGTCGCCCGCGTCGCGATTGACGTTCGGCTTTACTTCGATGTGCCAATTTCCAGCCAGAAGCCGGAAGACATCCGGGAGGCTGCGCGCGAAGAATTGGAACGCGTCGCATATGGCGAACAAATCAAGGTCAAGAGACTACACTTCCCCGACATTTATCCGACTGATGACTGGCCGGCGATTGCGTTGGAGGACTTTCAAATTTGCCAGGTTTGTCCGGCCAGCGAGGCGAACGCCGAGACTCGGTTTTCGCTGTAAATGCGATAGCTACTTAAGCACCGGTATTCCCAAACCGGAAAGATAATCAAAGGTGGGATCGTAATAGTCGGGCGAACGCGTCGGGTCTGACGGCTCTCCCTCCGGCACGAAAAGAACCATACCCTGCCGGGCCCGCGTCAACAAGACGCGGTATGCATTGAGGAGATAAGTGCGGTTGTCCGGCTTCGAAATCCGACACCAATTTTTCCCCCGGAAATCATGGTAACTCCAGCCTTCGGCGGTGAAACGTAGATCCGCGTCCCAGGTTACACATGCCCAATCCAGTTCGAGGCCCTGCACTTGGAATTCCGTCGCCGCGTCTTCCAGATAGAAACTCGATCGCGTATCCTCTTTTCCATTCAGAAACCAATGCACCGGGTCAACACTGACCCTGATATCCACGGCATGGGGCTTCAACCGCAGGGCCTTCGACGATGCCACGAGCCCGAACCGTTCTGATCCTCGCGCTTGTTCGCGGACCCAGCATTTGGCGACATTGAGGTCGCGCGTCATTACGAGTGGGTAACGATTGCGAATTTGTGCCAGCGTCCGACGCGCCTGCTCGATTTCGCAGTCAAGCACGGCCTTCACGAACGCAGATACATTTTCGGCGCGAAACGAACGCATGGAAACCGAAAGATGCAGATCGTCATCCAAATGGGCGTTTGCATTGCGGCCAACGCGCTCCAAGGCATGACCGGCCGCATATTCTGAGTCGGTCAGTCGCGACGAAATATACAGATGCCAATGCGGAAATGATGTGTTGATGGCCTCCAGCCATGAGTCGATTCCGGCCTCGCCCCGATTGATTTCCTGTCCCCCGCCGACCAGGCAAACGACGACGGCCCAGTCGGCGTGCCGATCCATGAACGATATCAGGAATTCGGGCTCGGACTGACTGAAGCCCGCACGCCCTTTCTTTTGCCGCATGAAGTTTGCCGTTTGCTGCAGATTCCACGCGCGTTGTGCCTCGTCAAAGATGACCACGTGTTCGAACGGCGGGTTGTCCGTCGACAACGCATCGTCTCGAAAATGATGCACGTTCTGAACAAAGGCTTTGACGCTCTCCCCGATCTTGCTCTTCCGAACCCTCTCTCCCTGAAGTCTGCGCCGGCCGAATTCGTCTCGCGTGAGAGCCTCGCGGAGGACGGCGACCAACGGCCCGTTGCCGGAGAGAAAGACGGCGTGGGTTGGCTGATTGCGGTCGCGCCGCCGCGTGGCGGTATTCAACCCGACTAGAGTTTTTCCAGCGCCAGGCACTCCGGTGACGAAACAAATTGTTTTCCGGTTTTTCGCCCGAGCCTCGTCGACCAAGGATTCAACTCGCCGTGATGTGACCCGCAGATTTCTCGCACTGGCATCCGAACGGGAGATGTTTTCAACGGAGTGATCAGCATAGAGAGCCCTTGCGGCCTCAATGATGGTGGGCGTCGGGTGATAGGGGGCTTGTGCCCAATCAGCCCCGTGCGTGACTCCGCCCTCCCTCAACTGCCGCGCCGCATTCAAAACCGCGCCTATTCCGCCGCAATTTACGCAGACTGGATGATACACACCGTCGGCATCAGCCCGCAGCTGCAATGGTGCCGATAAAGGTGATTCCGTTGCCACGAGAACCGGGATGATGGTCGCGGCATGGCTGGCTTCGTGGAAATTCTTAAGGTCGAGGGCGTAGTCCCATACCTGATCAATCGCCGCGGTGTTGAACGCGGATTCGCCGACCTTGAATTCAATAAGCACGATAACGGAATCGATGAGGAGGACAGCATCGACCCGGCGGCCCATGCGCGGAATATTGAATTCCAGGAACAGGAATCCAGATATACCGACGAGTTCGGTGCGCAGGATTTCGATCTGCGCAATCCACGTGTCGCGCTGGGACGGGAGGACGACAAATTCGCACCGTCGCACCAGTTCGCCAAGCACGGCATTTTGATCGGCCGTCAGGAAGTCATGAATGGGAGCAGAATACCAGGCGCGCGATTGCAGCCGGTGTTCGTCGAGTGCGCCCATTCAACGGCCAGGTGAGTACGCCAGTGCGCACACGTCGAGGCGATTCGCAGCGGCAGTGGCAATCCACCGAGCGATCAGCCCCAGTTGCCACTGGTTCATTCCTGAACGTCCGGCCTCCCATAAATGCGCTCCTTCTTAAGCCGCGCGCGGCGACCCGGCGGTTTTTGGGCGGCGCCTGCCCGGTTGCACGTGCACCACTCTTCCATCCTTCCACATCGCCAGCGGAACATTCGTCTCGATGGCCCGCTGACGGGCGCTTTTTGCCGCCCGACGCAGTGATCGGGCGGCGGCAACCGGCAAGGGTGTATCCGCGTCGGGTCGCTTCATGGAAATTGCTTCAGGAGACGAATTGGTAGAACGGAATTATCGAACACGCTCCACGCGTCTGCAAGTCCCGCGTAAATTTGCTGGAAATTTCTCCAACCGCGCTCGTAGCGGCGGGCGATGTCTTCGGCCGGGACATCGTGTCCGCCTTGGCGAACGCGAGCGGAAACGCGCGACTTCGCCAGTTCGGGTGATGGGAGCCACAAGAATACGATCTCCACGCGATAACCTCCTTCCCTCCAGTTGCGAATCCGACCCGCATATGTCTGCCCACTGAGCGTGGATTCGAATCCGAAATCCTCACGAGCAGCGACGAATCGGTCAATTTCGCGCAGGAAAAGTCGAGCTGCGGCCGGATGCGCCAAATGCGGCGCCAGTGGTGAAAGGCCTGCAGCAATCAGGTCGGCATTGACGAAATTTCGAATGCCGCGCTCGCGCGGGAGGAAATCAGTCGCAAACGTTGTCTTGCCCGCGCCATTTGGCCCGGCGATTATGACGCATCGCGGAGGTTTCATGGCGTCAAAAGATATGGCGCGTTTAACATAACGCGCCGTATCTTACCAACTCACTGGCATGCCTCGCATGTCCCGCCGTTCTTCATTGCTTCAATTGAGCACGCAGTCTTTTCGGCCTCGGTGTAAACGCTTTTCAGCTTCGGCGCGTGGGAGCCACCCGCGTCGCCACTGTTCTGGCCGCCGTCGGCCCCTTCCTTCACCGCGCCGCGCACCTCCTTCTTCACCGATACCGTCGCCTTCTCGATGTTCGAGGCGCCCAGCGACCGCAGGTAGTACGTCGTCTTGAGCCCGACGTGCCAGGCCTGCCGATACATGTGCGAGAGCGTCTTCAGGTCAGGCGTCTTGATCCAGAGGTTCACCGACTGCGCCTGATCGATCCACTTCTGCCGCCGCGCCGCCGCGTCGACGATCCACTTCTGGTCGATATCGAACGCGGTGAGGTACTTTGCCTTCAGGTCGGCGGGGATCCGCTCGATGTCCTTCAACTCGCCGTCGAAGTACTTCAGGTTGTCGATCATGTCCTGATCCCACAGCCCGCGCGCCTTGAGGTCCTTCACCAGGAATGGATTCAGGACGATGAACTCGCCCGAGAGATTTGATTTCACGAACAGATTCTTGTACGTGGGCTCGATGCAGGGCGAAGTCGCGGTGATGTTCGAGATCGTCGCGGTCGGTGCGATGGCGAGGCAGTTGGAATTCCGCATGCCGTGCTTCGCGATCTTGGCGCGCACCGGCGTCCAATCCATCCGGCCGCCGCGCGGAACCTCAACCGGCACTCCCCGCTCCTTCTCCAGCAGGTCGAGCGTGTCCTGGGGCAGCAGCCCGCGGTCCCATTTCGAGCCCTTGTAACTCGAGTACGCGCCGCGTTCGGCCGCCAAATCGGAGCTGGCCTCGTACGCGTAGTACGCAATCGCCTCCATCGCCTCGTCGTTGAACTCGACCGCCTCCGGCGAGGCGAACGCGTGGCCGCGCAGGTACAGCGAGTGCGCAAGCCCCATCACTCCGAGCCCGATCGGCCGGTGCCGCAGGTTCGAGGTCTTCGCCGCGATCGTCGGGTAGAAGTTGATGTCGATCACGTTGTCGAGCGCGCGGACCGCGATCTGAATCGTGTCGCGGAGCTTGGCGTGATCGAGTGAGCCGTCGGGCTTCAGGTGCGTCTCGAGAATCACCGAGCCCAGATTGCACACCGCGGTCTCGTCGTTGGACGTGTTGAGCGTGATCTCGGTGCAGAGATTCGACGAGTGGATGACGCCGACGTGATCCTGCGGCGAACGCAGGTTGCACGCGTCCTTGAACGTGATCCACGGATGCCCCGTCTCGAAGAGCATCGAGAGCATTTTCTTCCAGAGTTCCAGCGCCTCGATCTTCTGGCCCACGATCTTCCCCTCGTCCGCGAGCTTCTCGTATTCAAGGTAACGCTGCTCGAAAGCGACACCGTACAGCTCATGGAGATCCTTGACCTGGTTCGAACGGAAAAGCGTCCAGTGCTGGCGCGCCTCCATCCGCTTCATGAACAGGTCGGGAATCCAGTTCGCCGTGTTCATGTCGTGCGTGCGGCGGCGGTCGTCGCCCGTGTTCTTGCGCAGCTCGAGAAACTCGAAGATGTCATTGTGCCAGGTTTCCAGATACGCGCAGCCGGAGCCCTTGCGCTTGCCGCCCTGGTTCACCGCCACGAGCTGATCGTTGTGGAGCTTGAGGAACGGGATCACGCCCTGGCTCTCGCCGTTCGTGCCCTGGATGTGCGCACCGGTGCCGCGCACCGCCGTCCACGAGCCGCCGAGCCCACCCGCCCACTTGGCGAGGAACGCGTTGTCGGCGATGCCGCGCAACATGATGCTCTCGAGCGAATCATCGACGTAGTAGAGATAGCAGGATGACAGCTGCGAATGCAGCGTCCCCGAGTTGAACAGCGTCGGCGTGCTGCTGCAGAACCGGCGCGACTTGTACAACTCATAGAGGCCGGTGACGTAGGACTCGCGGTCGCCCTTCTCGTCGAGCATCAGGCCCATGGCCACGCGCATCCAGAAGAACTGCGGCGTCTCGATCCGGCGCGACGGCTTGCGCGTCTTGTCGATGATCAGGTACCGATCGAAGAGCGTCTGGATGCCGAGGAAGTCGAACTCGAGGTCCGACGACGGATCGAGTGCGGCACCGAGCTTCGCCAGATCGTAGTCGAGCAGCCGCGGATTCAGCCGCTGGATCGCAACGCCGTGCTCGAGGTATTTCCGGAAGGCGCGCTGATGCGCCGTCTTCAACGCGCCGATCCCGTCGCACATGATGTCCCAGCCGAGCACCTCCTCGTAGATGTAGGTCAGCTGGATCCGGCCGGCGAATTTCGCAAAGTCGGCATCGCGCTCGATCAGCGTCTTCGAGTTGAGGATGATCGTCGCGTCGAGATCCTTTTGCGAAATCTGGTCGTAGATCGAGCGACGAAGCTCCGTTTCGATTTCGTCGTTCGACAGGCAGAGTTCGAGGTTGATGCGGGCAAATTCGATCCGCTTCCGCAGGTCGGCGCCATCCCAGAACGAATTCGTGCCGTCGGCCTTCTTGACCACGATGAGCGAGGCCTGGCCGGGAGCCAGGACCGGCGCGACGGCGACGTCGGTGTTTTCCGTCACCGCGGTTTCGAAACCGGCGTCACGCGCGGCGGCCCGTTGGGCGCGGAAGAGGATGTAGGCCTCGGCCACCTTGTAGTGGCCCGCCTTCATCAGCTCCTCCTGCACCATGTCCTGGATTTCCTCGATGTGGACGAACGACTGCTTCGACGAGTGCACGCGCTCGGAGACGGTGCGCGTGATGGCGATGGCCGGCGCCGAGTCGCGCTGCAGCGACAGGAACGTCTTGCGCACGGCAATTTCGACCTTCTGTTCGCTCCAGGGAACGACCTGGTTGTTGCGACGGATGACGCGCAGGGTGGATTGCGCGGCGGCATCGCGGTCGACCGCGATTTTGCGGGCGCGATTCATGAGCAGGCTCTTCGCCACGAAGTACGCGTTGTTGTCGACGAGCGTCTTCTCGATCAACTCGTAGAGATCGTTCAGCGAAATGCGCAGCGGCGACTGCTTGCGCGCAAGCGCCCGCAGGTTGGCCGCGACCTCGCGGCAGATGCCGGCGACCCAGTTCCGGTTGGTGTCGTTGAAAATGTCCTTCTCCCCCTTGGCGAGATGCACGTTCGTCAGCGCCTTGCCGAGCGTGTCGGCGACCTCGCTGAGCGCGAACCGTTCCTCGCCGTGCGGACAGAGCAGGATGATCGCCGGAAGCTCGATGGTTTCGCCGGTGAGGACGTCGCGCCAGGCGTAATGGGGTTTCTGATCGACAGGCGTGTGGACGGTGCGTTTGAGCGCGAGGTCGTGGGCGAGGGACGGAGGATTGCTCATGGGTGGGACGGGAGGGGGGGGCGGTTTGAGCTGAAGAGGAAGTGAATTGCGGATTTCGGATTGCGGATCGCGGATTGGTCGAACCGGAGGGAAACGCGTGTGGGCGGAAAGGTCGGGAATGCATCAACCGCGGGGGCGGCGGTGCGCGTGGAACATGGCAGAAGTTAAACGGGTTGGAAAACGCGGTTCACCGCGGAGCACTCTTCTGCGATTCGGAGCGTGTCGCCGGCCGTCTGCTTAGAGCTCGTCGTCGCGGGCGACGTTCAGCGAGGACGACTTCTGGTATTCGGTGACGCGGCCCTCGAAGAAGTTCTGCTCCTTCTTGATGTCCATCATCTCGGCCAGCCACGGCAGCGGGTTCTTCACGCCCGGCGACAGAGGGGCCAGACCGCAGCTCTCGAGCCGGCGGTCGGCGATGAAATCGATGTAGGTCAAAAAGTCATCGGCGCTGAGCCCGATCGAATTCACCGGCAGGCAGTCGCGGATGAACTCCTTTTCCAGCTGGATCGCCTCGCGCATGAGCTCGCGCAGTTCCTCCTTGAACTCGGTCGTCCAGATTTCGCGATTCTCGTCCACCAAATCCATGAAGAGATTCCGGAACACCTCGATGTGGTTGGACTCGTCGCGGAGGGTATAGCGGAACATCTGGCCGATGCCGGGAAACTTGTTCTGCCGGTAGAGCGAGAGCACCATGCCGAACAGCCCGTAGAACTGCGTGCCCTCCATGCACTGACCGAAGACAAAAATGTTCTTGGCGAGCAGCTTCTTGTTTTCGGGCTGCGTGAGATCGAGGTCACGTCGCAACGCACGGGAAATGCGGGTGACGAATTCATTCTTGCGCACGATCGTCGGCACGTCCTCGAACATCGCCTCGCACTCGTGCGGATTGATCCCGAGCGACGCGATCATGTACAGCAGCGAGTCGGCGTGGATGTTCTCCTCGTGCGCGTGCCGGCCGAGGATGAGCTTGAGCTCGGGCGCGGTGACGAGTTCGCGGACCACATGCTGGATGTTGTCGCCGACGATGCCTTCGGCGGCGGAGAAGTACCCGATGCCCATCCGGATGATCCAGCGCTCGACATCGGACACGACCTTCTCGTCGCGCCACTGCTCGATGTCCTTGCCCATCGGGATGTCCTCCGGCTCCCAGTGGTTGGCCTTCATCGTGCGATACAAATCGTACGCCCACTGGTATTTCAGCGGGAGAAGGTTGAACGTCATGGTCTCGCGACCGTTGATGACCTTTTTGGCGGCGAAAGCGGCTTCGGCTTTGGCTTGATCGAGAACGAACGTCTTGGCACCGACCTGAAACGTTTTTTGCATGTGAGCTGCGGGAACGACTACGGGAACGAAGGGAACGGAGAATGTGGGAGGCGAACCGGGCTTTTTTGGGGTGAAAAGCCCGAGAGCGAACCAAAGTTGCTACCAGTTATTGACGCGTTACTGACCACAACAGGATGTGGTCCGTGGGTGCGGCGACCACAACCCATGGGAGTCGCCGCATGGTTCGTCAATCGGTTTGTGGTCAGGAAGTCGTGAATTTTTCCCGCTGATTTTGCTTGCCGAGCCCGGCGTGGTAATTCGCCGCCGCAACGTCAAATCTCTCCTCGGAAATCATGGCCGATCCCGCTTCCGAAGCCGTCCGCAGGGCGGACGAGTGAACTTCTGTTTTGGAGCTCAATATTCCCGCAAGCCATGTATTTGCGATTTTGCGACAGGGTCCGGCGGCGGCGGTCCCTTTCCTCGGAAATCACCCATCTTTGTACGTCGTGAGTTTTTGGAGACAGAGTACTTTCGTTCAACGGAGACGCGCAAAACACCATCCGATCGAATGTGCCCGGTTGCCCGCATCGAAAGCCCTGAGCCTTCCTCCTCGCCGCGCAAAAACCGCGCCATATTAACGCGTCGGCCCGCCACCTTGCCTCGTCTGGTCTTGATTCGCGTCCATTCGCGTCCATTCGCGGTGAAGAAGTTGGGGGTCTATTTGCGGTTCGTCTGGCTGGGGCCGCTCGCTTGCACCTGCCCGCCGCGGCGACACAACCTAGGGCAGATGCACGAGTCTTCCGCGCCATCCGGCCACCGGCCTACGTTGCTCCTTTGGGTGGGGCCGGTCCTCCTCGTCGTCGCGACTCTCCTCGCGTACAGCAACACGCTCCACGCGCCCTTCGTTTATGACGACGTACTCGCGATCCCGGACAACTCCACGATTCGGAAACTCTGGCCGCTGAGTGACGTGGTGCTGCCCCACGCCGACGGCGGTCTCACCGTCAGCGGCCGGCCGCTGCTGAATCTGTCGTTCGCGTTGAACTACGCGATCAGCGGCACGGCAGTTTGGAGTTACCACGTCGTCAATGGGCTCGTCCATGCGGCGAACGCCCTGCTGCTTTTTGGAATTGTGCGGCGGACCTGGCGCGATTTCAGCGCCAGATCAGCCGGGATCGGGCAATCAGCGGGCCGTGACCCATTCGATCCGTCGGCCGCAGGGGGTCCGCTGGCGGGCGCCGCGGCGGATTCCGAGTACATCCCACGGCGTCTGCAAGCAGATGCCCTGCTACAGGCATCTCGGAGTCGCGACGGCATCGCGCTCGTGATCGCCGCGTGGTGGGCGCTACACCCGCTGCAAACCCAAGCCGTGACCTATACCGTCCAGCGCGCCGAGTCGTTGATGGGATTTTTTTACCTGCTCACGCTCTACACCTTCATCCGCGGCGTGGAGTCGGATGGCGCGATTGCACCGCGCGGGAGATCGATCGGGCCCGTCGCCCGGGCTGATTTTAACGTATTACGTGACAAGCGCGAAACGGGATCCAGGCCCGCCGCCTGGCTGGCCGCGAGTGTCGGTGCGTGCGTGCTCGGCATGGCGACCAAGGAGGTCATGGCAACGGCGCCGCTACTCGTGCTGCTCTACGATCGCACCTTTTGCGCCGGGCAATTTCGTGCCGCCCTCCGCCGGCGCTGGCGCTATTATGCGGGGCTGGCGGCGACCTGGCTGGTACTGGCTTTCCTCGTGTTCAGCACGGGGGGAAACCGGGGCGGCACCGTGGGGCTCGGCGTCGGCCTGCCGTGGTGGGCGTACGGCCTGACCCAATTCAAGGCGCTCGCGCATTACCTCGCCCAGGCCGCGTGGCCGTCGTCGCTAATCTTTGAATACGGGACATTCTGGGTCCAGCGCAGTGGCGATATCGTCCCCTATGCGGCGCTCATCCTGCCTCTGCTGGGACTCACGGCTGCCGGGCTTGGACCGCGGGGGCAGGCCGCAAGTCCGGGGTGGCGGACGACCGGTTTCCTCGGCGCGGCAATTTTTCTCATCCTCGCGCCAACCTCCCTCACGCCGGGAACCATCCAGATGATCGTCGAGCACCGGATGTATTTGCCCCTCGCCGCCGTGCTGGCGGGCGCGGTGTTGCTGGTTGAACGTTTGCTCCCACGCCGGCAACGCACGGCCATGGCCCTCGCAATCATGATGGTGGTCGCGTTCGCCATTCTTACCGTCCGCCGCAACCACGACTACGGAAGCCATTTCGCCCTGTGGAGCGACACGGTCGCGAAGCGACCGGACAATCCGCGCGCGCACGAGGGCCTGGCCGAAGCGTGGGCGGAAGTCGGCCGCCACGATCTCGCGCTTCGCCACCGCGCCGAGTCGATTCGGCTGCGGCCCGATGAATCGACCTACCACTACAATCTCGGGCTCACGCAAATGCAGGCGGGGCAGCTCGAGGAGGCCGTTCGCAGTTTTCAGCTCTCGCTGCGACTGATGCCGAACGAAGCGCGAACCCACAACAACCTTGCCATTGTGCTCGGCCAGCTGCGGCGCACAGATGAAGCGCTGGCGCATTATGGAGAGGCGGTGCGGCTGAAACCCGCCGAGCCGCAATACCAGTACAACTATGGCGTGGCTCTTTTCCGCACCGGCCGGGTGGACGAAGCCATCGCGCGATACGAGGCCACGTTGAAAGTTCAGCCGGAACACGCGGACGCGCACTTCAATCTCGGCTCCGCGTATCTCCGCGCGCAACGCCCGGACGACGCGTTCCGACATTACCGCGAAGCCCTGCGACTGCGCCCCGACGACGCGGAGTTCCGGACGACGTTTGCCGGCGGATTGCTGCTGGCGGGAAGAACGCAGGAAGCGGAAACCGAGTATCGGCGCGTGCTCGCAGCGAATCCAAAATCCGTCGAGGCGCATTATGGAATCGGCAATGCGCTGGCTGCCGCGCGCCGCGCTGCCGAGTCGATCGAACATTACGAAATGGCGCTCAGGCTCGAGCCGAACCACGCCAATGCGCACCACAAGCTCGGGAATGCGCTGCTCGATCTCGATCGCGTGGCCGAGGCTGGGACGCACTTCAAGGAGGCGATCCGGCTGGCGCCTAACGACGCCGAGTCGCACCACAACCTCGGCGTCGCCTATGCGCGGCAGGAACACTGGGACGAGGCGCGGCGTGAGTTTGATCGCGCGCTGGCGCTGAAGCCCGATTATGCCGAGGCGCGACGGAATCTGGAGCGGTTGCGGGCGCTGCGTGATCCCTGAGTCAGTGGGAAATCCCTCCAGGCACAAAAAGCGGCCTGGGGCCAGGCCGCCTGACTTTGGGCTATGCCGATCGATGGTGCGTCAGAACAATATCCTTGCCCCCAGATTGAACTTGAGCGGCGGGGCGAGGAACACCTCGGCACGCTGCGCACTGTGCGACGGAGCAGTTCGGATTGCCTCGAACGAACTGTTGTCCGTCGCGTCCGACACATACGTCTCGTCGAACAAGTTGAACACGTGGGCGAACAGGCTGACGTTCGAGCGGTCGCCTAGCGGGAGGCGGTAATTCACGTGCAAATCGAAAACCGAATAGTTTGGAATCCTCCACGGCTGGCCGCGATCGCTCGCACTTTGGCGGCTGTCGGGCAGGTAATCGGACCAATACCGCGCGTAGGAACGGCCCTGCAACTTCACGGATAATCCCTTCGTCGGAAATGCCGTCACCGCGTAGGCGTACTGGGTCTGCGGCGCATCACCGACCTTCAGGCTCGATATATAAAGAACGGCGCTGGTGGGCACCTGGTCGCCACTGCTGATGCGATAGGTCTCAGCCGGAACATCGCTCAAGTAGTACCAGTTTCCAATCGAGGCGGCGGCGTCGAAACGGATCCACGTGTTCGGCTGCCACGCCGACTCGAGTTCGACGCCAGCGTAGTTCGAGTTGATGCCGCGCAGGTACGTGATCGTATCCGCCTGTTCGTTCACGAGCGAAACCGTGCGCTCACGCCACTCGGTGTAGTAGTAGTTCGCGTTGACGTTGAACTTCTGGTCGCGCGTCACGTAGCGGAATCCCGCTTCCGCGGACTTGAACGTCTCGTTCTCCGTTTCGACCTTCTGTCCCACGATGTCGTTGATCGCGCCATCGAAGATCGGCACCTTGGAGACCCAGCCGGCGTTCACGAAGGCGCTGAAGCCATCGTTGAACGCGTAGCGGAGGCCGCCCTTGATTTGATGGCCGTCGATCCACCCGGAGTCCAATGACATCGCCTGATTGCTTCCGGGTGCCGCGCGCCGGAAGTGATCGACGTACGAATAGTCGATGACCGAATAGCCGTACACGCCGAACGCGGTGACAGGGCCTTGCTCATATTGCGCCAGCGCGAACGTGCCCAGCCAATCGACGGTGTTCGTGTTGTTGTAATCGACTTTGTCGCCGAGTCGCAGCTGCGTGCTCGCGCCCGTGCTCAAAAACTCGCTGACTTGGGCCGTCGTCGGGAGGTAGTACTCGCCACCCAACAGGTCGCGCACCTCGCGGAAGTGATGGATTTCCGCGGTCCGCCAGTCGAACCCGCCCGTGAGCGTCAGGACGTCGCTCAGCTTGTACACCGCCTTCGACACGATGCCGAATTGATCCTGGTTGTTGACACTATTGCGCAGGATGCCGAGCGACCGGCCCGGGGTCTTCGCGCCGCCACGGGCGTTTCTCGATCCCGCGTTGCTCGCGATCGTCGCGTCCCAGTTGATGTTGCTGCCCCAGCGGGGATCGCTGTTCGGGTAACGGCCGAACGCATCACTGCTCGACCCGTTGTTAAGCGTCCCGGCGCCGCCCCCACGGCCTCCCGAATAGTAAAACACAGTCGTCACCTTCAGCTGGCTGCTCAGGTTCGCGTACCAGTTCAGATTTGCCTGCGGTTTATGGAAGTAGTTTTCCCGCTCGTTCAGGAACCCGGCTTTCTCGCGTGGGTGAAGCTCCTCCCAATAATACTGCTGGCCGGCGTAGCTCGGGCTCACCGGCGCATAATTGGGGTTGAAATCCTGTCCGGCATTCACGGGCCCGACGGCCAGCGCCGCCGCGATTTCCGCCTCACTGTATCCGAGGCTCCGCGCGTAGCCGGTGTCATAGGCCGCGATATTCGAGGCAAACGTGCGCTGACCATGACGCTGCGGCGCCCCGATCCAGAAAAACTCGAACCGATTCCGGGGACTCATTTTCCAGAGGGCGGCCAGATAGTAGCCATATCCCTTGGTCCACGTGCCCTGCACGTACCCTTCTCCCTCCTTGGCGACGCCACCCACCGTGATGGCCACCCGGTCATCGATCAGCCCGGTGCTGTAGACGCCCGTGAACTTGTAGAAGTCGTCACTGCCCACCTCCGCCTTGAGGGAAAACCCGCGGCGGGCTTCCGCGGGATCCGAGATGATGTTCATCGTTCCGCCGATCGAGGGGGTCGGCAGCACCACGTTGCTCAGGCCGCGCTGGAGCTGGATCGCCGTGCTGACGTCCCCCAACCCGTCCCAGTTTGACCAATACAACCAACCGTTCTCGATGTCGTTGGTCGGCACCCCGTTGATCAGAATGGAGACGTTGCGCTGATTGAAGCCGCGCACGTTGACGCGCGCGTCGCCCGCCCCGCCACTGTCGGTGGTGGAAAACACGGAAGGACCGGCGTTCAGCACCAGCGGGATGTCGCGGGAGCCAAGCTCCTCCGCAATTGTCTGTTTGCCCAGCTCCGTGAATGCCACCGGAGTCTTGCCGGGGATCGCCTGATCCGAGAACGCCTTCAGTTCGGTCACACTGAAGGCCTCCATCTGGATCGGATCCGATTTGCTGGGGTCGGTGGTCGCCGTAGTCTGAGCGTGGCCCAAGGCAGGACTCAACACTAGCAGGCCGCCCACCAGTGCTTTGAGGGGTGCGGGTAGTTTCATGAGTATAGCTGGTTCGTCCGAGCCGGCGCTTCTGCGCCGTTCGCCATTGGAGACGCCAGCAAGACGGTCGCCAAAATTCAGTCAAGTCCGTACCCTGCGCAGGGGGCATGAGGTCGGAAAATTCGTAAGTGCGGGCAGTGCAATCCCGCGCGTACGACCGGCAACTTTTCCGGGAACCAACGCCCGCGGGGGTGATGCAGGTTGCACGGACCTGCTCGCGGTGGTCGCGCACCTTGCACGAAGATTTTTCCGGCGCACCCCATGGGAGAATTTACGCGTGAAAATCTAAATCGCGCGACCGCACCCAGTTGAAGTCAGCGGCGCATCGGTTGGCACGGCCTGAGGTAAAGGGAAGGCAAGCATTACCCGCATTTTCAACCTCATGCCCACCATGATTGCACCCTCTTCTCTCGCCGCCACCGCCAAGTCCTCCCGTTCGAGCCATCGCCATGATCGCCCTGATCGCGAGCGCGCCGAGCGGGAGCGCCAGGCCCGTGCGGCCGCCTCCCATCAGGAGGCCGCACATGACGCCGAACTCGTTCGCCGTTTCAATGCCGGCGACGAGGCCGCCTTTGTGGAGATTATGGAGCGTTACCGCGAAAAAATCTTCTCGGTCGCCCTCGCGCTGCTGCGCAACCGCGCCGATGCCGAGGAAATCGCGCAGGACACGTTCATTCGGGCGCATCGCGGACTTTCACGATTCCGCGGCGATTCCTCGCTGGCCACCTGGCTTCACCGGATCGCGGTGAACCTCGCGCGCAACCGCTACTGGTATTTCTTCCGCCGTCGCCGTCACGCCACGCTCTCGCTCGACTGCGCGTTGAGCGAAGACAGCGATGCCACCTTCGCGGACCTCGTCGCCACCGACGCCCCGAGCCCGGCTCGCGAGGCGGCGACCGACGAGTTCTCCGCGCTGGTCTCGGTGTGCATGGAAAAGCTGGATGCACGCCATCGCGAGATCCTGACCCTGCGCAACCTCCTCAACCGGTCCTATGACGAAATTGCGCAAGCCCTCGGGATCAACGTCGGCACGGTCAAGAGCCGCATCGCCCGCGCGCGCGGCAATCTGCGCGCGTTGCTGGCCGAAGCGTGCCCTGAATTTGCTCCGGACGCGGCGCCCGGCGACTGGTTCGAGCCCACCCGCTCGACCGGCCGGCTCGAAGTCGCGTCGGCTTAGCCCGCATTTTTCACGTCTTTTCTGCTGTCGGTCCCCCGTGGCGTCTTCGGGCATGACTTCGTTCGCCAGACCCCTCGCGATCATGCGGGCTAAAACAAAACCGCCCGGCGGTTTTGTCCCAGCGCCTGAGCTTCGCGAAGCCGCGAAGGCGGGATGAAAGCGCGCACAGAGTGTGGTTTCGCTGCCGAGCAGGGAGTGAAATATCCGGACTGAGACTCGCTCTCCCTTCTTTCCCGGCACTCGAGGCCGCGCCCTTGGTGGCGCGGCCTTGTTTTTTTTGCGCGGCATGGCTTCCGCATGTCGCTTGGGAGTGGCTGCGGCTTCCCAGCCGCAGATCGCGATCGTTCATCGGTACGAAAATGGGCCTGTTCATCGATCCGCGACATTCACATCAACACGGCACGCCGCCCGTGGATTTCGGTTCATGAGGAAATTGGCGACGTGATTCCCCCGGGAGCGCGGGCGTCTCGCCCGCATTTGGACACATGCGGGCGAGACGCCCGCGCTCCCAGGTCGAGCCCTGCCACTCCCACGCCAGTTCGCGGCTGCGCGCTCAACCACCGGCGAAAACCGGCCGGAACCCCGCCTCGCTCAAAATTCGCGCGACCGTATCGCGCTGGTCACCCTGAATCTCGATTGCGCCGTCCTTCACCGTGCCGCCGCAACCGCACGCCGCCCGCATTTTCTTCGCAAGCTGCTCCTTCTCCGGCAGCCCGATGCCGGCGAACCCATCGATCACCGTGACGGTCTTGCCGCCGCGCCCGCCCGTCTCGCGGCGGATGTCCACGCGGCCGCGACTCTTCGGATTTTCGATTTTTGATTTTGGATTTTGGATTGGGTGTGTGTTTCCCGTATCCGGTATCCGGTTTCCGGTTTCGGCCGTCCTGTGTCCGGTATTCGCCGGCAGTCCCATGCCACTCAGCGCCGCAAACGGATTCTGTCCCAGCGGCTGGCCGCCATCGGTAGGAAGTTTTCCGCCAGAGCCAGAGTTCATCTCAAAGAGTGCCGAACCTTGGAGATGGAGCAGGTCGATCGCGTCAATCCCAGAACTCTACCAAAGCAGCCAATCCAGAGACACAGAGGTCACGGAGCGATGACACAGAGGTCACAGAGGACCAGCAATTGGCGGGTGTGCTACTGATTCAGCCCTGCCTTTGGTTTAGCTCTGTGTCCTCCGTGTCTGCGCTCCGGCTCGGCTCTGTGACTCAGATTCGGGGTTCTGACCGCGGCCAATCACTTCCGGCCCGCTTTCCCGCCGCACGCGCCGACCGGGATGTTCGTTTCGCCGCCCAAAAACATCAGCGCCTTGGCGTAACTGCGGTTCTCCAGGAAATGCACCAACTGCGGATGCAGCCCGGCGCGACCGCGGCTCACGAATTCATCGAGCCGCGCCATCTCGTCGGCGACCACCTGTCCATCAGCGGCCTTGATGCCGGCAAGGAGTGAAATAAGCGCGGTTTTGATTTCTGTTTCCATCGGTGGGGGGAAGAAAAATACGAAAAATGCGGCGGAGGCTAATTCGCCCAGTTACGCAGCTTAAGTCCGATTGCAATCCCGGTCGCCATCGCCGCCGCGCTTGTCTCCGCGGCATTCCCATGGTCCATTGACCGTCCTGCTCTCGCAAGCGGCACGTGCCGCGGGCGTTCGGCACGCGTTGCCTCGCCCGTTGCCCGCCTGCCCGGCGCCACAACCGACCATGAATCGCTCCTCTCTTTCCACTCATGCCAACGCCTCCGTCATCGAGGCGGCGTATGAGGCCTGGCTCAAGGATCACGACGCAGTCGATCCGACTTGGCGGGCCTTCTTTCAGGGTTTCACCCTCGGTTCCACCGGAACGTCACCCGCCGCGGCGCTGGCCGAGGCGCTCGGTGACGAGGGGCGGGCCCACGCCGCCGCGCCCATCATCGACAGTCTGAAGCAGTCGCGCGTCCACCAGTTAATCAATGCCTACCGCTCCATCGGTCACCTCGAGGCCCACCTCGATCCCCTTTCGGAGGCGCCGCCGGCCCACCCCAAACTTTCGCTCGAGCAGTTCGAACTGACCGAAGCCGATCTCGACACCGCGTTCGACATCGGCACCTACCTCGGCGGCGGCCAGATGAAGCTGCGCGATGTGCTCAGCAATCTCCGGCTCACTTACTGCGATCACATCGGCGTCGAGTACCTGCACATTCAGGACGTCGACGCGCGCAACTGGCTCCAGGAACGAATGGAGACCTCGCGCAACCAGCCCGATTTTTCCAAGGCGGAAAAGATCCGGATCCTGCGCCGCGTCCACAAGGCCGAGCTCTTCGAGCGTTTCCTGCACACGAAATATGTCGGGCAGAAACGATTCTCGCTCGAGGGCGGCGAGACGATGGTGGCCGCAGTGGATGCGATCATCGAGCACTGCCCGAACGTGCGGGTGGTCGAGGTCGTCATGGGCATGGCGCACCGCGGGCGGCTCAACATCCTCACCAGCGTGATGCGGAAATCGTTCGACGTTTTGTTCGAGCAGTTCTCCGAAAACTACATTCCCGATGCCGTGGGCGGCGACGGCGACGTGAAATACCACCTTGGCTACGAGGCCGTGCTCGAGACGGCGTCCGGCAAGAAGGTGGAGGTCCGGCTCGCCGCAAACCCATCGCACCTCGAGATCGTCGACCCGGTCGTCGAGGGCAAGACCCGCGCCCGCCAGCGGATCCGCGGCGGCCGCGAGTTTCGGTTCTCCGTCCTGCCGCTGCTGATTCACGGCGATGCAGCGTTCGCGGGCCAGGGCGTCGTCGCGGAAACGCTCAATTTTTCGCAGCTGGTGGGATACCGCACCGGCGGCACGATGCACTTCATCGTCAACAACCAGATCGGGTTCACGACCGAGCCGCACGAGGCGCGCTCGACGCGCTATTGCACCGACGTCGCCAAGATGATCGAGGCGCCGATCTTCCATGTGAACGGCGACGATCCCGAGTCCGTCTGCATGGTCGCGCAACTGGCCCTGGAGTTCCGCGAGGCGTTCGCGCGGGACGTGGTGATCGACATGTATTGCTACCGCAAGCACGGTCACAACGAGACGGACGAGCCGGCTTTCACGCAGCCGCTGCTCTACAAGAAAATCGCGTCCCATCCGCAGGTGTCCGCCGTGTTCAGCCGCCAGCTGATGGCCGAAGGCACCATCACCCACGAGGAGTCCGACGCGATCAAGGCCGAGTACACCGCAGCGCTGGAAAAAAATCTCGAGCAGGCGAAGGCGGCCGAGACGGCTAAGAGCGCCAGGCGCGCCGCTGCGATCGAGCAGCGGAAATTCGTCGGGTCGACGGCCGTGTTCCAGCCCGATTACCATTTCAAGCACGTCACCACCCGGGTGAGCCCCGAGATGCTCGAACACGTTGTTCGCGGGCTCACGACCGTGCCGGCCGACTTCAAGGTGAACCCGAAGATCAGACGGTTTCTCGAGGCGCGCGGGCAGGCGCACAAGGAAGGCGGGCCCATCGACTGGGGATTCGGCGAGGCGCTGGCGTTCGGGACGCTGCTCATGGATGGCTCGCCGGTGCGGCTGAGCGGACAGGATTGCGAGCGCGGGACGTTCAGCCACCGCCACGCCGTGCTGCACGACGCGGAGACCGACGCGGTTTACACCCCGCTGAAAAACCTCGATCCAAAGCAGGCGCAGTTCTGCGTGTACAACTCGCTGCTCTCGGAGGCGGCGGTGCTCGGATTCGACTACGGTTACTCGCTCGATTACCCGAACATGCTCTGCATCTGGGAGGCGCAGTTCGGCGATTTCGCCAACGGCGCGCAGGTCGTGATCGATCAGTTCATCGCCAGCGGTGAATCGAAGTGGCAGCGGACGAGCGGCATCGTGCTGCTCCTGCCGCACGGCTACGAGGGCCAGGGGCCCGAGCACTCCTCGGCGCGACTCGAGCGTTTCCTGCAACTCTGCGCCGAGGACAACATCCAGGTGGCGAACATCACGACGCCGGCGAATTTCTTCCACGCGCTGCGCCGGCAGATGAAGCGCGATTTCCAAAAACCACTCGTCGTCATGTCGCCCAAGTCGCTCCTGCGGCACCCGGCGGCGACGTCAAGGATCGATGATTTCACGCATGGTGGATTCCAGGAAGTCATCGACGATCCATCACACGGCGCGGGCCACGGATCGCGCGCGCCGCACGCACCGGAAAGCAAAACCGCGCGGCTGATTCTCTGCGCGGGCAAGGTCTACTACGACCTCATCGACTATCGCGGGAGGCACAAGATTGCCGACACCGCGATCGTCCGCGTCGAGCAGTTGTACCCACTCCACCACAAGCGGCTCGCCGAGCTCGCGAAACGCTACGGCGACGCGAGGCTCGTCTGGGCGCAGGAGGAATCGGAAAACATGGGCGCGTGGGGCTGGATTGCGCCGCAGCTGGAGGAAATTTTTGGCCGCAAGCCCGCCTATGCCGGGCGCGATGCGTCCGCCTCGCCGGCGGTGGGTTCGCTCGCGCTGCACA
>JAUSID010000221.1 GCA_030648295.1 Opitutaceae bacterium | reverse complement strand
GCCGAAAAAATCCACCCAGGCTGTCATTGTGCGCCGAAACAGCGTAAAAGGGCGCCCATGAAGATCCCCAAAAGACTTGAACCGCTGGCCGAGGACGGTCTGGTCGATGCGGTCATGCGTCAGCTCATGAGCGGCAAGGAGGCCATGGTCTACGTGGTCCGCTGCGGGGAAGAAATCCGTTGCGCCAAGGTTTACAAAGAGGCCAATCATCGCAGTTTCCGCCAGAGCACCGGCTACACGGAAAGCCGCAAGGTGAAAAACAGCCGGCGCACTCGCGCCATGGAGAAGGGCGGCAAGTATGGACGCAAAGCGCAGGAGGATGCCTGGCAAAGCGCGGAGGTGGCCGCCTTGTACCGTCTCACCGCCGCGGGCGTGCGTGTCCCGCGGCCCTATAACTTCGCGGATGGCGTGCTGCTGATGGAGCTGGTGACCGACGCCGACGGCAACGCCGCCCCGCGGCTCAGCGAACTGGTGCTAACGGCCGAGCAGTCGCGCGCGTACCACCGCACACTGATTACGCAGGTCGTGCGCATGCTCTGCGCCGGGGTCGTGCACGGCGATTTGTCCGAATACAACGTGCTCGTCGGCAGCGAAGGACTCGTGGTCATCGACTTACCGCAAGCCATTGACGCCGCGGGTAACAACAACGCCCGCAGCATGTTCGAGCGGGACATCGACAACCTGACCGCCTACTTCGGCCGTTTTGCCCCCGAGCTCCTGGCCACCGACTATGGTAGCGAGATATGGTCGCTCTACGAGAACGGCCAGCTGCACCCGGAGATCGAGCTGACGGGGCGCTTCGAGCGCAGCCAGAAACCGGCGGATGTGGACAGTGTCATGCGCGAAGTCGATGACGCGTTTCAGGAAGAAGTGGCACGGCTACGCTTCAAGCGGGAATTGGGGCGATAGAACCCGTGTTTGATCCTCTGGTATCATTCGCGCTTCGATAGTTTCTGCTCAAAGATTTCAGCCCATGGAAAAAACCCCCGCCGACGCCGTCGTCACGGTGCGTCATTATTATCAGTCGCTGCCGGCACGCATGGGCGCGGTGCGTCAACGCGTCACCCGGCCGCTGACGCTCGCGGAAAAGATCCTGTTCGCGCACAAGGCCGATCTGGACGCGGACCTGCCCGAACGCGGCCAGACGACGGTGGCACTGAATCCGGATCGCGTGGCGATGCAGGATGCCACCGCGCAGATGGCGATTTTGCAATTCATGACCGCCGGCCGCCACGAGACGGCGGTGCCGACCACGGTGCATTGCGACCATCTGATTCGCGCCAAAGTCGGCGCCATCAGGGATTTGCAAGTCGCCGAGAGTAACAACAAGGAGGTGTTCGACTTCCTTGCCTCCACCGCGAACAAATATGGCCTGGGCTTTTGGAAACCAGGCTCCGGCATCATCCATCAGGTGATTCTCGAGCACTACGCTTTCCCCGGCGGCCTCATCATCGGCACCGATTCGCACACGCCGAACGCCGGCGGTCTCGGCATGCTGGCGATCGGTGTCGGCGGTGCCGATGCCGTGGACGTGATGGTCGGCATGCCGTGGGAACTGCTGTGGCCGAAACTGATCGGTGTGCGCCTGACGGGAAAACTGTCGGGCTGGACCAGCGGCAAGGACGTGATCCTCAAGCTCGCCGGCATGCTGACGGTGGCCGGCGGCACCAACAAGATCATCGAGTACTTCGGGGAGGGCGCGAGCTCGCTTTCCTGCACCGCCAAGGCGACCGTGACCAACATGGGCGCGGAACTGGGCGCGACCACGTCGGTGTTTCCGTTCGACAAACGCATGGCCGATTATCTGCGCGCGACCAATCGTGCCGAGGTGGCCAGCCTGGCCGCGAGCCTCGCCGGACATTTCAGCGCCGATCCCGAGGTGCTCGCGCAACCCGACAAGTTTTACGACGAGATCGTGGAGCTTGATCTGTCCCAACTCGAACCGCACATTGTCGGTCCGCACACGCCCGACCTGGCGCGGCCGGTGTCGCAGATGGCGGCCGACGTGAAGTCGCATGACTATCCGGCCGCACTCACGGCCACCCTGATCGGCAGCTGCACCAATTCTTCCTATGAGGACATCGGCCGCGCCGCGCACGTCGCGCGCCAGGCGAAAGCGCAGGGACTGAAGGCATGCGTGCCGCTCATGGTTACGCCGGGTTCGGAGCAGGTGCGCGCGACGATTGAGCGCGACGGCCTGCTCGCCGATCTCGAGGCGATCGGCGCGACCGTGCTCGCCAATGCCTGCGGTCCATGCATCGGCCAATGGGAGCGCACCGATATCGCGAAAGGTGAGAAGAACTCGATCCTGACTTCGTACAATCGCAACTTTCCCAAGCGCAACGACGGCAATCCCAGCACGCACGCGTTTATCGCGAGCCCCGAGGTGGTGGTGGCGTATGCCCTGACCGGGCGACTCGATTCGGATCCGATACATGGAAGCGTGAAGCTCGACGGTGCCACGCTCATGCTCGAAGCCCCCAGCGCCCCGGAGTTGCCGGCCAAGGGTTTCGATCCGGGTAGCGACGGATATCTGGTGCCGGTGGAGCCGGCCGCGGCCGTGGTCGTGCGCGTCAGTCCGAATAGCGAGCGCTTGGCCTTGCTCGAACCCTTTGCGCCGCTGGACAAGGTGGCGGGCTATCAGAATCTGCCGGCGTTGCTGAAGGCGCGCGGCAAGTGCACCACGGATCATATTTCACCCGCGGGGCCGTGGCTCAGGTTCCGTGGCCATCTCGATCGCATTAGTGATAACATGTTCTCCGGAGCCGATAATGCGTTCGCCGACAAGCCGGGCACCGGCTTTAACGTGCTGACCGGGCAAACGGGCGAGGAATTGCAGAAAATCGCCCGCGCCTACCAGGCCAAAGGACTGGGTTGGGTCGCGGTCGGCGATAAGAACTACGGCGAGGGCAGTTCCCGCGAGCACGCCGCGATGAGCCCGCGGTTCCTCGGTTGCCGCACGGTGCTGGTGCGCAGTTTTGCCCGGATTCACGAGACCAATCTTAAGAAACAGGGGGTATTGCCGCTGACCTTTGCCGATCCTGCTGACTATGACCGTATCCACAAGGATGACCGGCTGAGCTTCATTGGCCTCGACAAATTGGCTCCCGGGCAGCAAGTTGATGTAAGAATTACCCATGCCGATGGTGCTCAGGAAACCATTTTTGCCCGGCATAGCCTGACCAAGGAGCAGATTGTCTGGTTCATGGCGGGTTCGGCACTGAATCTTATCCGGAGCCAACCTCGGGGGACGAGTTAGGCCGCCGAAAACCTGTAAGTTTGTTTAAAAAATCAAGGATATCGGTTGACAAGGCGGGGTTAGTCCAGCAAAATCTGCGGCTTCGTTTTTTCCGGAGGGGTTCCCGAGCGGCCAAAGGGATCAGACTGTAAATCTGACGGCTTTGCCTTCGGTGGTTCGAATCCACCCCCCTCCACCAGGTTGGGGGCGAGAGGAACTGGGCGAAGCGGGACAAGGTGGGTTCATCAATAAACAAACATCCAAAGCGGGTGTAGTTCAATGGTAGAACCTCAGCTTTCCAAGCTGATGACGTGGGTTCGATTCCCACTACCCGCTCCAGTTTAGGTTGGGCTGATTACATTCGCCCATATAGCTCAGTCGGTAGAGCACTTCCTTGGTAAGGAAGAGGTCATCGGTTCGATTCCGATTATGGGCTCCAGAATTTTTATTGACGAACGATTTTAGGTTATACGTTTAACTTTTAGCGAGATAAGAAAGAGGCCTCCGATGTCCAAGGAAAAATTCTCCCGCACCAAGCCGCACCTGAACGTCGGCACCATCGGCCACGTCGACCACGGCAAGACCACGCTCACCGCCGCCTTGACCAAGGTCCTGGCCGCCAAATACGGCGGCGAAGTCCGGAACTACGACCAGATCGACAACGCCCCCGAAGAGCGCGAGCGCGGCATCACCATATCCACCACCCACGTCGAATACCTGAGCGACAAGCGCCACTACGCCCACGTCGACTGCCCCGGCCATGCCGACTACGTCAAAAACATGATCACCGGCGCCGCCCAGATGGACGGCGCGATATTAGTCGTCTCCGCCGCCGACGGCCCCATGCCCCAGACCCGCGAACACATCCTGCTGGCGCGCCAGGTCGGCGTCCCCTACATCGTCGTGTATTTGAACAAAGCCGACATGGTCGACGACAAGGACCTGCTCGAACTGGTCCAGGAAGAAGTCAAAGACCTCCTCAACAAATACGGCTTCCCCGGCGACAAAACCCCGATCATCATCGGCAGCGCCCTCAAGGCCCTCGAAGGCGACCAAGGCGAACTCGGCGAACCCAGTATTCTTAAACTGGCCGACGCCCTCGACACCTATATCCCCCAGCCCAAGCGCGCCATCGACGGCCCGTTCCTCATGCCCATCGAAGACGTATTCTCCATCGCCGGCCGCGGCACCGTCGTCACCGGCCGCATCGAACGCGGCATCGTCAAGGTCGGCGATGAAATCGAGATCGTCGGCATCAAACCCACCATCAAGACCATCGTCACCGGCGTCGAGATGTTTAGAAAGCTCCTCGACCAGGGCGAAGCCGGCGACAACGTCGGCGTCCTGCTGCGCGGCACCAAACGCGAAGAAGTCGAACGCGGCCAAGTCCTGGCCAAACCCGGCTCCATCACCCCGCACACCAAGTTCGAGGCCGAAGTCTACGTATTGACCAAGGAAGAAGGCGGCCGTCATACCCCGTTCTTCCAGGGCTACCGCCCCCAGTTCTACTTCCGAACCACCGACGTGACCGGCTCCTGCGAACTGCCGAGCGGCACCGAAATGGTCATGCCCGGCGACAACATCAAGATGATCGTCACCCTGATCAACCCCATCGCCATGGAACAAGGCCTGCGCTTCGCCATCCGCGAAGGCGGCCGGACCGTGGGGGCGGGGGTGGTGGCGAAGGTGGTTGAATAA
>JAUSID010000217.1 GCA_030648295.1 Opitutaceae bacterium | reverse complement strand
TGGATTCATCCTGCCATGGACACCAACGACGGCATGCAAGTGACCGTCGCCTGTCTCCAACCGCCGGATGCGGAAAACCGCACGTCCGGTGGTGTGGAAGGGTCGCGAGGCGCAATCCTCGCGACCCCATCCGATCTTTCGGAATTCGCAATCCGAAATTGAAAGCGTCGGATTGCTGGCGCTCGCCGCTACGGTGCTGGATTCGCGTCCATTAGCGGACACCGCGTCTCCAGTTTGTAAATTCATTTCGAATCTCGTCGGGGTGTTGCGTAAGTAGTTCCACATTTGCGGAAGCACCGTACCGTGACCTTCCCAAAAGCAATGCACATGAATACCCCCACCATGTCGCCGACCGAGGAGCCTGTGAGCCTCGATTCGGAGACGCAAAAATTACTCGCCGCGCTCGAAAGAGACCGGCGTCGTGTTCAAGACGATCAGGATGCCATCCGCACGCAGGAGCAGAACCTCCGCGAGTACGAGGCGCGGTTGCGCGCGCTGCAGGAGGAGATCGACAGGCTGCGACCAAGACAATCGGCGGGCGGCAGTGCCTCGGGCCTCGGTGGTCATGGCATGTCGGGTTCGTCATCCGACCCGGTGCTGCCGGCCGGTTGGGAAAAGCTGCATCGCGCGCGTGAACTTTTGGAAGCGGAGCAGGCGCACTTGCGCGACGATCGGATGGCCGTCCATGATCGCGAAGCCGCGGTCAAGTCGCGCGAGGAAGTCGTCACGCTGCGGGAGAAACAACTCGCGGAGCGCGAAGCGGTGCTGGCGGCGGGCGCAAAACCGTCGGCGGCACGCGCGGACCAAATGTCATCGCTGGCGAAGCTGACCCGTACGCCCTTCCATCTCGCTCGGTTGGTATTGCGCGGGTGACGCGGCGGGAGGCCGAAGACGCGGAAGAAATCGGAAGAACGCGAGACGCGGAAGACGTCGGAAGAACGCGAGACGGGGAGACGGCGCAAACAAACGGCGGAAAGAAGAAACGGTGCCTGAAGACATGTGAGACGGGAAGAACGCGAGACGCGGAAGACGGGGCAAAACAAACGCAGAAAGTAGAAACGGAAGTGGCTGGAAGCCGCAGCCACTTTCGGAACCCGCAATCCGAAATCCACCATTGAAGGTTGCCCACGAGACACACCAACGGACACGAACGCGGTGGGGTAGGTGGATCTGCGGCGCCACGACATGCACACCGCCACGCACGAACGGCCGGCAAGCGGCAGCCCTACAATTGCATTCCCTCGTTGGTTTCTGAAGGGTCTCTTGGTCCCTTGGTCTTTTAGTCCCTTGGTCCCTTCGCGTCCCTTGGTCCCTTCTCACAGCACGAAATCCTGCGGAGCGATCAGCAGCACGAATTCGCCCTTGAGGCTGGCGGTCGCGAGCCGCGACTGCACGTCGGCGGCGCGGCCGACGAAAAAGGTCTCGTGGAGTTTGGTGACTTCCTTCGCCACGCAGATCACGCGGTCGGCGCCGAGTGTCACCACGATTTCGTCGACGGCCTTGTCGATCCGGTGGCAGCTCTCATACAGGGCGAGTGTGTAATCGAATTCGCGATACTTCGACAGGAATGCAATTCGAGCCGCGCTCTTCGGCGGCAGAAACCCTACAAAGAGAAATCCATTCGTCGGCAATCCGCTGGCGCTCAGCACCGCGGTGATGGCACTCGGACCCGGCACGGGCACCACGGGCAAGCCACGCCGGCGGCAGGCCCGCACGACGCGAAACCCGGGATCGCTCAGCCCTGGCGTTCCGGCGTCGCTGACCACGGCGATGGATTTGCCGGCCACGAGTTGCTCGATGAGTCGGTCGGCCGCCTCGGTTTCGTTGTGCTCATGATAAGCCACCAACTCGCGGCGCACGCCGAGCCGGGTCAGCATCGCCCCCGTCGTCCGCGTGTCCTCGCACGCGATGAGATCGACACTCGACAGGATCGCGCGGCCGCGCTCGGTCAGATCCGCCAGGTTCCCGATGGGCGTGGCGACAACGTAGAGGTGACCCGGTTGCGCAGTTAAGGACGTATTTTCAGCCATGGAGCAGCGGACATGTCATCCGCGAGCGCCCCAGATTGCGGGCGAGACGCCCGCGCTCCCACCAAAAAAAATCAGGGTTTCACCACGCGAAAACGTCCCAAGTGACGCCTCGCCCGAGAAGTGTCATCTCCCTCGCAATGTATCCTAGGTTTTCGCAGCAGCGAAAACCTAGCGACCGCTCGGCTGGCCCATGCCGGGAATCTGACCTTCCCAACCGGCGGGGCGACTCCACGGAATCGAGGTCTCCTTGGGGGCGTTGGTCGAACAACCAACCGCCATTGCGCCGAATGCCAGAAGCAGGAGGGCGAGGAGGGTTTTCTTGGGCGAAGTCATTTGATCTAGCGCACTAATACCGCCGAATCCCCTTTGTGCAAGACCCCTCGCAGCGTGTCAGGCAACACTTGGGCAATCGAGAAGTTAGTCCGAACATCGCTGATCAAAACCGTGGCCACCACGTCGGCTCCCTGGTTGACGGAAAGCGTCTGGCCAAGCTGGGCGCCGCGGCTGGAACCGAAGTTCAGTACCACGAATGCGTTCTCGGGGCCGACGTTGAGGATGGTGGCCCGACCGGCGCGGCTGGCGAACACGGCGGTCGACGCTCCGGCCGCACTCGGCGCGGCGGCGCCGTTGCGAGACAACGCGAGTTGCCGCTCGAGTTCGGCAATGGTCGTCCGGTAACCCTGGACCGCCTCGGGAGACGCGTTGGAGGAGCGCGCCTCGGTCAGGTCGGTCCGCAGCGCGGCGACTTCATCGGCCAGCGCCTTTGCGGTGGATTCATAGAACCCGAGGACGCTTTTGGCCGATGCAAGGTCGTTCTTTGCGGCCGCGAGATCGCGGTCGAGCAGCTGGACGCGCATCTCGGTGCCGGCCAGCCGCTCCTTGGTCGAGCCGAGTTCCGACTCGGCGGTGTCGAGTCGCGCCTTGAGCGCACCGTTCTGGTTGTTCGACGCGGCGAGCGCATCGTCGAGCCGGGTGGCGCGCGACGAAACATCGGCCAGCCTGAGTTCGAGCAGCTGTTTCGAGTTGCCGATCCGAAGGAAAAGCACCGCCGATACGACCGAACCGGCGAGTGCGATCAGGCAGAGAATGAGCGGAAGGCGATGCATGCGCAGCCGGAGTAATTCAAAACGCGGCGGTGTCGCGGGGCTGAAACCGCCGGGAGACTGGGACGGGGGAGGCCATTTCGAGGAAGTGTGATACAGCCTTTTTTCGAGACTGCGCTCGAAAAAAGTGGTGCGCGGCACGCGCAGTTGTAGGGCTGCCGTTTATCGGCCGGCCGCAATGTGCAATCGAATGATCGTACGGCCTGGCAGCACGCCGGTTCGACCCCTTCGACAGGCTCGGGGCAGGCAGGCTCACGGCCAACAGCTGGTTCGACTGAAAGGCCTTGAGCTTGTCGAAAGGCGCCAGCCCTGCAATCGTGTGGTTCGTTACGATCAACATGTTCGTCTCTGCATTCGAATAGTCAGATAGCGGGGAATGCAAGGCGGCGCGCGCAGGTTTTGCGGGAACGGGGCGCTCCCAGGTGACGCACGGTGTTTCCTGAGAATTGGCTGTTCGATCGATCGTACACTGGAGACGCGGCGCCTCGCCGCGTCTGAATGCCAGAATGTTGGGCTTACACTCCGCGGCCCGTTCGACAAGGCTCTCTCGAGGCCTATCAGTCCGGAGATCGTTTGGCCGTGAACCTGTCGAATCGGCTCAGGGTCCCGAGCCTGTCGAGGGACGGGGGCGCCGCGGCTCCAACCACTGGGGGACGAACTGGCCTCCAGCCTCGTGACCTCGGCTGTTACGACCGCATCACCCCTTAATCCGATACGTCGACTCAAACCACGACTTGCGGAGCCGCTTCGCGACGCCGGAACTGCGGTTGGCGGCGAGGTGTTCCAGGATTTTGAATACGAGCTCGGTCTGGCCGGCGGCGCCGATCCGCTCGGCCAGCGACTCGGCGGTGAGTGGCTCGTCGGGAGCCGCCTTCAACGCTTCGACCACCTTCAATTTCAGCGCGATGACGCCGGTCGCCGCCTTCTTGCCTGCCTCGACGCCGGGCTGATGATAAGCGTTCACGTTGATCAGCATCGCATAGTAGCCGACCACACGTTCGTAGAGGGCGATCAGCATCCCGAGCGTGCGGGGCGACACATCGGGGACGGTCAGCGTGATCGACTGGCGATCCTTTTCCGTGAGCGCGTCGCGCGTGCCGAGGTAGAAACCCTGGAGGTAATCGCCGGCCGTGACACCGGGTTCGACTTCGAGCGACGTCTTCGCGTCGCGGTCCTTCAGCACCTCGATGAAGGTGACGAAAAAATTGTTCACGCCTTCGCGCAGTTGCTGCACGTAGGCATGCTGATCGGTCGAGCCTTTGTTGCCGTAGACCGCGATGCCCTGGTTCACCACGCGGCCCTCGAGGTCGAGTTCCTTGCCGAGCGACTCCATGATGAGCTGCTGCAGGTAACGCGAAAACAAGAGCAGCCGATCCTTGTAGGGGAGTACGACCATGTCCTTCGCGCCGCGGCCGTCGGTTGCGAAATGCCACATGAGGGCGAGCAGCGCGGCGGGATTCTGCGCGGTCACGGGATAACGCGTGACGTCATCCATCGCGGCGGCGCCGTCGAGCATCGCCTGGATGTCGATGCCCTGGAGTGAGGCGGGCAGAAGTCCCACGGCGCTGAGTTCGCTCGTGCGGCCGCCGACCCAGTCCCACAACGCGAATCGTGCCCGCCAGCTTTCGCGTTGCGCGATTTGATCGAGCTTCGATCCGGCGCCGGTAACGGCCACGAAATGTTTCGAGTAATCCAGTCCCGCGGCCTTGAACGCGGCGGCGGCCTCGAGCATGCCGTTGCGCGTCTCGACCGTGCCGCCGGACTTCGAAATCACGACCACGAGGGTTTTCGCGAGCTGGCCGCGCAGACCGTCGAGCACGTAATCGATGCCGTCTGGGTCGGTGTTGTCGAAGAACGAAATCGCGAGCTTGTCCTTGCGGGGCCGGCCGAGCGCGTGATTCACCAGCTGCGGTCCGAGCGCCGAGCCGCCGATGCCGATGACGAGGAGGTTTCGGAACCGGCCCTTGGGTCCGGCGATTTCGCCGCCGTGAACCTTGGCGGTGAATTCCTTGATCGCGGCGAGAGTCGAGGTGATTTCGCTGGCGAGCTCCGGCTTCGGCGCGAGATGCGGGGCACGCAGCCAATAGTGGCCGACCATCCGGTTCTCGTCGGGATTCGCGACCTTGCCGCCCTCGAGCGCGGCCATGGCCGTGTAGGCCTGCTGCATCCGCGGCTCCATCGTGGTGAAGAAATCGTCCGGAAACGGAATCCGGCTGATGTCGAGCGCCACGCCGAGATCGGCGTTGTGGTAGAGGTGCGTTTTGAAGCGGGACCAGTTCATGGCGGACGGGAGACAGGTGACAGGCGACAGGTGACAGGAGGAACAGGAGACCGGGTGACAGGCGACGTTCGACAGCTCAGCCGATCGTGTTCCCTGTCTACTGACTCCTGACCACTGTCTCCTGATCAAAGATTCTTGTCCGTGACGGCGCCTTCGGAGGCGCTGGTGACGAGCCTGGCATACTTGGCGAGGACGCCGCGGGTTTCCTTCGGCTGGTGTGGCTTCTTCGCTTTCTTGCGAGCGGCGATTTCCTTCGCGGGAAGGTCAAGCGTGATCTCGTTCTTCATCGCGTCGATCGTGATCGAATCGCCGTTCTTGATCACGCCAATCGGACCACCGCACGCGGCTTCCGGTGTGATGTGGCCGACCACAAATCCGTGGCTGCCGCCGGAGAACCGGCCGTCCGTGATCAGCGCCACGTCCTTGCCGAGGCCGCGGCCCATGATCGCGCTCGTGGGCGAAAGCATCTCGCGCATCCCCGGGCCGCCCACGGGACCTTCGTTGCGAATGACCACGACGTGGCCGGCCTTGACGCGGCCAGTAAGAATCGCCTCGAGCGCGGCCTCCTCGCTTTCGAACACGAGCGCGCGGCCAGTGAAGGTGAGCCCCTCCTTGCCGCTGATTTTCGCCACCGCGCCGGTCGGCGCGAGGTTGCCGTAAAGAATCCGCAGGTGACTGTCGGGCTTGATCGGGTTGGAGAAGGGGCGGACGACGTCCTGATCCGTCGGATACGCACTCACGCCGCGGAGGTTCTCGGCGACGGTCTTGCCGGTCACGGTGATGCAGTCGCCGTGGAGCAAGCCGTGATCGAGCAGTACCTTCATCAGCGGCGGCAGCCCGCCGATCCGGGTGAGGTGAACCATGCCGTATTTGCCGGAGGGCTTGAGGTCGGCGAGGACGGGGACGCGCTTGCCGATCTTGGTGAAGTCGTCGATGGACAGCTTCACGCCGCAGGTGTGCGCCATCGCGAGCAGGTGCAGCACGGCATTGGTCGAGCCCCCGAGCGCGATCACGACGGTGATCGCGTTCTCGAATGCCTTTCGCGTCATGATGTCGCGCGGCTTGGTGCCGGCCTTGAGCAACGCGAGCGCCGCCTCGCTGGCGCGGCGGCAGTCTTCCTTTTTCTCGGGGCTGATCGCAATTTGCGCCGAGCTGTTGGGCAGGCTCATGCCGAGTGCCTCGATGGCCGAAGCCATGGTGTTGGCCGTGTACATGCCGCCACAGGAGCCGGCGCCGGGAATCGCGCAGGCCTCGATCGAGGCGAGCCCGGCGTCGTCGACCTTGCCGGCGGCGTGCTGACCGATCGCCTCGTAGACGGAGACGATGTCGCATTCCTTTTTCGATTCGGGATGGATGCCGGGAAGGATGGTGCCGCCGTAGACGAAGACGCCCGGGCGGTTGAGCCGCGCCATCGCCATGACGCAACCCGGCATGTTCTTGTCGCACCCGCCAATCGTCACGAGCGCATCGAACCCCTCGGCGCCGGCGACCGCCTCGATCGAGTCGGCGATCACCTCGCGCGAGACGAGCGAGTAGCGCATCCCCTGCGTGCCCATGCTGATGCCGTCCGATACCGTAATGGTGCCAAAGATGATCGCCTTGCCTCCGGCGGCATTGGCGCCCGCCTCGGCCTCGCGCGCGAGCTGGTCGATGTGCATGTTGCATGGGGTGACCATGCTCCAGAGCGAGGCCACTCCGACCACGGGCTTCTTGAAGTCCGCTTCGGAAAAGCCGACGGGACGCAGCATCGAACGCGCACCGGCGCGGCTGGGGCCATCGTGGACGATGGAAGAGTGGGGACGCAGTGGATCGGGAGACGAAGCGCTCATGGCGAAATCGCGCGGAGCAGACCAGAGGCAGCAACGCGCGGCAAGTGCGTTCGCGGGCATCGGTGCTCGTTCCGGGAGCGTGGGGCTCTGGCGCGCATCCGGATGGCAGCGCCTTCCCGTACCCAGGACGAGCCGCTCGGGCAGCCGCGTAAATTCAGATTGCATGCGCCGGGAGCCGCCGCATCACTGCTCCACCTTTCCCGCATGGCGTTCAACCTGAAAAAAGTGCTGAAGGCGCTGCTGCTTTCGACCAATCAGCCCCTGGCGATCAAGGATATCCAGGCCGCCTTCACCCGCTTCCACGAGCAGGTCACGTTGCCAATGGAGTCCGTGGTTCCCGAAACGGCGGACGAAACCGCCGCGGGGGCAACGCCGCCGTCCGAGCCGGGCCCGACAGCGGCGGCCGCAGCCGGTGTGGGCGCAGAAGCTCCCGCCGCGCCGGCCGCGGCGGAGCCGGTGGAAATCGCGGTCGAGCCGCCGCAGGATCCTGAACTTTACGCGGACGTGCCGTCACTGGTCACAACCACGCAGATTCGCGAGGCGATGGATCAAATCGCCCTCGAGCTGCGTGCGTCGGACGACGGGTTGCTTTTGATCGAGGGCAACGCGGGCTACCGGATCGTGACGCATCCGCGGTTCGGCCGCTGGGTGCGAATCCTACGGCAGGAACCGCCGCCGGTGAAATTGAGCCAGTCGTCGATTGAGACGCTGGCCGTGGTCGCATATCGCCAGCCGGCGACCCGCGGCGAAATTGAAACCATTCGCGGAGTCTCGGCCGAAGCCGGCATCAACAAGCTGCTCGAGCGCGAACTGATTTATATCGTCGGCCGCGCCGATGCGCCGGGCCGCCCGATCCAGTACGGCACCACGGATCAGTTCCTGGAGTTTGTCGGGATCAAATCGCTCGACGAGCTGCCCGCTTCGGATGTGCTTTCATCCCGCCAGATCGACGAGTGGCTGAATACGAACACGACGACCCACCGGCCGAACGACACGGACATGGGACTCGCGAACGAGGAGTTGCCGCTCGGCGCCCCGGTGCCGGCGCAGCATCGCCACGAAGAACCGTCCGTGGCATCGGCCGAAGCCGCGCCGGGGCGGCCGGCGGCGCCGACGGGTATCGGCGGCGACAGCGCGCCACTGTGACCATGGAACTGGGCCCGATACGCGAACGCATCGATCAGCTCGACCGCGAACTGGTTGAACTGCTGAACCAGCGGCTGGCGCTGGCGGCGGAGATTGGAAAACTGAAGCGCAGCGCGGGCGGGCAGATCTACGTGGCGGAACGCGAGGATGCGGTGATCCGCAAGGTGACCGGCCAGAACAAGGGGCCGATCAAGAACGAGGCGCTGCAGGCGATCTATCGTGAGATCATGTCGGCCGCGATCGCGCTCGAGAAGCCGTTGTTGATTGCGTACCTTGGGCCGGAGGCGAGCAACACCCACGCCGCGGCGCTCAAAAAATTCGGCGCGAGCGTCGACTACCACGCGATGGCGACGGTGAGCGACATCTTCACCGCGGTGGAAAAGGGCGAGACCGATTACGCGGTGATCCCGATCGAGAATTCGACCGAGGGTTCGGTGCGCGAGGCGCTGGACAGCTTCGTCGAGAGCGACCTGAAGATCGTTGCGCAAATCTACCTGGAGATTAATCACGCGCTGATCTCGAACTCGCCGCTCGAGGAAATCCGACGCGTGTATTCGAAGGACCAGGCGCTGGCGCAGTGCCGCCACTGGTTGCAGCGGCACCTGCCGCACGCGCAGCTGGTCGACGCGCCGAGCACGTCGCGGGCGGTGCAAATGGCAAAAGACGAGCCGGGCACCGCGGCCGTGGCCGGGGAACTGGCGGCCGAGCACTACGGCGTTCCGATCGTGGAGCGAAACATCCAGGACAAGGCCGACAACACGACGCGGTTCTTCGTGCTGGGGCGGAAGCCGTCGGGCCCGGTGGGCAACGGGAAGGATTTGACGAGCCTGCTGGTGTCGCTCGGCGACGAGGCGGCGTCGCACTCGGGGGCGCTGCTGAAGATGCTGATGCCGCTGGCGGAGCGCGGCGTGAATCTCTCGAAGATCGAATCGCGGCCGAGCAAGAAGCGGCCGTGGGATTATTATTTCTTCCTCGATGTCACGGGGCATTACGACGACCCCAACATGAAGGCCGCGCTGTCCGAGCTGAAGAAATTCTGTCCGCTGGTGAAGTGGCTGGGGAGTTATCCGGCGATGAGTTAGCCCGCATTTCTGGGCGTGCGCGGCTGGGACGCCACATCTTCACGGAAGGCAACACGCAATTGGACCCCGGGTCGGGTTTCAGAAACGTCCTCAACAAACAAAGGGCGTAAATGGAGCCGCGGCGCCCTCGCCGCGGCCATAGTAGGTTCGGTCGTTCAATTGAACCGATGGCGCGGCAATCGCGATAACTGCTGACCGGGAAAACTGGAATGGGATTCACCACCAGTTTCAGACGCGGCGGGGGCGCCGCGTCTCCAACGAACGCACATGCAGTCGAAACCGCGCGTGCTGTTCCGAGCGGAATGGCTCCCAGGAAACAATGGCGCCGCGTTTCGGCGGCGCCACTGAAGCTGATTTGAACGCGTGCGCGATCTAGCCCAGCAGCACCTGCCACTGGTTCTCGCGGGCGGAGCGGGCGGCCTTCAGCGCGCCGACCGCGACGTACCGTTTGTAGTCCACGCCGGCGAGCTTCACCTTCGGGTTCTCGTAGCCGTCGTCGGCCAGCTTTTTCTGGAGCACCGCATCGATGCCCTTCAGCTGCGAACCGCCGCCGGTCACGATGATGTTCTGGAGCAGGCTCACCACCGAATCCGACGAGGCGCGCGTGATTAGCGTCGTCAGCGCGGGATAGATTTTTTCGACGAGCGTGTTGCAGGCGCGCGCGATCGTGTCGCCGAGTTCGATGGTGTGCGCCTTGCCACCCATGATGACTTTCACCTCGAGCGGCTTGCGGGAGGGACCGACATACCCGTGCGCTTCCTTGAGCTCGCGAACCTTGTGCCGCGAGAGCCCGTTGTTCGGGTACACGCGATTCAACTCCTCGTGCAGCAGTTCATCGATCGCGTCGCCGGCGAACGGAATGCTGATCTGATCTTCGCGGGTGGGGAAGTAGCCCTGCACCAGGCAGACGTCGCTGGTTCCGACGCCAATGTCGATGAACAGCGAGTTCACCACCGGATCGAGGTAGTTGGGCTGACCGACGCGCGCATCCTCGCGATAACCCAGCGCCGCGAGGAACGGCTCGGGAATCAGCAGGACGCGATCGAACACGCCGAGCGCGCTGTGACGGATGTCGTCGCGCGCCTGCGGGCCGGCGTTCGCCGGTACGCCGATGACAGCACGGATTTCCGCCGTGCCCGACGGATCGACCACCGTGCGAAGGTAACGAAGGAAATCGCGCGCGGTGTCTTGATCGGCAATCACGCCTGCGGCCAGCGGCGCGACGAGCCGCACGTGCAGCATGTTTCGCAGCGCATCCTCGCCGTAGAGAATTTGCGCGTTGCCGGCGATGATCCCATCCACGATTCCGTCCTTCACGTAGCCGACGACCGTCGGTACGACTTTGCTCACGGCGATATCGGTGTTGCCGGCCGCGCCGGCGAGCACGCACGACTTGTTCGTGCCGAGATCGAAGCCGACGAGAATCGTCTTCGATTTTGCGGGAGTCGGCCGGATGCCGGTGGGGCTTGGAGCGCTGTTGGGCGCGATCGTAACGGGCAGCCTGTCAGGGGGGGCGATGGTCATGTTGTTGTTTTTGGTTCCTGTGCGCGGGGTATCATCTATCGGGGGTAAAACTCGTTCAGGACGCGCGCCGATGCGGCCCGTCGATCGCATTTTCCTGCGCGATCATTTCATCGATAAAATCGGCGATGTCCGCCGCGCCGCTGCGCCCCGGGTGCGTGAACGGGGCATTTGACGCGACGATGCGCGTGGCCGCGTGAGCCGGCGAAAGTGGCGCCGCACTGCTGAACGACATCGGACGCAGCATCGGCGCGAGTAGCTCGGCAATGACCACGGCCGTGGCGACGCGCTCGGTTTCGGCAGCGAAAATCGACTCGAGCCGCTGCGCGAGTGACGCCTCCGTGTCGGCCGGCGTTCGCAGCGCCGCGATCATGTCCGCGAGCGGGCCGGACCGCAGCCGCTCGGCCTCGTCGGAATCGCCCTGCTCGCGCAGCAGGCAGACGCGCCGGCACGCGCGCGCGACATCACTCCAGCAAACGTGTTGAGCCGGTAAGTTTGAAGCGGACGGGTTGGTCAACCCCGCTACGACCACGAACCTTTCGCAAGGTTCATGCAAAAACTTGCCTAAACCTCAGCGCGTCCGCAGCGCGAAAAAAAGCACGACTACAACGAGCGCGAAAAGCGCGCACGCGGCGGCAAAGTACAGAAAGCATCCCTTGCGCACATCCTGGCGCACGGCGTCGGGTGCAACGCGGTATTCCTCTAGAAGTTTTTCGACCGCAAGCTCGCCCGGCGGAGGTGCGGCGGCGGTCGCTCCTGCGGAGGTGGGAGATGGGACTGATAGGACGGATGGGATAGATGCGCCTGATCCGACCGATGGTGACGACACTGCGGCCGAGGTAGAGGCGAGTGGCTCGGCTTTCGTGACGATCGGAGCCGGCGCCGCGGGAGAAATCGTGGTAGTGCTGACCGCGGACTTCTGCGGCGCGGCGGCGGCGATTTCGCGATCGAGCCACGCGAGGTGTTCCTGAACCAAGGCGCGTTGGCGGCGAAGTTCGTCGAGACGCTGCGACATTGCGCGGAAACTGACGGCGCGTCCCGGATCCGGCAAGCCCGCGGCGTGATGAAACGGCGGGAGTGCTACTTAAGTGGGTTTCGGTGGTGAGCGGCAAAGCGGCAAAGTCGAAGCTGCGTCACGATGTTGTGATGGATCAAAAGATCTGGGAAACGATCGACCGAGGATTTCAGCCTCGTTACCTCGGCTGCTACGCCGGCCAGCGTGACGCGCGTGAATACTCGCTCACCGCCAAATAAAAAGACCGGTCACGAGACCGGCCTTTCGGAAAATGGACTTGTGGCCGTACTCAGGCCGTGACGACCGAGACGGTGCGATGCGGCTTGTCGAACTTCACGGTGCCGTCCTTGAGCGCGAAGAGCGTCCAATCACGACCGGTACCGACGTTCTTGCCGGCGTGCAGCTTGGTGCCGCGCTGGCGGACGATGATGTTGCCGGCGATGACCGCCTGGCCGCCAAACATCTTAACGCCGAGCCGCTTTGAATGGCTCTCGCGCCCGTTGGTGGATGCTCCCTGACCTTTCTTGTGCGCCATGGCGTGATGTCTCCTTAAGCGTTAATCGAATTGATCTTGATGACTGAAAGCTCCTGGCGATGGCCACGTTTCCGCTCCATGCCCTTGCGCTTCTTCTTCTTGAACACGATGACCTTGTCGCCGCGTTTGTTCTCGAGGATCGTGGCCGAAACCGTGGCACCGGACAGGAGCGGAGTGCCGACTTTGAAGCTCTCGCCTTCGCCTGCCGCGAGCACGTCCTTGATCTCCACGGTGGAACCCTTTTCGGTGCCGGGATAGCGGTTAACGGTCAAAATGTCGCCCTCAGACACAGTGAACTGCTGGCCTTGGGTCTTGATGGTCGCTCTCATAAATAAAACTGCGGAATAAGCGGTTTCGCGGAAGTGAACGCAAGGATTATTTCGGATCTGTTTAGGGACGCGAAAAAACTACCGCGCCATTGCCGATCGCACAGCGGTTGAATGCGTTCTGCACGCGCGATTTCGCACCATGCCCGCAGCCCGGATCGCGTCAACCCCGGGCGGATGGCGACGGCATCGCGTCGGGCGTAGCGTCTGGATGGTCCAGGAAAGTCCCACCCGAAAGTGGCTGCGGCTTCCAGCCGCAGATGGGATCGAAAGTTCGTTCGAACGTCTTGCGGCAGAGCCTGCCCTGAGCTTGTCGAAGGGTTGCCGCCGCCACTGCAAATCCACCGGCGCGACGTGGGACTTGTCCGGAGTCTCGTCAGCAACGCTCAGCTGTCGCCGTGATGGGCGGAAACTCAGCGACGCCCGGATCGGCGGCGTTGGCCGCGGCGAAGGGCAGCGACCAGCCGAGCGCCGCGCCCATCGGCAGCCCGCGACGGAACATGGCGTCGAGCAGACACGCGAGCAGGACATCGCCCGAACCGGTGGGCGACACCTCAACCACGTGGGGCGGAGAGAGGAGGTGCCAATCGCCGCCGAACTGCCGCCACCGAAGCGGCCGCGCTCCATCCGTGATGACCCACGCTGCCGGCTGCGCGTTGGCGCGAGCGCTCGGGCTGGCCGGCACGGACATGAATTCCTGAGCGTTGATTTTGATCAACGCGACTGGCCTCTCGGCGAACCACGCCAGCGGCGGGCCGTAGGTATCAGCCACAAGTGCGCCACGCTCGCACCACCGTCCAAGCGCGGCGCGCAGCGAATCGGAGGCCGGCGCGTTCCAGCCGGGAAAACTGCCGCAAACCGCGAGCACCTGCCCGTCGGGCTGCGCATCCAGAAAGTGAGCACAGGCGTGCAGCGCCGCCGCATCTGGCGCGGCGTCGGGCCCGAGAAATGTCGTCTCGGGCTGGCCTCGTCCGCGTACGACCGTGCCCCGCCGGGTGGGCGTGAGCGTCGGGAAGATCCGCGGCCGGAATCCGCTCCGGGCAAACCACTGCTCGCATTCGCGCCCGCTGAGCCCGCCGGCGAAACACAGCGCGGTGTTGGGTGCGTCCAGCCGGTTGAGCATCTTGGAAACGTTGATGCCCTTGCCACCGACCTGGAATGTCTCGCGGGTTGCCCGCTGGGTCCGCCCCGCGGCCCACGACTCGAATTCGAGCGTGTGCTCGGCCAGCAGGTTGCCGGTCAGCGTGAAAATATGCGGCTCAGCGCTCATTTTTCTGCGCCCGGTAAAACACGTAATTGACGAGGAAGCCGAGCCCGAACACGCCGCTGAGCGTCCGGATGTTTCGCATCGCGCCGAACACCATCGTGAGCGGGCTGGCCTGCGGCTCGTGGACCTGCAGCAGCAGCATGCTCCCGCCGAGCGCGAGCAGCGGTTGGAGCAGAAAGCACGTGTGATAGACGGTGAGCGGGTCCGGCCAGCGCGCGAGCGCCCACGTGAGAATCGCGCCACCGGTGACCGGCGCGATCGCGGCGACGAGTGAGGTCACGGCGAGGTTCACGCCGATGGCGAAGCTCTTGGCCTGGAGCGGAAGCAGCCGCAGCAGAATGGTGAACTGCCCGAGGATGAAACCGGCGCCGGTGGTGCCACCCCAGATCCACATCGCATACAGGATCGTGCGGTTCGACGGAGTGAGGAAGCACCACGCGAAATTAGCCGCCTGCCAGAGGATCACCGAGAAGGTCATCACCGACTTGTTGCCATAGCGGTCGAGCAGGAGTCCCCAGGCGGGCAGCGAGAGGGCGCCGCTCAACTGCGCGAGTGTGGCCAGCAGCCCGACGTCGAAGGCGGAGAGCCCGAGCTCGTCGAACATGAACACGTGGTAGAACGGCCCGAAGCAATTGGCGGCGAACGACCACACCGAACCGAACGCGATGAACACGAGAAACGAACGCGACCCGAGTACCACGCGCGCCTGCTCGTGCACAGCCGCAGCGAGCGCAGCAGGTCGCGCTTGTGGTGAAGTGCGTGCTCTCGCGAGGTTTTGGCGGCGCCAAAACCTGGATTCTCGGCGCGGTCGGACATGGGGGGATGCGAGGGAACGCGATAAGCGGGTTCGCGCCGATTCTATTTGCGGTGTCTCGTGGCATTGGCGTTCGAATGAATGGGCACATGAGGCCGATTGTTGAAGCGAAAGTATTGCTGCAGAAAAAAACGGTTGCTTTGGCGCGATGGCTTCTGGGCAAGCACCTGGTCCGGCGGTTCCCGGACGGTCACGAAGACGCGCGAATCATCACGGAGGTGGAGGCGTATTGCGGCGAATCCGACCAGGCGTGTCATGCGCGCGCCGGCCGGACAAAGCGGACGGAGGTGATGTACGGCGCCGGTGGAGTGTGGTATGTGTATCTTTGTTACGGGATTCACGAGATGCTGAACCTCGTGGTCGGTCCGGCCGACTGGCCGGCCGCGATCCTAATCCGTGCCGTCGAGGGCGCGATTGGGCCCGGTCGCGTCACCAAGGCGCTCGCCATCGATCGCAAGCTCAACGGCACGTCGGCCGTGAGCGAGGAGGGCGGACTGTGGCTCGAGGATCGCGGCGTGCGCGTGCCGCGGCGGCTCGTCGAGGCGACGCCGCGGATCGGCGTCGACTACGCCGGCCCGATTTGGACGAACAAGCACTGGCGGTTTACGTTTGATCAGCGAGCGCCTTCGTCACCGCGGCCTGCACGTCAGCGAGTGAAATCGAAGCGACATCCGGTCCGCGTCGGATAACCGTCACGTGTGGTGCCGGCGGCGCCCACATGACGGGATCCGTCGGACCGAAAAGCAAAATGCCGGGCACGCCGCACGCGGCGGCAAGATGGCTCACGCCGGAGTCGTGGCCGAGAAAAAGCCGGCACTGGGAAAGTTCGCGCGCGAGCTCGGGCAGCGGAAGGTTGCGCGCGTGGCGGCCAAGATGGCCGAGCGCATCCGGCGGTTCGGCCTCGCCGCTGATGATCAGCAACGCGGCGCCATGTGCGTGCTTGATCCAGGCCGCGAGCGTCCTCCATCGATCGAGCGGCCAGTTTTTTTGCGGCGAGCCGCTGCCGGGATGAAGCGCCACGATGTTTCCGCGGCGCACCGCTTCATTCCTCGAAGGTACCGCTCCGGGAATGACCAGGCCGTCGTCGAGTCCGCAGAAAAAATTTCGCGTCTCGAGCCCGAGCGAAAGCAGCGGCGCACAATAGTGAGCGGCCGCCGGCGCACGCGAAGGCATCGCGCTCGCGCTGAGGAATTGCTGTCCGTCCCGGGCAGGAAAACGGCGGCCGAGTGAACCATCGGCGTCGGGCCAGTAGTTCACGACGAGATCGAAATTCGCCAGCCAGCGCTGGAATCCATCCGGCAGCGGGTCATCGCCAAAGAGCGCCGCCCAGCGCGCCTCGTGCTGCGAGTGCACCGCATCGAGCAGTCCGCCCGCCGGTACGAGCGTGGCCGCGGTGGCGTTGCCCACGAGTTCGAGCCGCGCGTCGGGCCAGCGCTGTCGCAGCAGCGCGAGCGCCGGCAGCGTGACGATGAAGTCGCCGAGCGCGCCGCCTCTGAGGACGAGGATTCGCCGCATCTTGCCCGGCTACCGGGCCGGCGCAGGCCTGCCCGCGGCCGCCTGGGCGGGTGAGGGCGGGGTATAACTTTCCAGCGTGGCGGTGCCGGTGCCGATTTTAAATTCCACCTCGAACTTGACCGGCAGCCGGTGGGCATCCTGCGCGATCCAGACCCGGACCTTGCTGCCGCGTTTGAACATTCCCTTCGGCGCCGTCTTGTCCATCCGCGGTTCGAGCACGACGGTTTTGAACGTGCCCATCGGTGTCCGCACGTCCTCATGGCGCGCGAAGTGGATCGTCAACTCGTAGAAATCGTCGTCGAACAGGATCAATGCATCGCGCTTTCCGCCCGCCTTGAGATTCCACGAACGCGTCTCGATCAGCCCCATGATCAAATCAACTGGATCGCCACCGGGAATCGGCAGGGTGCGCGCCGCGGCGCCGGGCAGAGAATACGTGGCTTCGCGCTTCGTGTAGTCGAAGGTTACGTTGTGCGCGTTGTTCTTGCCGCGATGGTTGTTCTTCTCGTGCAGCGAGAGCAATTGCCCCGTGCGCAAATCGAAAATCGAGTCAGACGTCGCGTCGAACGGCAGCAGCATCCGCGCGAGCCGGCGCGTCGCCGTGGTCGAGGTGACAATCAGCCGCTCGTCAGGCGCAGCAGGATCCCGGTGCGCCTCGATTTTGATTTCGCCCGCACCAGGCACCACGGCCCAGGAGACGCGATAGACGAGCTTCTCCCCGTGTTGGAGCGGGAGGGACGGCGCGCCTGGCGACGAGTCCGCGGCCCGCCCCGGGGGCGCGCAGAGCAGGACGCAAGCGGCGAGGGCGGCGAGCGCTGCTCTCATACGGCGGCGGAATGTGGCTGCTTCCGGGCAGGGAGCATGAAGATGCGGTTCGGAGAGATGGCCCACAATGTGTCCGTCGTTCCAAGTTGATCGTTCCACGGAGTTCCGGCGGTCCAGGGCGAAAAAGCGGGCAAGATCGGGAGATCGCCGCGCGCGCGGTGGCGTGCGGCATGGCCCCAATGCAAACCGGCGAGCACGAGCAAACGTTCGGCGGCAATCCAAAGCGCGAGCCGCGAGTCCAGCCACCGCTGTGGCCGGATCTCGGTGCGCGATGAAGTAGGATTGGCCTGCACGCTCATGTCGAAGAGGGTCAACGTGGCAAACCCGCGTCCAGCTTCAAACCCAAGTTTGGGTTTTTTTTGTCCGCCGGTGAGTGGCACGGGCGGAGTGGTTGTGGTTGGCGACGGGGGAAGCGTGATTTCTCAGCAGCGTCTGCCGGCCGAACCGGCGGTGAAACCAGCGGCCGAGCTCCGGGTGAAGCCGCTTCAGAATGTCCGCGTCACCGCGTGATGCCTGGGTGATCCGCGTCAGCATCGGGTCACCTCCGCATGACCCGGCGCGCAATCCACGCGAGCGGCCAGGCCACCGCGATGCCGGCCACGCTGGCGACAATGTCGCGCCAGTCGAACACGCGGCTGCGGATTCCGAGTTGCGCGACCTCGAGCAGAGTGGCGAAAACCGCAAGACCGGCTGCATGCCACCAGCGTGAACCGACGAAGAGATACACCGGCAACGCGAGGACGAAGAAAGCGACGGCGTTGCGCAGGACGCCATTGCGGTCGACCCAGTAGCCGAGATCGCGCGGCATCCAGGGGATATGCCGCAAGTACGGCGACGGACGAAGCGCGAGAAAGGCGATCAGGATCGCGAGACCGGCCACGAGTAGAATCCCCACCCACTGGGTTCGAAAGCGCATCGAGAGCGAGCGACGGGCCGACATCACGACGCTGCCGCCCGCGGGACGGTGGCGTAGGCTTTCTTCAGTTTCAACCACGCCAGCCCGCGCCGGCCCGGCGTGTAAATGCTGTTCGGATCCTTGGCCATCAGCCCCTCGTTTCCCCGGTTACGCGCCGCCATGAAGGCGGCTTCAATGTCGGCGGCGGTTTCAGCGTGCTGCACGGGGGCGAGGAGGAATTTCGGATTTCGGATTTCGGATTGGCGATTGGGCAATCCGCGATCTGCAATTCGCAATCCGAAATCTGCCCCGAGGAGCCTGGCGAGGAGCGCGCGGCGAGTCGTGAGCGGTTCCTTCAGCAGCGGACGGCCGTTGAGCCAGAGCAGGTCGTAGAACGAAATCGAAACCGGAATCTCGGCGCCGAGAAAGAAGTCGTCGCCCTTCCGACCGAGCCGTTTCTGCAATTCAGAGAACGGCAGCGCCCGGCCTTCGCGCCAGGCGAGCAGTTCGCCATCGCCGATCAAATCGCCGGGAAGCGAAGCGGCGGCGCGAACGAGGTCCGGAAACTGTCCGGTGATTCGCTTCAGGTCGCGCGAGTAGAGCTCGATTCGTTCGCCCTGTTTGTGCAGCTGGCAGCGAATCCCATCGTATTTCTCCTCCAGCCACACGGGCGGCGTCAGCCGCTCGAGGATCGACTCCGCGCTGGGCTCGGGACTGGCGAGCATGAACTGGAGCGGGTTGAACACGTGCAGCTGGATCGCATCCAGGCTGTTGTTGCGTGCGGCCCGCGTGACGTCCGCGATGTCGCCGGAAAGCATATTGGCTTCGCGGACCCGCTCGAGCGGCTGGCCCGAGGCCGCGGCGATCGCTTCCTCGACCAGGCCCTCCTTCAGACCGATCCGCAGATCGCCGGTGACGATTTTCACCAGGTACTTCGCCTCCGGCGCGGAGAGCTGCGCCAGCTGGGCCTGGAGGAGATCAAGCTTGGCCACGGGACCGCGTGCAGCCGCGATGCGGGCAAAAAACGACGCGATTGCCGCGAGCGTCGTCCCGGCCGATGGCGTGCGGCCGCCCAGGAGTGCCTCGGCCGCATCACCCGCGTCCTCGAAACGGTGATACGCGGCGCGATAATCCGCTTCGGTCATCCCGGCGACGTCGAGCACCGCGCGCTTGATCACGGCCCAGCCCATGGTGAGGACGAGATTCGCCGATTGCGGAAACGGACGCGCGGTGAAGTACAGCGCCGCGAGTGCGGCGTCGTCGGCCGAGAGTTCGGCGAGGTAGGTGCGGAGCAGTTCGATTTTCCCGAGCTTCTTCGGTGTCGCTTTGACCTGTTCGGCGACGTCCGCAAACCGCGAGAAGCAATTCGACGGTGCGTTGGGAGTGGCGCAGGCATTTCGCGCGCCCTCCGCGACGGCGACAGGCACAACACCGCCGCGACTCGCGATGCCCAGCTCGAGCTGGTTGTCCTCGCCGATCGCCCACGCCTCCAGCCCGCGCGCGCGAAGGGTTTGCGCGAACTCCTGCGCGAACCCATGCAGCGTGAGCACGCGCGTCGGTTGCACCGCTTCGACGAACCGCAGCAGGTCGGGGAAGTCGGCGTGGTCGGAAAGTGGAAACGCGGCATCGCATTGATACCGGTAGATCACCCCGGGATCCATCGCCCAGCCGGTAACGACGGCCGTGCGCCGCTTCGTGATCTGGCGCAGGAAGCTGGAGTTGTTCGCCTGCGGCGGACAAATCACCACGTGGCCGGCGACCTCGGCGGCGGAGAAGTCGCGGTAATCGGGAAACCCGATGCCGAGCGTCTCGTAGATTCTCGTCAATCGAAACGTCTGCGGATGCAGCATCACCGGCAGCTTCGCGTCCGCCAGCCCGCACAGCAGTTCCTGGCTCTTGCCCAGGCTGTATCCGAAAAGTACGGGCGTTTCGCCGTCGTCGAGCGCCGAGTGGCAGAAACCCGCGATGTCACGGAGCACCTGCTCGGTCGGCGGGAACACATAATGGGGCCGGCCGAACGTCGTCTCCATGATGAGCACATCAGCGCGCGGGGTGGCACAGACTTCGGACGAACGGCCCGGCCGCAGCTTGAAATCACCGGTGTACAGCAGCGTGCCGTGCGCCTCGTGCGCGAGGAGGCTCTGGGCCGAACCGAAGATGTGTCCCGCCGGGTGAAGCGTGATCGCGCTATCGACCGTGAGCCGCTCGGTTTGACCGAATGGCAGCACGTGCTCGATCCGCTCGCCGCCCATCCGGGCGCGCATCAGCCGCGAAGTTCCGGCCGAGCAGAGGATTTCGCCATGCGGCGCGATGTGATCGGAATGGGCGTGCGACACAAACGACCGCGCCACGGGAAAATGCGCGTCGAGCCACCACTCGATTTGAGGCAGCCAGACCCCCGCGCGAAATTCGACCTGCCAGGCCATGGGAAACGAGAAGCATTGGACGATGTGCCCGAAGCTCAAGCGGGCAGGAGAAATTCCCGGGAGCGCGGTCGTCCTCGCCCGCAATTCTTTTGCCGCCTCAATCTACCAGACTCGCTTGATCCCATACGCGTCGAATACCGGGTCGCGGCTTACAAGTGGCATGTTTTCGAGGACGCACTGGGTCACCAACAGTCGGTCGAAGGGATCGCCGTGATGGTGCGGCAAGCCGGCAACTTCCGTCAGGTGCGAGAGCGAAATCGGTAGAAAATCAAATCCATTGCCGGCGGCGTAGCGGTTCAGCCAGCGGGCGAGCTCGCGATCGAGCCTCAGTTTGCCGAGGCTCATTTTGATCGCCATCTCCCACACGCTGGCATGGCTGACGAATACATTGTTGGCGGGATCGGCAATGCCCTCGCGGGCAGACGTGGAAAGCTGTCGATCCCCGGCGGCAAACCAAAGGAGGGCGTGGGTGTCGATCAACAGCCGGCTCACTTGTATTCGTTGAACTCGTCCAGCGGCGCATCGAAATTTGGCGCGACGTAACGGACCGTGCCCTTGCCGCAGCCAAAAACGCGGCGCGGACGTTTCTTCATCACGGGCCGCACCTCGGCGACGCGGCGTCCGTGCTTGGTGATATAGAAGCTTCTGCCTTTTTCCACCTGCGCCAGGAGCGAAGACAGCTTCGTCTTCGCCTCGAAGGCACCAATCTCCTCAACCGATTCACTCATGGGCAGAAACTGGTTGAACTGGTTGAAATGTCAACGACCCGCCCGGTCGGGCCGGAGCGGGCCGCCGTCGCGCTGGCAGCTGGCGGGGAGCGCGTCGCAACCAGGTGCGTCAACGCAGCGCCAGTGTGGCGAGGCCGAAGAGAACGAGGATCGCGATGCCAACCGCCCACCAGTACCACGAAATGCCGTTCACGTTTCGTGCCGTCCGATGGTCGGAAAGCCGCCCACCCGGGGTTTCCTCTGGCAATTCAACGCCATCGTAAACGTCGTTTCGCGCCAGCCCGTACGTTCATCCGCGCCGCACTCCGGGCACGCCTTCGCGCCGCGCGGTATCTCCGCGCCGCAGTTGGCGCATTCCTCAGGCGGTCGGCGGAATTCAGGCATATCCAAGCCAAAGAAGAACCGCGAATGAACGCGAATAGACGCGAATTTGAAAGGCAGGCGAAGGGATCCCGCGTTCCCGATAGGATCTCTTCATTCGCGTCGATTCGCGTCTATTCGCGGTTAACAGCTGATTGGCTCAGACATTCGCGGCGCGGAAATACTTCCACTTCACCAGCCGCCAGGCGGTGACGAAAAACGCCGTCAGCGGCACGGCGAGCAGCATCCCGAGGATGCCGCCAAACGCGGTGCCCCAGAAAAATATCGCGACGATGATGACGACCGGATGCAGTCCGGTGTGATGCCCCATGATCTTCGGGGTGAGAACCCAGCTCTCGATGCACTGCACGATCGCCTTGACCAGGAGAACAAGGCCAACGAGCTGCCAGCCGCCGCCGGGCTGGAAGAACGCGAGCGGAAGGGAGACCGCGAGGCCGAGGATGGTGCCGAGATAGGGCACGATGTTGAGGATTCCCAGCGCGATGCCGATGAAGAGCCCGAACTTCAGCCCGATCACGCTGAAGCCGATCGCGAACAGGACACCCATGCAGAGTCCAATCAACAACTGGCCGCGGAAGAACGCCTCGATAATCGACACAAACTCGCTGGCGAGAAACACGACATCGTCACGCACGCTCGGCCGCAGGAAGGGGAAATGGGTGCCAAGATTTCGCGTCGGCTCGCCGCGCATGAGCAGGAAGAAAAACAAATAGACGGGGATGATCGCGAGGTGGGTGAGGAACGCGAAAACATCGAGCACGCCGCCGAAAGCCGCGCGCAAGGATGGAACGGCGTGGCTGAACAGCGTCTTGCTCTCGATCGCCACGGCATCGACGGCTTTCCGGATGCTGGGGTTCTCGAGGTGCCGTTGTATCAGTTCGACCCATTGCGGGTAGTGCGCCTCAACCCAGGTCACTGAGCTCGTCCACAGCGTGGGCACGTAGCCAACGAAATTAATCAGCTGATCGATCAGCGGCGGGAGCAGCAGGATGAGCGCGCCGGTAACAAGCAGGACGAACACGACGTAGAGCGCGATGACGGCGGCGAGCCGGCGCCACTTCATCCGCCGCTGGAGCCACTCCACGATTGGCCGCATGATCAGCGCGATCACGCCCGCCACTGCCAGCGGCCAGAGCACGTTGGAAAAAAACACGAGCAGCCGGCCGAGCACGATGACGGCAAGGATGAGCAGCGCGACGGAGCCGAGGAACGCGAGCAGCGTCAGCGCGGAACCCACCATGCGGCGCTGGCTGTCAGTTAAAATCGGGGTGGGGGGGGCGTCGGGCACGATGAAATGAAGGACAGTCGCCCCGACAAAAACGCGGCCAGGGGGCGGACGCCAGTGTTTTTGCGCGGCGGCATCCGGCCGGCGGGGCCGGAGCAAAGGAGTTTTTTTTAGCCGCTAATCTTCGCTTATCTTTCGGAAATCAAAGGGAGGGAGGCAGTGGGGCGGCTTTGCCTCACCGGCAAAGCGCGGGTGCCACGGAGGCAGCCGACCAGAAGAGGAACCGCGAATGGACGCGAATGAACGCCAATTTCAGGGGAAGGGAGGAAATCCGCAGTTGCGATTGCAGCCCACCATGCAGTGCGTGGTCTAAAATCCTCGGCCTGGCTTGGTATTCATTCGTGTCGATTCGTGTCCATTCGCGGTTGAATTGGATGAGTACAGCTATTTCCGCCGCATCGGGAACGGCACGGCGGTGCGGCCGGTGTGATGCCGCCAGAACCAGCGCGCCATGGCGGGGAGCAGAATAATCGCGCCGAGCATGTTCACGAGGAACATGAACGTGAGGAGGAGGCCCATGTCAGCCTGGAATTTGAGATCCGAGAAAATCCAGGTGCTGACGCCGATGGCGAGGGTCAGCCCCGTGAGCACGACGGCGGCGCCCGTGTCCTTCAGGGCCGAAAACATCGCGTCCTCGAAATACTCGCCGGCCTCGAGCGCCCCATGCAGCCGGGCAAAAATGTAGATCCCGTAATCCACGCCGATGCCGACGCCGAGCGCGACCACCGGCAGGGTCGACGTCTTCAATCCAATGCCGAGATACACCATCAGCGCATAGGCGAGGAAGCTCACCAATGCCAGCGGCAGCACGATGCAGAGGGCGGCGCGCACGGAGCGGAACGTGATCAGGCACAGCGCGATGATGGTGCCGAACACCCACAGCAGAATCGGCCGCTCCGCCGCGGCCACGACTTCGTTGGTGGCGGCCATGACTCCCGCGTTGCCGCTCGCGAGCCGGAAAGTTGCCTTGGGCGACGGGTGCGCGGCCGCAAAGACCTTCGTCGCGTCGGTGACGGCGCGCAGCGTCTCCGCTTTGTGGTCGGCCAGAAAAATCTGGATTGGCATCACGGTGCCCTCGGCATTGAGCAACCCCGTCGAGGTCTCGATCGGCGCCACAGCCTGGGCGAGCGCCTGCGGGTTCCGCGGAATAATCCGCCACTTCAGTGAACCCTCGCTGTATCCGGCATTGACGATCTTGGCGACGTCCACGAGCGACATGACGGACTGGACGCCCGGCACGGAGCGAAGATCGCCCTCGAACTGATCCATCAAGGTGAGGACGTCGTAATCGACACAGCCATTCGGGATCGCCTCGACGACCACGGTGAGAATGTCGATGCCGATGCTGAACTTCGAGGTGATGACGCGCGAATCCTCGTTGTAGCGTGAATGCGGCCGGAGCTCCGGCACGCCCGCGTGCGCGTCGCCGATCCGCACCTGTCCACTCTTCCAATACGCCCACGCACCGAGGAGGCCGGCCGCAATCATGATCACGAGCGACGGCTTGGGCTGCATGCCCCGCGCGAGCCGCTCCCAGAACGCATCGCCCCGGGCGCGTTTCGCGACGACCCATTGGGCGTACGAAGGGGGCAGATGAAGATACGAAAGGATGATCGGCAGCAGGAAGAAGTTGGTGATCGTGATCACGCTGACGCCGAGGCTGGCCGTGATCGCGAGCTCCTGAATCACCGGAATCTTGATCACGAGCATGGTCAGGAATCCCACCGTGTCGGTCGCGAGCGCCACGATGCCGGGAACGATCAACTGCATGAACGCGAATCGAGCAGCGGTGGGACCGTCGTGGCCCTTGAACATCTCGTTGCGAAACGTGCAGATCTTCTGCACGCCATGGCTGACGCCGATGGCGAACACGAGAAACGGCACGAGAATCGAAAACGGATCGATGCCGTAGCCGAGCGCGGTCAGTCCGCCGAGCTGCCAGACCACGGCGACGAGCGAACATACGATCGGAGCCGCCGCGAGTTTCCAGCGCCCCGCATAGTTCCACACCAGCAGCGCGGTCACCACGACCGACAGGGCGAACAGCATCAGGACGCCGCGGGCGGCGTCACTCACGTCACCGATGATTTTCGCGAAGCCGATGATGTGAACACCGATGGCGCCGTGGGTGTCGCGCTCCACGCGCTGCCGGATGGCCTCGAGTCCCTCCGCAACGCGGGTGTAATCGATTTGTTCACCGCTGCGCGGATCGCTTCCGAGCAGATGCGCGCTGACAATCGCGCCGGTGAAATCGTTGGCGACGAGCAGCCCGAGCGTGCCGGACTTGATGATGTTTTCGCGGACGCGGACGAAATTTTCTGGCGTCGGGGTGAAATCGGCCGGGACGACGTTGCCGCCGGCGAAGCCGTCCTCGACCACTTCGATGTACCGCACGTTCGGGGTAAACAGCGACTGCACCTGCGGGCGATCGACCGCGGGCAGGAACATGACCTCGTCGGTGACACGCTTGAGTTCGGCGAAAAATTCCGGCGTGAACATATCGCCGCGGCGGGCGACGAGCGCGACCAGCACGCGATTCGCGCCGCCGAACTGGCTTTGGTGGCGGCTGAAGGTCTGGATGAACGGGTGATCGGTTGGCAGCGACTTTTCGAAGCTGGCGTCCATCCGAAGGTGATACGCGAACCACGCCATGCCGGCGGTGAGCAGCGCGAAGCCGCACACCAGCGGCGTGCGGAACCGGAACATCCAGGTGGTGAAGCGTTCGAGCGTGCGGTTCATCGACGGGCGCGACCTGGCCGTTTCCACGCCGCCCCATGCGCAAACGCGTTTACCCCGGACCGGAAGAAACGGCGTTTTCCCGGGAGCGCAGGCCTCCGGCCCGCTCCGAGCGGTTGCGGGCGGGACGCCCGCGCTCCCCGGTGGCAGGCGCTCATCGCGGGGTGAGGGAAAGGATGGCCGCGCCGGATTCGCCCAGCGCGAGCACGGTGCCATCGGGCAGTTCCAGCAATTCGGCGACGGCAGTGGTGAGTTCGGTGCAGGCGGCGAACGAACGGCCGAAATCGCGGCTCACGAGGAGACCGCGGGCCTGGCCGGCGAGCACGATGTCATTGCTCTTGAGCCGGAGCGCGGCCGCGAGCAACACCGGCTGCGGGGTGGCCACGCGTTCCCATGATTGCCCGTCATCGGTTGATCGATACACGTGGCCGCGCAGCCCGTGGGCAAGCAACCGGTGCGGATCGAGCGGCAGGATACCGTAGAAGGAGCCCTCGTACGGCGCCGCGATTCGCGTCCATTGCGCGCCTTCGTCCGTGGAACGCAGCAGCGTCCCGTGCTCGCCCGCAATGTAGAGGGTGCCGCCCGGACCGCGGGTGATGCGGTTCAAGTGATAATCATCGTCGATGACCTTGCGCTTGTGCCAGGTAGCTCCGCCGTCGCTGGTATCAGCGAGCAATCCGTACGCGCCCACCGCGATCGCGCGGTGCGCATCGAGCGCGAGCACATCCAGGAACGATTCCTCCGGATTGGCCCCCTTGTATTGCTGCTGCCAGCTGCGGCCGCCATCGGCGCTCGCCACGATCAAGGCCTCATGGCCGACCACCCAGCCATGCTTCGCGTCCCCGGCAAAGCTGATGCCCGTGAGTGTAGACGCCATCAGTGAAGCGGCCCGCTCCCACGTGCGGCCGTTGTCGGCGGAGCGGAAAATCGCACCGCGTTCGCCGACCACAATGATGTCCCGGCCGGCCACTGCACCGTCCAGCAGCAGTCCCGGGCGCTCGCTGGCGCCGCAGGCCCCGGCACTCAAGATCAGCCCCAGCCACGCCGCGCGCAGGGCGGTTCTAGCGGAGACCTTCGCGGCGAAGCGATTCCGGGGTGTAATCGGCCGGCGTCCGCTTGACGGTAAAATCATACATCTTGTTCTCGTTATCCAGCCCGAGGGCCAGGTAGCGGCCATTTTGCAGGTCGATATGGACTTCGAGGGTGCTCCAGAAAGTCTGTGCATCGTAATAGTTGATACAGTGCGCCTCGGACACGCGCCACATCTCGCCGCGGCGATCGTATTGATCGGCGGCGAGCATCTGCCAGCTGTCCTCGTCGAAGTAGAAGGTGCGGCGGGCGTAGAGGTGGCTCGTGCCGGGCTTGATCCGGCCCTCCACCACCCAGACGCGGTGCAATTCGTAGCGCGCGAGGTCCGGGTTGATGTGGTGGGGCTTCAGGATGTCGGTGTACTTCAGCTTGTCGCTGTGCAGCCGATACGAATTGTACGGGACGATGATTTCCTTCTTGCCCACCAGCGTCCACTCGTAGCGATCGGGAGCGCCATTGTACATGTCGAACTGGTCGCTCGTGCGCTGGCCGTCGGCGTTGGTGCCCGGGTTGTCGTAGGCGACATTGGGCGCGCGCGTCACGCGGCGGCGGCCGGTGTTGTAGACCCAGGCCCGCCGCGGCTCCCTCACCTGGTTGAGCGTCTCCTGGGCGAGGAGGATGGTGCCGGCCAGCCGCGCCGGCGCGAGCGTCGCCTGCTTGAAGAACACGAGGGTGTTGCTGTCCTCGAGCTCCTTCGGGCTGATGTCCGGCCGCGCGTAGTTGAAGAGAAACTCGTCCTCGAATTTCACGAGCTGGTAGCCGCCGCCGCGCTCCACCGCCGCCTGGTCGATCCGCCGGACGGCGGCGACACCGCGATAGCGGGTCAGGAAATTCCAGACTACCTCCAGCCCGTTTTGCGGGAGTGGAAAAGGCACGCCGACGATCGCGCCAGTCACACCGTTGCCGCCGGCGACCAGCTGGGCGGTCGTCGCGTTCTTGCGCGTCGCCTCGTACACCCGCGACGGATTCGAGGCGCTGCGGCGCGTCGGATAGAGCATGAGCTTGTAGGTTGGATACGCCTTGAGCACCGCGAGGTGACCGGCGGTGAGCCGGCCCTCGTATTGCGCCGCGTTTGCCGCCGTGATGGTCGCGGCCGGCTGGTCGGCGGAAAACGGGTCCGGGTGGTGCATGCCGGGTTTGTATCCGGCCGGTGGAGTCGTGATGCCGCCGGACCACGCGGGGATCGAGCCGTCGGCGTTTCCGGCGGCCTGGGCGCCGAGCGGGGTCAGCTCCCGGCCGAGCTTGCCGGCGTCAGCCTCACTCACGGCGGCGTACACCGGCAGCGAGGAGAGCACGAGGAGGAATGAAAGTTTTTTCATGGTGACGAAGATCGCGGGGGGCGGATGGGGTCCGCCAGAGGGGCTCAGAAGGAGTATTTGATCGTGCTCGCGAAATAATCGCGGTCGCCGAGGAGGTTGAAGCGGCCGGCGCCGTTGTAGTTCACATACCGCAGCTCGAACGACCACGCGTTCCGATAGCTGAACTCCAGCGCGACGTTGATGCTCTTGCGGCCGCGCACGTAATTGCCGAGCGGCAGCGGCGTGTTGCCGCGCACGTCGTGGGTAAACGCCACCGTCGGGAAGAGGGTCACGTTCGGAAAGATGTTGTTGTATTCCAGCCGGCCGAGCACCTGGTAGCCCCACGAAAAGCGGTCGGCGAATGCGTCATAGGGCGTCGCGACTAATTGCGGAAAGCCGGCGCCATTCATCGTCGCCTGGCTGCCGGCGGTGAATGTCCCGGCGCCGTCGTAGCGCAGGACATCCTTCGAGGGCAGGTTCGCCCACACGCCGCCCACCTCGCCCAGCAGGGTGAACTGCTGCGAGCCCAGCATTGGGCCGAACACTTTCGTCAGCGTCGTCTGCGCGGTCCACACCTTGTGCCGCCGGTATCCCGGGATCTCACGGCCGTACTGGCCGAGAAAATTGCCGATCTGGTTGTTGGCCCCAAACTGCGGCGCCAGCGTCGACAACGCGGCGAAGAGCAGCTCGACGTCATCGACCTGGAGCGGCACGTCGTTTTTCAGTGAGACCTCGCCCTGCCAGGAGATGCCGGACTTGCCCAGCGCCGTGTTGAAGCTGGTCCCGAACATGTTCAACCCCTCGGGGTACTCGGTGAAATAGCGGCCGGTCTTCGCGGCGGTGAGCAGCCCGATCTGGCCGGCGCCGCGCGCGATCTGGGCGGCGGCGGGGTAGAACGGCTGAAGGTTGGCGGGCAGCGCACTCGCCGGCACGCCCGTGAGCGCCGCGCCGAGGAGCGTCGTGAGCGCCGCCGGCACATTGGCGGGCGGGAATCCGGCGGCGATCATCGCGGGGGCGAGCGACAGCTGCGCCAGCGTGCTCGCCGTCGCCTGCACCAACGCCGGGCTAATCGCCACGGCCGGTGTGCGGGCGCTGATCACGGGCGACCGGCTGTGATAACGCGCGTAGTAGAATCCGAGCTCGGTGTTGTTCAGGCCGGGCGCGAGTACGCGCGTGGCGAGGCCGTACTGGTTGAAGTTGCCGCCTTCGCGATCGAGATCGCGCGGGATGTCGCCGTACGGGCTGCCGCGGTCCGGTATGCTGCCGAAACCGAGCCAGACGGCGTTGCCGCCCCGCGTGGCAAAATCATTGGTCGAGAAATAGGTCCCGGCCGGCTCGAGCTCGTTGCGCCGGAATTCGAGCAGCCAGAACGGTTCGACCGTCACGTATTGGTTCAACCCGAGCGAGGCCTTCACCATGTTCACGGGCAGCAGCGCCTCCTTCAGCTCGGAGCCGGGGACGCGCAGCTTCGAGATATCGACCGAATTCACGATGTTGATACCGTTCGGGATGAACGTGCTTTCCCCCAGGCTCAGCACCTGCCGGCCGACCCGCAGCTCCAGCGGCATGCTCGCGCCCACCATGAATTTTCCCCGGGCATAGAGATCCAGCAGGGCGGCGCCGCGCACCGCCTTGTCCCGCGCCTGCTCCGACAGCGGCGTGCGCAGGGTGTCATCCATTTCGAAATCCTTGAACCAGTAACCGCGGGCGAGCGCGCCGAAGTCGCCGTAACGCACCTCGAGTTCATGCGTGCCCTTGAGCAGGTGGGAAACCCAGCCCTTGTCGTAGTTGAGGTTGCCGTCGTCCGTGTTCACCGAGTTCTGCTGGCCGGGCACACCGCCGAACGTGTTGCTCGTGCCGTAGAACATCGGGTTCGGATCCTTCAGCCGGTACAGCCCGCCAAATGAAAGCGTGCTGTCGAAGCTCCCCTTCAGTTCGCCGTGCGAAAACTGGAGCGCGCGCACGGGAGCCGGGGCGAGGACGGCGATCACGCCGGCAACGGCAACCGCGCGAATCAGCAGGACAACGACAGGGGAGGGCGTTTGAACTTTCATGAAGATTGCGCGATGAGGGGTGCCCCGGCGGATTTCTCCCGCGGCGGGAAACTCGAGTCAGGTTCAGGGTTTCGACGTGGCAGGTTGAAACTGGCCGCAACAGAAACGACGCGGAACCTTCCGGCGCAAGAGCGAATTGGACGACACGCTCCGCGTTCGTGCGTGTATCCGGCTTTGACGTGCAGTGCTTTTGCGCAAAGTTGCGTGTTCGACCAATGCATCCCGCCACCCATATTCACATCAAAGGTGCGCGGGAGCATAACCTGAAGAACCTCGAGCTCCGGATTCCGCGCGGGAAGCTCGTCGTGATCACCGGTCCGAGCGGTTCGGGCAAATCGTCGCTCGCGTTCGACACCATCTACGCCGAGGGCTACCGGAAGTACATCGAGTCGCTCAGCACGCAGGCGCGCCAGGTGCTCGACCAACTCAAGCGGCCCGACGTCGATTTCATCCACGGGCTTTCACCCGTCCTCGCGATCGAGCAGCGCACCGGCGGGGGCGGACCGCGCAGCACGATTGCCACCGCGACCGAGATTGCCGACTACGCGCAGCTGCTCTGGGCATTGATCGGCCAGCCGCATTGCCCGAAGGACGGAGGCCGCGTGGTGCAGCGCTCGCTCGACGACAATGTGCAACGTGTCCTCGCCGAATGCGTGGGCGAGCGGATCATGCTGCTTGCGCCCCTGCTGGCGGCGAAGCCGAGCGTGCTGCGCGAGGAGCTGCCGCGGCTGCGGCAACGCGGCTTCCAGCGCGTGCGGCTCGATGGGGAGATCAAATCGCTCGACGATACGCGAGACCTGCCCACCGGCACGAAGGAGGTGGCGGTTGACCTGGTCGTGGACCGGCTGGTGGCGACACTGGACCAGCGAAGCCGAATCGCCGACTCGCTCGAACTGGCGTTTCGCGAAGGCCGCGACCGCGCCATGGTGCTGACGCAGAAATCCGCCGAGGCCCCGTGGCGCGAGATCGCGCTGAGCCAGTCGCTGGCGTGTGAAGTTTGTGGTGACGTGTTCGAGAAACTCACGCCGCGGCATTTCTCGTTCAATCACCGCGAGGGCGCGTGTCCCACGTGCGACGGGCTCGGCCGCAAGCTGCGCTTCGTGCCCGAACTGATCGTGGCGGATCCGGACAAATCGGTGCGCGAGGGCGCCATCAAACCGTGGCGGATCGGCGGAAAAAATCTGATCATCAAACATAATGCGATGCTGAAGCAGCTGGCGGAGCAGCTGCCGTTCGATCCGGACACGCCGTGGAAAAAGCTTCCGGCGGAAACGCGCGAGATTCTGTTGCGCGGCGCCGGGGAGCGGCAATTCGCGTTTAAGTTGCGACGCATGCGCGAACCCAAGGCGATGTCGTTTGCCGGGATTATCGGCGATCTCGAGGAGAGTTTTCGTCACACCGACAGCGAGGGATTCCGGGCGCGGCTCACGACGTTCATGATCAGCGGCGAGTGCCCGGAATGCCACGGCACGCGGCTCAACGCGCGCAGCGGCGCCGTCCGGGTAAATTGCGGATTGCGGATTTCGGATTGCGGATTGGACGAGCCATCGCTGTCGCCGGCTGGGTCGGTTGCCGAGAATCCGAAATCCGAAATCCGAAATCCGCAGTCGATCACCTTTCCCCAATTCATGGCATTCGACATTGGCGAGGCGCACTCGTTCGCGCGTGAACTCGTCGCCGTGCACGGCGCGACCGACGCGGTGTGCGATGTCGTGACGGGGATTGAGCAACGACTGCACTTCCTGCTTGAGACGGGTCTTGGTTACCTGACGCTCGAGCGTGATTACGGCACGCTGTCCGGCGGTGAGTCGCAGCGCGTTCGGCTGGCGACCCAGCTCGGGATGGGGCTCGTCGGCGTGATTTACGTTCTCGATGAGCCGAGCATCGGACTGCATCCGCACGACAACCAGAAGCTGCTCGACACCGTCCTCGCGCTGCGCGATCGCGGCAACACCGTCATCGTGGTCGAGCACGACGAGGACACGATGCGCGTCGCGGACGAATTGATCGAACTGGGCCCCGAAGCGGGGATCGAGGGCGGGCAGCTGTTGTTTCAAGGTCCGCCCGCGGCCTGCATGCAGCTGCCGGCGAAAGTCTCGCGCACGGGACCGTACCTCGCGCGCAAGCTCGGCGTGATTCGCGATGCGAAACTGAAGGAGACGGACGGCGCCTGGCTGACGGTGCGCGAAGCCCGGGCGAACAACCTGCGCGGGATCGATGTGCGGTTTCCGCTCGGGCTGCTCACATGCGTCACCGGTGTCAGCGGCTCGGGCAAGAGCACGCTCGTGCTCGACATCCTGGCGGCGCAGGCCGCGCGCAAGCTCAATGGCGCGAAGTCGATTCCGGCTGCGCACCGGCAGATCGAGAATCTGGATTTCTTCGAGAAGCTGGTGCAGGTGGACCAGGAGCCGATCGGCCGCAGCCCGCGCTCGAATCCGGCGAGCTACGTCGACCTGCTGCCGATGCTGCGCGACTTGTATGCCCAGGTGCCGCTCGCGAAAGTCCGCGGCTACAAGGCGAGCCGGTTCTCCTTCAACGTGCGCGGCGGCCGGTGCGAGCGATGCCAGGGCGATGGCGTGATCAAGCTCGACATGCAGTTCATGCCCGATGCGTACGCGCCGTGTCCGAGCTGCGCCGGACGGCGGTTCAACCGCGAAACACTCGAGATCAAATTTCACGGCCACTCGATCGCCGACGTGCTCGACATGACGGTGCGCGAGGCGATCCGGCTCTTTCGAAATATCCCCCGCGTGATCGACAAACTCGAGACGCTCGATGCCGTCGGACTCGGCTACCTGACGCTCGGCCAGTCGGCCACGACGCTTTCGGGCGGCGAGGCGCAGCGGATCAAGCTGTCACTCGAGCTCAGCAAACGGCAGCAAGGCTCAACGCTCTACATCCTCGACGAGCCCACGACGGGGCTGCACTGGACGGACATCCAGAAGCTGATGGATTTGCTGTTCAAGCTGCGCGATGCCGGCAACTCGGTCATCATCATCGAGCACAACCTCGACGTCATCAACCTGGCGGACTGGGTGGTGGATCTCGGGCCCGGCGGCGGCCGAGAAGGTGGCGATTTGATATTCGCGGGAACGAGGAAGGACCTCGAAGCCTGCGCCTCGTCGCTGACCGGCCAGGCATTGAAACGCTGGCGGCAAGCGGGCCCGAAGTAGGCCGCTCGCTCACGCTCGTAGCTACCGTGCGCCGTGTGAGATCGAGTTCGTGGCTGCGAGTGTGAGCGAGTGGAAGGAGTCAGCTTTCGTGGCGACGGGCGCCAGCGAGTCGAGGAAGCGACCATGGGAAGAGTCCCTTTCGGCGCTCTTCGCGCTTCTCTTCCGACTCGCGTTCGGGCTCCCACCATCGAAGATCTTCGCGCCCCATGTTTGCGCGCTCTCGTATCATCGCCCTCACGGCGGCCGCCGCTTCAGTCGGCCTGGCACTCGCGGCCGAGTCGACTCCGCCGCTCACGATCGACACCCCGATGGCACCGCCAGCCTGGGCCAGGCTCGAGCGCGAATTACTCGCGGCGCAGGCACCGGCGTGCCGCGAGTTTTTCCAGAAATACTTCGACGCGCGCGGTTATCTCCAGTGCTTCATCCGCTGGGGCGCGAACGACGGGCCGGACGACGCGTTCGAAAACTTCAACGGCTGGCCCGAACTCCACGCCCTCGGCGGCAATGATGCCATTCGCGAGATGTTTGTCCGCGGCCACGAGGGCTTGCTGCGGCAGTACACGGAGGCACGGACGGCTGACGTGCCCGCCGGCCGCGAGGGAATGTACTACCTGGAGTTTTCCGCCCAGTCGGACTGGATGCACCACGGTGAAGGCTTGCAGTTGTTCAACCGCATGGGCCTGTCGATTCCCGGCGACCCCGCGTTCCTGAACCGGGCGCGCCGTTTCGCCGGTTTCTACATGGCGGAGGATCCGGCCATCACGAACTACGATCCGCGGCACAAATTGATCCGCAGCATGATCAACGGCAGCCGCGGCCCGCTGCTCCGGCCGGCGACCGCGCTCGACTGGGTTGGCGATCCCTTCGATGTCGGCGGATTTGTCGCGCTGCACGGGGAGACCACGTTCGCGCAGTTTCTCGCCCATTACGCGGAGTATACCGACGTGGTCGGCGATCATTTCCTCAACCTTGTTGCCACGACGCTGCCGACCACCGCGTATCTGGCAACCGGTGACGTCAAATACTGGCAGTGGGTCGTGGGCTACATGGATGCCTGGCTCGACCGGATGAGAGCGAACCGCGGAATCATCCCGAGTTTTGTCGACCTCGATGAAAAAATCGGCGGACCCGAGAACAAATGGTGGGGCAATGCGTACGGCTGGGGATTCAGTCCGATGAATCCCGTTCACGGCCGGCGGGAAAATCGCAACCGGATTCCGCGGGCGATGGTCGGGTTCAACAACGCGCTGCTCGTCAGCGGCGACCGCAAGTATCACGACGCCTGGCGCACGATGATGGACGCCGTCAACTCGCACGGCCGTGAATCGGCCGCGGGCCGGGAGTATCCGAGCATGTGCGGACCCGACGGATGGTATGGATGGCAGCGCCAGCGTTGGAATGTGGGCGCACTGGACCTCTGGTATGCCACGATGCGCGACGACGATCGGGCGCGGGTGGGTAACGACGCCTGGATTTCGTTCCTCGAGGGACGTGACGGCAATTTTCCGGAGACGGCGCTTCGCCGCGATCTCGCGACCGTGGCACGCCGCATCGACGCCATGCGCCGGGACGACACGCCGCCGGAAAAGCGGCTCGCGGATAATATGATGGGCTACAATCCCGCGACCATCAGTGCGCTCACGCAACTGATGCTCGGCGGATTGGTGCCGGGACGTGACGGCGGCCTGTTGTTCTCGCGGCTGCGTTATTTCGATCCAGTTCGCCGCCGCGCGGGTTTGCCGGAGGATGTCGGCGCCCTCGTGTCCAAACTCGACGATCGCAGCACGACGGTGACGCTGGTGAACCTGAATGCCACGGAATCGCGGACTGTCATGGTGCAGGCGGGAGCGTATGGTGAGCATCGATTCGAGTCGGTCGCGTGGAATGGTCATACGGAGCGCGTCGCCGGCCGCGCGTTCTCGGTGCGTCTCGCGCCCGGCGCCGGCGCCACGCTTACGCTCGCCATGAAACGCTTCGCGGCTGCACCGACGCTGTCATTTCCGTGGGATGGCCGGTAGCAACTTCACGCGAAACGCGGGCTGGGTTTTAACGTAATACGTTAAAACCAAAGCGGAGCCGGCGTGCCGGCGCCTGCAGCCGGCCGGACGAACAGTGCGAAGGCACTTCGCGACGGCCGCCGGCACGCCGGCAGAACCGATCTGGACGAGAAGAGATCGTGCGAGTAATCGTCCGCTGATGAAAACCGTCCTCACGCGCCGGAAATTCTTGGGCACGGCGGCCGCGATGGCGGTATCTGCGCCGCACGTAGCCCGCGCGGCAATGACCAACGGCTTCGAAATCGGACTGGTGGCCGATGCGCAATATGCCGACATCGAACCGCACGGGACGCGGTATTATCGCGCCGGACTGACGCGGCTGGAGGACGCGGTCGAGCATTTCAACGGACGCGACCTGGCGTTCTGCGCGCACCTCGGCGACCTGATCGACCGCGAGTGGAAAAGTTTCGACGCCATGATGAAACCGCTCGGTCGCAGCCGGCACGCGTGGCATCAGCTCCTGGGAAACCATGACTTTGAGGTGCTCGACGAGATGAAGCCGAAGGTTCCGGGCCGGCTGGGCATGCGGGCGCGATACGGCACGTTTGTGCAGGGCGAAATTCAATTCGTGGTGCTCGATACGAATGACGTCAGCACGTATGCGCACCGGGCTGGAACGGCTGAGCGCGCCGCGGCGGAGGCGGAATTGAAGCTGCAAAAAGCGGCGAAGCGCCGGCAGGCGCAGACGTGGAATGGCGCGATTGGGCCGGCGCAACTCTCGTGGTTCGAACGCACGTGTGCCGCGGCGCGCGCCGGGCGGAAGAGGGTTATCGTGCTGGCGCATCATCCGATCGCACCGGCCGGCGCCCACAACATCTGGAACGCGGACGCGCTGCTCGCGGCGCTCGATCGGAACCCAAATGTCGTCGCCTGGTTGAACGGTCACAATCACGCCGGCGCGTTTGCCGAGCACAAGGGCGTTCCCTGCCTGACGATGCGCGGCATGGTCGAGACGGCGAACACGACCGGGTTTGCCACCGCGAAGATTCTCCCGGACCGAATCGTGCTGACCGGCCACGGCCGCGAACCGTCGAGGGAAATGCTGTTTCGGAAGGCGTGAACGGAAAGGGGACGGTGCGAGTTGCAGAATGAGCAACCGTACGAATCTGCGGCTGGAAGCCGCAGCCACTTTGCGGACCTGCACGACCGGTATTTGCTCCTCGCTCTTCGCCCCTTGCCCTTTGCGCGGCGCAACGAACACGCGATCGGTTCGATGAAACCGATATGTGCGCCGCCTGGCGCCGCTACTTCACCGCGGCCCAAACGCGCTGGACGTCCTCGTGTTCGTCGATCGCCTGGAGAAATTCGCCGACCTCGGCGCGCTGTGTCTCATCCAGCGTCGGATACATTTTGGCGACGTACCCGAGTTCCGCGGTGATCACGCTCCAGCCGTTGTTCTTCAACCACGTGACTGCGGCGTGCACGCCCGTGCGGTCGGTGAGGAATCGCGCGGCCGCATGCCCGGCGGGGATGTCATCGTTTTGTTCCGAGCTCAGCGGCTCGAACTCGTTCGCTCCCGCCTCGATCGCGGCCGCCTCCAAGTCTGATGCCGGATCGGGATGATGCGCCTCGACGATCCCGGGGTGGTCGAAGAGAAACTTGTTGCTGCCCGCTCCGGCGAGCTGGCCCTTCTTGAACAGCACGCGCAGGTCGCCCGCCGTGCGGTTGTGGTTGTCTGTCATCACCTCGACGATTACCGGGACCTTGTGCGGCGCGTAACCTTCATACACCACGTGCTCGAGCGCGGAGCTGTCGCCGCCGACCCCGCCGCCCTTGTTGATCGCGCGCTGGATGACGTCACGCGTGACGCTCGCCTTTTTCGCTTTTTCCACCGCGGCGTAAAGCCGCGCATTCGCATCGATATCCGCCCCGCCAAGCTTGGCGGCGACGGTGATTTCCTTGACGAGCTTCTGGACAACCTGGCCTTTCTTCAGGTTGACGATCGCACGTTTCGCGTGGAGCCATTGACGTCCCATGCGCGCGAGATTGCGACCACACCGTGGCCGGGCAATGTCGAATTCAGCCCGTCAGCTTTTGCCCTCGCCGCTATAGCACACAAAGCACATCAGCAGGATGATGACGCAAAAAATCGCAATCAGGAGCATCAGGGAAGACTGGGGACAGACATGAAAGCGGTACTCGCGAACGCAAGCGAAGCACCATCTCGGATGAATACGAGTGTAAATTTCAAATACGTTTGCGCCGGAGAGCGTCTCGCTGGGCGAGCCACCGGGCAACGAAACCGCCGGCCCGTTGCGGACAAGGGCCACACCGCGTTGAGCATGCACTGCCCCGTGCTTTGAACGTGCCGCAAGTTCTTCCCCATATCGCACATCTCGACGCCGACGCATTTTTCGTGTCGTGCGAGCTCGCGCTCAAGCCCGAGTTGCGTGGCACGAAATGCGCCGTCGGCGGCCGAGAGCGCGGCATCATTTCGTCGGCCAGCTACGAAGCACGAGCGTGCGGCGTGTATACGCCGATGCCGACGCAGCGTGCCCTGAAGGTCTGCCCCGACCTCATCATGCTGCCGCATACCTCCGGCCTCTATAGCAAGGTCTCGCGGCAGATGTTCGACGTGTGCGAGACACTGACGCCCATCGTGCAGCGCAACTCGATCGACGAGGGTTATTTGGACCTCGGGCCCTGCGGGTTCAAAGACGTCGCCGAACTCGAGCGCAAGGTGCACGCGCTCCAGCAGCGGATTTGGGACGAACTGCAGATCCCGGTTTCGTTCGGCCTGGCGATCAACAAACTCGTGGCGCAAATCGCGTCGAAACTGCGCAAGCCGCGGGGGTTCGTCGTCGTGCCGCCCGGCACGGAGGCGGAATTCCTGGCACCGCTGCCGGTCGGCAAGCTGCCCGGAGTGGGGCCGAAGACCGAGGAAACGCTGGTGCAGCGTCACGGCATCCGGCTGGTGCGCGACGTGCTCGAGCGGAACGAACGCGAGTTGCAGGCAATCTTCGGCGATGGCTGGCGCGACATGACCGCGATCGCGCGCGGCGAGGACGACCGTCCGGTCGAGACGGAGCACGACGACGCGAAGAGTTATTCGCAGCAGGAGACGTTCGGTCGCGACATCAGCGACTTTGGCGAGATTGAGCGGGTGGCCAAGCGGATGATTGACGAACTGCTTCCGGCCATCCGCGGCGATGGCAAACGCGTGCGCACCATGACCGTCAAGATTCGGTATCCGGATTTCAGCCAGGAATCGCATGCGCGAACTTTGGATACAGCCACGGATCTGGAGGCGCCGTTTTACCCGCTGGTGGCGCCGCTGCTTCGGGCCGCATGGACTAAACGCCGGCCGCTGCGGCTGATCAGTGTGCGATTCTCGGGGGTGGAGGAGGGCGGGGTTCAGCTGGAGATGTTTGCCGAAGAAGAGGAAAAGCGCCGGCGCCTGGCCAGCGTCCTGGACAAGTTGAACGAGGGTGGTCGCTCCGCCGTCGTCCGGCACGGGCACCAGCTTGCCAAACGGCCAAGACCTTCCTAATTCCGGTCGCGATGCCTATCTACGAGTATTACTGCCCGGACAATCACACGATCTACCAGTTCTACGCGAAGACGCTGGCGCAGGGTCAGTCGGTCCCGAAATGTCCCGCCCACGCGTCGTTTCGCATGCGGAAGGTGGTGTCGGCCTTCGCCATCACCAGCGGAGGCGCGAAGGATGAATCAGCCGAAAAGAAACCGGATGCCGGCGCGGGCGCGGATCCCACGGAGGACGCGCGGATGGAGGCGGCGATGGGCGCGATGGAAAAGGAGTTCTCGAGCATCGACGAAAACGATCCGAAGGCGATGGCGCGGATGATGCGGCGGATGTCCGAACTCACGGGCGAGAGAATCGACGGTGAGATGGAGGAGGTCGTGCGCAAGCTGGAGGAGGGCGCCGATCCCGATTCGCTCGAGGAACAACTTGGCGGCGGCGAGGAGGGCGCGGGCGGAATGGACGACCCGTATGGCGAAGGCATGGGTGGCGAGGGCGCGCCACCGGCCGACCCGAAGGAGCCCAAGCACCGGTTCAAGGTGAGGCGAACCGCGCCACGTCGGGACCCGAATCTGTACGACTACGAGTAAGCAATCGCGAAGGGATGCGAAAAAGACGCGGAGGTTAACCGCGAATGGACGCGAATGAACGCGAATGGAGGAAGGGCACGATTCGTTTTCAGGTTGGTGCGTATCATCCTGAGCGAAGTGAAGGATCCAACCGGATGGACGACTGCGGACGCGCTGCTGATCCTTCGCTTCGCTGCCAATGAACGTCGTTGTTTGTCATTCTGACCCTGAGTCGAGCACATGGGAAAAATCCAGCACCACGCCCGCAACCGGCCGCGCCACTGGATGCTTCGCTACGCTCAGCATGACAAAGGGGAAAGTTCATCTGTGTGTTCCAGCCGCTCGTGATTGGTTTTGATTCGCGTTCATTCGCGTCCATTCGCGGTTAAGCGGTTTTTGATTGGTCATTCGCGGCGATTCGCGTCCATTCGCGGGCGATCATGTCGTTGTCGCCTGACCTCCAGAGCCGGATTGAAGCTGCCAAGCGGTCCGTGCTGGCGCAGGCGGATTTGTTGCACAGGGAATTTGGCCGTGCGGAGAGCAAGTGGAAACACGACGGCACGCGGGTGACGGCGGTTGATGTCGCGATCTCCGAGGGAATTTTTCGCGACCTCGAGAGGCAGTTCGGCGCCGACCAGTTTTTCAGCGAGGAACTCATCGACACCTCGGCGCCCATTCCCGTGCGGGCCGGGTACTCCTGGGTGCTCGATCCGATCGATGGCACGAATAACTTCGCGCTCGGGATTCCCCACTGCGCGATCAGCCTGGCGCTCTGCGAAAATGGCGAGCCGGTGTATGGCGTCATTTATGACCACAGCCGCCGCACGCTCATGCATGGCGGGCCCGGATTCGGCGTGCATGACGGCGAGCGGGCGACGCGCGTCAGCACCGCGGCGGTCACGCGCGAAACGCTTATTGGATTCCACAGCCCGTTCGACAAGTCGCTGATGCCGCTGGCGACGGGGGTGGTTTCGAATTTCAAGATCCGCGGGCTCGGCAGTGCGACCCTGCACCTCGCGTATGTCGCGGCTGGAATCCTGGACGGCTGCGTCGACTACAACGTGAAGATATGGGATCTCGCGGCGGCGATTCCGCTGGTGCGCGCGGCGGGCGGCGAAGTACGTTTCCTGAATGGCGAGCAGCTGCCACTGCGGGTGTTCAATTTGAGAATGGGTCCGATCATCTACGTGGCTGGGAGTCCGGCGATGTGTGAACGGCTGGGCGAGCTGATGAAGTTGCCGGCGGCGCGGTAGCCGGAACTGCAGCGTATCGGGCGGAAATACGATTCAGTTCGTTCTCGAATGAGGAACGAGAACGGAGCTCGTCGTTTCGATCGGATCGGAGGTGGCTGCGGCTTCCAGCCGCAGTTGGTGAGCGGCGACCGTACATCCACAGGATCTGCGGCAAGGATGCCGCAGCCACTCGCAAGCAGCGGAGGTGAACTCGGCCGACTGCGCCTGAATCGTTCTCGTAATCGTTCTCGTTCTCCCGCCGCGGCGCCGGCGGCAGGCGAGGACGAAGAGAAAGATTAAGAGAAAGAGAACGAGAACGATAAGAGCCGCCACGGTGGAGCGCTGCTGCCCAATCGCCATTTCCGGCGGCGAATCTCAGCGGTGGCAGCTTCGACGCGGTGCGGGCGAGACGCCCGCGCTCCCAGGGTGCTACACCTGATACGTCTGCAAAGGGACCGGATCGAGTACCTGCGCGGATGGCAGCTTTTGCGTGAGCTGCTCCAGGAACCACGCGCGCGCCGGCGGATCACCGTGCGTCAGGACGATGCTGCGCGCGCCGGTTTGCACGGCGAATTCCACCAGTTCCTCGCGATCGGCGTGGCCGCTCATCTCGAAGCGCTCGATGCGCGCCTTGATTTTCACCTTCACATTGGCGGCGGCGAAGAGGAAATCGTCACCGGGTTTCGTGGCGAGCAACTGTCCGCCGGGCGTTTCCGGGTCGCAATAACCGACGAACGCGATCGTGTTGCGCGCGTGGCCGACAAGGCCCGATGCCAGCGCGTAACTCGGCGTGTTCGCGACCATCATGCCCGAGCTCACGACGTAGAGCGCGTTCTCCTGCCGATCTTCGCCGGGGGCGATTTTTCGCGGCGTCGGCTTGACCCGCAGGTCCTTCAGGATCGAGCGATTGAACTGCGCGTGCTGCGTCTTTCGCGTGATCTCGTCGTAGTAATCCGCCAGATCGACGCCGAGCCCCGAGGCATAGATTGGGCAGTCGACCAGCCGGCCGAACTTCCGCGCATCGTGCAGGATGGCGAACACCTCCTGCATCCGGCCAAGGGCGAACACCGGAATCAGCGCGGAGCCGCCTCGCTGGATGGTGTCGTTGATGCTGGCGATCAGCCGGCCGACTTCGTTCACCCGTTCCTTGCCCAGCGGCCGCTCGGTGGTGCCGCGGGTGGTTTCCATCACCAGCGTGTCGAAATGCCCGGCGGGAAACTTGGCGGGCGCGAGCGTGCGCTGCGGCTCGAACAGCACGTCACCGGTGAAAAAGATATGGCGGTGCTTGTGGCGGATTTCCACCCCGACGGCGCCGGCGACATGCCCCGCGCCATGAAGGGTGATCTCGATGTCGTCCTTTGCGCCCCGGAAATGTTTCGCATGGCCGAACGGCAGCCCGGTCAGGCGGCGCGCACAGCGATCGATCTCCTCGTGGGTGAACAGCGGGTAATCCGGGATGTTCTCCTCCTCGCGCTGCCGCATCATGACGTTCGCCGAATTGTGCAGCATCCGCTCGATCAGCATCCGGCTGGAAGTGCTCATGATCACCGGCGTATTCGGCTGCTCCCGCATGATCACCGGCAGGCTCCCGATGTGATCGAGGTGGCAGTGCGTGATGATAATCAAATCCAGCGTTACGCCGCGCAGCCGGGTCGTGTCGGGCGCGGCGACGCGACCAACCCGCTTCGGGTTAAGTCCGCAATCCACGAGAATATTGAGGTCGCCGAGTTGGATGAACAGCGAGTTGGCACCAATGCCACCATCGCGGTTCAAGTCAGTGAGCTTCATGAACAAGGTTTTCGCTTGGCGAAAACCTAAAGACTAGCTTTTTGCGAAGCAAAAAGCTCAGCCGCGGGGAATGTTCATCTCGAAGGGCGCGAGCATGACGTGGACCTTGTTCCCAAGTTCGTCGACGCCATGGAAGCTGCCGTGCGCGGAGGCGTCGACCCCCGTCACGTGATAGCTGTTGTAGGAGAATTGCTCGCCCGGAGCCAGGTGCGGCGTTTCGCCCACGATTTTGTCGCCTTCGATCACCAGCCGCGTGCCGTCGTTGTGCACGACGACCCATTTCCGCCCGAGCAGCGTCACGGCGCGATCCGAGCCGTTCCGGATGGTGATGAAGTAGACGAACGCATGCGGTTTGTCCGGCGGCAGGCTCGCTCCGCCGTGGTGATAGCAGAGTTTGTCGAGGCTGGCCGTCAGACCGGGGAGTTCGGACGAGCTAGACACGGCGGAAAGAGACCCGGGTTTGTCCGCACAGCAAGCGGGATGATGGGGGATGAGGGACCAGGGACTAGGGACAAAGGGCCACACGACTGCCGGGCGGCGAAGAATACTTCCCACGATTCGGTTCTTGTCATCGCGTGCGGTGGACCTGTGGTCTCTAGTCTCTGGTCCCTAGTCCCTGGTCTCTTCTTCACCACATGGGCAAACTCGCGCTTCTTTCCGTCTCGGACAAAACTGGTCTTCTCGAATTCGCCACCGCGCTGGTCCGCGTACACGGGTACACGCTGCTCTCCACCGGCGGCACGGCGAGGATGCTTGCCGAAAAGGGCCTGCCGGTCACGGAGGTGAGCCAGCACACCGGCTTCCCCGAAATCATGGAGGGTCGTGTGAAGACCCTGCATCCGAAAATCCACGGCGGATTACTTTGCCGCCGCGACAAGCCGGAGCATCTGGCGCAGGCGCGGCAGAACGGCATCGCGCTCATCGATCTGGTGGTGGTGAACCTGTATCCGTTCGAGCAAACCGTGGCGAAACCCGGCGCGCATTTCGAGGAGGCGCTCGAGAATATCGACATCGGCGGCCCCTCCATGCTGCGGAGTGCGGCGAAGAATCACGAGAGCGTCACCGTCGTCTGCGACCCGGCGGACTACCAACCCGTTCTGGCCGCGTTCGCGGCGGAGGCAGGGGAACCGGCAAAGCTGGCCGAGTTGCGCCGCCGGCTGGCGCGGAAAGTTTTCCAGCGGACGGCAAGCTACGATGCCGCGATTGCGCGTTATCTCGAGGCACAGGCGGCCGAGCCGGACATCGAGGCGATGAGCGGGTTTCCCGCCACGCTGACGCTGTCCTGGAAAAAAGCGCAGTCGCTGCGCTACGGCGAAAACCCGCACCAGAAGGCGGCGCTTTACGGCACGTTTCACGAGCATTTCCGGCAGCTCCAGGGAAAGGAGCTGTCGTATAACAACATTCTGGATATCACGGCCGCGACGTACCTCATCGGCGAATTCGAACGTCCGACGGTCGCGATTCTCAAGCACACCAATCCGTGTGGCGCCGCGAGCGCCGACTCGCTGCTCGAGGCGTGGGAAAAGGCGTACGCGACGGACCGGCAGGCTCCGTTTGGCGGCATCATCATTGTCAACCAGACGCTCGATGGCCGGCTCGCGGCGGCGATCGCGGAGATTTTCACCGAGGTGATCATCGCGCCGCGGTTCAGCGATGAGGCGCTCGCGATTTTCGGGAAAAAGAAAAACCTCCGGCTGATGGTGGCGACGTCTGGCAGCCCTTCGACGGGCTCAGGGTTGGAGGGCAGCGGCGCCCTGCAGGAAATCCGGTCGGTGATCGGCGGCGTGCTGGTGCAGGACCGCGACCGCACGCTCGGGAATGTCGCCGAGTTCAAGGTGGTCACGAAACGCGAACCGACGAAGGAGGAATGGGCGGCGATGATGTTCGGCTGGAAGATCGGGAAGCACGTGAAGTCGAACTCGATCGTCTACTGCCGCGGCGAGCAAACGCTGGGGATCGGCGCCGGCCAGATGGCGCGGGTCGACAGCTCGCGCATCGCGGTTTGGAAGGCCGGCGAGGCGGGGCTCGACCTGCACGGTTCGGTCGTCGCGAGCGAGGCGCTGTTTCCTTTTGCCGATGGACTTATTGCGGCCGCCGATGCGGGCGCGACCGCGGCGATTCAGCCCGGTGGTGCAATACGCGATGCCGAGGTGATTGCGGCGGCGAACGAGCGCGGCATGACGATGGTATTCACCGGCAGCCGGCACTTTAAGCACTGAGCGATGCGCCGTTGACGGGCTCTCCGGTGGAAGCAGTGGGAAAGCAGCTGCACCAGGGCGCCTCGCCAGGATCCGCTGCGCGGGCAACCGTCGCCTGCGGTGCGCTGTGGCGTCGCACGTTGACGGGAACGGCCCCGGTGGCGTTTGACTCTGCCGGCATCCGGGGAAATCTGTCGAACCTCCGGCTCCAAAAACGGTCCGCAGGTGGAGCGAACGAGCATGCACCCCCATCTTCTACGATTGCGCCGGCGACTTCAGCTCGCCGGACTTGCCGCGGCGCTGCTCGCATTGGCGGCATGTTACACGAACCCGGTCACGGGTCGGAAATCGCTCGTGCTGCTTTCGGCGGGCCAGGAGACGACGCTCGGCGAGCAGTCGTTCACGGAGATTCGACAGAAGGAAAAAGTCTCGGCCGACCCGGCCGCCAACGAACGTGTCCGCCGCGTCGGCCAGCGCATCGCGCGCGCCGTCGGCAGTGAGATACCGGACGCGAAGTGGGAATTTGTCGTGTTCGAGTCGAAAGACGTGAACGCATTCGCGCTGCCCGGCGGAAAGGTCGGCGTTTATGCGGGGCTGCTGCAACTGGTCTCGAGCGACGACGAACTCGCGACCGTCATTGGGCACGAGATTGGTCATGTGACGGCGCGGCATGGCGCCGAGCGGATGTCCGAGGCGATGGTGCTTGCGGGGTTGGGGGAACTCGGCGGCGCGGTGGTGGAGGCGAAGACGGACGCGGAGAAACGACAGCTGTTCGATCTCGCCTATGGCGGAGCCGCGACGCTCGGCCGCGTGCTGCCGCATTCGCGCGGCAACGAGAGCGAAGCCGATCGGATGGGTGCGATGTATGCGGCACGGGCGGGTTACGATCCACGGGCCTCTATTTCATTCTGGCAGAAAATGGTCGCGCAGAAAAACAGCGGCGGCGGCGGGTCGATGGCCGCACTGCTCTCGACTCATCCGCCGGATCAGAAGCGGATCGCCGACCTCCAGGCGCTGATGCCGCAGGTGCTGCCCATCTACGAGCAGAACCGCGGGAAGAATCAGTAGGTTGTCTTCCCGGGAGCGCGGGCGTCCCGCCCGCAACCGCAACCGTCGAAAACCGAGTCGGTATCCGGATATGAATTGCGGGCGAGACGCCCGCGCTCCCAGGTCGAACCAGGCGGCAGGCACCCGCGCGATGCGGCAAACCCCTTGCGGATGAGGCGGCCGGTCGCGCGCGCAGCGCGGAGTCCTTTTCCGATTGGCGCGCGGCACAGTTATGCGCCACGGTTTCCGGATGTTTGATCCGGTTGAGAAACTAAAGGAGTTCGTTCGCTTCCCGAGCATCTCCACGGATTCGCAATTTCGCGACGGGATGAAGGGCGCGCAGGAGTTTGTCGCCGGGCTGCTCGGCTCGCTTGGTTTCAAGGTGGAGGTGGTGAAGACGGAGCTGCACCCGATTATCTTTGCGCAGCGTGAGGGCGACCCGTCGTGGCCGCACGTCGTGATCTACGGACACTACGACGTGCAGCCCGCCGACCCGCTCGAACTCTGGAAAACGCCGGCGTTTGAGCCCACGATCATCGGCAGCCGAATCTACGGGCGCGGCACGGCGGACAACAAGGGGCCGCTGATGACCAACATCACCGCGGTCGCGCAGCTGCTCGAGGCCAACCCGAAAATCCCGCTGCGGATCACCTTCCTGATCGAAGGCGAGGAGGAGATGGGCAGCCCGAGTTTCCCGAAATTTCTCGAACGCTACGCGGACAAGCTGCGCGAGGCGGATTTCGTTTACCTCTCGGACACGGCGCTGCCAAATGCGGAGCAGGTCGTGATCACCTGCGGGCTGCGGGGCCTGGCACTGTTCGATGTCCACATCACGGGCGCGAAGAGCGATCTCCACTCCGGCCTCCACGGCGGCGTATTGCTAAATCCGATTCAGGCGCTCGCCGAAATCCTCGCTTCGCTGCACACGCCGGATGGACGGGTGAACGTGCCGGGATTCTACGACGACGTGCTCGACGTCCATCCGTGGGAGCGCGAGGAACTGAAAAAACTCGGCGGCGATGAGAAGGCCTACGCGGAATTCCTCGGCATCGATCACTTCTACACCACGTCGGGTTTCTCACCCTTCGAATCCGTGCGTTTCCAGCCGACGCTCGAGATCAACGGCATTGGCGGGGGTTACCAGGGGGAGGGGACGAAGACGGTGATTCCGAGCAAGGCTTTCGCCAAGCTGAGCTGCCGGCTCGTCCCGAACCAGCAGCCGGACCGGATCAAGAAGCTGGTGATGGACACGATTCGAGCCCGGACCCCGAAGGCCGTGAAGGTCGCGTTTGTCGACCAGCACAAGGGCGATCCCTACATCGTCGTGCCGCCGGATCGCTCCAACACGCCGAAGGATCAATCGCCGGTACTGGCGCGCGCGTTCCGCGCCACCGACCAGGCTGTAGCCGAAATCTGGGGACGCCCGCCGGTCTATTTGCGCGAGGGCGGCAGCGTGCCGATCATCGCCGAAATCAAGCGTGTCACCGGGCTCGACTCGGTGATGTTCGGGTTGTTCCTGCCCGAGGACAACCTGCACGCGCCGAACGAGGGGTTCAGCCTCGAGGTGATGAAAAAAGGCATCGAGACGACGCGAAGGATTCTCGCCGCGGTGGCGAAGGTTCCGCGTCCGCGCGGAACCTGAAAAAAAACGCCGCGGGGCATCCGCGGCGTTTGCGTATTCAGAATGTTGTTGCGCCTCAGAGCGCGCCCGGCATCCGACCGGCCGCGGGGGTGGTCGCGGTAGGATTGACCACGACGAGATCGACGCGGCGGTCTTTCGCCCACACCGCATCGCCGCCGTCCTTGTTCGCCTCGAGGCTGCCCTTCGAGATCGTCTCGACCCGGTCCGCCGGGACGCCGAGCGACTGCAGGTATTTTTTCACCGAGTTGGCGCGGCGATCACCCAGGCCAAGATTGTATTCGGCCGTACCGCGCCAGTCGCAGTGGCCCTCGAGCACGACGCGATAGCCCGGATTCTTGTCGAGGTACTCCTTGGCGACTTTGAGCTTCGCCCGCTCAGCCGGCTTGATCGCCGATTGATCGAAGTCGAAATAGACCGCCTGGTCCTTCAGCGCGGTACGGTTCTGGCCGAGATCGTTCCAGTCGCCGGTCCGCTGCGTCAGTCCCGGCGCGTCGGGATTGACGATCACGCCCACCGGCATCGACGAGTCCGTGCCCGTTCCAACACCCATGGAGGGTCCCAGCACCGTGGACGCCGGATCCGGACGGGTCGGCTTCTTGGTGCAGCCGGCGAAGACAAGGGCAGCGCTGGCGACGACGAGAGAAAGTTTGTGCGAGGCAAGTTTCATGAGAGGAAAGTGGCGGGACGCTGGGAAAGACCTATTGCGCAAACCGGGCCCCCGTCGCAAGGCTTTTAGCCGACCAACTGAAAGTTGCGCACGTGCGCCGCGGCGCGAAATTCGGGCTCACGACCGCCTGCAGGTCGGAAGATCCAGGCTCCAAGTTCGAAAGCTCCAGAGAAGATCCAATGATCAAAGTTCAACGGCGCGGATGCGGGCACCTGCTCAGACCGTTTTCTTCGGCTCGATCAACCCGACCTCGAGCGCATAGCGCGTCAGGCTCGCCACGTCGTGAAGGTTGAGTTTTCGCATCAGGTTCGTGCGGTGATTGTCGACCGTCTTCACGCTGATCCCGAGTTTTGCCGCGATTTCCTTCGTGCTGTGGCTCTCCGCCACCAGCTGCAGAATCTCGCGCTCGCGATCGGTCAGGAAATCAGGCGCGCTGCTCGTGGCGGGGTTCGCCACCACGTTGCGTAACAGCGCCGCGACCGCGGGCCCGAAGTAGGTGCCGCCGTTGGCCACCGTCTCGAGCCCTTTCTTGAACTCGAACAATCCCGCCGTCTTTTCGACGAACCCGTGCGCGCCCGCCTCCAGCATCTCGCGGACGAGTACGGGATTTTCGTGGCCGGAAAACACCAGTACCCGCATCTGCGGCAGTTTCTTGCTGATCCGTCGCAGAATATCGACGCCGTTCAGCCCGGGCAGCTTCGCGTCCAGCACGCACACGTCCGGACTCGCCTCCATGCACATGGCCACGGCGGACTGGCCGTCGCCCGCCTCGCCCACGAGCTGGTAATTTGCGTCCAGCCGCAGGATTTCGACCAACATTTCGCGGATGGCGGTTTGGTCTTCGATGATGACGAGGCGCTTCATTTATTCGGTTGAGCAGACGCAGACGGTGCGGGGTGGTGGGTCGACTGGGATTCGAACCCAGAACCAACGACTTAAAAGGACGCTGCTCTACCATTGAGCTATCGACCCCCTTCCTGAGGGAGGGCCGAAAATGGGTTTCCGCGACACCGGTTTGCAAGAAATTTCTCCCTGGGGAACGGTGCGGCGCCATTGACCGCCGTTGTCGTGGTGCGTAATGCAGACTCTTCCCTAAGATCGTGGGAACAATTCAAAAATACACCCATCACACCGAGGCAGAGCGCATGTCTGCCAAAGCCCAGGAAGTAGCCTTCGATCGAGTGCTGGTTGACCGTTTCAAAAGCGGTGACCAGTCGGCGTTTGACGAAATGGTTACACGCTACTGGGACCGCATCTATTCGATGGTGCACCAGCTTCTGCGCAACCAGCAGGACGCGGAAGAGGTCACGCAGGATGCGTTTATCCGTGCGCACCGCGGGTTGGTGAACTTCCGCGGGGACTCGGCTTTTTCGACCTGGCTCTACCAGATCGCGACCAACCTGGCCCGCAACCGGTACTGGTACTGGTGGCGCCGAAAGCGCGACCAGTCGGTTTCGATCGATGCACCGGTGAGCTCGGAGAATAACATGACTCTTGCCGAAATGATTCCCGCCGAAGTCGAATCGCCCGACGATATCACGGTCACGCAGGAATTCATCGATCGGATCGGGCGCGGCATGGAGCGACTTTCAACCAAGCACCGCGAGATTCTTATCTTGCGAAACGTAAAAAACATGTCCTACGAAGAAATCGCCGAGATCCTCGGCATCTCCGTCGGGACCGTGAAAAGCCGAATTGCGCGCGCACGCGAAAGCCTGCGCTCCAAACTCGGCGAGGACTTCAAATGAAAGATTCCGAGTTCATCGAGCTGCTCAACCTCTATCTGGACCACGAGATTTCCGCGGCTGATGCGGCGCGGCTCGAGGCCGAGGTGCAGAACAATCCGGCGCGCCGCCGGATTTACCAGGATTACTGCCGCATGCAGAAGGCGTGCAAAGTGCTCGCGGAGGAATTCCAAAGCGAGCCGGTTTCGATTCCCGATCCGAAGGTGATCGATCTCGAGGGAGCGAAGCGTCGCGCGCGGGCCGGGAACTTTTATACCGCCGGTGCCGTTGTCGCCGCCGCGGCATGCGTTGCCATCATATTCGTAGGCCGCAGCCACGAAGCCGCCAGCATGGCGAACCACAATGAAGTGGCCCCGCAGGTGGCGCAGCCCGGGGCGGTGCATCCGGCCGTCGCCACACCGACGCCAGCGACACGCACGATCGCTCATACCGTGAGGGTCACGCCCGCGACCGAGCAGCCGGTTTCACGCGGGCTGGTCAGCAATCAACTATTCCTGACCGGCAACGCGCAAATGGACGCCCTGCAGCGCGTGGCGGCAGAACAGGCCGCCGCCCAGTTTGCCTGGATGGAACAGGTGCAACTCGCGCCGATCCAGACGCGGCTGACGAATCCGAATCAGCTTCGGCTCGACGCCCATTCGACGTCGCTGCGGACCGAGCCCCGCACGTACAACAACGGCCAGCAACGGGTCGACGCGAACGTCGAGATGACGGCGTTCCAATTTCAAAGATAGCCGGGAAATTTTGCGTCCCTCGCCGGCGGCGAAGCAGAAGATGTGCGGACGTGCCGGCAATGCAGGGGCAGCCGTTCGTGATTTCCCGGCTTAGGGCAAAACCCGCCGAAGGCGGGTAAACCGTGGCGGCTTGTGCGCCTCCGGCGCATTTTGCCTTCAGCCCGCATGAACGCGCAGCTGAAACAGCAAAACCAGCTGTTGCCCAATCCGCGGCGGGGAATGCCGCCGACGGATGATAATGCGGGCTGCTAACTGAGAGCCTTCTTGATCAGCTGCTCGGTGGTGGCGCCGGCACCGAGCGCGAGCGCGGCCCGACGTACGGCTTGATCCGCATCCGCGCCCTTGTAGCCGAGCGCCATCAGCGCAGCGACCGCGTCGCGATGCGTGCTTGGACCGGTCGCGGCGGCGGCGTCACCGAAACTGGTGCTCGCCGAATCGGTGCCACCGACCTTCGCCTTCAATTCCACGACCAGCCGTTCGGCGGTTTTTTTCCCGATGCCCGGACATTTCGCGAGCGTGTTGATGTCGCCCAATCGAATCGCGCTCTCGAGCGAGGGTAGCGCCAGCCGGCTCATGATCGTCAGCGCCAGCTTCGGGCCGACGCCGGTGACGTTTTCGATCATCAGCCGGAAAAAATCGCGCTCCGCCGCGGTGGCGAATCCGTAAAGCGTCTGCGCATCCTCGCGGTAAATCACGTGCGTGTGCAGCTTCACGGTCGCACCGGGCGAGGGCAGCTTCTCGGCCGTGGTGACGGGAATGTTCACCTCGTAGCCGAAGCCATTCAGCTCGACAATCGCGTGCAGCGGAGTCGCGGCGGTGAGAAGGCCCTGGATGGAGGTGATCATGTGCGGAGAGTGATAAGTGACGAGTGACCAGTGACGAGACGAGACCATGCGCGGACAGTGATGAGTGAAGAGTGACGAGTGACGGGTCGAGTCATCCGGTGGTTTGGATGCCTGAGCTCGTCACTCATCACTTGTCACTCGTCACTGATCGTTGTCGCTCGTCACTTTGGGCTCACTTTAGCGCCAGCACATCCTGCATGTCGTAGAGGCCGGGCTCTTGGCTGACGACCCATTGGGCGGCGCGGAGGGCGCCGCGCGCAAAGATGCCGCGATCGTTTGCCTTGTGTGTGAGCTCAACGCGCTCGCCGAGCGCGGCGAAAATCACCGTGTGATCGCCGACGACGTCGCCGCCGCGCAGCGCATGCACGCCTACCTCGGATGGCTTGCGTTCACCCGTGATGCCTTCGCGGCCGTGGCGCAACGCGTCCGCGGTGAGCTTTCTCTCCTCGAGAATAATTTCGAGCAACCGGGCGGCCGTGCCGCTGGGCGCGTCCTTCTTGAACCGGTGATGCATCTCCACGACTTCGGTGTCGTAGTCCGCGCCCAGCACGGCCGTGGCCCGGCGCGTCAGCGCAAAGAGCATATTCACGCCGACGGAGAAGTTTCCGGCCCAGACGCATGGAATCTTTGCCGCCAGCGCGAGCAGTTCCTTCTTTTCCGCGGCGCTGTGGCCGGTGGTGCCGAGGACGACGGGTTTTCGCTGCGCGACCGCCGCTTCGAGCATGCTGCGCGTTGCCGCATGCGAACTGAAATCGACGATCACATCGCAGCCGCGAGCCGCGGCCGCGAGATCGTCGCCGACATCGACGGCGCCCCCGACGGTGATGGCCATGTCCTTCGCCGCAGCGGCGACCGCATTTCCCATCCGTCCCTTGGCGCCATTAATCAGGATTGTGAGAGGCATAGGTCCTTGTTTGCTCGATCCGGGATTCGCATTTATTCGCGTCCACTCGCGGTTCCACCGCATGGAGCTGCCTCAATCCAGATTCGCGAGAACCTTCTCGAGCAGCTTCGCATTCGCGTCGCTCATCTCGCACAAGGGCGAGCGCACTTCCGCCGATGCGATGATCCCGGCGCGTTGGAGCGCCACCTTGATCGGGACGGGGTTCGGCTCGATGAAGAGCGTCTTGAAAGCTGGATACAACCGGCGGTGGATTTTCGCCGCCTGCGCAAAATTGTTCGCGAGTGCCAGCTTCACCATCCGGACGATTTCGCGCACATAGACGTTCGAGGCCACACTGATGACGCCTTCGGCGCCCACGGCCATGAACGGGAGCGTGAGTGAGTCGTCGCCGCTCAGGACCGTGATGTCGCTGCCGAGCGCCTGCTTGAGTTGATCGACACGATCGACGCTGCCGCCCGCCTCCTTGATCCACCGGACATGATTGTATTTCGAGCGCAGCCGTTCGACGACGCCGACGCTGATCTCGATGCCGCACCGGCCGGGAATGGAGTAGAGGATGATCGGTTTGTCGGTCTCCTCGGCCAGCGCCGCAAAATGCCGAAACAATCCCTCCTGGCTGGGCTTGTTGTAATACGGCGCGACCACGAGCATCGCATCGGCGCCGGCACCGTGTGAAAGCCTTGTTAATTCGATTGCCTCGTGGGTCGAGTTCGAGCCGGTGCCGGCAATGACCGGAACGCGACCGCGGGCCTCGCGAATCACGAAACGGACCACCTCCATGTGCTCGTCATAGCTCAGGGTGGGCGACTCACCGGTCGTTCCCACAGGTACAAGTCCGTTGATCCCGCCTTTGATCTGAAACGCCACGAGCCTCTTCAAGTCGTCATAAGCCACCGCGCCGTTGCGGAACGGCGTGGCGATCGCAGTGATGGTACCGGTCAACGGACGTAGTTTCATGAGCAATGAAGCCTTGCTGCACAGAGCAGGGCGAATTACGGAATCCGCAACGCTTTTTTCCCATGACCACGATCACACCGCATACCGAAATGATTAACGACCTGCTCAAGCTCGCCGTGGAGAGCGGCGTGAGCGACGTAATCATCAAGTCGAACAAGCCCGGCTACGTACGGCTGGCGGGGAAATTGAAGCCGGTGGACATGGACCCCATCACGTGTCCCGAGGCCGAGGCGTTCGTGGTCGAGCACGTGCCGCGGGTTTTCAAACAGAAGTGGGATGACGAGGGCCAGGTGGACTTCGCCTATTCGGCGGACGGCGTCGGCCGGTTCCGCGTGAACGCGTTCCACCAACGCGGGCTGGTCAGCATCGTGATGCGGCACATCAAGAGCACGGTGCCGAACTTCGGGCAGCTCGGACTCGGCACGACGGAGGAGGGACTGATCAAGCTGTGTGGAGCGAAGGACGGTATCCTGCTCGTGTGCGGCGCGACGGGTTCGGGCAAGAGCTCGACGATGGCGGCGATGTTGAACTGGATTAACCAGAACCTCGACAAGCACATCGTCACGATCGAGGACCCGATCGAGTACACGTTCCAGGACGACAAGTCGCTTTTCCAGCAGCGCGAAATCGGGCTCGACGTGCCGAGCTTCGGCCTGGCGATCAAGGCGGTGTTGCGGCAAAACCCGGACATCATCCTCATCGGCGAAATGCGCGACCGCGAGACGTTCGAGACCGCGATCTCGGCCGCGGAAACCGGTCACCTGGTGTTCTCCACCATGCACGCCGCCACGGTGGCGCAGTCGCTGACGCGGCTCTTCGAGTTCTTCCCCGCGGAAGAGGTCGTGCAGGCGCGGCGCGCAATCGCGGGAACGCTGCGCGGATTCATTTGTCAGAAACTGATCCCGACCATGGAAGGCAGCGGGCGTGTACCCGCGAACGAAATCCTCAATGCCGATGCGACGGTGCGGAACCTGATCCTCGAGGGCCAGAACGAGAAGATCCAGGGCCTCCTGGAAAGCAGCGGTGACTCCGCCACGTTCTCGTTCAACAAGGACATCTACCGGCTGATCAAGGCGGGCAAGGTCAGCAAGCAGGACGGGCTCAAGTACTCGCCGAACCCGCAGCAGCTCGAGATGAACCTGAAGGGCATCTTCATCAAGACGTAGTGCGCGTGCGTGAATTCCGCGGTCGCATCTTTCCCGCTCATCCTTACCAACGCGTGATGTGGTGCCGGCACAGTGCATCGATCGCGTTCTTCCTTGGCGCTGCCATGGGAATGGCGGAGGAGAAAGCTCCGCCGCCGGCACGCCCGGCGCCAGCGGAGGACTCGATCACGGCGGCCAAGCGCGAGCTCGAGTTGATCAAGGCATCGCGCGACGCTGCGCTGCAGCCCGGAGCGGCCATGCCACGCGTATCCATGCCGGAGCTGCACTCCGGCACCCCTGACATCTCTCTGAAAATACTGACCAAAAAACCCGAACTGCCGGGCAAGTCGGCAAACTGGCTTGTCGAAGCGATGGAAAAAAACCGCGGCAAAACGGAAATTGGCCGCGACCGCGGCAATGCCAGCGAAGGATCAAAGGAAGACGACGAGCCGGATGGGTTTGGACGTGAAGCACGGAACGACGGCGACATCGAACGCGGCGGCGAGCAGTCGCGCGATGGGGGACCGCAACGATCACCGGACGATGAGAAGCGCAGGCCGGAGGACGGCACCGTCTTCAATCCGCTGACCCCGTATCTTGCCGGCTGGATGACGCCGCAAGACTATGCCCTGCTCGGCGCGTCGTTGCAGAAAAATGCCGGACCGGCGGATACGGCGCACTCGGTGGCCGGCGCCTTGACCACGACCGGGCTCGAAGGCCCGGCAACTTCAATCAATCCCGCTTCAGCGGCCGGAATTGCGCCCAACAAGACCGGCATGGCGCCGCCATCACGGGAGAATCCTTTTCTCGAGGCCTTAAATTCACCGCCACCCGCGCCGCTGCCTTCGCCGGCGGGTGCCGCCATGCAGCTGCCGCCGCCCGCCCCCGCACCGATTATGAGCGCCCCGCCCGCGTCCGCGCCCATTGCGCCCGCGAAATCAAAACTGCCCGATTTCGTGAAGCCGCAGACCGACGAAAAGTATTTCAAGCCGCTGAAACGTTTTTAGGGCTTGGATTCCGTTGCCGGGGGGGATTTTGTTGTCGGTTTTCACCATGGCATTGGCGCTTTTATTTGCAGGACAGGGTGCCCAAAAGGTCGGCATGGGCCGTTCCTTGAGCGAGCATTCCGTGGCTGCGCGCTCGCTCTATGAGGAGGCCGGGCGAATCCTCGGCTGGGACCTGGCCAAAGTGAGTTTCGAGGGACCCGAGTCCGAGCTGACGCAGACCAAAGTCTGCCAGCCGGCGCTGTTTGTGCATGGGATCGCGCTGCTGACGGTGTTGCGTGAGGCCGGCCGGTTGCCAGCCGGGGAACCGCGGTTCGCCCTCGGGCTGAGCCTGGGCGAAGTCACGGCTTGTTGCGCCGCGGGCGTGTTCGATTTTTCGACGGGGTTGCGGGTGGTCGCGGAACGTGGCCGGCTGATGCAGCAGGCATGCGAGCAAACCACGGGGGGCATGGCCGCCATCATCGGCGAGGAGCGCGCGAAGGTGTATGAGCTTTGCCGCGAGTTCGATATCGAGGCGGCGAACTTCAACGCTCCCGGACAGATCATCGTGTCAGGCGAAAAGGCCAGAGTGGATGCAGCACTCGCGGCGGCCAAGGATCGCGGGATTAAAAAGATCATGCCGCTGAAAGTTGCCGGTGCGTACCACTCGCGGCTGATGGAGCCGGCGCGTGTGGCCTTCGCCGCCTGGCTCGCGGAAATTCCATTCGCGGCGCCGAAATTCACCGTGTTCACCAACACCACCGGCCACGCGCTCAGCGACCCCGCGGCGATCAAGGCGGCGCTGGTCAAACAGGTGGTGTCCGCGGTGTTGTGGGAAGACTGCATGCGCAACGCCGCCGCCGCCGGCGCCAGCGAATTCTGGGAACTCGGTCCGGGGGGAGTGCTCAGTGGATTGGTCCGCCGCACAGACAAGAACTGGGCGGTGAAGAGTTTTGCCGAGTATGCCGACGTAGCCGCTGCCTGAACGATGCCCGCCCAATACACCCGAAATTTCTGCATCATCGCGCACGTCGACCACGGTAAAACGACGCTTTCAGACCGGCTGCTCGAATACACCAACACCGTCGCGCATCGCGTGATGACCGAACAGCACCTCGACTCGATGGACCTCGAGAAGGAGCGCGGCATCACCATCAAGTCGCACCCGGTCACGATGACGTATCCGGCGAAGGATGGGCACAACTACAAGCTCAACCTCATGGATACGCCGGGCCACGTGGACTTCTCCTACGAAGTCTCGCGCAGCCTCGCGGCCTGTGAAGGGGCGGTGCTGCTGATTGACGCGGCGCAGGGCGTCGAGGCGCAGACGGTGGCGAACGCGCACCTCGCCTTCGCCCAGAAGCTCAAGGTGATCCCGGTGATCAACAAGATCGACCTGCCGAGCGCGAATCTCGAGCTGTGCCTGAAGCAACTCGAGGACATCCTCGCCATCTCGGCCGAGGAGGCGATTCTCGCCAGCGGCAAGGCCGGCATCGGCATCGTCGAAATTCTCGAAGCCGTGGTGCAGCGCGTACCGCCGCCCCGGTGGACGGAGTATCCGCAAACCCGCGCCCTGGTGTTCGATTCGCTCTATGACGCCTACCGCGGCGTGATTTCCTATGTGCGGGTGTTTTCCGGCGTGATCAAGGCGGGCGAGTTCATGCTGCTGCTGAGCAACGGCGTGAAATCGGAGGTGAAGGAGGTCGGCGTGTTCATGCCGAAGATGACGAAAATCGGCGCGCTCGGCGCGGGCGATGTCGGCTACATCGTCTCGAACATCAAGGATCCCTCCGAAATCAAGACCGGCGATACGATCACGCTGTCAGCGAAGCCCGCAACGCAAATGCTCCCGGGTTACAAGGAAGTCCGGCCGATGGTGTTTTGCGGGCTCTATCCGGTCGACACCTCGGACTACGAAAAGCTCAAGGCGGCGGTCGGCCGGCTGCGGCTAAACGATTCGGCCTTCGTCTACTCCTCGGAGAGCTCGGTCGCGCTCGGCTTCGGTTTCCGCTGCGGATTCCTCGGGCTGCTGCACATGGAAATCATTCAGGAGCGGATCCGGCGCGAGCACGACGTCGACATCATTTCAACGTATCCAAGCGTCGTGTACCACGTGGTGAAGCACGGGGGCGAGATGATCGAGGTCGACAACCCCGTGAACCTGCCGGACCCCGGCACGATCCTCGAAATCCGCGAACCGACGATCAAGGCCGCGATTCACATCCCTAACGACTCAATGGGCGACATCCTCGCGCTCGTGATGGAAAAACGTGGCGTGCTCGATCACACCGACACGCTCGACGCCACCCGCGTGATGCTCACGTGCATCCTGCCGCTCAATGAAATCCTCGTCGATTTCAATGACCGGCTGAAGAGCGTCACGCACGGCTACGGCTCGATGGATTACGAGCTCGGCGAATACCGCACCTCGGATCTCGTGAAGATGGAAATCCTCGTCAACGGCGACCCGGTGGACGCGTTTGCGAGCATCGTCCACCGCGAAAAGGCCGAGGGGAAGGGACGCGAGCTTTGCGAGAAGCTGGCCGAGATCATCCCGCCCCAGATGTTCAAGGTCGCGATCCAGGCTGCCATCGGCGGCAAGATCATCGCCCGCGACAATGTGAAGGAAATGCGGAAGGACGTGACCGCAAAATGCTATGGCGGCGACATCAGCCGGAAGCGGAAGCTCCTCGACAAGCAGAAAGAGGGCAAAAAGAAGATGAAGCAGTTCGGCCGGGTCTCGATCCCGTCGGACGCGTTCATCAGGGTGCTGAAGACGAACTGAGCGGACGGTTCATTCCTTTCGCCGATCGCCCATGCAACTTTCCCCGGCCTGTCATTCTTCGCGGCTGCTGATGAACGCGCCTGATGTAGGAGCCTGCTTGCAGGCGATTCGAACCATTAGCCGTCGGCGCGCGGTGAAATCGCCCGCAAGCGGGCTCCTACAGTCGGCTGGCGAAAGTTCATTGGCGCGACCACCCCGCGACTCGGCGCTGGTTCCTTGTCTCAGAATGACCGACTATTCACACCGTCTGTTACTCCGACTTCTACGTCGCCCGGTATTGCATCGAGCCGGACAACATTCTTAACCCATCACCCCATGTTCGGCTTTTTCGCTTCGCAGGAAAAAAAGATGCGTGAGAACGCGGGCAACTGGCTCGAGCTCGCGGAAAAGGTTTACCATTACCGGCGGGACGTCCTCGTGCCTGCGCAGGTGGGGGAACTCCAGTCGCGGATCGGTGAATTGCAGGCGCTGATGAAGGAGCGCGCGGGAGCGGAAAAACTGAAAATCGGCATCGAGCGGCTGGAAGAGGTCCTGCGGCGGACCGGCGGCGCGATTTATCCGAAATCGGCGCTGGTGGAGAACGTCGAGTTCTTCCTCGTCGCCGCGATCGTGATTCTCGGCATCCGCACGTACTTCGTGCAGCCGTTCAAGATTCCGACGAACTCGATGTGGCCGACGTATAACGGCATGACCCCGCAGGTGTGGAAGAATCCGGCCGACGCGCCGGGTCCCGTAATGGCGGCAGTCCGGTTCGCGCTTTTTGGTGCGCGGCACAAGGAGTTCGTTGCGCCGGAATCGGGCACGATCACGGCACCGGTGGCGCGCGGCAGCGGCCGGCTTTATTACGAACTCAAGCCGGCGCGCAGCTGGTTTATTTTCCCCAGCACGAACCGGGAATACACGCTGTTCGTGAACGACAAGCCGGTGCGCATCCAGGTGCCGGAGGAGTTCGATTTCGATTGGGCGTTCACGGAAGCGACCGGGATCAACCTGGAGGAGCGCACGAAGCTGGCGGAGCAGGCGCCGCGCGGATTTTCCAACGGTCTGGCCGCAATCACGCTCGAACGGCGCGCCGAAAAGGGAAAGCCGTTCCTCTCATTCGACATCATCACCGGCGACCAGTTGTTCGTCGACCGCGTGAGCTACCACTTCATGCCGCCCAAGGTCGGGCAGGGGTTCGTGTTCCGCACCGATCACATTCAGAGCGATTTCATGCGTGATGGCCGGACGGGCGGACAGCTGGAGCAGTATTACATCAAGCGGCTCGTCGGCGTGCCCGGCGACAAGCTGGAGATTCGCGAGCCCGTCCTGTATCGCAACGGGAGTCCGATAACCGGCGCGCTGGCCTTTTCCGAAAACGCCAAGCGGGCCGGGAAATACGGCGGCTATTTCAATCCGCCGTCATATGTTGGTGGATACTTGAAGGCCGGCGAGACGATGACGGTGCCGAAGAGCCGTTATTTCGCCCTCGGTGACAATTCCGGCAACAGCCAGGACGGACGCTATTGGGGCTTCGTGCCGGCCAAGGACGTGGTCGGCCGGCCGTTGTTCGTCTATTACCCGTTCACCAGCCACTGGGGTCCGGCGCGGTAGGCTGCGCCGGGCTGGCGTGTGGCAGCCGGGGGGGACGAGGCTGAGGTTTTCGCTGCTGCGAAAACCTTCGCGATGCTTCCTGGGAGTGCGGGCGTCCCGCCCGCAATGTTAGCGATCGGGAGCGCATACCAGATCGATTGTAACGTAATACGTGAAGAAGTGCGTTGGTTCTTGGCCGGGTGGATGCGTCGGCGCGCCGCGCCACTCGGCGCCATGAGAGCATCGGGAACGTCACTCGAGCGTGACGATCGTCGGTGGCGTTTCGCCGGCCTGCGATGATGGAGCGGTAGAGTCACGAACCACCGGTCGCGGTTCGATCACTTGATTGGCGGACTCGATGAAGCTGGCCTGAAACGGCGAGAAGCGGTGCAGTCGACGGGCCTCGGCCCAGCGGTCGTCGAGACACACCACGAGCACGCGCTCCCAGCCCAGCACAGCATCAAACTCGCCCACCAGTCCGCTCGCCGGCAGCACCGGCAACTCGATGAAGAGCCAGTCGGGCTGACTGACGTCGACCAGCGCGCGAATGTGTCCGGGAAGATCCGCCGCGGCCGGGCAGCACGGGCAGGGAAGATAAACCCGGCGTGTTGTGATCGGTGGCGCGATTTTCGCGAGGCGTTCGACGGTCGCCGTGCCGTCCTCGGCGGTCAGTACGGCGCAGCGCGCGGCCGGGTCGTTCACGCGCAGCGCTCGGATGGTGTCGTTCAACCAGCTGGTTTTGTCGGCGTGCCGTGGACCGGTGACGATGATGCAACGCGGGGCCGTTTCGGTTGGCGGGTCGACGGGCAGGGCGCGGCACGTCGTGTCCGGTATCTCAATCGCGCTCATTCGCGAATACACCTCGGGCAATTGGCGCCTGACGTCCATCCGTGATTTTTGTCGGCGACCAATTCCGCTTCGTGACCCGGCAAGTCTTCGCGTTGGGTCGGCAGGCGCATCCAGCAGGACGGCAGTTGAGGCAACGCCGTGCCGCCCGTCTTCCGCATCACGACGCTCGGAGCGCGCCACCCCTTGCCAGGCATCCTCCTGGCGGCCAGATATCCGATTTCTCTTCGCCACAGAAATTCGTTTCGCCAGCGGCCGCTTCGGACGCAATGTCCACCAGTTATGCAATTGAGCATCAGCTGCCCCATACTGTTCGGCCTCGCCGCACTGAAGTTCGGCTGGCTTGCGCCGCTGCACGCGAAGACCGGCGTTTCCCGAAGTCTTCGGCGTATTTCGATCATGGCGCCGCCTTTGCTGGGACCGGAACTCAAGCAGCCGCTGCCGACGCGCGCTTGGGGCAACCTGTTCACGACCGCCATGCTCAACGACCTGGACTACTTCCGCGCCAACGATCCTTTCACGCTCGCGGAAAAAAACGCCGACGCACTGCGCGACCGGACCTACATCCGCATCGTGGCGCACTCCGAGGACGAGCACTGGCTCGTGCCGCAGTGCGGGAAGCTGCACCAAATCCTGATGCGAAACCAAGTGCCCCACGAGTTCTGCGTCTTCACGAACGTCAAGGGGCACAGTCCCAATGCTTGCATGGACAGCCTGGGCGACGCGGCCTTTTCGTTTTTCAGTTCATCCCTGGCCCGTTCGCGGGGACGCTAGGCCGGCAACCGCTCGAAATTCCAACCCCTGATGAAGTTCAAAACTGTCATTTCCATGACGGCGCTGGCCGCCGGATTGCTGGCCGCCGCTCAGCTCACCGCCGCCGGGGCCGAGCCGCCGATTGACCCGCAGCGCGGGCGGCAGTTGATGGAGAAATCCAGCTCGGGTGCCACACTCACCGCCGAGGAGCAGGCGTATCTCGAGCGCGTGAAGCAGGCGATCCGCGAGCGCAACGCGGGCAAGAAAAAAGGCCCGGCCCAAACGAAGGCCGCGCGCGCCCCCGCGAACCCGGCCGACTGGAGCGGCCTCGTCGCGATTACCGATCTCACGGCACCCTACAAGGGCGAGGACGGCGGCCTCTACGGCGGCGGGCGCAACGAGCCGCCGGCGGCGCACCGCGCCGCGCACCTGCGCGAGACGGAAAAAATCCGCCCGCTCGACGCACAGGGCAACCCAGCCGCGGACGGCAAAATCGGCCTCATCACGATCGGTTTCTCGAATCCGTCGATCGAATCGGAGGATTTCAAGCGCACAGCCGACGCCGATCCGCAAAAGTCGCCGCAGGTCGTCATCGTCAACGGCTGCATCGGCGGCCGCTCGGCGGTGATGTGGGCGTGGGATGGCGCGGAGGGTTTGCCGAAGTCCGAGCAGGAGCGGCTCGATCAGCAGATGGATTTGCTGCGCATGCCGAAAGCGAATCGGAAGAGCGTCGTGAACAACCCGAAGGACACCTGGCCGACGCTCGCCCAACGCATCGCCACGGCAGGCCTGTCGCCGCTGCAGGTGCAGGCGTGCTGGCTCAAGCACGTCGAGGCCAACCCGAAGCCGCTCGGCGAATTTCCCGCGCACGCGCGCGCGTTGCAGGCCGACATCACGGCCGTCCTGCAAATCGCGAAGCAGCGTTATCCGAATCTGCGCGTCGTCTATCTCTCGAGCCGCACCTTCGGCGGCTGGTCAGGCCGCGAGAGCGGCAGCCCCGAGCCTTATGCCTACGAGTCGGGCTTCGGCACGCGCTGGATTGTGCAACGCCAGATCGCCGGCGACGCCGCGCTCAACTTCGATCCCGCGCGCGGCGCGGTGAAGGCGCCGCTCGTGCTCTGGGGCCCGTATCTCTGGGCCCAGGGCAACACACCGCGAAAATTCGACGGACTCACATGGACGCAGAACGACGTGCGCGAAGATCAGCTGCACCCGAGCGCCGCCGGTTGCAAGAAGACGACCGCGCTGTTGTTGAACTTCTTCAAAACGGATGAGGGAGCCGGCCGCTGGTTCCTCAAGTCGGGCGCGAAGGCACAAGTCGCGCCCTTGCCGAAATCCTGATCAAATATATAGTCGGTGAAGAGGATCCTGGTTACCAAAAGTATTCGGAGAACTGGCAGGAAACGAAAACCAAACTGCTCCATCACGGGCATCCCGCGTCCAATATAAAGATGGAAGTCATCAGGAAGGGCAACATGGACAACCTCAACCCGGGCCATAGTTGCTATCCCACCCGAATCTTCGATTTCTGCGCTGCCGGCGAACCGCACTGATAATTCGGGTTGCACGAATGAAAGCCCCGCCAAGATGGCAGAAGAAGAGATTGGAAGTTGAGGGCAGACTCCTGAAAGCACTGTTTCAAAAACGTCCCCTAAACGGGATGAACCCCTACTTCGAGGACGGTCAGTCGGCATCGGTGTTTCACAATCGGTCGTATTCGGCACGGGAAAGTTGCCGCGGCCGGGAGCTCGAACCACCCAGCAGTTCGAGCGGATGCATCATGGTCCTAGACGACGCGCGAGGCTGCCTCAAGGGCCGCTGAGAAATCTGGCAGGCGTTCGCGGCGGGCATAAGCCTGAAAACGGCGTATAGCCTGGGGAGAGAGTTTCACGGTCTTCTGCAACTTCCCGGTCGGCTTACGGCCTGCCCCCGGTCGTGCTCCACCGTGGGTGACTACCGCGCGTGCGACATCAAAATAGTCCAGAACGTCGCGACCGCTGGCGAAACGCGATTCAAGGTTGGCTGCCGTGGTCTTAGCTGATGAGTTTTTGGAAGAGAGTATTTTCATTGGTGCGGGAGCGGCGCGCAGAGATGAGTCGGAGGTGGTCGCCGCGTGGGGCGTAAACCACTGTCCAGTGTTTCCCCTCAATTAGCCCGATGGCGAGATGCCGTAACTCGTCCGGGTTCTTTGACGGGAGCGTGACGACAGGACCCTGCCAAAGAGCACACGCCTCGGCCAAGCTGATGCCGTGCTTAGTCTGATTGCTTGCATTCTTAACCGGATCCCAGTCGAACTTCACGTTTGATAACGTAATTATGGTATCAAACGCCGCAAGTCAAATCCTTGCCCTGCAAACAGGCATGTTTCACACGCCGTACGTTTCTGGCACAACACCCAACTCCGGGAACTCAATCAACGGATTATGGAGCCGCAGCCATCACGTAACGCGTTGACCGTGATTTTGGACTAAAAACGGTGCCTTTGGGAACGCGCCGAAATGGCGCAGGTTGGTCACGCGCCGGTGGACTCCGGCAGGGCGAACTGTTCAGCGACCACTACTCCCAACCCGATGGAGAGGGCCTTTCTTCGTCGTGGGGGCTTTGGGGGCTGCCTTGGTTTTGCCTCCGCCCCTCCCCTTAAACCTTGTTGAACGCAGGGAAGGACAGGCACACCGTCCCATTCGGTTAGCGACGATCGTCGCTGCCGGGCACGGGCACTGCGTAAGGAAACGCACACCCAATAGACATCGCTCGCCCCGACCTCGCCAAAGCCAAACGCAAGAAACGGATCCTGTACGACGCCGCTGGTCCTCGCGGGGATCACCCTTGGAATTACCCGCCTCAAGCCCGCCGCTCCCACTAAATCCCACCTCACCCAACCCCGGCAAAACCCAGTTTTCTAGCAGTAATCACGATGGAAACACTGAAGAAAATGGCCGCGTGCGCGACTTTGCTCATTAACAGCCAAACGGCGTGCGCGGCGATTCGCGACCTGAACCCGTCGTGGCTCCCCGCGCGCCGCGCTACGCGCGTCGATCCCATCGTCGCGCTGCGCGCGGGATAAAATAAGACCCGTTTCCCCCAAACCAAACGCCACCACTCCATGACCATCCATGCTTCACAACCCGCAGATTTGTCGCGACGTTCACGCCGCAGTTTGATGATTTCATTTTCTCGAACCGGTGCATGTCTCGTCTTTGTTACAGGTTTGTTAGCGCAGCCGGCATCGCCAACCCCATTGAAGGTCGGCGCGCCGGCCGATGAGCGCACGCTGCACCCCGGCGAGACTCATGCCTATTCCGTCTCCCTGAACGCAGATGATTTGGTCTCCGGCACGCTCGAACGATCAAACCGTGCGATCACCGCTGTGCTGTTTGGACCGAACGGAAATGAGATTCGCCGTTTTTCACCCGGAGGTGATGCGGCGCAACTCCGGTTCACCGCCGAGCAAGCAGGTGTTTTTCGGCTTGAAGTTCGTTCTTCAGACAAGGCCGCTGATCGAACCTACAAAGTCCGGCTCGAAAAAATCGTTTCCTTGGACGAGCGCATAAAAACCGTGCCGCGTCGGACGCCAGAGAGTGCGCGCTTGGTTCAACTCCGCCACGATATTCATGCCGGGCAACAGCAGGCGCTGGCCGCCTTTTGGGAGGAAGTCAGAAAGTCCGGGACGCCGTTGGTCGAGCCGATCGCCGACGACCCCCGCTATGCTCTCTGCACCTTTCTCTGGCAGGGGGATAGTCACACCCGAAACGTCGTGGTGTATCCTTATCCCGGCACCAACAACCAGGATCCGGGAATGGATTTCGCGATGACTCGTCTTGAGGAAACCGATCTGTGGTTCCTCTCGTTGCGCATGCGGGCCAAAAATAGATTCTACTATAAACTGGCGGTGAACGCGCCCGTCTTCGCGCGCAGCTTTCCTGACGCGGGGACCGACGCCGAACACCGCGATTACTTCGCCGCTGCGCTTCAGGCGGACCCGCTCAACCCGCGGCAATCGCTTCCAGACTATGCAGGCTACAAGAGCAAATACGACGTGTCTTCAATCGCGGCTCTGCCCGATGCGCCGGCCCAGCCGTGGGCTGACGAACGCCCGCATGTGCCCAAAGGGAAAGTTGAGAAACACTCCTTCGAAAGTGCCGTGCTGAAAAACAGCCGGAATGTTTGGGTTTACACACCTCCCGGCTACTCCGAGGCCGCGTCGCCTTATGGCATGGTCGTTTTGTTCGACGGCTACCCACATCAAACCTTCGTCCCGGCGCCCTCGACCCTAGACAATCTGCTGGCGGAAGGACGGATTCCGCCACTGGTTGCGATTCTGGTCGCTTCTAATCGCAACCGCGATTGGGAGCTTCCGTGCAACCCGACGTTTACCGAGTTTCTCAACGCGGAGCTCATCCCGTGGGTTCGGCGCTCATATCGGGTGACAACTGATCCACGCCGCACCATCATCGGCGGCTACAGTTACGGTGGACTCGCCGGAACCTACGCGGCTCTCCTGCATCCCGAGACGTTCGGCAATGTCCTTTCCCAATCGGGCGCGTATCGATGGACTCCGCCGCCCGACCCGAAAAAACCCGACGTGTTTGATCCACTGGCCGAGGCCAATTACGTCGCCGCGCTTTTTCTCGCGCGCCCCAAACTCCCCGTCCGCTTCTATATGAACGTCGGCTCCGACGAGGCCGATACCGTCGGCCGGCAGAACTCTCAACTCAACGCTAACCGCCACCTGCGCGACGTGCTGCGCGCGAAAGATTACGAAGTTCATTACGAAGAGTTCATCGGCGGACACGAGGAGATCAACTGGCGCGGTCTGCTGGCGAACGGCCTGCTCGCGCTCGCGGGGGACGCAGAGAACCAACCCGACGCAACCGCGGCTCGCTCCAAATGATTTTCCCTTTGAAATCCCTTTCCACCGTCGCGCCACGAAGCACGTAACCAAAAAAAACCTCCCGGACCCGACCCCATGAAAATCCAGATTCCGACCGGTGACTAATTTCACGTGTTTCAAATAGGAACCTAATTTGTCCACGAGGGTACCCAGGCCCCGCTTCCCTCGCAGCGTGACCCGGCTGGATCGGCCGCCTTCATTTCACGCGCGCCCAAACCGGCGAACTCCACGCCATGTTGCCGTCACCTTGCTCGATGCGGAGGTAGTAGCGGTTTTCGCCGTTCGCCGGGGTGTCATCGGTGAACGATTGCGCGAAGGTCTTCGTCCCGGGTTCCCATTGCCGGTAATTTTGCTCATTGCGCACGAGCGTCACGCGGGTGATCGCGGCGGTGCCGTTCACCTTGATTGACATCACGGGCTTGCCGCTGACCTCGATCTGGCTGCCGAGGAGCTGACCGTTGCACTGGAACTCGACAAAGATCTTGTCCGTGGCGGCGATGGTGCGCCGGGCGTTGAGCCCTTCGATGATGCCTTCGCGGGTGAACTCCTTCACGTACACGCCGCCGTAGCTGGTGTGGGTGGAGATGTGATCGCTGTCCGCCCAGACGCCGAGTTTGTGGCCGAGGGAAAGCGCGTTTTGATACAGGCCGTTGTTCTTCACCGTGAAGCTGCTGATCGGCTGTCCGACGACGGGAGTGCCGTCCACGACCGAAGCGTGGTTGTAGCCCTCCCCCACGCGCAGGCCGACGGTGGGTTGGGGCGCGTTGCGGCCTTCATAGCTGACGCGCGCCCCCTGAAAGATCTCGATCAGGTTCTCGACGCGGTTGTCGACGCGTTTGAAAACGTTCCAGTCGGTGCCCATGTTGGTGGCGCCGGTGTGGCTGATGACGGAAACACTCTGGCCGTAGCGATGGAGCACGTCCCACAACTCCTCGGGTGCGATTTGCGCCTCACCTTCCGTCGGAAGCGGAAAGATTTTCTGCCACGGCGAGGCGGCATAGTTGGCGCGCTGGATGTAGACGATGGGGCCGCCACGCTGGGCGAAGATCATGTTGCGATGTCCGTACGGCCACACCTGTTCGCGCTCGTAGGCGTACATGCTGACGAAGAACCCGGGGGCGTGGAACACATCGACCATCTTCTGGTTCAGCCACCACTCGTAGGGATCGTAGATCTTGGCGATGTCGGTGTGGTCGCTCGTGCCGAGCGTGTCGAGTTTACCCATGTCGAGGGCGTAGCGGAATTGCTCGAGCACGCAGCCGTCGTTGGCGGTGACGCAATTCGAGATGTCAGTGTGGCGATGGTAGTCGCCCCAATAGAGCTGATAGGTGACGCCGTTGTTCGTCATCGTGTAACGCTCCGCACGATCGCGCTCGGGGGTTTCGGGATTGATGTAGGCGGGCGGCTGCCGGAAGTCCCGCGGAGCGGGCGCCTTCACCAGGGCCGGGATGGCCTTCGGCTCAAGCTTGGCCAGGTGGACTTCGCTCGTCAGGTGTTCCTTGCTGATGCGCCGATCGGTGGACCACGCCAGCCAGATGGCGCCGTCCTTGCCCAACGCCCATCGGCTCTGCCGATCCTCGGTGTAGAGGCTGTCGGGAAGGGCCCACGGCTTGGTCCATTGCCGGGTCGCGCGGTCGTAGCGCGTGAGCGCGATGCGCCACGTATAATCCCGGTAATAACGCACCGCGATCCACGGGCGGCCTTCGGCGTCGAGGGTAATCTGCGGCAGGTTGGTCGCGCGATCCATCGCCAGCACGGCGGCCTTGGCCTTCTGCGCCACCTTCGCGGCTGGGCCGACCTTCGCGTTTCTCGCCGCGGTTGCTTTTTTCGCCGCGGACTTCGAAGCCGGAGTCACGTTCGAACGCCGTGCGAGCGGAGGCGGCCCGGGCAATTCCTCGAGCAGCATCTCTATGTCGGGCGCTTCGTCCACTTTGCCGGACGCGATGTCCCAATAGGCGAGCACCATGTTTTTCTGCGCGTTCAGGCCGTCGAGATGTCCGTGGGCGCGAATGTCGAGGCCCCACTTCATCCGGCCGCGCTCGCAGGCGATCCAGACGCCTTTTCCGTCGGCGGTGCCGATGGCGCTGACGCGACCTTCATAGCGCGGGGTGCGGATGAGTGGCTTGGTCGCGCCCACCGTGCCATCGAGCGCGATGCGCGTGGCGTAGACGTTGAACTCGTTGCCGCGCGAACTGTCATAGCAAATCCAGGCGCCGGCCTTGTCGTCAAAGGCGATGCAGGGCTCCCAATCGCCGCCGGGATCGCCCGTCACCTGCACCTCCTTCGACCACTCGTTTTTCGCCGGATCGAAATACCGGCAAAACACATCGCTCAACCCGCCGCGCATGCCCTGCCAGGCGACCCAGACGCGGCCCGCGCGATCAGTCGCGGCCCGGGCGAAGGCGTTGCCGCCTTTCACCGAGGCCGCGAGCGTGGTGACGCCTCCTTCCGGCTTGCCGTTGCGCACGCGTTGAGCCTTGAGGTCCATCAGATCGCGCTCGTTGACCTGTGACCAGACGACAACGAGGGCGCCACTGCCGTCGGTCGCGAGTGCCGGTTGATGAATGATTCCTGGTTGTCCGATTGTCAGTGCTTGGGACAACGTGGCCCCGGATGCTTTCGCGAGCCGCAGGGTGTCCTGCTTCGCATCCCAGCCGACATAGGCCACCCAGGGCGTGCCGGCTGCATCGAGGGCCAGAGCGGGAAAATCCGACTGTACCCCTTCTTCGCGGAGGACGATCGGTTTTGGGGTCAGGTCCTGCGCCAACGCTGCGGCGCTGAGCGCAAGGAGGAGGGCAACGAATCGGATCATAAAAGGGTGGGACGGACTGCCCGTACCGGCGTGCGGGACCCGGGTTGCGCACATTGATGCGAGCCGCTTTGCCTTTACAAGCGGTTAACGCCTACGGGGCTGTGACCCGCCCCTAATTATCTTGGGTATTCGAGGGCGGCCCTGTGACCCGCCCTACCTCAAACATCCGCCGTCAGCGCATTGCGCGATCCTCACTTTGTCCCTGCCTGATCGAAGTGCCGCCGAATGAAGGCCACCGCCCGGCGGGTTGATTCCTCGGTTTCCGGAATGGGTTTCGGCAGCCCGACGTAGAAACCGTGCGGCCCGTTGTCCGGATGGTAGGTTTCGACGACCTTGCCGGCAGCGCGCAGTTTGTCGGCGTAGGCCTCCATCACGGGCAGCGGGGCGCTGGGATCGTTGCGACCGCTGATCAGCAGGATAGGGCAGCGGGCCCCGGCGGCTTCGGTGATCAGGGAGGTGTAGTGATGGGCGTCCGGGTTTTTTTCGATCTCGGCCAGCTTTACTCCGGCGCGCTGCTCCGCCTCGCGCACGAGTCGCTGATTGCCGCCGATCGGTATTCCTTTCGCGGCGAGTTGGGCGAGTGCGATCAAATCGATCCCGGCCGGGGCGCAGAGCACCGCGCAGGCAAGTTTCGCCCGCGAGACCATCCGGCCGGCGACATGGGCTCCATGACTGCCGCCAAAGATGGCCATCCGTTTGGGATCAACGAACGGAAACGCGCGGGCCTGGTTGATCGCGACCAAGGTGTCGTCCCACTCGAGCGGATCGAGTGTGTAGCGCGGATTGGGCCGGAAATCGATCGTGTAGACGGCCCAGCCTTGGGCGAGGAAGTCCGGCAGCAGCGGATTGGCGGCGCGACCGAGGACGCGCCCCGCGCGCACCGATTCGGCGGCGAGTTTCTCGGCGCGCGCGGCGTCCGTGTCGGCGGTCACGGGTCGGGCCGTGGGGCCGCCGCCGTGCAAGACGATCACGATGGGGAACGGGCCGTCGCCGGCGGGCTTGCGCACATAGCCGGCGATCTTCACGCCGCCGTCTCCTTCGAAATTGGCGAGACGGCCCTGCACGCCGTTGGGGAGCGATTCCCAAGCCTCTACGGATGTAGAAGCCGCTCGACTGCCAGTCACCGCAAGGCCGATGGCGAGCAGGATAGGGGAGCATGCGCGAAAAGAGATGTTCATGTTTTTTCTCCCGTCGTGACGGGAAATGTTTTTTTCAGCGTCCAGCGTTCGCCTCGGATTTGATGAACCAGCTTTTCGCGCCCGCGTCGGTCTTGAGAAAACGCAGCAGCAGGTCCGCCACTTTCTGCCGCGCCGTGGTGTCGGGGTGCGTGCGATCGCTGGTGACAAAATCGTCGAGGCTCCACGCGAAGCCGTCGCTTTTGCGCGGCGTGGTGCCGTTGGCCCAGAGGTACGGGCCCCACACGACGATCGGCGCCTTCACCTCGCCGCGCGCGGGATCGTAGTTGAGCCGCGGCTCGCCCTTGATCTGATCCCGGATCACCCAGCGCTGCGAGAAGGCTTCCTCGTAGGCATACGGCTCGGGGTTCAGGGGTGTCGTGGCGTAGCCGCCGAAAATCCGGCTGGAGAGATAGGCGACACGCAAATTCGGATAATGGTGCCGGGCGATGTTGAGGATGTTGACGAGGCTCGCCTGCAATATTCTGGCGTGCGCCGGAAATTCACCGAGCGCGCTGGGTCTCGCCTCAGCCTGTTTGATCCACAGCGCCTGCACCTGGCGCGCGGTGACGCCGCTGGCCGCGAGCTTCGCCTCGGCGCCGGTCCACGTGTCGCCGAAACCCTTGCGGGCGCCTACACCGGCCTTGGCCAGTTCGGCGACGAGGCGTTGCTCCTCGCCCGCCGGCAGAAACTCGAGGCCGTCGAGCGACCAGGCGAGGCCCGTACGCGCGCCCTTCGCTCCATCGACAATCACCACCTGCGGCGACTTTTCCGGATCGGCATCGGCGACTTGTTTGAAGCGCGAATACTCCATCGTGGTGTTCGACATGCCGATCGAGAGCAGGACAACCCTGCCGTTCTTGGCGGGCCGGCCCTCGGCGTCGAGCGGCTGGATTTTTTTCGACTCGGCGAGATAGGCGGCCAGGTGGGCGGGTGGCGGTGTGTTCCGGCCGTCTCCGTAAAGGCCGCCCGATTCGGCCTTGTAGCCGCCGGTGAGTTCGTCGAGTGGCACGAGCGCGGCGACAATCTTCGGATCGGAAACGGGAAGGGTGCTCCCGGTCTTGGCCGCCTCTCCCTTGTTCGCTTGCTTCGCCTTGGCCGCCTTCTGCGCGGCCATGGCGCGGATGACATACGCCTGCTCATCGGCGGAGAGCGGCTCGCCGCGCTGTCGTTTTTCGAATAGCGCGCGGGCCCGCTGGAAATCAACCGGCTCGCTGGCCGCCCCACGCAGCGGCGCCGGGGAAAGCTGAAGCAGCAGACAACACAGGAGGAACACCGGCATCGATTCGATCGTCTTCATGGAAAGCATCGGCATATTTACCCAACGATGTTTCACCGTGCAACCTCCACGCGCGGCCCGCTGAGCCCACCGACGCCACACCGCGATGGCGGTGCGAACCTCGCGCGAGAGGAATGCGCGCCGACTCGCCGGACGAGGAGGCGGCAAAACTTCAGACATTGCCGTTGAACGAACACCGCCCAATCTACGCGTGGCCAAACTCGAACGCCCAGTACCGAAGCACTCACCTCATGCGCCTCCGACCCGCGACGATTCTTTCCGCGCTGCTGCTCCTTGCTGTCGGCGTCCCAGCCCAGCCAGCCGGCGCGCCAGCGGCGAAATCCAACGCCGCGCAGCCAAAGAAACAGCGGCCCATGCCCCAAGCCGAATGGCTCGACCCCGATCGCGGCGCGCCGAACGGCACCGAGTATCGCACGATGGGCGGATACGGCGCGGCGCACCTCGGTTTCAAGTATCCCGAGTTGTTCGGCACGGTCGTCATCAACGCCGGCGCTCTCATCGATCCCAACCCCACGAACCTGGCGAAGGACGGCCCGATGTTTGGCGTCTTCGGCACAGACACCGCGCGCCGCGTCTCCGAACACCCGTTCACGCTGGTGCGGAAGAACGCGACCCGGCTTCGCGCCACTCACATCCGGATCGGCTGCGGTTCGGAAGACGGACTGCTCGCGCTCAACCGGCAACTGCACACGCTCCTGACCGAGCTCGGCCTCGAGCACGCCTTCGAGATCGTGCCCGGTGTGGCGCACGAGCCGCCGCGCTACTTCCGTGAGCTGGGGACGAAGGTGTATGCGTTCCACGCCAGGAGTCTGCAGAGCACCCATCGAGGCGAAGGCGGATGACATTGCGCATTTCGACGCGAAGCTTGCCGAAGCCGAATCCCGCTTTCAAGGCTGCCGCCCCCAAGGCCCGCCCATCATCCGTCTCTCCATGAAAATCCGCACTCCACGGCACCTCATCGCCAGCATCCTCCTCTGCGCATCGGCGAACTTCTCGCTCCACGCCCAGGAAACTTTGCCGCCTCCGTGGAAGCAGCAGGACATTGGCACCGCCCAGGTCGGGCAAAGCGCGCAGATCGCCGGCACGGCGAAGCACGCCGCCGGCGTGTTCACGCTGCAAGGCACGATGGACCTGTGGGGGCCGGCGGACGGTCTGCACTTCGTCTGGCAATCCGTGCAGGGCGACTTCGTGCTCGTCGCGCGGGTCGTGAGCATGGACAACCCCGGCAAGGTCAACCACGCCAAGGCGAGCCTGTGCCTCCGCGAATCGCTCGACGCCGGCTCGCGCTGCATCACGCAGTGCGTCACGTCCGGCGACGGCACCCAGTTCACCTACCGCGAGGAGACGGACGGCAAGACGGTGCGCGTTTTCCCCGATGCCGCCGCGCCGAAGCCGAGCGTGCCCAAGGGAAAATTCCCGTGCTGGCTCAAGCTCGTGCGGCGCGGCAACGAATTCACCGGCTACGAATCGCTCGACGGCGAAACCTGGTGGCTCACCGCCACAATCAAGCTCGATTTCAAGGCGGCGGCGTCCATCGGCCTCACGTCGTCGTCGCACACGAAAAACACGCTCACCACGTCGGTCTTCGACAATGTGAAGCTCACGAAGCAGGCCGCCGCCGTGGGCGTCCCGAAGAAATCCGCACAAAAGCGCACCGCGAAACTCACGACCTTGGCGATCGACGGCTCGGAGAAGCGCGTCATCTATGTGACGACCGCCGGCCTGGAGGCGCCCAACTGGTCGCCCGACGGCAAGTGGCTCGTCTGCAACGGCGGCGGTTCGCTGTGGCGCATCGCCGCCGACGGCAGCGGCCAGCCGGAGAAGATTTCCACCGGCGACGTGAAAAACGCGAACAACGACCACGTGCTTTCGCCGGACGGAAAGACGATCTACTTCAGCGCGGGCGCGCACCTTTACGCCGTCCCGTTTGCGGGTGGCCAGCCGCGGCGCGTTTCCAACGAGCAGCCGGCCGCGCGGCAGTTCAAGTATTACCTCCACGGCGTTTCGCCCGATGAGAAGACGCTTGCCTACACCGGCGCCGAGGTCGCGGGCGGCGATCCGTTTGGGCGGCTTGACCTCTACACGATTCCGGCCGCTGGTGGCCCCGACACGCGCCTGACCAACACGCCCGCGCCTGACGACGGCCCCGAGTATTCAGCCGACGGCAAGTGGATTTACTTCAACTCCGAACTCAACGCGAAGATCCCCGGCCACGCGCAGTGCTACCGCATGAGGCCCGATGGCACCGGCATCGAGCAACTCACGCACGACGGGCGCGTAAACTGGTTCCCGCACATCTCGCCCGACGGAAAATGGATCGTCTATATCAGCTTCCCGCCCGGCACGCTGAAACACCCGCCCAACAAGGACGTCATCCTCCGCCGCATGCGGCCCGACGGACGCGAGCAGGCGGACATCATCGCGTTCAACGGCGGGCAGGGCACGATCAACGTCAACAGCTGGTCGCCCGACAGCCGGCACTTCGCGTTTGTCGAGTACGTGATCGTGGGCGAAAACGCGGCGAAGTGAATCCGATCTTCCCGAGCAGCGGCGGCACCGACGCGCTAGGCAGCGACCGCTGGGCCCCCGGCGCCGTCTGCCGCTGGCGGAACATCTTCATCCGGGAGCTTTGACGCGATGAAGCGGACGCTGTTTTCCCGTCGCCTTGCCCTCGTGCTCGCCGCCCTCGGCGGCGCCGCTGCCGCCCTCGCCGCCGATCCCCGCCGCCCAAACGTCCTCTTCATCATGACCGACCAGCAGCGCTGGGACTGCGTCGGCGCGAACGGCAACGCGATCATCCAGACGCCGAACATGGATCGCCTCGCCGCGCGCGGGGCGAACTTCACCCACGCGTTCGTCGCGTCGCCCGTGTGCGTGCCGTCGCGCATCAGTTTCTTCACGGGCCGCTACCCGCACTCGCATCGCAACCGCGTGAACTACACGCCGCTCGACCGCTCGGAGATCCTGCTGCAGGCGCGGCTCAAGGAGGCGGGCTACCGCACCGCGTCGGTCGGCAAGCTGCACTACACGCCGCCGACGCCCGACGAGGCGCGGCGCACGGGCTTCGACCTCGTCGAACTGCACGACAGCGCGGCGTTCACCGACCGCTGGTCCGACTACGTGAAGTGGCGCCGGGAAAACGATCCGAAAAAAAACGTCGGCTACCACGCCGTCGCGAAGGACATCGCGCCGGGAAAAAATCCGTTCCGCGCGGCGCTCGACGCCGCGTTCACCGAAACCGCGTGGACCGGCCTGCGCGCACGGCATCACCTCGCCGCACTCGCCCGTGAGCCGCAGCCGTTTTTCCTGCACGTCTCGTTTTGGAAACCGCATTCCCCCTACGAAGTCGCCGCGCCCTACGACGCGATGTATGACGGCGTGCAGATTCCGATTCCCGACACCGTAAGCCGCGAGGCCGTCGACCAACTTCCCCTCCCGCTGCAAAAACTCGCGCTCCGCAACGGCCCCGCCGGCCCGAACCTCGACCGCACCCGCCTGCAGTGGGCCTACCGCAGCTACTACGGCACCATCACGCACGTGGACCACGAGATCGGCCTGCTGCTCGACGCGCTCGAGGCGAGCGGCGCGGCGGCGAACACGATCATCGTTTTCAGTTCCGATCACGGCGACCAGCTCTTCGAGCACGGCATCACGGACAAGAACTGCTTCTTCGAGCCGTCCGTGCGCGTGCCGTTCATGTTCAGCCTGCCGGGCCGCGTGAAGCCGGGGCGCCGCGACGAACTCATCGAGACCGTGGACCTGCTGCCGACGCTGTTCGAGTTTCTCGGCCTGCCCGAGCCACGCGAAGTGCAGGGCCGCAGCTTCGCGCCGCTCATCGCGGACGTCGGCCGCGCCTACGAGCCGCACGACGCGGTGTTCAGCGAAAACATCATCCCCGAAGTGATCACCGGCGGGCGGCTCGACCTGCCGTTTGAGAAGGGCAGGGGCGTCGCCGGCATCCGGCATCCCGATGCGAAGATGGTCCGCACCGTGCGCTGGAAATACTGTTACTATCCCGACGGCTTCGCGGAGCTTTACGACGTGCAGGCTGACCCGCACGAGCGCGCGAACCTCGCCGGCCGCGCCGACCTGCGCGACGTGGAATTCGATCTCCGCACGCGCCTCCTCAACTGGATGATCAACAGCACGGAGACCGACCAGATTCAGCCCCGCTGGCTGATCCCGGAGCAAACGAAGTGAACTGCGACGAAAATCCATCAGGAAGGAGAATCATGAAGACGCCAAACCATGGGCCTGCCCCCTTGTGCTCCGCTGCGCTCGCGCTGCTGCTCGTCCTATCCAACGGGACTGCCGCCGAGCGCCCGCCGAACGTCATCCTCATCGTCGCGGACGATCTCGGCTACGCGGATGTGGGCGTCTATGGCGCGCAGGGTTTCTCCACGCCGCATCTCGACCGGCTCGCGCGCGAGGGCCTCCGGTTCACGGACTTTCACGTCGCGCAGGCCGTCTGCTCGGCGTCGCGCGCCGCGATCCTCACAGGCTGCTACCCGAACCGCATCGGCATCGAGGGCGCGATGGAGCCGTGGTATCAGTTCGGCCTCCACGAGCGCGAACTGACGCTGCCGCGGATGTTCAAGCAGCAAGGCTATGCCACCGGCATGGTCGGCAAGTGGCACCTCGGCACGCCGACGGAGTTTCTCCCGACGCATCGCGGCTTCGACGAGTGGCTCGGGCTGCCCTACTCGAACGACCAGTGGCCGCTGCACCCGGAAAAGCCCGGCAAGTTTCCGCCGCTGCCGCTCTACGACGGCGACAAGATCGTCAATCCCGACCTGAGCCACCGCGACATGGAGCGCCTCACGGCGCAATACACCGAGCGCGCGGTGAGCTTCATCGCGCGCCACCACGCCAAGCCGTTCTTCCTCTATGTCGCGCACACGATGCCGCACGTGCCGCTCGCGGTGAGCGAGAAGTTCCGTGGCACCACGCCGCGCGGCCTCTACGGCGATGCCGTCGCCGAGTTGGACTGGAGCACGGGCGAAATCCTCGCGGCGCTGAAAACACACGGCCTGGAAAACGACACGCTCGTGATGTTCATGTCCGACAACGGCCCGTGGCTGATCTACGGCAACCACGCCGGCTCCGCGCGGCCGTTGCGCGAAGGCAAGACGACGACGTGGGACGGCGGCACGCGCGTGCCGTTCATCGCGCGCTGGCCGGGCCGCATTCCCGCCGGAAGCGTGTGCGGCGAGATGGCGTGCGCGATCGATCTGCTGCCGACGCTGGCGGGCCGCGTCGCCGCGAAGCTGCCTGCGCACAAGATCGACGGCCTCGACCTCTGGCCGTTGTTCGCCGGGGAGCGAAACGCGAAAAATCCGCGCGAGGCGTATTTCTTCTACGGCGTGCCGTTCGGCGGATGGACGGGCGCGGAACTGGAGTCGGTCCGCACCCGCGAGTGGAAGCTGATCGTGCCGCACTCGTATCGCACGCTTGGCGGGCGCAAGCCGGGCATGGACGGCTGGCCGGCGGAATACCAGAAGCAGCCCCTGGCCGAACCCGAGCTCTACAGCATGACGGGCGACATCGAGGAGCGGCACAACGTCGCCGCGCAACATCCCGATCTCGTGCGCCGGATGCTCGCCCTCGCCGAGCAGTGCCGCGCGGACCTCGGCGACACGACGCTTAACCGCAAGGGCGCCGGCGTGCGCGAGCCCGGCGGCGTGAAGGAGTGAGCCTCGTTCATGAATTCGGCGTCCTCAGCAAAGTCTTCGAAACGTTCACCGCTCATCCGCAAGCAACCTCGGCATCCTACCGCTGCCCGCCGGCGAAGCGACAAGTGTCTGCTTCGGCGGCACGCAGTTCGACACGCTCTTCGTCACGAGTGGTGGCCGGCTCTATCGCCGCCACATGAAAACGGTCGGAGCCCCCGCATTCGCCGCCCCGATCAAGCTCCCACCGTGGGGCGCGGGCTGAATCCCTCTCAATAATCCGCGCCGCTCAGGCTCCGCTCCACCGAACGCTGCCACGCGTGCAATTGTGCGGTCATGCGCTCCACGATCTCAGGGTTCTGCGTCGCAATGTCGGTTTGCTCCTGCGGATCCGCGCGCAGGTCGTAGAGTTCGCAGGCCGCCTGTTTTCCGCCCGGGGCGACGAGCTTGTAGCGGTTGTCGGTCCACGCCGCGCTGCCGGTGAAATCCTCGGTCTTCGCGACGGGATGTCGGTAATTTTTTCGCGCGTTGGAGTCATGGGCCGCGCCTCCGACGGCGAAGGGATCGAGCAAAGAGGGACGCGGAGCGAGGTCTGCAAAAGTGAAAGGTTACGTTCCGCGCGCCGCCGGGGCCGCACGGTGCAGATTATTTTTCGAGCACCCAGACGTTCCGGTAGAAAACGGGATTGCGATGTTGCTGAAGAAAGAGCGGCCCGGGCGCGGGAACCTCCGTTTTGAAACCACCGCCCTGAGTGACCTGGTTGAGTTCGAGACGTTCGTGAATGACGATGCCGTTTTGGCGGATGGTCGCGACCGCGTTCCTCGTATTCGCCCTGCAGGGTGAAGTCGGCCCCGGCGCTGGCCGGGGTGGTGTAAGCGGGCAATTCAGGCGCGACGACCTTTGGCGTTTTCCGGGCTTTTTCGGCCGAGTGCAGCGAGAGAGCGAGCGCTAGAAACGGCAGAACGAGTAGACGTGGGTTGAGCATGGACATCGTGATCGGGCAATCGGGTTGGTCGGAGTCGCGCGCGGAGGTCGGCCGGTTTGAGGGGTCAAATCCGAATCAGTGCGGAAGCAGCAAGGTTGATCGAGACGGTCGGTTTGGCCGCACCGCTTGGTGTATCGTCGATGAAAACGAGGACGATATTGGGCTGCGATTTGGCTCCGGCGACGGCGAGCGGCGCGGCACAGGCGCAGGCCGCGGCGAGCGCAGCGGAGAGGAGGAGCGAGGATTTCATGAAAATGCAGTCGGCCAATCGCGCCGAGCGTCCCGCTCAGAAACCGAACGAATTGCTCAGGATGAACTGGCGGGGATTCGGGGTGTAGCGCGCATACAGCCGGTTGCCCTGGAGGGTGACGCGGTCGAGGATGTTCTTCACGTTAAGCTGGCAGGTCCATTGGACGCGGCCGATTTTGTGGCGGTAGCTGGCGAAGGTGCCGAACTCCCAGTCGTCCTTCGTGGTCGTGGCGGGGAGGGCGATGTTACCGCCGATATTGACGGCGGAGCGCGCGCGCCCTTGGGCGTAGCGTCCGGTGCCGCCGAGGGCGAGGCCCTTGAGCGCACCCTCGGTGAACAGGTAACGCACGGTGGCGTTGCCGGTGTGGCGTCCCGTGGCGGTGACGCCGTCGATCGTGTCGGCCATCGTCTGCAGCGTCTGCGCCGTGGCGGCGAGCGGGTCGAGGCCGCGCGCCGTGGCCGTTGCCTGGGCCTCGGCGAGCTTCACCTTCAGCAGCGGGTAGAAATTGGTGAAGATGACGCTGGACGACGAGTAACTCAGGCGGCCGGTCCAGTTTGGCGTCGGCGAAAAGAACAGCTCGACCTCGTCGCCGGTCGAGCGGTTGTCGCGATAATCGGTGTTGTTGAAGAAGGGAGTCGCGAGGAGCGGATTGAGTTCGGTGCGGGGGACGGTGCCGATGCCGAAGCCGTCATTGGTGCTGGTGGTCTCGAAGTGGACGTAAGAAGTGGTCACGCGGCCGGCGAGGAAGTTGATCCGCACGCCGAAATCGTAGCCTTCCCCGCGCAGGCCGGCGGGATCGGTCGGATCGGGGAGGTTGGGCGTGACGTCGATGAACAGCCCGCGGCCGCCGAAGGTTGTCTGCAGATTGTCGTTCAGGCTTTTCCTCACGAGCACCGTGTCGCGCTGGGCGTTGTGCGCGATGAGCACGCGGAGCCGGTCGGTAAAATCGTGCCGCAACTCCACCGTGTAGGCGTGCCAGCGCTGGTCGGCGTAGTTGTCCGGCCCGGCCCAGTCCTGGTAACGCGGCACGATGGATTCGGGAATGCTGCCGCCGGGGACAAGCGCGGGGTTCGTCACGAGGTTGGCGACAGCGGCGCCGGTCTGCACGCGCGAGTTGCGGAAGACGGCGGTCGCGGTGGATTCGAGATTGTAGATCCCGCCGTCGAGGAGCGTCCAAATCTGCTTGTTGCCGGCGGCCTGGGTACGGAACTGGCCGACGCCGTCGGTCTGTACGCCGGCCAGCGCCGGGATGGCATCGAGGTCGTTGGTGCCGGTGCCGCGCACATAGGCGGCGGTCTGGTCGGTGAGGATGGAGTGCGTCTGGCCGTCGCGCTGGTTGGCGCGTTCGAACGACACGTCGATGACGGTGCGCGGCGCGAGCTGCCAGCGCAGCGCGGCGGCGCCGCCCTTGAGATCGCTGCCGGAGCGCTGCCGTGCACCCTCGCCATCGTTGTAGACGCCGTTGACCCGGAACGCGAACCGCCGGGGCAGGAGCGTCTGCTGGTAGTCGAGCGCGGCGCGGCGACCGCCGAAGCTGTCCCAGCGGGTCGCCAGCGTCGTGCTCGTGCGGCCGAAGGTGGCGCGCTTGGTCGAGACGTTGACCGTCCCGCCGGCATCGACATCGCCGTACGACAAACCACCCGGCCCGCGCGAGAATTCGATGCGCTCGATGTTGAAGGCGTCCTCCGGCATGTACCACGGAAACCCATCGCGGAGCTGGCGGGCGGACGAGAGTCCGCGAAAGCTGATCTGGTTGCCGGAGCGCGTGCCGACGGCGGCGCCGCGCGTGCCGTTGTCGTTGTAGATGTTTTCGGTGCCGACGCCGAAATCGGCGGCGTCGAGGAAATTCAGCAGTCCAAGATCGGCGAGAAAATCGGCGCTCATCACCGAGATGGCGTTGGGCAGGTTTTCGAGTTTCTCGTTCGTGCGCGTGCCGGACATCGTCGTGGAGGCGGCGTAGCCGAGGTCCTTGTCGGCGGTGACTTCGAAGACGGACAGCTGGATCGGTGCAGCGTCAGTGGGCGCCGCGACGCTTTGAGCCCAGACGGGAGTCAACGCCAGGGCGAATCCGCTGGATAATTGGGTGATCAGGTAGGCTGGTTTCATCTTGGGTGTTCTAATTTTGGCATTTCCGGCCGTAAGTGCGTGGCTTCAGAAGGGCGGTGAACTCATGCGAAGCTTGCGGGAATCCGTGGTGGCTGCCTCGGACGCGTGAAGTCATCGATCAAGCGGTGCAACGGTTGGGGCTCTTGCAACCGCGGCAGGGCGCCACGTTACACGTCGCAAATCTGCACGGCCTGGCGCAGCGAGCCCAGGACATCGGGGCGGGCCGGAATGAATTCCTGCGCCACATGGCCCTTGAAACCGGTGGCGACGATCGCCCGCATGATGGCGGGATAGTTCAATTCCTGCGTCTCGTCGATCTCGTGGCGCCCTGGGACGCCGCCGGTGTGGTAGTGCGCGAAGTGCCGGTGGTTCGCCTTGATGGTCGCGATCACGTCGCCCTCCATGATTTGCATGTGATAGATGTCGTAGAGCAGCTTGAAGCGCTCGGAGCCGACGCGCTTCACGAGCTCCACGGCCCACGCGGTGGTGTCGGCCATGTAGTCCTTGTGGTTGACCTTGCTGTTGAGCATCTCGAGCACGACGGTGACTTTCTTCTGTTCGGCGAGGGCCATGATTTTCTTCAGGCCGACGGCGCAGTTTTCGAGGCCCTGTTGTTTGTCCATGCCCTTGCAGTTGCCGGAGAGGCAAATCAAGTTGGTGAGGCCGGCGTCGGCGGCCTGCGGGATGAGGCGGGTGTAGCGTTCGACGAGCTTGTCGTGGTTCTCAAGGCGGTTCCAGCCGTCGGCAATCCCGGTGTCGGCGCCGTTCGCCATCGCGGTGGTGAGACCGTATTTTTTCAACGTGGGCCAGCCTTCGGGCCCGACGAGATCGATGGACACTACCATCCCGGCCCGGGCGTCGCGGTCAGAAGTCAAACGTGGTGCTGAGGACGTAGGTGCGGGGGGCGATGCGGTTGTAGCGGGCGTATTGGCCGGTGGTGAGAGCCTTCACGGGCATCAGTGTCCACTCGTTCAGGAGATTGCGGACGTTGAGCTGGACGCGGTAGCCGAACGCGCGGTTGGTCTCGTAGCGTCCTTTATACGTGAGGCCGAGGTCCGTGTAGACGGTCGCGGGGCCGCGGATGGGGTTCGTGGGGTCCAACAGCAGGATGTTGTTCGCGTCCGTCTTGACGCCATAGCCAAGGGTGGCGCCGGCGCGGTAGCGAAACGCCAGATTGCTTGAGAGGCCTTTGAGCCGGCCTTCAGTAAAACGGAATTGCGTAATCAAATTGCCTCGAAACTCGCGACCCTGGTCGACCGAGGTGCCGTCGTAGGCTTTGAAGAGGTTCAGGCTCTGCGCGACGATCGTCTCGTTGAAATACTGTTCGAATGGCCGCGAGCCGTTGCTGAAACAGATTCTTCGCCAGTTGCTGTTCGAGGTAGACGCGCCAGTCGGCCGACTTCATCCGCACGAATTGGTTCAAGCCAAAGAGATTGGTGTCGAACGGCACAGGGCTTTCATTGCGGACGCTGAACGTGAAGCGATCGTAGGTGTTGTAGGGATTCAGTGCGGCCGGAATCGTGTCGGGGCCGCGCGTGATCACGAAGTTGTTCCACAGTTGCGGATAGGCGGCTTCGGTGGTCACCACCGTGCCCGGTAGTAACACGACCGACGCGAGACCACAGACATACCAGGGCCAGCAGCGGAAGAAGAAGTGGTTCAGCAGCCGCCAGATGCCCGAGAACATCGCCTGTCGTTCGTCCCGCAAGGCGAGGAAGCGCTGGTTCAGGGTGTTGTTGCCCGCGAGTGTCGCGATGGGCTGGAGGAGAACTGGCGGCAGCATCGCCCGCAGCTGAGCGGGTTCTACCAAAACCACGAAGTGATGGCGGCGGGGGCCGTGGATCTTGTGGCGACCGGCCTCAACTGCAACGAACGCGGGCTGCCGGCGCGGCCCAAGACGGTGCTAATCCAAGCAGACTGGCGGGTTGGCGCGACGCATCGAGCGCGTGATGACAGTAGGATGGGTGAACCGGTGCAGCTGTGGACTCGTTGAGTCACGTCGCGGCTCCATCGCGGTGATGTGCTCAGCGTGACCTGCTCGCCCTCGTTCAAGGTGAGTTGGAAAGGTGGCCTCGGTCAGTCGATTATCTCGGGAGCCGGTTGGGTGGGGCGTCCCTCGGCATTCGCCGCAGATCGGTTTCACCTCACTGGAAATCAGGACTTGGAACCGAAGAGGGCAGAATGCGGACTTTCGGTACTTAACATAATGCCTATTGTGCATCTTCCCCCTCTGCCCGGGGCGGCGCCAAAGGACCCCGTTGGGGTCAAATCAGGCCTTCAAGGTCTGGCAGCAGATTCGCAGGTCCGACGACTCAATTGCCGTGACGATCCGCTCCCGCTGGTCCGCCGATTCACGTTCCCCATCTCGAAATCCAAAACTGGCCGGGACAAATCATCGCGCATGGTCGATGACTTCGAACCGGACTGTCAGCGACTCACCGCGCGCACCAGATTCCTTTGAACCGGCATACGGTGTCGCCGTCAGCGAGTACCGGCCGACCGGCGGCGTCCACGGATACGAATATGACGGCAGCGTCTCACCTTCAAACGACGGATCGCCCGAAAGCATGTAGGGATAATAAATCTCAATCTGGTTCGGGAATCCGTTTGCGATCGGTTGCGCGAGTTCGAGCTCGCTTCCATCCGGCGCCTGCCCGCTCAACGCTAAACGCACCCGGCCGACCAGCTGCGGCTCGCAATTCGCGCGGATGTTCAGGCGCCGCGTCGACAGCGTCGCCAAATCCAGCACCGCGCCCTCCTTTAACTGCTCAAACCCGGGAATCGCCACATTCGTGTCGGCGTTCACCACCGTGAAACTCGCCACCCGCGTTGGTTGCGTCGGCGGCAGCCGCGTCAATCGCGCTGTCGTCGGCGTCAGTTGCGCGGCAAATCCCGCCGGCGTTTCCACTGTTTCGCGACTGTCCCTCGCGATGACCCGCACGCGGCCGGATGTGACCGCGACCCGCGTGCCTTGAGCGCCCGCGCTGACCGCCAGCCGCGTGCCCAGTACTCTCGCCTCACCGTCGGCCGTGATGATACGCCATTGGTGCGGCGCCACCTGCGGTGCGACGTCGCCTTGGATTTCGCCGGACGCTAGGTGCACGATTTTCTGGCCTTCCCCCGAGAGCCACGCCCGCGTATCCGGAGTCAGGATAAAGCAGGTGTTTTCGGTCGGGAACCGGATGACCGCGCTGCCGTTGGCAGCCGTCGTGACGATGTCACAGGCTCGCAGCTGAAACCGGCCGTTGCATTCAACCGGCGGCCCCACCCGCGGAATCACCACACATGCGTGTGCTTCCTGGATAAAGCCGGCGACCGCGGCGCCAGCCCTCGCCGGCGCGGTTTTGCCGTTCAACCCAGCCGCTGGTCCGCGCCGCCACCCAAGATACAACGCGCTCACGAGCGCGACGCACGCCGCCAGCGCGAACCACGGGCTCAGTTGCCGCCACGTTGTCGCGCCGCGCGGCGGCAGCTCCTGCGTGGCGGGTGGAATTTCGGCCGGGAGCTGCTCATACCGCTCCAGCATCGCGCTGATTTGCATGAACTGCCGATAAAACCGGCGCGCGTCCGGATCATTCACCAGCAACTTTTCCAATCGCTCGATCTGCCCTGCCGTGGCGGCTTCATCGCGCACCAGTCCGCAAAGCTCGATCAACTCGGTCGAAGGCGCGTTCATGCGCGGAAATGCGCTCCATCGCGCGCCAGCGTGCCCTCGATGCAGAGCATCAGCTTCATGTAGATCCGGTTCAGCGCGCGGCTGATTGCGGATTCGCTCCGGCCCGTCCCGCGCGCGATGTCCCGGTTCGTCGTGTCGCCGCGGTAGCGCTGCCGAATCAGCTCGTGATCCGCGGCCGGCAGCTCACCCAGGCAATGCGCGAGCGCATCCTGCGTGGCTTCGAGATGCTGCGACTCCGCGACGATATCGTCACCGAGCTGCTCGAGCAGCGTGTCGCTGAAACGCAGCCGGTCGCGCGCCCTTTTCTGCCGGTGATACATCACTTGGAAGTGCGCGATCCGAAACGCCCAGCGGTCGAACCGGGTGCCGTGCTCGAACTGATCGAACTTCTCCCACAACACGAGCGCCGTCTCCTGCAGCACGTCATCGGCATCCGCCCGCGAAAACACCAGCGAGCGGATGAACGCGAAAATCCGCGGTTCGCAGCTCAGGAAGAGCCGCATGAATTCCTCGTGGCGAATGTTCTGGGACATCGAAGGTCGACACCTGCACATAGCAGGAGCGGTAAAAGATTGCGCCAGGACGGATAAATCCGCGCCCCGTTGTTGACGAGATCACACTTCGCAACGCCCGTCGCGGCCGTCTGAAACCGGACGCGGCCAGCCGCAGGCTCGAATTGCCGGCCGGCCCACATTTCTTTGGCGGACGGCGCAAACTTGCGCGCATTCGCGCTATCACCGGATGACAATCCGCGCTACCCAGCTGACTGCACCCCTTCCAGCTCCCCCCCGACCATGAATCCACGGTCCAGCTCGCCCGCAATCCTTCGCCTGCATTCGTTCCCGGCCTTGCTGCGGCGCCTCGCCGCATTGGGCTGCGTTCTCATCACCGCCAGCGCCTACGCGCAAATCACCGGCACGGTCGAGGGTCGCGTCTACAACCCTGCCAACGGCGAATATCTCGAACGGGCGCGGATCACCGTCGAGGGCACCACCCTTGAGACGTTCACCGACGCGGACGGCAATTATCGCCTCACGAATGTCCCGGTCGGCACTGCAAAAGTGCGCGCGTTTTTCACCGGTTTTGCGGCGCAGACGAACGCGGTCCAGGTTGCGGCGGGACAATCCGTCCGGCACGACATCAGCCTATCCCCGTTTCAAAAGAAACCGGACGGCACGGCGGACCCCGGCGTCGTGCAGCTCGATCCGTTCGCGGTCAACGTGGCGCGGGAAATGACCGGCACGGCGTATGCCATCAACGAGCAGCGCTTCGCGCCCAACAGGAAGAATGTCGTCTCGACCGAGGAGTTCGGCAACGTGGCCGAGGGTAATGCGGGCGAGTTTCTGAAGTTCCTCCCCGGCGTCACCGTCGACTACACGGCCGGCGGCAACGCCAGCGAGATCTCGATCAATGGCGTGCCGGCGGACTACGTGCCCATCACCGTCGACGGCTTCAGCCTCGCGGGGGCCGGCACCGGCAACAGCACGCGGCGCGCGGTGGAGATCGACATGGTTTCGATCAACAACATGTCGCGCATCGAGGTCACGTATTCGCCCACTCCGGAATCGAAAGGCTCGGCCCTCGCCGGCTCGGTGAACATGGTTCAGCGCAGCTCGTTCGAGCGCTCGCGTCCGGAATTCAAATACACCGTGTTCATGATGATGCGGGACAACAACCGTGATTTCAACAAGACCCCCGGCCCGCACCCCGAGCCGTCGCGCAAGGTTTTCCCCGGATTCGACTTCACCTACGTTGTGCCGGTGAACAAGCGCTTTGGGTTCACGCTCTCCGGTGGCCACTCGAAACAATACTCCGAGGAACCGTTCATCAGTAACTCGTGGCGCGGCGCCGCTCTGGCCACCAATGGCCCGACCGGGACTTTTCCCGACACCACGCCCGACAAGCCGTATCTCACCAGCATTCGGATTCGTGATGGCGGCAAGGAAACCACGCGCAGCTCGGCGGCGTTCACGGTCGATTACAAATTCTCGGCCTACGACCGCGTGTCGCTCGGCTTCCAATACAATTGGAATCACCTCTATACGACCAACCATAGCATCACCTTCAACGTCAACCGGGTGCTGCCGGGGAGTTTCAGCCCGACCCATACGCATGGTGCGGTAGGCGCGGGCGACCTCGTGGGTGCATCGTTTTCACGCGTTCAGCCCAACCTGAATTACATGCCGACCCTGGTGTGGCGGCACGACGGCCCGGTCTGGAAAGCGGACGCAGGCGCGGGGATGTCGCGAGCCTCCAATCATGATCGCGACATGGACAAGGGCCTTTTCAAAACCAACGTCCGCCGCACGGGCGTCACGGTGTCGTTCGACGACATCTTCTATCTCGGTCCCCGGCAGATCACCGTCACGGACGGCGCCACCGGCCAGCCGATCAACCCCTACGATCTGGCGAACTACGCGCTGATTTCCGGCACCAGCACGCAACAGGATTCGATCGACATCCAGCGCAGTGTCTATGGCAACCTGCGGCGCGATTTCTACGGGCGCGTGCCGGTTTCATTGAAAGGCGGCTTCAACCTCCACAATGGGATCCGCGATCTGCGCCGCATCACTCCCGCTTACAATTACGTCGGCCGCGACGGTCGGGGCAGCACCACGCCGGTGGGCAGCGACGACAGCGCCGCGCCCTTCGTCGACCCCACGTTGCTGCAGCGGCCGGGACCCTGGGGGGCGCCGCCTCCGGGCGTTCCGCGGCAGGGTCCCGCGCATGTTTTTCAATTCTGGCAGGCCAACCCCAATCCCAATCAATTCACCACGAACGTGAATAACACGTTTCGTTCGGAAGTCGCCGGGTCGAAGCATACCGACGAGACGGTTTCGGCCGCGTATCTCCGCAGTGACGTCAGCTTCTTCGAACGCCGGCTTAAGCTCGTCGGCGGCATGCGGGCCGAGCAGACCAATGTGAAAGCCGAGGGTCCGCTGACCGATCCGACGCGCAACATCCAGCGCGATGCGAGCGGTAATCCGCTCCGCGGTCCCACCGGCGCGCCATTGCCGATCACGACGGATGCGCTTGAAACCAGCCGGCTCACGTTCATCGACCGCGGAACGAAGGTCGACAAGGAGTATCTCCGGTTCTTCCCCAGCCTGAATGCGAGCTACAATCTCCGGGAAAATCTCATCGTGCGCGCCGCGGTCTACCGCTCGGTGGGCCGGCCGAACCTCAACCAATACTCGGGCGGCATCACGCTGCCCAACCTCGAGAATCCCCCCAGCACGAGCAACCGGATCACCGTCAACAATGCCGGCATCAAGGCGTGGAGCGCGAATACGGCGCAACTGCGGTTCGAGTATTACTTCGAGGGCATCGGCCAGATCTCGATCGGCGGATTTCGCCGCGAGTTCAAGAATTTCTTCGGCAGCATCGTGACGCGCGTGACGCCGGAGTTTCTTGCTCTGTACGGACTGGAGGCGGAGGACTACGACCAGTTCGACGTGTCGACCCAGCAAAATGTCGAAGGCATCGTGCGAATGCAGGGACTCGACATGAATTACAAGCAGGCGCTGACGTTTCTGCCGCGGTGGGCGCGGGGCGTGCAGGTTTTTGCCAACGCCAGCGCACAGCGCGCGACCGGCGAGGCCTCGAACAATTTCGCCGGTTACATTCCGCGCTCGGGCAGCTGGGGTGTGAGCTTCACCCGGGAGAAATACAATGCCCGCGTGAATTGGAATTACCGCGGCCGGCAGCGTCGAGCCCTCGTCGCCACCGGTCCGAGTATCGAGCCCGCTACCTACAACTGGGGATCGAAGCGCATGTATATTGACGTCCTCGGCGAATACTATTTCCGGAAGCGATTTGCGGTTTACGCCAACTTCCGGAACATCGGCGCCGCCCCGGAGGATTTCGAGATTCACGGCCCCAGCACGCCACCCCACGCGCAATTCAGCCAGCGGGTCGACTACGGCTCGTTGTGGGTCTTCGGCGTGAAGGGATCGTTCTAGCCCCGGATGGGTGTTCGACAAATCCTACTCGTGCGCGGCGCGGCGCTGGCGATCGGCTGCGCCGGTGCCGTCGGCGGGGCCGCAGCTCCGCCGGCCCGGCCAACCGGGCTCGTCGCCTCGGCCGTCTCTCCCACGCGCGTCGATCTCACGTGGACTGACGACAGCGACAACGAATCGGCCTTCGTCGTCGAGCGACAGATTAGTGGATCAACGGACTGGTCAGTCGCCTGGGAGCAGAACAACGCCAGTTTTCCTTCACTGAGCGACATGGGGCTGCCACCAAATCTGACGGAACGGTGTGGCGGGCGGGCGCGGATCAATCGAACGTCACGGTGACTCCCGTCGAAAACGAAGAGTTGCGCGAGGTTCACGCGAAGGAATTCGTGTCACCCGAAAGAGCCCGGCACGTCCGCGTCGCGGTCACCGGCAAGCCGATCCACCAGGACCCAAAGTTCACGTCGAACGATGCGCGCGTCCGCTGAGGGGCGTTTCATACGATGAAATCCAACGACCATCTCGCCGCGGGCTCGACGCGGTGGATGCTCGCCAATGCGAAATTCGGTTCCAGCTTCGGGCAGGAACTCGCGCTCCACATCCAGAAACCGTCACGATGACCACCATGCCACCTCCTGCGGCGGCCGCGCCACTCAATGCCTGGCCGTTCGCCATCCTCGCGATTTCGGTCGGGTTCATCATTCTGGCGATCACGCGGCTGCGGTTGCACGCGTTCCTCGCGTTGATCCTCGCGGCATTTCTCGCCGGATTCCTGACGACCAGGTTCCCGGCCGCCGCGATCGATCGGCTGCCTGCGGCGCTGCGGGAGGACGCGAAGGCCAACAACTGGGTCGCGGCGGTCGAGCTGACCGCGCTCGAGTTTGGCGGCGCCGCCGGCACCATCGCGATTTCGATCGGCCTCGCGTCAATCATCGGCCTCTGCCTGATGGAGAGCGGCGGCGCGGACAAGGTCGTCCGCCGGTTTCTCGCCGTGTTTGGCGAAAAACGCGCGGCGCTCGCGCTGCTCGCCAGTACCTACATTTTGTCGATCCCGATTTTTTTCGACACGATGTTCATGCTGATGGTCCCGCTCGCGAAGGCGCTGCGGCTGCGCACCGGCCGGGATTATCTGCTTTATCTGATGGCGATTTGTTGTGCGGCGATTCTCACGCACAGCCTGACCGTGCCGCACCCCGGCCCGCTCGCCATGGTCGACAACCTGCGCGTCGATCCGGGGCAGTCGATGTTCTGGGGCATCACTTCTGGAATCATCCCCTGCCTGCTTGGCTTTCTCGTGGCGGTGCGAATCAATCGTCGAACCGATGTCCCGGTGCGTGAAATCCCTGGCGCCACGCTCGAGGAACTGACCGCGATCGCGAACAAGCCCGAGACCGAACTTCCATCGTTCTTCTGGAGCATCACCCCGGTGCTGCTCCCCATTGCGCTGATCGCGTTCGCCTCGTTTTTGAAGCTGCTGCACGGCCATGCCGGGGCGGTCGAGCTTTTCGGCGGCGCCGATGGATTTGCGCGGCTTTCGCAGGTCGCGTCGTTTGTCGGAAACAAGAACATTGCCCTCACCATCGGCGCCGCGATCTCGATGTGGTTGCTGGCGCGTCAGCGCGGATTGTCGTTGGGCGAACTCGAGAAGTTGATGGACGCGCCGCTCGGCACCGCGGCGATTATCATCCTCATCACGGCGGCCGGCGGCGCCTTTGGCGGGATGCTCCGCCACGCCGGCGTCGGGGACGCGATCAAGACGGCCGCGCAAAGTTATGACCTCAATGTGTTGTTTCTCGCCTGGCTCACGGCGATCGTGCTGCGCATCGCCCAGGGCTCGGCGACCGTTTCGATGATCACCACGTCCGCGATCATCTGGCCGATGATTGATCGCGCGACGAATGCCGCGCTGCCGTTTCACCCCATGTATGTCTTCCTTGCCATCGGGTTCGGCTCGTTCGGCGGCTCATGGATGAACGACAGCGGATTCTGGGTGGTGAGCAGGCTCGGCGGGCTCACGGAAAAGGAAACGCTGAAGAGCTGGTCTGTGCTCGTGACCGCGACCTCGGGAATCGGGCTGCTCATCACGCTGCTCGCATCGTGGCTCCTACCGCTGGTGTGACAGATTTCAGATGACCGATTTCAAAGATTCCCCATCTCTTGTGCGCCGCGGTGCCGCGCCGGGAAATATCGGTGGCCGCGCTCACTCCGCCGCCGCGAGCGTGGCCAGCTTGGACGCCAACCCGAGCTGTTCCACCGCCCAACACGCGTCGATCAGCTCACGGATGCGCTTATCCGGCAACAAGCCTTCCATTAGATTCGCCGCCTTCTCCGCCAGCGCCGCATCGCTCATCGGATTTTCCACGCTGCCCACCACGTGTTCCACAAAGGTGCGCAGCTCCCGGCCATCCTTCAACCAGACGGCGACGGCGGCCTGGGTTTCCTTGACTTGCGGATCGACGATGGCCGACACGCGCGCTCGCAACTCGACCGTCGCCGCGTCACCCACCGCTGCGTCGCTGAATTCGCGCGGGCCTGCCCTGCCCGCGAGCAGCGCAATCGCGGCGGCGTGATACACGCTGAACTTTCCCTCCAACCCCAGCCGCGGGTCCTTCCTCCCTGAGAGCTGCAGCACGCGGGGATGAACCCGCAGCTCAACCTTCGCGATGTCTCCGGACTTCAGTCCGTGCTCCTTCCGCAGCCGGATGCAGCCATCGATGGCAGGATGGATCACGATGCCACAAGCGAACGGCAGATATGTGTTACGCGCAGTCTCGAACCGGACGCCCAGCCCGTCCGTGATCGCCGCGAAATCCTGTTTCGTGCTCAGCGTGTGTGCCCAGCCAGCGGGCGCCTCGAGCATCCGGTTCGAGCTGGTGAAGCCACGGGCCGCCAGCAACGCGGATAGCAGCCCGTTTTGCGCCGCCCGGCCGGGATTGAAACTCTTGTTCATCGAACCGAACGACTCGCGGAATCCGACCGGTTGCGAGGCTGCGAGCCCGAGCGCCCAGACCATCTGCGGCCCCGTCAACCCGAGCAGCCGGCCGGCCGCGGCCGCCGCGCCAATCGCTCCCGCCGTCCCGGTGATGTGCCAGCCGGCGTCGAAATGATTCGGATACACGGCTCCGCCGACACGAAACGCCGTCTCCATCCCCAGCACGATGGCGTGGAGCAACGCCGCCCCCGTCACGTCCGGCCGATGCTCCGCCAGCGCGAGCGCCGGTGGGATGATCGCGCTCGATGCATGGATGATTGTCGCGAGGTGCGTGTCGTCGAAATTCAGTACGTGCGAGCTGATTCCGTTGATCAGCGTGGTGCTCATGATATCCATCCGTTCGCGGCGCCCGAGCACCTGCGCCTGCGCCGATCCGGCAAATGGCGCGATCGCCGCCAGCGCCAGGTCGACCGACTCATGGCGCGCGCCGCCCACCGCGACCCCGATCCAATTGAGCAACGTCCGCGTCGCCTCCTTCCTCACCGCTGCCGGAATCGCCTCCGGCCGCGCGGTCACCAGATAATCCGCCAGCTTGCGCGTAACCTCCTCGGTTGCGCCGGCGCGTCTGGGCAACTGGCGGTCGTCAGCGGCTCCGGCCAGCGGCACCCCGATCGCGGCGAACGCGCCGCCTGCCGTGACGTTCAGGAATCCCCTCCGGTTCAGGTTGGTCATGGCAGGGCGTGAACGCGTTGTCGTGTCAGCGACGGTCGCGGAGAAGCTGGGCACGAATCGGTCCGTTTACAACCCGCGACCGTCGCACCCGCTGGTTTCGGCGTACGTGTCGTGCCGATGGATAGTGGACGCTTTTCGGCTCGCCGCCTGCAAACTTCGACCGCCATTGCTATCCATACGTACCGAAGCCATGCCGCCGAAATTCATGTTCGCCCGCGACCGATTGGTGCAGGGCCGCCTCCACAGCGCGGTGGCGGCCGCAGGGGCGACCGCTGCGCTGATTGTCCTCGGCGCGCTGCTCCTGACGACGGCCAACACTTCCTGGGCAGCGAGCGCCGGCGCCATGCCGGCGCAGCGCCTGAAAATCGCAATCGTCCAGATGGCCCAGGTGCCGACCCTCGCCGGCAATCGCGATCGGATCATCGCCGGGATCGCCGACGGGGCCCGACGCGGCGCGCGGGTCATCGTTCTGCCGGAGGCGGCGCTGATGGGAGACGGCAGCGACAATCTCGGCGCGGTGGACGAGGCCGTTGACGCGATTTCCCGCGCCACGCAGGTGCACAACGTGTACACGATGTTCGGCGCGACGACGCACACGCCGAAGCAAAAGAAAAACGTCAACTGGATGCGCGTGATCGCACCGGATGGCCGGCAGCTGTTCCATTACGACAAGCTCTACGATCAGCCCGACGCCACGATGCCCGGCTTGTTCGCGATCGACGGTGTGCAATGTGGCGCGATCATCTGCGCTGACCGCTGGCTGCGCAGCGTCGAGGAAATACCGGTGCAGCAGGGCGCGAAGATCAGCTTCGAGCTCTCGTGCAATTCGTCCGTGGAATGGGTGCCGCCGTTCGGGTGGTATTGGTATGTGCCGCGCGCGGTCCGCAACAATGTCTGGGTCGTGTTTGCCAACACCGCCAACTTCGTGTCGGGCGTCCCGACCTATCCGGGCGCCGTGCTGCGACACGGCCATAGCGCGATCATCGCGCCGGATGGCCGGCTCGTCGCGAGCTCGGCTGATGATGTCGCGACCATCGTGATGACCGAGATCGACGTGAATGAAGCGACACGGGCAGAAGCGCTCGCGCGTTCCACGCACCCGGCGTTGCGTGAGTTTTGGAACGCCGGCCTGAAGCTGCACGCCGGTGAACCCGTGACCGCACTGCGCGTCGCGCCAATCAGCATCAAGCCCACGGAGGTGACCCTCGCCGTGGCCCAGGTGACAGGCGACGTCGCGGCCATAAAAGCGAAGATCGGCGAAGCAAGCGCCCGACGCGCGGACGTGGTGGTTTTCCCAGCACGCGCGATCCCGTATGCTGCGCTCGGATCGCTCCAGGACGCCGCGCGCGCACACCGGATCACGGTCGTCTTCGGTGCCGAATATCGCGGCGACGCCGCCGCGCCCAGAAACTCCGCCTTTGTCATCGGCCCGGACGGCACGCTCCTGACCCGTTACGATCAACTCTCGGCCGCGAGTCCGTTTGAACCCGGCACGAATGCCGCTTCGATGTGGTTTCGGGTGAAAGGTGTGCCGGCCGTCGTGACGATCGGGCGCGATGGTCTTTGGAACGAGCTGGCCGAGCTCGCCGCCGCGGCCGGGGCGCAGATTCACGTGCATCTCGACCATGAGCGCTCCGGCGGTCCATCCGCGAAGTTGCGCCGGCAGGTATGGGCGAACCTCGCTTCCTTTCTCACTCTGACCGCGACGGTGAATGTGGCGGACAGCATGATCTGGGATGATCTCCGCGGACTCGAGGAGCGTCGCGCCCCGATCGGCCAGCAGCAGCCGGAGAGCGGCGTGGTGGAAGTCTATTCGCAGTATTCCGCCAACCTCGTGGCCCAGGCTCGATCGGCCGGCGAACTCCTCGTGGTCACCCGCCGGGTGAACGCCACGAATCTCTATCACACGCGCACCATCGCGCGGAAGAATCCACAAATGGAACCGTGGTACCGCGCCGGTGCTGCCAGTATTCTGCCCAAATGAAAAGAGCCCTTCTGCTCACCACTCTCATCGCCGCGGTGCTCCAGCCTGGCGCGCTTGCCGGCGTTGCCGCGGAGGCGCGACCCTTCGTGAACGGCCAGTTCCAGGGCCGAATCGCCTACAGCGCCGATGGCAATCACAACGATCCCGATGATTGGAGCGCCTCGCCCGTCGCCCTCGCGATCATCGCGGAAGCCGGGCTGCGCGATCGGCTGGTGCACTTCGACTACAACTCGATCCTGCCCTCCACGCACGCCGAGTGGGAAAAGATTCACACCGCCAGCGTGCTCGGCGGAGCCGAACAGTATGGGTTCAACACCTCGCGGTTCTTCGACTGCCGGCGCGATCTCGACGGGGCGATCGCCAGCCTGGTCGAACAAATCAATGCGTCGTCCGCGGAAAACCCGCTCTACTTCATCATCGCAGGGCCGATGGAGGTGCCGTATCGGGCAATGCAGAAATGCGACCGGGCGAAACTCCCGTTCGTGTACTGCATCTCGCACAGCCGCTGGAATGACGGCTACCAGGCCGGCTACACGTTTTCGTTCACCAAACGCAGCGTGATCGAGCAGGGCGTGCACTGGGTGCAGATTCAGGATCAAAACCGGCGGCTGAGTTTCAGCAAATACGGCAGCCCGGCCAAACCGGACGAGTTTGTCCCCTATTTCTGGATGCGCGACTCGCGCGATCCCAAGGTGAAGTTCCTCTGGGATCGGATGGTCGTCTCGACCCGGCCGGATCCGTCCGACGCCGGCATGGCCTGGTTTCTCGCCACGGGCGACGAGGCGTGTACGCCGGAAAAGCTCAAGTCGCTGCTCTCGGATCGAAAACCGCTCTCGCGTACTGCCGTGCGCACAAGCGTGCGGCTCGAAGCGGAGAACTTCCGCGTGCTCGAGGGCCTCGTGGTCGACGACAAGAATGATCGCACCGCCTCGCACCGGCTGAGCGTGCGCGTCGACCGCGGAACGGCGGCCCGGATGCGCACGCGTTTCGAAGAGCCTTTTGCCAAATCGGCCGGCCGTTACGACGTGGAGGTTCGCACGATGGCCGACAAAGGTAAGTCGGCACGGTTCACGTTTGTCCTCAAGGGCACCGCCCGCGGCGCCCCATGGAACTCGGCGGCGGACGCGGCGGGCTGGACGTCACACGTGATCCCCAATGTCGACATCGGATTTGGCGATGAACTCGGGGTCGACGTCGTGGGCGCCGGCGGCCGGATCGACTTCGTGCAGCTCAATGCGCCGGGTACGCCGCTCACTGCGGCGCAGCCGGCACCGGCACCGCGAACGCCGGCCGCGGGGAAGTCCGCCCCGCGGTGAGCAGAGCCGGCGGTACATATGAGTCGGACGTTTTGATCGGGCGGCCGCTCGCGGACGCCGCGGAATCAAGTCCGATTTGCACAACGGCGTCTGCCGTTCGGCAGGCTCACGGTCTTCGACAAGCAGACGCCCTGCAATATGGCTATCGTGTTTGCGAACGGGAGGCACACTCCCAGGCAATCGCCGGCGCACACCACGCCCTTAGCCGGGAAATCGTGGAGCGCGCGCCGGCGCACGGCACAAGCGAACACACTCTGTGCGTTCGCAGCGGAGCAGAGGGTGAAATTTTCCGGCTAGGCTCACGTCCCCTGCCCCGTTCCGCCCTGCGTTTCCACCCAGCGCACAGCGTGGCGGACGAGCGCGGTCGCATCCCTCAATCCGAGCTTCTCCTTGATGTTCGCCCGGTGCACGTCGACCGTCTTTGGACTCAGACTCAGCTGCTTCGCGATCTCACGTGTGCTCTTGCCGTGCCCGACCAGCTGGAAAACCTCGAACTCGCGGTCGCTCAGTTTCTCGATTGGCGAACTCGAGCCACGCGGCTTTCGGCCCGACATGTCGTCGAGAATCTTCGCCGAGACGCGTGCGCTCACGTACGCCTGCCCGCCCAGCACCTGCCGGATCGCGAGCAGCAGGGCTTCGCCGCCGGCCTCCTTCATCACATAACCGCGCGCACCCGCGCGGAGCACCCGCTCGGCGTAAATGACCTCGTCGTGCATCGACACCACCAGCAGCGCCAGCCCGGGGTGAATCGCCTGCACGTCCTTGATGAACTCAATCCCGCTGCGGCCCGGCATCGTGATGTCGGTGAGCACGAGATCGACGGCCGACTTCGACAAATGCCGCAACGCCTCCGCTGGGTCGCCCGCCTCGCCCGCCACCTGCAGGTCCGGCTGTTTGTCGATCAGCTGCGCCATCCCCGCGCGCATGAAAGGATGGTCGTCGACAATCAGGACCCGTTTGCGTTCCGACCCTGCGGCGGGTGTCGCGCCCTTCGCCGTCGCCGGCTGTTGGCCGGCCAAAGCTCCTGGTTTGGATTTCATGGGTTGCGCCGCAGCCGGCAAATCACGGTCACGCCCTTGTCTCGTTTCGACTCGATCGTCAACTCCGCCCCAATCGCATTCGCACGGTGGTGCATCACTTGCAGCCCGATCCCGCTGCCGTGCTTCTTCGCCTCCGGCATCCCTTTGCCGTTGTCGGTGATCTTCAACACCACGTGTCCCCCGCGCGCCGTGAGCGTGACCACGATCTCGGTTGCCGCCGCATGTCGGACCGCGTTCGCGACCGCCTCCTGCGCGATCCGGTAAACGTGGCCGGCGGTCTCGCTGTCCTGGAGCAGCACCGGCTCGCGGCACACAAACCGGCAGCGCAACCGGCCGAGCGCGTTGGTCCGCTGCACCAGTTCCGCCACCGCCGCGTGCAGCCCCGACGCATCGAGCATGAAAGCCGTCAGCCCGTGGGCGAGCGCCCGTGTCTGCGTGATCGCTTCCCGAAGAAATCCGCCCATGCGCGTGATTTGCGCCAGCAGGTCCGGCCGCGTGTCCTTCAGGTTGACGAGGTCCGCCTTGAGCGATTCCGCCATGAACTCGGTCGCGGTGAGCTGCTGACCGAGTCCGTCGTGCAAGTCCTGCCCGATTCGACGTTGCTCGCGATCGCTGATGCTCAGGATTTCCTTCTCGAGCTGCTTGCGCTCCGTGACATCCGCGGCCGCGCCCGTCATTCGCAGCGGCTCGCCCTTGCGGCCGCGCTCGAGCACCGCGCGCGCATGCAGCCAGCGGTACGAACCGTTCTTGTGCCGCAGCCGGTTTTCGAGGCTGAAAATGGTCCCGCTGCCCGCCAGGAATTCGCGGAAGGCGTTGTCGCGCCGTTCCAGATCCTCGGGGTGCACGAGTGCCCGCCATTGTTCGACCGTGGCCGGACCCTCCTCCGGCTCGAACCCCAGAATCGCCTTCCAGCGCGCGGAAAAATACACCCGGTGCTCCGGTATCAGCCATTCCCACACGCCATCGTTCGTGGCGCGCACGGCGGCGGCGAACCGCGATTCGCTCTCCCGCAGGCTCTCCTGCGTCAGCGTCAATTCGCGATCGCGGGCGATGGCCTCCAAGGCGCGCCGCACGACCCCCGGCAGGAGGTCGATCAGCGCGGTGTCCTTCATCACGTAGTCGAGCGCGCCCTGCTTCATCACTTCGACCGCCACCTTCTCGTCGCCTTGTCCGGTCACGACCAGGAACGGCACCGGCGTATGATGACGTTTCAAGCGCTCGACCAAAGCCTGCCCACCGACGTCCTGCATCTTCAGATCGAGCAGCATCAAGTCGGGCGTATGCCGCTCGAGCGCCGCCAGCGCCGCGGAGCCGGAATTCGCCGTTTCCACGTTGAATCCCTCGGCCCGCAGGGACTCCGCCATCAGGACCACCAGTCCTTCGTCGTCATCGACGACCAGGATCGTCGCGGCTGGGCCCGGCTCCGTCACGTGCGACCGTCACTCACCGGCGGCACCAGCAACAGGGTCACGAACAACCCCAGCCGCCGGATCGCTTCCGCGAATTTTTCGTAGTCGACCGGCTTCTGGATGTACACGTTGCACCCCAGCTGGTGGCAACGGTCGACTTCCCGCTGATCATCGGTGGTCGTCAGCATGATGATCGGAATCTTGTGCAACTCGGCATCGCCCTTCAGCCGGCGCAGCACTTCGATGCCGTCGACCTTGGGCATCCGGATATCGAGCAGGATCAGATAAACCTCGCCGGCGTGCCGCGTTCGCGCCCCGTCCGGTTGAAAGAAAAAATCCAGGACGGCCTGCCCGTCGCGAAAGTGCGCAATTTCGTTGCTCAGCCCCGCGGCCTCGAGGTTCTCGCGCACGAGGATGGCGTGCCCTTCGTCGTCATCCACAATCAAGATCGCAGGAGCCTGTTTCTTCATGCCGGAGCGCGAGCTTGCGATTCCGTCGTGGGCAGGGAAACAAAAAACGTTGAGCCCACGCTTTCCGCGCTTTCCACCCATATCCGGCCTTTCTGCCGCTCGAGCACGCGCTGCGCAATCGTGAGACCCAGCCCCTCGCCTGCCGTCGCTTCCGGATTCAGCCGGTGGAAAATCTCGAACGCCTTCGCCTGGTGGTGCGCCGCGATCCCAATTCCGTTGTCGGCAATGGCATAAACCGACTGCCGGGCTTCGACCCGGCCGCTAACGGTCACCCGCAGCGGCCGCTTCGCATCCCGGTATTTCAACGCGTTGTCCAGCAGGTTGGCGAAAACCTGGTTCGTCTGCGCGCTGTCGCCGAGGCAGCCGGGCAGGCGCTCGATCCGAACATCGGCCTTGGCCTCGTCGATTTGGAACTTCATCGCCGCGATGATTTCCGCCAGCAGCGCGTTCGCATCCAGTGGCCGGATGTTCAACGCCACGCGGCCGAGCCGTGAATAGCGCAGCAGCCCGGCAAGCAGCATTTCCATCTTGGCCACGCCCGCGTTGATGAACCGCAGTGCCTGCGGAATTGCGATCTCGAGCGGCTGCTTGAGCTCGGTCACCGCCACCTGTCCGTTGGGCGCTGCGACCGCTGCCGTCCGGATTTTGTCGCAGGCTCGCGTCAGCTGCTTGCTGAATCCCTGCACATTGACGAGCGGCGATCGCAGGTCGTGGGAGACTGAATACACGATCGTCTCGAGTTCCTTGTTCTTCTCCGCCACCTCGTGCGCGAACTCCTTCAGGTTTTCCTCGTCCGCCTTGCGCCTGGTGATGTCGGTCCGGATGGCCACGTATTGCACCGGCTGCCCGGATTCGTTCAGCCGTGGGTAAATTGTGGTATCCACCCAGTAGAAGGACCCGTCCTTCGCCCGGTTGAGAATTTCACCGTGCCACACCCGCCCGCTCGCAATCGTCGTCCACAGGTTGCGGAAGAACTCCTTCGGATGGTGCCCCGAGTTGATGATCCGGTGATCCTGGCCGAGCAGCTCCTCGCGGGAGTATTTCGAAATCGCGCAGAACTTGTCGTTGACGTACGTGATTTTTCCGCGCCCGTCCGTGATGGCGACGATCGAATGCTCATCGAGCGCCGCCTTGATGTCGCGCAGTTCGCTTAGCATCGCCTGGAACCGTCGCTCGGCGCTTTTCAGCGCGGTGATGTTGCGGATGACCTTGGACACGCCTGTCAGCCGGCCGCCAGCGTCGCGAATCGGCGCGAGGGTCACCGACACATCGATAAGCGTCCCGTCCTTCCGCCGGCGCACGGTCTCGACATGTTCGACGTTTTCATCGTTGGCGGCGCGACGAATCATGGCGGCCTCCTCCCCCTCCCGCTCCGGCGGCACCAGAATCCGTGCCGGCTCGCCGATCGCCTCGTCCGCCGCGTAGCCGAACATCATCTCGGCGCCGCGATTCCAGGTTCGAATCGTGCCGTCCACGTCCCGGCCGATGATGGCATCGTTTGACGTGCGAAGGATGGCATCGAGTTGGCCCAGCTCACTGTGAGCGACGTGATAAGGCTGCGTCGCGGCTTCGGCCGCGCGCTCGAGCTGTGCGAGGCGGGCAATCAGATCCTCCCGGGACAGAGTTTCATAAGCAGTGGTGGGCACGGCTGGCGCACTGGTATCATGGCCTGCCAGAGGAGCAAGGTGGATGTCGGATTCCGCGTTGCCCAACCCCTCGCGGCTAAGCCGGCCCCCGGCGTCGCTAAGGAATTTCCTTAGCCAGAATGCGCGCCGGCTCCAATATCACTGCTGCGCATTTCTTGTTATCTTCAGCGCGTCATGCAACTCACCGAGTCCTACCTTCCCCACAAAGGAGACACCGCGCAACGGTCCCGCGAAATGGTTTCGCACCTGCAGCGCTCCGAACTGTTCCGCGATTATCAAAAGGCCTTCGAGGAAACGACCGGGCTGCCGCTCGAGATGCGGCCAGCCGGCACTTTCCAGGCCGCGTTGCAGGACTCGAAGCATACCAATCCCTTCTGCTCCCTGATGGCATCGCGCAACAAGACGTGCGCCGCGTGCCTCTCCCTCCAGCGCAAGCTCGAGGACACCGCCACGGTCGAGCCCCAGACGCTCGAGTGCTTCGCCGGCCTCCAGGAGTCCGTCGTGCCGGTCCGCGTCGGCGAGACCGTCGTGGCTTACCTCCACACCGGCCAGGTGATGGGTCGCGCGCCGACCGAGAAACGATTCACCCAGGCTTCCCGCCGGCCCGAAGTCATCAAGAGCGGCGTGGATCTCGCCGATCTCAAGACCGCGTATCTCAGCACGCGCGTTGTCGTGAAGAAACAATACGACTCGATCGTCCGGCTGCTCGCAATTTTTGCGCAGCACCTTTCGGCGCGCAGCAACCAGCTCGCGGTCCAGGAAGCGACCGCCGAGGTGCCGGTGATTGCCAAGGCCCGCGCCTATATCGCGGAGCACATGGGCGAGGAACTCTCGCTCGTCCAGGTCGCGCGTGCGGTCAACACGAGCGAATTCTACTTCTGCAAGCTCTTCCGGAAATCCACCGGACTTACCTTCACGGATTACGTCGCCCGCGTTCGGGTCGAAGCCGTGAAGCAACTTCTGCTCAATCCCCACAAGCGCGTGAGCGAGGCGGCCTACGAGGCCGGCTTCCAGTCACTGTCGCAGTTCAACCGCGTGTTCCGCCGGATCGCCGGCGAGGCCCCTTCGGCCTACCGCGAGAAACTGCACGGCCTGACGACGAATCCGTCGCTCGCGCACGCTGCGTAGGCGCCCTGGGAGCGCGGGCGCCCTCGCCCGCCCCTGCGTTACGAACTTCGATAGGATTTGCCTCCGTGGGAGCGCGGGCGCCCTCGCCCGCCCCTGCATAACGAGACGCAATAAAGTTTGCTCCCGGGAGCGCGGGCCGCTGGCCCGCCCCGGCGTTACGACGCTCCGTAGAATCCTCCTTTCTCCGGCCGCAGGCGTCCTGCCGGTATCGGATCATTGCGGGCGGGACGCCCGCGCTCCCAGGAAACCCTCGCGCCCGTTTGTTCCTGCTCCCTTCTCCCTTCTCCCTGCTCCTTGCTCCGCGGCGCTGCAAAAGCCAACTCGTATTTCTTTTTCCTTCTCCCCGCCGCAATAACTCCCGCCGCCCCTCCAGAAAATCACGGCGGCCGGCGTAGGAGCGAATGTTCCTTTCCACTCGCGCCAAAACGATGCCATGGTCTCGCCCGTGCGACCGTATCGGGTCGCCTGAATCATGGAGCTCACCAACGTTTCGGCATCCGGCCCCGCTTCCGGCACTCTTTTCAACTGGCTGAACCAGCGCGCCGCGGGGCTGTTGGTGCACCCGACTGCCCTCCCCAGCCCTTTTGGCGTCGGTGCGTTCGATGAGTCCGCGATTGCGCTGTTGGACTTTCTCGCCGCGGCCGATCTTCGCTACTGGCAACTGTGCCCGCTCGGTCCCACCGGCTACGGCGATTCGCCCTACCAATGCTTTTCGTCGTTCGCCGGCAACCCCTACCTGATTGATCCCGCGGCACTCGTTCGCAGTGGGTTGCTCACCGACGCCGACCTCGCACCGCTGCGCGCACTCAGCGCCGACCGCGTCGACTACGGCGCGCTCTACGAACGGAAGCTTCCGCTCTTGTTCAAGGCGCACGCGGCCTGGCACCGTGATCCCAAGCGGCCGTTGCCCTACGGCGACTTCGCGGCATTTCGCTCCTCGCAAGCGGAATGGCTCGCGCGTTACAGCTTTTTTTCCGCGTTGAAGGATCATTTCAAGGGCGCGCCCTGGTGGGAATGGCCGGCGGACGCGCGCTCGTTTTCGGCGGCCCAGAAATCGCCACTCCGATCTGCCGTGGCCCAGCGCGCCGAAGGCTACGAGTTCATCCAGTATCTGTTCTACGGCCAGTGGACGCAGGTGCGGAAGGAAGCGTCGCGCCGTGGCATCGCCATCATCGGCGATGTACCGATTTTTACCGCGCTCGATAGTGCGGATGTCTGGTCGAATCCCGGTCTGTTTCAACTGGATCGCCAGACACTCCGGCCAACCCACGTCGCCGGCGTGCCGCCGGATTATTTCTCCGCCGACGGACAGCTCTGGGGCAATCCGCTCTACGACTGGGCGGCGCACGAGGCGGAGGGCTACGCGTGGTGGCTGCGCCGGCTCCGCGCGAACTTCGCGCTCTACGACGTCGTGCGGATCGATCATTTCCGCGGCTTCGATTCGTACTGGTCGATTCCCGCCGGTTCCCCCACGGCTCGCACCGGAAAATGGGAACACGGCCCCGGGCTGAAATTCTTCGAGACCGTCCGTCGCGCGCTGCCCGGCGCGAGGCTGATTGCCGAGGACCTGGGCGATCTCACTCCCGCGGTGTTCGCGTTGCGCGAAGCCACCGGGCTGCCGGGCATGAGCGTGCTCCAGTTCGCCTTTGGTGGCGCCGCCGACAACCTCTACCTCCCCCACAACCAGCGGGCCAACAGCGTCGTGTATCCAGGAACCCACGATAACGACACGACCAAGGGCTGGTATGCACATGCCGGCGAGCCCATCCGCGATCACGTGCGCCGGTATTTCCGAATCAGTGGCCAGGAGGTCGCGTGGGATTTCATCCGGACCGCCTATGCCTCGGTGGCGAATCTCGCGGTCGTGTCGCTCCAGGATCTGCTGAATCTCGGCAGCGAGGCGCGTTTCAACACCCCGGGAATCGGACAGGGCAACTGGTCCTGGCGCTACCGTCCCGAACAACTGCTCGCGTTGCGCGACAATTCCGCCGGGTATCTGCGCGACCTCGCCGCCCTCTACGGCCGCGCCACGCCGTCTTCCAAGAACGCCCTCACCCGCGGCACCACCTCTTCCTTCGCATCCTCCAGCACGTAGTGACCGGCATCCGCGATCCGCTCGACCTGCGCCTTCGGCCAAATCTCACGCCAGCGGCCGAGAAACCGATCGTTGAAACAAAAATCCTGGCCGCCCCAGATGATCAGCGCCGGTTGCTCCCGAAACTGCGCCAGCCCCTCTTCGACCGCCGTCAGCGTTGACCAGCTGCGATCGGCCGGCCGCAGCGGGATGTCGCGCACGAACGCGCTCACCGCCACCCGGTTCGCCCACGAGTCATAGGGAAACAGATACGCGCGTTTTTCCTCCGCCGTCAGCGCCCGCCTGTGCATCGCCATCGTCGTCGCCGGCAGCGCGAATCCATTCAATCCGCGCACGATCAGCGGCCCGATGATCGGCGCACGGCACACTGCAATCCGCGCCGGGATCCACGGCGCTCGGAACGCCGCCGTATTCAGAATTACAATCCGCTCGACCAGCCCGGAATGCCGCCCCGCCCAACCCATTCCGATCGCACCGCCCCAGTCATGCACGACCAAGTGCACCTTCTTCAATCCCAGCGATGCAACCAGCGCCTCGAGGTCCGCGATCCGCGTCGCGAGCGTGTAATCGTACTCCGCCGGCTTCTCCGACAATCCCATGCCCACATGATCGGGCACGACGCACCGCATCCCCGGCGCCAGCTCGCGGATAAGTTCGCGATAATAAAACGACCACGTGGGGTTGCCGTGCACCATCAACACCGCCTCGTCCGTGCGAGGCCCTTCGTCGAGATAGCTCATCCGCGCACCACGCGCCGTGATGAAGCTCCGCGGCGTGAATGGATATTGACGCGCCAGCCAGTCTGGAATTCCCAGCGTGCTCATTCCAAGTTGCTCCCGACCCGAGTGGGTTCGTGGCGGAGCGCCGTGACCTCCACGCGCTTCAACCGCTTGGGGCCAAGCGGTAGCACTTCGATCCAAATTGTTGGTCTCATCTTGATTCCGAGCTGGAGCTACATGTCTTGAAACCTAGGTTTTCGCAGCAGCGAAAACCTACCATTCCAGCGCCAGCATCAGGCAGTTCAACCCGCTGCCGATCCCGAGCAGCCCGACGCGATCGCCCGGACGCACCGCACCGGCATCCACCGCGGCTGCGAGCGTCGCCGGCAGCGCCACCGAACCCGTGTTGCCGAGCGTCTCAAACGTGGAAAAATCCTTCGCCAGATCCAGCCCGAGCGTCTCGTAGAGTCTGCGCCGGTGCGCACTCCCGACCTGGTGACAGATGAAACGCGCGCACTCGCCGCCCTGCTCGGCGGTGAAGTCGCGCCACGTTTCCTTCGCCAGCGTCACGCCCGCGAGCAACAGCGCCTCGGAGTCCGTCTGCATCGCCAGCGATTCCGCGCCATACGTGTCGCCCTGGCAAAGTTCACTGTGCTGCGTCGCCGCCCGCGCCATGCCGCCGAGCAACCGGTGCGGCTGGCCCGACACGAGCGAACTATGACAGACGATCGCGGCCACGGCGCCCGATCCAATCGTGAGGTTCGCGAAGTACGGCTTGATCTCATTCCGCGTCAGTGGCCGCTCGTTGAGTGTCCGCAGCGTCTGCTCCACCAGCGGCCGGCCGTTTTCGCCCGCGACGATCATCGCGCAACCAATGTGTTCCGCCTCGATCATGCTCGCCGCGATGGTCAGCGAATTCAGAAAACCGAGACACGCGTTCGACACGTCGAAGATTTGCGCGGTTGCCGGAAGCCCGATCTTCCGGTGCGCAAACGACGCGGTCGCCGGCTCGAGCATGTCGCGGCTCACCGCGGCGTGGATGAAAAGCTCGACCTGCCCGGCTGTCAGCGCTGACTTCGCCAGCACTGCCCGTCCGGCGGCTGCACTCGCATCGGACGGTCTCGTTCCCGCCGGCCACATCCGCCGTTCGCGAATGCCGGTCATCAGCTCCAGCCGGCCGACCGGCAACTTCAGCCGATCGTAGAGCGGACGCAGCCGTTCCTCGATCTGCGCGGAAGTCCAGATTTCCTCCGGCAGCGCGACCGCCAGCGACTCGATGCAGACGTTGGTGAATTTCATCCGCGAGGTTCCGGGCGCCGTAAACGAAGCCCCAACCGACGTAGTCGAAGCTCCAAGCCTCCAAGCTCCAAGCTCCAGAGAGCCTTCAATCGCCAATAAACAACATGCGAGGGCGCCGCCTTCATTTGGAGCTTGGATATTCCGCGCTGTCCCCTGTCTCCTGTCCCCTGTCTCCTGATCGGCCGGCGGAGCTTGGAGCTTGCGAGCTTGGATCTTCCGCCACAGCGGCCTCTGACCTCTGACGTCTGACACCTGACATCTTCGCCGCCGACGCCGCCGACGCAGGCGGCACAGGCGGACGCATGGAAAGACGGATGATTTCCTGATCGAAATAGTTCGAACCGAGACCCGCATCGACCACCAGCGTCGCTCCGTTGATACCGCTGCTGCGGTCGCTGAGCAGGAACAAAACCGCGTTGGCCACTTCCTGCGTCTGCACGTTTCGTTTCCGGAACGTCAACTTCTCCGCGAACAAATAACTCTCGATGTAGCCAGGGATCCCCGCCGATGCGCTGGTCTTCAACGGTCCCGCGCCGATGGCATTGAACCGCACCTCGGTGTCGGCGCTGAACGATTTCGCGAGAAACCGGATCGCCGACTCGAGCGCAGCCTTGATCGGGCCCATGTAGCCGTAGTTGTCGGGCGTCACCAGCAGCGACGAGATCCCAATGGTGACCACGGACGCGTTGGGCGCGAGGTGCGGCTTGAACGCCCGCGCGATTTCCACGACGGAAAACGCCGACACCGCCGTCGACTGGAGGAAATCCTGGCGCCGGGTCTCGTGAAATGGCTTCGGCCCCTCGCTGTAGTTCGCAAACGCGATCGAGTGCACGATGCCTTGCAGCGGTGCGTGCCCCGCGGCGGCGATCTCGGCGGCGAGCCGCTCCACCGCGCCCTCATGCTCGACGTCGCACACAAAGATGTTCTTTGCGCCGAGCTGCGGCTCGAGTGATTTCCGCCGGACTTCGGAGCGCACGCTGTAGAGGACGCGTGCGCCCTGCCCCTCCAGTGATTTTCCCACGAACCAGCCGACACTCTTCCGGTTGGCCACGCCGAATACCAGGAAGGTCTTCCCGCTGAGCTGGAGGAAATCAGCCATGTCGAGCTAGCGCGCGATATCCTGCACCCCTCGTCAAGGGGTTTTCGCTGCAGCGAAAACCCTCCACTCGCTCACGCGACACTGTGAAAAGCCTGTCATTCTGAGACGGAAGACCAACGCCGAGCCGTGGGGTGGTCGCGCCAATGAACTTTTCGTGGGCCGATTGTAGGAGCCCGCTTGCGGGCGATTCGCGGCGCGACCGCCCACACCAATCGCCTGCACGCAGGGGTGGTTTTGATGAGTTTTTGCACGGTCGCTCACGCTCGTAGCCACGAAGGACATGACGATTCCCCTCTCGTAGCGGCGAGCACCAGCGAGCCGACGGAGCGGCAACCTGCTCTCATCCCAATGGCGCGAGGGCTGCGTCTTAAAATCATACTCACCCTGGGTTTTCGCAGCAGCGAAAACCCCTTCTCCGCGGCGCGCAAGATGGCGACAAGTATTACTCCCGTTCCCCCGCGCCGCACTAGGCGCCCGGCGCGCCACCCGGCGTTCTCCACGCGACCGAGAAATCCACGTTCATCACGCGTGTCCCGTCGGCCTTCTTGATTGAGCCACTGAGCATCGTGAATCCTCCCATCGCGTCCTTCTCTTTCACCTCGAGCAGGACGGTGTCACCCGGATACACCGGATTCCGAAACCGCACGTCGCTGATCTTGGCAATCAACGGCACGCCCTCGCCCGGCTTGGCGCCGGCCTGCCCTGAGCCTGCCGAATGGGCCGCGCGCGCCTTCAGCGCCATATAGCACGCGGCGGCCTGGAAGACGGCCTCGCACAGCAGTACGCCCGGCGTGATCGGCGCGCCGGGATAATGCCCTTTGTAGAAATCCTCGTCCGCGCGCCACGTTCGTTTGGCAACGAGTCCGTCCGGCGTCTGACTGACGATTTCGTCCACGAACAGAAACGGCGGACGGTGGGGAATGAGATCGGTGACGGCAGACATGGCGCAAAAGTAGCGGGTAGCGGGAAGCGGGTAGCGAGTAGAAAAAGCATTCGCGCCCGATGTCGTATCGACCGAACGGCTGCGCCTCCCCACGTCGGCGGCACGGTTCACCGTTAAATCGCGCGCAAGCGCGCTCCTACAAATGCCCCGCCCCTCCGTCCCTCCGCCCCTCCGCCCCTCAGCCCTTCAGCCCCCTGCCGTTTTCGCCGCGTCGAACAAGGCTTTGTCGATCTTGTGCGCCACGATCACGCCATAGTTAATCGTGCCCAGCCAGCCGGACATGATGATCCCCACCGAGCCGGCATGGTACAACCCGGGCAGTTTCTCGGGCAGATCCATCGACACCTTGAGGCCCTCGAACTTCGTGCCGAACGACGTCCCGCTCGCATGCGTCGTGTACCGCTCGATTGTCCGCGGTGTCGCCGCTTCCTTCCAGTCGATTTTCGCCCGCACGTCCGGGATGTATTTCTCCAGCGCGGTGATCGACTCCTCGACGAGCCGGTCCTTTTCCCGCTCGTACTCCTCCTCCGACAGCGCCGCCCAGTCGCCGTATTGGCCATTCAGTGACACGACGACGGTGTAGCGGTCCGAGCCCGGCCGCGTGTCCGGATAATACACCGAGAACGTCCGGCTTGTGGTGTGGAAATCGGTCAGCTCGCGGCTGTTGAACTTCGGGTTTTCCGACGTGAACACCAGGTCGCCGATGTGCGGGATGCTCTCGCCCTTCCGGATGCCAAGATACACCTGGCACGAACTCGAGTTGATCCGCACCGCGCGCGCCGCCGCGACATAGTCGGCCGGAAAGTTCTCCTCTCCGGCGAGCCGGAAGACCGTGTTGTGGATGTTCGCGTTCGACAGCACGGCCCTGGCCCGGACGACGCGGCCGCTCTTCGCCACGATTCCGCATGCCTCCTTCCGGCCGTCGCGCTCCTCCACCAGCACCTTTTCGACGAGCACCTTCTTGCGCAGCTCGACGCCGTTGCGCTGGAGCTCCGCCACCATCTTGCCGATGAGCAAATCCGAGCCGCCGCGAAACGTGAACACGCCCGCGCCCATGAAGTTCGAGAACACGATGCCGTAGGTGATCGCGGGATCGTCGAGCGTGGAGCCGTTGGCATACGCGATCGGCTCCATCAGCAGCCGCTTCACATCGTCGCGGCCCGGGAAGAACCGCTCGAGCATCTCGCCTGTCGTCTCGGTGTTGTGGTCGTAAAAATTCATCCCGCGCAGATACTCGTAGAACTTCTCCACGTGCGTGCGCTCAAGCGCGAATTGCTCGACGAGAACGCGCGTGTAGTCCTCGCGCGTGAACGTCGTCCAGACGTCCATCTGCGGGTTCACGAACCGGATGTCCTTCAGCTGGACGATCGAGTCGGCGATTTCCCGGGTCCAGTATTTGCGGCACGACTTGATCATCCCGATCGGGAATCCGTGGAGCGAGATGTCGAAGATGTGCCCGCCCTTGCGCGTGAACCACGTCGCCAGCCCGCCGTATTGATAATGGTGTTCGAGCAGCAGCACGCGGTGGCCGGCCTTCGCGAGCACGTTTGCCCCGGTCAGCCCGCCCAACCCGCTGCCGATGACGATGACGTCATACTCGTCGGCGACACCTTTGAGCCAGTCGTAAGCCATGCAAAGGGCGGACTGTGTAGGGCCGCCGGCGTCGAGCGCAAGCGCGAGCGCGGCGGCGCGACGCGCCGCCGTGCGGACTAAGGGTCTAAGGGACTAAAGGACCAAGGGACCCACACTGCAGGGCGTCTGCTTGTCGGGGACCGTGAGCTTGTCGAACCGGCAGACGCCGCGTGCCCCAATCCGACGTCACGACCGCGTCTGAAGTGGCTGCGGCTTCCCAGCCGCAGATCGAATCGGATCACCGGTTGGAACGCACTGCCACGCTAGCCGAGAAGCCCATCATCCCCTTCGCGTCCTCGCGCCTTCGCGTGAGCCCTGCCTTGTCAGACCCAATCCTTGCTCACGCGAAGCCGCGAAGCCGCGAAGAGCCGATAGAGGCGGATGCCTGCCTTCCATCCCCATAACCAATAACTCGCATCCCATAACTCAGCCGCGGGCTTCGACCATTCCCACCATCACTTTCACTCTGTCGCCCTCAATCCCTGACTCTGCGTCCGCTAGATCCTGTTGGTGTATCGCGCTATCCTGATGTCGTCACAAGCCCATCTGCTGTCTTCACGTGGCGATCTGCTGCGCTCTCGCGGTGATCCGCAGTCGTCTTTTCGGGACCTGCTGTGCTCACGCGGCGATCTGCCGTCTTCTTTTCGGCATCTGCTGCTCTCACGAGCAGATCTGCAGTGCTCACGCGGTGATCTGCCGTCTTCTATTCGGGATCTGCTGTGCTCTTTCTGACATCTGCGACCTTCTTTTCGGCATCTGCTGTGCTCTCGCGGGCATCTGCGGTGCTCTCGCGGCGATCGGTTGTCCTCTCGCGGGCGCCTGCGGTCCTCTCGCGGTGATCTGCGGTCCTCTCTCGGCCGCCTGCGGTGCTCTCGCGCTCATCACCTGTCGTCGCGCGTGCGGCTGCGGCCGTCTCCTCGGCGGATGTTGTAAACTCGCATTGCCGATTGCCCCGCTCGTGCACTCCCTCATCGGGTTTCCATGCGCGGCCCCCGTTCTACCGGATTTCCGGTAGTTTTAACCCTTCCCACCCCCGCGCATCCGGTTTGAACTGACGCCACCGCGTATCCAGACGCGGCATTTCCTCCAGCCCGCTCGCTTCCGCGCTACCGCACGTCCGCACGCTTCGTCCCCTTTCACTTTCACTTCGTCCTCCCTTCCGCCCTGCCCCAATGGCCCGCCCCTGCGCCTCGAACACTTCTGCCAACTCGCCCATCCAACTCGTCGTTGGCATTGATCCGCTGGCTGATCCCGCCGTCGCCGCATGAACAAAAAGGCGCTGAGCGAGCGGGATATTTGCACCAAGTTCATCACTCCGGCTCTCGTGGCCGCCGGATGGGATGTGCAAACTCACATTCGCGAGGAAGTCTATTTCACCAAGGGCCGCGTGATTGTCCGCGGAAAGATGACCACTCGCGGCGAATCCAAACGCGCCGATTACATTCTCTACCACCAATCCGGCGTCGCGCTCGCCATCATCGAGGCGAAGGACAACAACCACACCGTCGGTGCCGGCATGCAGCAGGCACTGGCTTACGCCGAGACGCTGCAAATCCCGTTCGCCTTCTCGTCCAACGGCGACGGATTTCTCTTCCACGACCGAACGCTCACCGAAGGGCAGATTGAAGAGGCGATTTCGCTGAACGCGTTTCCTTCTCCGGTTCACCTCTGGGCCTGCTACACCGACGCGAAGGATATCCCCACCGCGCGGCTCGCCGCGGTGGCGCAACCGTTTCACGACGACGGCACGGCCAAACGCCCGCGCTACTATCAACAGATTGCCGTCAATCGCGCCGTCGAGGCGGTCGCCCGCGGCCAGGATCGGCTCCTCCTCGTGATGGCGACCGGCACGGGCAAGACGTACGTGGCCTTTCAGATCATCTGGCGGCTCTGGAAAGCCGGTCTCAAAAAACGGATCCTCTTCCTCGCCGACCGCAACATCCTCGTCGACCAGACACGCGTGAACGACTTCAAGCCGTTCGGCGGCGCGATGACGAAGATCACCAACCGCAAGGTCGACAAATCCTACGAGATCTACCTCGCGCTCTACCAGGCCGTCTCCGGCGTCGAGGACGCCGACGACATCTTCAAGCAGTTCTCGCCCGACTTTTTCGACCTCATCGTCATCGACGAATGTCACCGCGGCTCCGCGGCCGACGATTCCAACTGGCACCGGATTCTCGACTACTTCACCTCGGCGACGCACATCGGCCTCACCGCCACGCCGAAGGAAACGAAGGAGGTTTCGAACATCACCTATTTCGGCGAGCCGATCTACACCTACTCGCTGAAGCAGGGCATCGAGGATGGCTTTCTCGCGCCCTACAAGGTCGTCCGGATCCATCTCGACAAGGATCTCACCGGTTGGCGGCCGACGACCGGCCAGGTCGACAAGCACGGTACCGTCATCGCCGATCGCATCTATAATCAGAAAGACTTCGACCGTGAACTCGTCCTCACCCGGCGCACGGATCTCGTGGCGAGGAAGATCACGGAGTTCCTCAAGCTCAGCGGCGATCGTTTCGCGAAGACGATCGTCTTCTGCGAGGACATCGAGCACGCGGAGCGGATGCGCCAGGCGCTCGCCAACGAGAACGCCGATCTGGTCGCGCAGAATCACCGCTACGTGATGCGGATCACCGGCGACGAGCCCGAGGGCAAGGCCGAGCTCGACAACTTCATCAACCCCGAGGTCCGCCACCCGGTGATTGCCACGACCTCGAAGCTGCTCACGACCGGCGTCGATGCGCAGACGTGCAAGTTGATCGTCATCGATCAAAACCTGCAATCGGTGGCCGAGTTCAAGCAGATCATCGGCCGCGGCACGCGGCTGCGGGAGGATTTCGGCAAGCTCTACTTCACGATCATGGATTTCCGGAAAGTCACCGAGCTGTTTGCCCGGCCCGATTTCGACGGCGATCCGGTCGTGATCTACGAGCCGAAGGGCGACGAACCGCCCGTGCCGCCCGATGAGATCGATCCGCCGCCCACCGTCGAGGAAGGTCCGCCCCATGACGATGTAATCGTCGACGGACCCGACGGACCCGGTCCCGGCGACCGCCGTCAGAAATTCGTCGTCGATTCCGTGCCTGTCACCGTGATTGCGGAGCAGGTCCAGTATTACGACGAAGGCGGCAAGCTCGTCACCGAGTCGCTCCGCGATTACACGCGCAAACGCATCCGCAAGGAATACGCGTCGCTCGATACGTTTCTTAAATCGTGGTCCAAGGCCGAGCAGAAGGCCGCCGTTGTCGCCGAACTTCAGACGCGCGGCATTTTCCTCGACGCGCTCGCCGATGAGGTCGGCCGCGACTACGACCCGTTCGACTTGGTGGCGCACGTCGCCTTCGATCAGCCGCCACTCACCCGCCGCGAGCGGGCGGAAAACGTGAGGAAGCGAAATTACTTCACGAAGTATGGTCCGGAGGCGCGCGATGTCCTGCTGGCCTTGCTCAAGAAATACGCCGACAGCGGCCTCGCCGATCTCGAGTCGCCCAAGGTGCTTCAGCTCGATCCCTTCGCCGCGATGGGCACGCCAATCCAGCTGGTGAAGGCGTTCGGTGGCGCGGAAGGCTATGCCACCGCCGTGCGCGAACTCGAAACGCAGCTCTACGCCTGAGCATGAGTGATCCCGGAAATACAGCACCCCAGCGATCGGTCGGATCCGACCGATCCGTCCGCCGTGTGCCTGCCAAGGGCCTCCGCCCCAGCGGCGGTTATCGCGAGCTCCGGAGCTTCCAGACCACGACGATCATCTACGACGCCACGGTCGTCTTCTGCGAACGGTTCGTCGACCGGCGCTCGCGCACCGTGGACCAGATGGTGCAGGCCGCCCGCAGCGGCCGCCAGAATATCGCCGAGGGCAGCCGCGCTTCCGCCACTTCGAGCCAGACCGAGCTCCGGCTGGTAAACGTTGCCCGCGCCAGCCTCGACGAGCTACTCCTCGATTACGAAGACTTCCTCCGCCAGCGCGGCCTGCACGCGTGGACTAAGGATGATCCCGAGGCGCTGGCCGTCCGCAGGATCGGGCAGGCCCACCCATCCGATCGGTCCGGTCCGTCCGATCAGTCCAATACCGCCGCCTACGCGCGCTGGCTCACCCACCCAGACTCCGCCGTGGTCGCCAACACCATCATCTGCCTGATTCACCAGGCCAACTATCTGCTCGACCAGCAGATCGCGGCCCTCGAGCGCGATTTCATCCAGGAAGGCGGATACAGCGAGAAACTGGCCGCAGCGCGGATCGCCGAGCGGCAGAAGCATGCGCAGCCTGCCCCGGAAGAGCGAAAACCATCACCGCTTCCCGTGTGCCCGCTCTGCGCCAAGCCCATGGCGTTCCGCACCGCTCGCAAAGGACCGCACGTCGGCTCGCAATTCTGGGGCTGCTCCGCATATCCCGATTGCAAGGGCACCCGGCCGCTCGCGTGATCGGGCCGATCTGTCTGATCCGTTCGATCACTCCGATCTCCTTTCATGTCCGTCTCCACTTCGATCAAGTCCATCCAGGACATCATGCGCAAAGACACCGGCGTCGATGGCGACGCCCAGCGGCTCACGCAGCTCGTCTGGATGTTCTTCCTGAAAATCTTCGACGACAAGGAACACGAGTTCGCGCTGCTCGACTCTGCCTACAAATCGCCGCTCCCAAAACGGTTCCAGTGGCGCACGTGGGCCGGCGACGACGAGGGGCTCACCGGCGAGGAGCTCAACCGGTTCATCAACGAGGAGCTCTTCCCGCGGCTGAAGGATCTGCCGACCGGGAATCCCCGCGCGAAGATCGTCCGCGATGTCTTCGAGGACTCCTACCACTACATGAAGTCGGGTCACCTCGTCCGGCAGGTGATCAACAAGATCAACGAAATCGACTTCAACAATCTCAAGGAGAAGCAGCACTTCGGCGACATCTACGAGCAGCTCCTCAACGATCTCCAGGCCGCCGGCAACGCCGGTGAATACTACACGCCGCGCGCCGTCACGAAGTTCATGATCGACCGGCTCGACCCGCACCCGGGCGAGCGGCTCCTCGACCCCGCCTGCGGTACCGGCGGATTCCTCACCTGCGCCATGGACCACATGCGTGCCCGCTACGTGAAGACGGTGAAGCAGGAGGAGAAAATGCAGTCCGGGCTCAATGCCGTGGAGAAGAAGCCGCTCCCGCATCTCCTCTGCGTGACGAACATGCTGCTTCACAACATCGACCAGCCGTCATTCGTCCGCCACGACAACACCCTCGCGCGCCCGCTCATCTCCTACGGCCCCGCCGATCGCGTCGACATCGTCGCCACCAATCCGCCGTTCGGCGGCATGGAGGAGGACGGCATCGAGTCCAACTTCCCCGCCACCTTTCGCACGCGCGAGACCGCGGATTTGTTTCTCGTGCTCATCATGCACCTGCTCAAGGACGGTGGCCGCGCCGCCGTGGTCCTGCCCGACGGCTCGCTCTTCGGCGAAGGCATAAAAACGCGGATCAAGGAAAAGCTGCTCACCGAGTGCGACCTTCACACGATCGTCCGGCTGCCCAACAGCGTCTTCCGCCCCTACGCCAGCATCGGCACCAACCTTTTGTTTTTCGAGAAGGGCCGCGCCACGAAGGAAACGTGGTTCTACGAGCACCGGGTCCCCGCCGCGCAGAAAGCCTATAACAAGACCCGCCCGATCCGGTTCGAGGAATTCGCGCCCGAGATCGCGTGGTGGGGAGAAACGGGAGGCTTGCGCGCCGACCGGCGCGAAACCGAAGTCGCCTGGCGCGTCAGCGCCGCCGACATCGTGGCCCGCAACTACAACCTCGACGTGAAGAACCCGCACGTCGTCGACGCCAACCACGGTGATCCCGAGGAGTTGCTGAAAGAGCTGACCGCCGCCGAAGCCAAAGCCGCGGTGCTGAGGAATCAGCTCAAGGAAATCCTCTCCGCGGCACTGCTCCGGTAAGCTCACCCAGTCCTCCGCCATGTCGGCCACATCCCCGCCCGCCGCGTCCGCTCCGTCCGATTCGTCCGCCGCCGCAGATTTTCTGCTCACCCATTTCGACCGCCTCGCCGAAGCCCCCGGCGGCATCGCGAAACTCCGCGCGCTGCTCATGCAATTGGCGGTGCAGGGGAAACTCTTGCCGCAAGACCCTGCGGATGGGGCAGCATCAACGCTGCTAATGGAGCTTCGCACGGCGCGAACCCGGTTGATGAAAGCGGGCAAAATCAGTCGCGAGAAATTCCAAGAGGAAGTGACTGAAGACGAGCAGCTGTTCTCGATACCGAACACTTGGATCTGGTGCCGTCTTGGTGATCTGGGCGATTGGGGCTCTGGTTCAACACCAGCGCGAAGCGACTCGCGCTTCTTCGGAGGAACCACTCTCTGGCTAAAATCCGGAGAGCTTAACGATCTTCTGGCACTCGATGATTCCGAAGAAAAAATCACCGATTTTGCTCTTCAAAAGTGTTCATTGCGCCTCAATCAGCCGGGCGACGTTTTGATTGCGATGTATGGCGCAACCATCGGCAAACTGGCGATCCTCGCGAAAGAGGCTACGACGAACCAAGCTGTGTGCGGATGCACCTGTTTCGATGGCGTCTACAATCGGTATCTCTTCCATCTGCTTCGTAGCTACCGCGACTACTTCATCGGGCGAGGCGAAGGCGGAGCCCAGCCTAACATTTCGAAAATTAAGATCATCTCCACTCCGGTGCCTCTCCCATCCCTCGCCGAGCAGCGGCGAATTGTCGCGAAGGTGGAGGCGTTGATGGGTCTGTGCGACGCGTTGGAAGCGGCGCAGCGGGAGCGGGAGGCGGTGCGAACCCGACTGCGCACCTCGGCGCTGCACCAGCTCACTTCGCCCGATTCGAATTCCAAGTCCGCCGCTTTCATCCGCCAGCATCTGCCCAGCCTCATCGCCGAACCAAAAGACCTCGTCGACATTCGGCAGTCCATCCTCCAACTCGCGATCGGAGGACGTATCGTTCCTCAAGTCGCAAATGAAAGTAGGCCGGCGCTCCGTCAGCCAGATAAGGCCCAAGAGATCGATACCGAATGGCCCATTGGGGAGCTTCCGTCCTCTTGGGTCGCTTGCCCGCTTGGGCAGTTACTCAGAACGATAACCAATGGAATTACGGTTACCCCCTCAAAGGTTCTTCAGCGGTTTGCCGTTACCCGCATTGAAACCATCTGGAATGGAACTGTAGACATGTCGCGTGTTGGTTTTGTCGACGACCTCACCGATGACCAACTCGAACGGTTCAGGTTGAAAGACGGAGATATTCTGCTGAGTCACATCAATAGCGAAATTCACCTCGGCAAGACCGCCATCGTCCAGAAGCCGCCGGCTAATCTGATTCACGGGATGAATCTGCTTCGACTTAGTTTTTTCCCTGAGTCCGTAGACCCAACTTTCGCACACTATCAACTCACCGCCCTAAGATTCGCCCGGTATTTTATTCTTAGAGCACAGCGAGCTGTGAACCAATCGTCGTTGAATCAGGCGAAAATCAAAAAGACCCCTTTCATGCTCCCACCCCTCGCCGAACAACGCCGGATCGTCGCCAAGGTGGACGAACTCATGGCCGTGCTCGACGCGCTCGAAGCCTCGCTCACCACCGCGCGCACGACCGCCGAATCCCTGCTCGCCGCCACCATCGCCCGGCTCCACGCGGCATAGCCGTCTACAGTGCAAGATTCGATCGTTCGTCGGTGAGATCGAAGCCGACTTGAAGTGCGGCGAAAATTTCAAGCCAGACCTTTTTACAGGAGGAAACGGAGGCAACGGAGGTCGGAACCGGCCGGTAGCTTTACACGATTTCTGGGGTTCAAATTGACCACGGATTTCGCGGATCAATCCCGGATAAAGGCAGTCTGCGTCTGGCCTGGTCTCCGTTTCCTCCGTTGCCTCCTGTTCAAGATTGGGGGCTCGGATCCCGTCCGGGGCAAAACGCGTCTTGCGGTCGGGGCTGCACCATTCCGGATTGATATCCTCTGTCCGCATGAGTCGCCCGTCGCTCTTCCATTGGGTTTACCGCTGGTTCTTGGGCGGCGTGATCACGCTGGCGCTGTTCGCGACTGCTCTCGCCGTGGTCAATGTCATCGACGGGCTGCCGTTCTGGCTCGCACTCCGCCGCGTCATGAATCTGCGCGACTACAACCGCTGGCAAAACCGCATCCCGCTCCCTTGGTGGCGACTGTGGCCCCGGCTCGATCTCGCGGAGCGTTGAGGGACCAGATGCGTCCAGCCGACTGCCTCGTAGCCGGATCGTAATCTCTTCGCGTCTTCGCGGCTTCGCGCGAGCCAGGATTGGGCCCAATCAAGGCAGGGTCTCACGCGAAGACGCGAAGGACACTGGGAATACCACACCCAATCTTTTCACGGGAGGAAATGGAGGAAACGGAGAAATTGTTTCCTCCTCCGTTGCCTCCGTTTCCTCCTGTAAAATTCAGGGGTTTTGCTTGAAACACGTCCGCTCGAAGGCACGCCGTCCCCTACGACGAAGAATCGATTGCGGGTTGCGACCGGGACGATGAGCATCCGGCCGTGCTCACCTTTCGCCCTACCCTCATGCTCGCGAAGCGACTGCACCTCACCGTGCCGGCCGACACCGTGGCCGTAACGGCACCGCATGCCGACTGGTCGGCTCACACCTTCACCGTGAACCGATTCCGCTACATCATTCTCACGAACAGTTACTCGCTCCTGTCGGTGGTGCTGCACGGGAGTGGTATCACGTCGGATGACACGTTTATTCGCGCGTCGCTCGCCGGTCTTCGCGACTATATGGACCGGTCGGGACGGGCATTCGCGTACGAGACTTTCATCGCGCCCGCCGCCGCCGCCGTGCGTTTCGCGCGGATCCCCGATCGTCGTATCATGGGTTCGATCAATGAACTCGTGTTCCTCGCAACGGTGGATCTGGTGGAAGGAGGACTGGCGCCAGCCGAAGTGACGGAGCGGCTCAGTAGGGTACCCATGTCGATGCTTTGGCGTCGCAGTGACGCGTCTTCACCCGACCTGGCATTCGATCAAATGCCCCGCGCGCTGCCAGATCGCCGTGGCCCAACGGAATGACTTCGCGACTTCGCGTCTTCGCGTGAGCCCGGATTGGGCCCAACCAAGCCAGGGCCTCACGCGAAGCCGCGAACGATGCGGGCCAACGGTCTTCCGACTCAAACTGCGGCTGGAAGCCGCAGCCACTTCAGCCGCTGCATCCGGAAAGTCCTTACGCGGTCTACAATCGGTTTCCGCCGGTTTTTAGTCTCCAGTCTTTGGTCTCTAGACTCCTTGAACTCCCAAACTCGTTGTGAACAGGTCAAGCTTGCCCGCCTCCGGCGGCGCCGAAGGCGACCAGGGTTTCCGAAAATTCCTAAACTGTCATTCTGAGGGCCGCCGAAGAATCCAGTGGCGCGTCCGGCTGCGAGCATCGTGCTGGATTCTTCGCCAAGCCTCAGAATGACAAACCGGGAATTGTGTCGGATCTGAGGCTGCGCCTCGCTGTCCTGGCATCTGGCCTCTGGCTTCTGGTTTTGTCCCTTCGTCCTTTAGTCCTTTAGTCCCTTCGTCCCTCCATCCTCCTTGGTCTCTCCCGCCGGTCGGGCTTGCTCGAGTGAAAACCGGCACCTTGGGAAACCTTCGCGTTCGGCGGCGGCGAGGACACTCGCGCAGCTCTTCGCGAGCGCGTCAGAATATGGCGGCGGAGCGGCGCCAGTTCCCTGGAGCGCCAGTTCGAACAAGGTGAGACTCGACACGAGCTTTAGCGCGTCGATGTGCGAGCCCATCAGGTGTTCGAGCCCCACGCCAGATGCGAGCTGGCGAGCGACGACGTCCGTGATCGCCGCCAGTCGCGGACCAAGTACTGGATCGCACCGATATTCGACCGCTTCATTCAAATCGCGCAGCGCATACGTTCGTGCCGGACTCGAGTTGCCGAGTCCCGCGAGCTGCGGAAACACATACCAGATCCAATGGCTTCGTTTCCGCCCGGCCTTCAATTCAGCCAGTGCGGTTTCGAACCCGCCGTGACGGGAATCCTGTGCGGTCCTGAATCGTTCGAGTGACATGGGATGGTGCTGCGACGGACGAATTATTCTGGGCGAAGCCGCAACTGAATAAATCGATCGCTCGCTGCCGTAGCAGCCGAGGTAACGAGGCTGGATAATTCGGTGTGGCTTCGGCTGCTATGAAGTGGACTCGTGTTCGACGGCTTGGATCCGGCTGGGATCGTCCTTGCCCAGAAATCGCCGGATCTCATCCGTCAGCCAGCGCCGCTCCTCGTTGGTCAGCGTCGCGCCGAACAGAATCGATCCCATGGGATGCTTGATCAGAATCGCGTAACGCGGCTGTTCATTGACGGTGTAGATTTCGTGCAAGACCACGTCGGTGATCTGCGGCGTGGGAACCCGCTTCAGGTGGCTCCAATGAAACAATGCCCAGATGGCGGTGCATTCGCGGCGGTTGATTGCCAGCGTGAACTCGCCGCGCGCCAGGAAAAGCGCCAGTGCCGCCACGAGTGCACCGAGGACGACGACGAAGCATGCTCCACCAACGGATACACTGCTGCGCGGCCATAATGCCGACACGACCAGGATGGCCGCGAGGACATTGATCGCCGCCGCCCACCCCACCCAAAGATTTCTCAACCGCCGGTTGTTGCCGGGCGGAATGATGAGTCCGAGCGTCTCGACATCTGCGACAAACTCGATCCCGGTGCCGGCCGGCCGGCCCACGCCCGAAGTCATTTCATCCGAGACGTTCGCCGTGGTCAGCCGGAACGATTCGTTGCAGCCCGGACAGAAACAGATCCCTTCGGCGAGATTCACGTTCGCCGGGGGAATGAGGAGCCCGCACGTTTTGCAGCTGAGCTTCATCGAGCCGTAAAATGGTTGGCGGCGCGTGTTGTCGCGCGAATTCAAAGTCGAGTCGACGGAATTCAGGCCAATCACTTTTCGCTCAGCTCGATCTCCGCGATCGTGGGGCCCTCGGTGGCCTCGAGGATATTCAGCCGGAACTCGCGGGCGGTCACGGGAGGAAACGTTTTCGTGAAGGATCGGCCAATCCTTTCGCCGGCGAAGATCGTCGTCCACGCATCGCCCTCGCGATATTGCAATTGGAATTTCCGCACTCGCTCCGCGATCGCCTCGTTGATCCGCACCTGCCCGATGGCCGTCGGTTTCTCGAGGTCACGGGCGATCCACGCGTGTTTCGTTCCCGCGTCGGTGGCCCAACGCGTGGACGGATTGCCATCGAACGCCTCCTGCGGGCCATGGTCCGCCATGTTGGCGCGAAACACATTCGACGCGGTGGCTTTGATCGTCGGTGTCAGCGGAATCGCCGGAATGTCCATCGCGGAACCGGAGAGTTCGAGTTTCACCACCGTGTCGATCTCATCGCGAGACGCCGGATCGACCTCGACGATCAGCTTGTCGTTTTCCTGGCGCACGCTGGCGCGGCCACCGCCGAGCAGCGCGGCCGATTTCACCGCTCGTGGCAGCGCGGGCAGTTCGAGCTTCGCGTTTTTCCAGTCGAACGCGTGAACGTAAACGGTGTTCCCCTTGCGCGTGCTCGCGATCGTCTTGGTCGGATGCCACGGCCCGCCGCGGGTCGCGTAAATGCTTTCGCCATTTCGCGCCAGCCACGCGCCCATTTCGCGCAGCCTCTCCACCTGCCGCGGCTCGATTCGCCCATCGGGCATCGGGCCGACGTTGAAGAGCAGATTGCCGTCGCCGCCGGCACAGCGCACGAGCGTCTGCACGCATTCGGCGAGCGACTTCATCGTGTCTTCCGGCTTCCACGCCCACTGCTTGCAGATCGTGATGCAACTTTCCCACGGACGATCGTCCTGATATTTGCCGACGCGCTGCTCGGGCGTGTCGAAGTCCTCCGGCAGCCCGTCGCGATTGTTGATCAGCAGGTGCGGCTGGAGATCACGCGCCATCCGGTTGAGCGCCACGCCGTCGTAGTCCTCGGCCTTCTTGCCCAGCCCATCGAACCAAAGGATGTCGACGCGTCCATAGTTCGTGAGCAGCTCGCGTACCTGGGTTTTCAAATACGCCAGATAACGTCCATGGCGATCCGCCGTGAACGCGTCGGGGTGATGCCAGTTGGGCTGCGAGTAGTAGAGCCCGAACTTGAGGCCCGCGGCATGAGCGGCGTCGGCGAGTTCCCTGACCACATCGCGCCGAAACGGACTGAGCGGACTCGTGATCTTGTAGTCGCTCGCCGCCGTGTCGAACATGCTGAACCCGTCGTGGTGCCGGCTGGTGAAGACGATGTACTTCATGCCGGCCGCCTGAGCCAGTGCGACCCACTCGCGCGCATCGAAGCGTACCGGATTGAATTCCTGGTAGAGGTTGTCGTACACCTCCGTCGGCACCAGCGTGCCCGGACCGCGGTAGCCCCGGCGTTCCCCGGCGCGCGACCAGCCAATCTCGGTGCCCTTCAGCGATACTGGGCCCCAGTGGACGAACAGCCCAAAGCGATTCGCCCGCCACCAGGCAATCCGCGCCTCGCTTTCCGCGCGCTCGGCGGGAGAAACGGTCGGCGAAGGGGCAGACGGCGCGGGTGCAGCACCGGCCGCACTAAAGCAGCCGGGCAAAATGAGAGCACTGAGGAGCTGGCACAGAGTTTTCATCGGATTAAACGCGACAGAAGCGGAATCGAAGCTGTACCCGCGCAGCCCGTGTGGCGACCGCGGATTTCAGACCGGCCAACCGCGAGACGCGTTTCCCCCGGGAGCGCGGGCGTCCCGCCCGCATGGATTTCGTAGCAGCCGAGGTAACGAGGCTGGGATTACTCAGTTCACTAGCCGGTAATGGAGCCGCGGCGCCGTCGCCGTGGATATCATCACAACGTTTTGTCGTCAGCCGTGGCGGGGCACCGCGGCTCCACTTGCGACGGAATTTCAACCCGCACCGGCTTGGGAAGCTGTGAGGCACGCGCTCCGAGGCAACGCTCTGTTAAATCGCGTTAGAGCTTCAGCGCGCGGAGGTACTTGAAACTATCCGGAATGCACTGCAGCGGCGTCGGGGTCTCGTCCTCCAGGAAGTAATGCTTCACGCCGATCTTCTGTGCCGCGCGCAGCACGGATGCGTAGTCGATCTGGCCCATGCCGACCGTGACCTTCGCCGTCGGCGGCGTGCCGCCGGTGTGCAGGCCGGTGGCGAGACCCTTCAACATGTCCTTGATGTGAAGCGTGGACCAGCGGTTCGGATACTTCTCGAGCAGTTTCACCGGATCCTGTCCGGCGTAGTAGACCCAGTACACGTCCATCTGGAACGAAACCAATTCCGGCTTCGTTTCGCGCACCAGGATATCGAATACGGTCCCGCCGCTCGCCGTTGGTCGGAACTCGAGCCCGTGCGGGTGGTAGCCAAAGGTGAGGCCGGCCGCTTTGCAGGCGGCGCCCCACTCGTTGAACTTCGCGGCGGTCTGGTGCGCCAGCTCCTCGGAGAAAATCTTGTCCTTGCCGACTGGCGGGTACGGAACGTTGACATACTTGAGCCCGAGGGTCTTCGCATCGCGAATGACGGCGGCGACATCCTTGTCGAACACGTTGTAGCCGAAATGGCCGCTGATCGGCACGAGTCCGCGTTTCTTCAGTTCGGACGCAAACTGCTCCGGCGTCAGGTTGCCGGTGCCGGCGAGCTCGACCTCCTTCACGCCATACGACTTCGCGAGATCGAGCGCCGCAATCGGGCTCTCCTTCATCTTGTCGCGAAGGCTGTAGAGCTGGAGACCGAGATGGTCCTTGAAGTTCACGGCGGACGCCGCGAACGCGGAGCCGGCGACCGCCAGCAAAAGGAAAATATTGAGGAGAGGTTTCATGGAAGAGAGCCCGGGCAGCCTTGCGGGCGATCGGCCGGTTGCAAGCATGGGTGGAGCGTTGTGACGCTGTGGTGAATGTCGGGCCAAAGCGCGAGGCAAGGCCATGGGGTTGATGCACGAACGCATCCCGCCCCCTCTTGATCAGGAACGATGCAGACGAATTTCTACCACTCATTCAATGGAGCCGCGGCGCCCATCCACAGGACCGTGAACCGACATGATCCAGCCTCGTCACCTCGGCTGCTACGAAACGCGATGTTTCGACTGCAGCTTTCCAGCTCGAGATGGATTTACTTTGGCGGAGCGCTCGGGCGCGCCACCAGGATGTGATAATTCGCCATCGAGATTCCGCTGAGCATCGCGCCGACGATTCCCAGAAACCCCTGATCCGTTCCGCACAGATACAAGTTTGAAAGCGCGGTCCTCCCCTGCCGGTTTTTCGTTGGCGCGCCGTAAATCGCGCCGCCGAGATGGCCGGTGAACTTCGTGATCGTGCGCGGCGTGAACATGTCGGTGGCGATAATCGTGCGCTCAAACGCGGTTTCATCTGCGAGCGGGGGCAGGAATCGCCGCGCGCTGCGCTGCACCTTCGCGAACCACCGTTGCTTTTCTTCGCGGTAGGTTTCCTCGGGCCAGTTAGCCCACGGGTCGTAATTCGCCAGGCACGTGACGCGCACGAAACCCTCAGACAGCAGCCGACCGGGACCAAAATCAAAATTGTTCGGAATGCAGATGACTCCGCTCCGTGGGTCGACCGGCGCCGCGGGTCGCGCGTAGTCGAAGCGTTCCGAATCGTTGAAGAAAATGATGGTGTCGGAGCCCCAGCCGAAGGCGGCCGGTTGATCCTTCAGCACCGTGATGGTTTCGACGAAAGAGAGCCGACCCGGCGGAATTTCGGATTTCGGATAGCGGACTGCGGATGGCGGCGTTTCCGCGCGCAGCAGCTGTTCAGTCTCCGCAATCCCGATGGAGGAAATGATGTGGTCGGCGGTGATCTCGTCGCCGTTGTCGAGCACGAGCGCGGCCGCGCGGACGTTGCGTACCACAATTTCACGTACGCCGCATTTCATCCGACGCTCGCCGCCGGCCGCGCGATATTTCTCGAGCAGCACGCGAATGACGGTGCGCACGCCTTCGAAGGGCCGGGCGAAGCCCTCGAAGAAGAGCGCCTTGAACATGATCACGAACTGACCGAACTCCATGTCCCGCTCCGTCGCGCTGCCGTAATACATCAGGGGACAGAACAGCATGTCCTCGAACAGCGGATCAGAGATGTGTCGCCGCACGATCGCGCGCGCCGACTCAGGCGCCGCATCGAGCGAAACGTCATCGTAGCCGCGGATAATCTCGACGAGCTGGCGAAACCCGTCGATGTGCGCCGGAAAGCGCGCCGCGACTTCGCTCTCGAGCACGCCGAAGTCATTCGTGAACCGGAGCGAAATCTCGCCGCGCGGTCCGAACGCGATCCGCGACTGCTTCTGCTCGCAGAGGGCGAACTCGTCGCGGTCGATGCGCAGCTGCCGGAGCAGTTTCGTCAGCGGCGTGCCTTTCACGCCGGGTCGGACGAAATTCGTCATCGCATGCAGCCCGACGTCGAACTTGCGGCCGGCGATCGAATAGAAGCTGTTGAGCCCGCCTGGCGCGTTGTGACGCTCGAAGATACAGACCTTCTTGCCGAAATGAGCCAGTCGGATGCCCGCCGCGAGTCCCGACATGCCGGCGCCGATGATCGCGACGTCGTAATGGGCCCGGGTATTCATGCGACTCCGGAACAGAATTCCTCGGCTAGCCGGGAAATTTCACACTTTGCTCCGCTGCGAGCGCACAGTGTGTTCGCTGGTGCCGTGCGCCGGCGCACGCTCCACGATTTCCCGGCTAAGGGCAAAACCCGCGGAAGGCGGGTAAACCACGGCGGCTTGTGCGCCTCCGGCGCATTTTGCATTTAGCCCGCATGGACGCGGGGCACTCGCCGGAACGTTAGGATGTTGGTGGTCAGGCACGGGTGAAGACCATTTCAAGTATGAAAAATGCGGGCTACCGGCAAAACCGGGTCGCGGCTTTGCGCATCGCCAGCATACCAACGCGGGCTAACGCTTGGCCGCCAGCGCGTTGAACTTCGGAGTCAAGTATTCGGCCGAGCTGTCGAGTGATGCCAGCTGCATGTAATCCGCCTCGGGCACCTCGATGCCGTGCCGCTTGCGCAGTTCCATGACGATATCCAGGAAGTCCATGCTATCCAGCTGCAGCTGGTCACGGAGGCGGACGTCAGGCTTGACGTTGCTCAAATCCTCATCGGGCGCGATGTCCGCGATGATATCGAGCACCACCTTCTTGCATTCGTCTTTGGTCATAGGCACTTCGCGCGGAATTAGGGGAGAAACCGCTTAACAATCAACGTGGAATTTATCCCAAGCATGCCAAATGAGTTATTCAGGATGGTATCTACTTTCGCAACCTTCCGCGGCTGATTGAGAACCAGCCCGGGCAGAGCGCATTGCGGATCGAGATCGTCGACGTTGATGCTGGGGTGCACAGTCAAATCGTCGAACGACGGCAGATTTCCTGCCAGTTCGAGCGCGCCGGCGGCCCCCATCGCATGCCCGATGTAGCTTTTCGTGTTGTTGATGGACGTCTCCGGACAGCCCTCGCCGAACACAGCCCGAATAGCCTCGCATTCCTGAATGTCGCCGAGCGGCGTGGCCGTGGCGTGGGTATTGACAATATGGATGTCTCGCGGCTGAAGCCCGGCGCGGCCAATCGCGGCGCGGATGCATTCGCTCTGCCGCTGCGGGTTGGGCAACACGTAATCGCTCGCGTCGCTGTTGACGTGGTACCCGGCAATCTCGGCATAGATTTTCGCGCCTCGCGCCTGCGCGTCCACCAGCCGCTCGAGCGTGTAGAGGCAGCCGCCCTCGGAAATCACGATGCCGTTGCGCGCCTTGTCGAACGGGCGCGATGCCTTCTTCGGGTCCTCGTGCGTCGCCAGCGCGTTCTGCGACTTGAAGCCGGCGAAAATCCCGAACGTGTGGATGCTCTCGCTCACGCCACCGCAAATCGCGAAGTCAACCTCGCCGAGTCGGAGCATTTGTGTGGCGTGAATCAGCCCAAGGTTCCCCGCTGCGCACGCCGCCCCGATCGTGTACGCCGGGCCGGTGATGCCGAGGTTCAACGAGGCCTCGCCGGCCGGGTTGTTGGCGACGGTCCGCGGATTGTGGTAATGCGACCAAAACTTCGTGTCGTAGCCAAATTTCGAGATGCCGTAGATTTCGTTTTCAGTCTCGACGTTCCCGTGCTCGGTGCAACCGATGTAAATCCCGATCCGATCCTTCGCCATCCCTTCGAATTGGACGCCGCTGTCGGCGAGCGCCTCGCGGGCGCAGTAGATCGAAATGCTGCCCGCGCGCGTGCCGACCCGAATTTCCTTTTTCTTCTGGTACTTCAGCGCGTCGTAGTGGCAGACACCGGCGAGTTGCTGCCCCATGTAGCGAACCTCGATCCGCTCGATGCCCGCGATCCCGTTCAGCAGGTTTTGCCGGAATTCCGGGAGCGAGTTGCCGTTGGGTGCGGTCAATCCAACCCCGGTGATGACGATTCGCGCTGGCTTCATTCAGGTGAAACGAAAATCGCTAGCGCCCCGCACGCTGAATGCAACACCAGCTTCCCGGAACATCGCCGAAACGGCATGCCGATCGTTGCTCCTGCGGCTTGAAGGTGGCATCGACGTCCCGTGCGCGTTGAATTCTTTCGTGCTGGAACCAGTGAGCTGCGAAACCAAATGGATTGCATCGCGTTGAGCGGCGTGAGCGGTTTGACGTCGCGGTGAAATGCATCTGATTCCCGAACCATCATGAACGTTCTCGTCGTCGGAGGTGCCGGTTACATTGGCAGTCACTGTGTCCGCCAACTCGTCGCCGCGGGGCATCGACCTGTCGTACTCGACAACTTCGTGTACGGCCATCGCGGCGCCGTCGCGAGCAGGGTGAAAGTTTACGATGGAAACCTCGGCGACGAGGCGTTCGTGGTAAGAACCCTGCGCGACGAGCGAATCGAGGTCGTCATGCATTTCGCGGCGTATTGCTACGTCGGCGAATCGGTCACCGATCCGCTCAAATATTACTTCAACAACGTCGTCGCGACGCTGCACCTGCTGAAGGCGATGCTCGATGCCGGCGTGAAGAAGTTTGTGTTTTCGTCGACGTGCGCGACGTTCGGGATTCCAGAGACGCTCCCGATTCACGAGAACCTGCCGCAGGCGCCGATCAATCCGTACGGGCAGACAAAACTCGACATCGAGAACGCGCTCAAGGCGCTGGCCCATGCGAATGGACTCAGTTTTGCCGCGTTTCGCTACTTCAACGCTGCTGGCGCCTCTGAAGACGGCACGATTGGCGAAGACCACGATCCCGAGACGCACCTGATTCCCGTGGCGATCGACGTGGCCGTGGGCAAGCGCCCTCACCTGCAGCTCTTCGGCTCGGATTATCCGACGCCCGACGGCACGTGCCTGCGCGACTACATCCACGTTGACGATCTCAGTCGCGCACACATCGCCGTGTTCGACCGGTTGGGCAACCCCGGAGCGCAGCTTTTCTTCAATCTCGGCACCGGCACGCCTACCTCCAATCGCGAGGTCATCCGGGCGGTGGAAAAAGTGACTGGCAGGAAGGTGAAGGTGGTCGAGGGCCCGCGGCGCGCCGGCGATCCGCCTGCGCTGTTTGCCGATTCGAAGAAGGCGCAGGGGGAACTCGGCTGGAAGGTGAAGTTCCCGGATATCGAGTCGACCGTCGCGACCGCTTGGAAATGGCATTCGACCCATCCGAATGGATACGCGGATCGGAAGTAGTTGTTCTTCGCGCAGGCCGGCCGCCGAACGGGTTCTGGTCCGATTTATCGCCGAATCTTGATCCGCCGGCATCGTACCAGCCAAAGTGGCGAGGCGGGGGATTCTCGCGCCGCCCGACGAAGCTTTCATACATCGGCACTTCAGGTCCACTTCCCCGTTTCAAATCATGGCGGATCCGAAACTCAGTGACGCTCGTGTGCTGGTCATCACCGGCGCAGGAATCTCGGCCGAGAGCGGAATCGCGACGTTCCGCGGGCCGGGCGGCTACTGGCGGAAGATGGATCCGGCGAAGCTCGCGACCGAGGCAGCATTCCGCAGCGATCCTGCGTTGGTCTGGGAATGGTACCGCGAACGCCGCGAGCAAATCCGCGGCGCCTGCCCAAATGCCGCGCACATCGCCGTCGTCGAACTCGCCGCCACCGCCGGGGATTTCCTGCTCGTGACGCAGAACGTGGATGACCTCCACCTGCGGGCGAAATGGAATGGTCGTGCGCTGGCGCCAGAACTGTGCGTGCAGATTCACGGCGACATTTTCGTCACACGTTGTTCGCGATGTGACTATCGGACGACCAAGCGGCTGCACGCTGACGACGCCGCATCGGTGCCGGTGTGCCCGCGGTGCGAAATCGCATTGCGGCCCGGAGTGGTATGGTTTGGGGAATCGCTGCCGCCAAATGAAGTCCAGCGCGTTGAGGCGTTCTTGGACGGCGGCCGGGCGGATGTGACCATCGTGATCGGAACGACGGCATTGTTCGGTTACATCGTCGAGTGGGCCGTGCGCGGAAGACGAGCGGGCGGCGAACTGGTCGAAATCAACCCCGAAGAAACGCCGCTTTCGCCGCACGCGACGCGGGCGATTCGTGGTGCCGCAGCTGCGGCGCTGCCGGGATTGGTGGCCGAATGGTCACACTCGGGACTTGGTTCGTCGCCATCGCGGCATAGCGTGGGCGGATGACCGCGTTTGCGAAATGGTTCAACGCAACGAAGCCAGTCATCGGAATGGTTCACCTTGGCGCGCTTCCGGGTACACCGGCGGCAGCGCGTAAACTGAAAGAGATTGAAAGCATCGCCGTTCGCGAGGCCAGGATCTACCGGGCGGCCGGAGTGGATGGCGTCATGATCGAGAACATGCATGACACTCCGTACCTGCGCGGCACGGTGGGGCCGGAGATTGTTGCGGCGATGACAATTGTCGCGCGCGCGGTGAAGGAAGCGGCGGGCATTCCGTGCGGTGTCCAAATTCTGGCGGGTGCGAACAAAGAGGCGATCGCGGTCGCGCTTGCCGCCGGGTTGGAGTTCATCCGCGCGGAAGGTTTCGCGTTCGCGCATGTGGCGGACGAAGGTCTCATTGAGTCGTCGGCAGCGGAATTATTGCGGTATCGACGGGCGATTGGGGCTGATGACGTGCGCGTTTGGGCAGATGTGAAGAAGAAGCATAGCGCTCACGCGATCACCTCGGATGTGAGTATCGCGGAGACCGCCCACGCGGTGGAGTTCATGCGCGGCGACGCCGTGATTGTGACGGGGATGGTGACCGGCGACGCGCCGAAGCCAGATGACGTTCGTGAAGTGAAGCGTGCAACGAGGCTGCCGGTGATCATCGGCTCGGGGGCAACGGCTGCCAATGTGGCCGGGTTTTGGGCGGAAGCCGACGGGTTTATTGTCGGATCCGATTTCAAGTTGGATGGCAACTGGGCAGCGGACGTCGATCCGAGGCGCGTACGAAAGTTCATGCGCGCCCGTCGGGGGCCGACAGTGCGCTCCCGCCTGAGCGCCATCACAGCCGCGGAGCCGTGGGCTTGTTCGGCGCCGCCCATGCGTGCGCGCCGATCGCGTTCACTGTCCGTTTATACACCTTGTCATTGCAGGTCTCGAAGATCGTGTCGAACTTCGGGCCGCCGAAGCACAGGTTCGTGATTCGGCCGTTGGGGGTCGGAATGATCGCGTTCACCCGGCCCGCTTGATCGCAAATCTGGAGACCCAGTCGCGTGGCCACATAAAGCCGGCCCTCGCGGTCGACCTTCATGCCGTCAGCGAAGCTCTGATCGCCCTCGTCCGGCTCGTGCAGCCAGAAAAACCGTTGTTTGTGCGCCAGCGTGCCGTCGGGCCGTATTTGGAAGCTGTATACCCAGTGCGAGCGATAGTCCGCCACATAGAGCAGCGACTGGTCGGGTGACAGTGTGACGCCGTTGGCAAAACGAATGCCGGTGTCGACCACGCTCTTCGTCCCATCGGGTTTGATTAACCACACCTTGCTCGGCTCGTTGCTGTTTCCCGGCGGCGGCTGCGTGACGTAGATGTTCCCGTTGTGCGCCACGACGAGGTCGTTGGCGGCAATCCCATCTGCAATCATTGCGGCATTTCCGTCAGCACCATACGCCACAATCTGCTGCGCGCCGCTGGCGGCGGCATACAGCCGGCCATCGGGCCCAAACGCCTGTCCGTTGGCGCGATTCGTATTCTCGCGCACGAGCGTGACAGTGCCGTCCAAGCCGACCTTATACACCTTGCTGTTCGGGATGTCCGTGAAGAACACCTCACCCCGCGCATTGGTCGCCGCGCCCTCAGAAAGCCGGTAGCCCTCACCGACGAGTTGCCACTCCTCGCCGGGGACCAGTACGGCCGCGAGCACGGGATTGCGCGTTGGCGCGGCCGGCTTCACGCGTTCGGGCCAGCCCTTCCACAGCCAGCGGATCGCATCGGGAAACACGGTCGTGCCGTGGCGTGCGTTGTGCCCACCCTCGCCCCAGACGTGCTCGACTTCGTAGCCGGCGAACGCGAGCGCGCGCTCCATCGTCTGGTTCGCCATCCACCAGTCGCCGCCGTAGCTGTTGTTGTCGTTCGACCCGTCCACGAGAAACACGCGAATACGCCGCGGCTCACTCTTGCGGATTAGCGTTGGATAACGATCGCCACCGCGCAGGCCGACGAACGTCCCCACGTTGCTCCACACCCGGCTGAATGCATCCGGCCGTTCCCATGCAGCCGTAAACGCGCAAATGGCCCCGCTACTCGAGCCGCCGATGGCGCGGTCATTGCCCTTCGAGGAGAGCCGGATTCGGCGACCATCGGTCGTCGTCTTCATTTCCACGGCGGGCAACAATTCCTCGAGCAGGAACCGCGCATAGCTGTCCCCCAGTCCGTCGTACTCGAAGCTGCGGTTGAAACGATCAAGCGACGTGTCGCCGGCAAGTGCCTTCACGACCCCCGGCCGGACAAACACGCCGATCAGAACCGGCAGTTCCCGCCGAGCGATGAGGTTGTCGAACACCACCGGGGCGCTCCACTGCACGCCGTCCTGGTTGATGTAGACGCACGATGGTTTCGTGCCGTCGTATTGTTTGGGCACATACACCGTGATCTCGCGGCTCGTGCCGGGAAAGATCTTCGAGCCCGAAAATTCGAACTTCAGCAATTCGCCTTCACTTTTTTCTGCAGTATCGCGCGGCTTACCCCCAGCCGGTGCGCCGCCTTCCCCTCGTCACCACCTTCCGCGGCCAGCGCCCGCGTGATCAGTTCGCGCTCCACCCGCGCGAGCATGGAAGTCTCGCCCCTGCTCAACTGCTCGAATACAAAATCCAGCGCCCCCTCCAGTGTCTGTGGCGCCTCGACCGTTCCGCGTGTCTCCGCCACCGCGGCAGTCTCCGGATGGCGCGTCGGTTCCGCGACCGCGGTTACCGCGGCCAATTCACCAGCGGAGCCCGCACTCGCCCCGGCAAGTTCCCGGATTTCGCCGGGCATGTCCTTCACGAGGATGGCATCGCCCTGTGCGATGACGGCACTGCGGTAGATTACGTTCTCGAGTTCGCGCACATTGCCGGGCCAGTGATGCCGTGTGAGCACCGCCATCGCCTCGGGTGAAACTTTCGCGACGCGCGCCTTCCGCTGCTTGACCAGGCTTTGCAGGCAAAAATCGACGATCTGTGGAATGTCGTCCTTTCGATCTCGCAAGGGCGGCATCCGGATTCGAACGACATTCAGCCGATAGTACAAATCCTCGCGAAAGGTTTTCGCCTTCACCATCTCCTCCAGGTCCTTGTTCGTAGCGGCGATGATCCGCACGTCCACCCTCACCGTTTCCGTGCCGCCGACGCGTTGAATGTCACCTTGCTGGAGCACGCGCAAAATCTTGGTTTGCGTGGCGAGCGCCATGTCGCCGATTTCGTCGAGAAAGATCGTCCCGCCATCGCAGAGTTCGAATTTCCCGATCCGCTGGCCCGTCGCCCCGGTGAACGATCCTTTCTCATGCCCGAAGAGTTCGCTTTCGATCAAATTGTCGGGAATCGCGGCGCAGTTTACGGCGATGAACGCTTTGCCCGCGCGGTGGCTGTGTTTCCAAATTGACCGCGCAACGAGTTCCTTGCCGGTCCCGCTCTCGCCCGTGATCATCACCGTGACATCGCTCGCCGTCACCTGCCCGATGATCTTGAACACGTCCTGCATGACGGCCGAGCTGCCAACGATCCCTTCGCGGTAATCCTCGATGTTGATGATCGGCTTGTATTCGCCGACGGCCCGAAGATCCGCGTGCGCCTTGAGTGCGTTTTCCGCCAGCGCGATCACCTTTGCCGGATCGAACGGCTTCATCACGTAATCGAAGGCACCGTACTTCATGGCCTCGATGGCGGTCTGCGCCGTGCCGAACGCCGTCATCAGGATGACAAGCTGCTTCGGGTTGGCGGATCGAATATGCTGCAAGGCCTCAATCCCGCTCATGCCGCTCATCCGCACATCGAGAAATACCAGGTCGGGCGGCGATTTCTTGACCATCGCCACGCCCAATTCGCCGCTCGCCGCCTCGAGCACCTGATATTGTCGCGAGGAAAGGACCCGCGACAGCGAGTAGCGGATTTCCGCGTCATCATCGATGACGAGAATGGTCGGAATTTTTACGGCGTCGGACGTCATGTTTGCGCCGGCATAGCAGGTTGCGTGCAAGCATCAACCGCTTCGGCAGGCGGCGGATGCCCGGTGGCGTGCGTCACGCGCAAATTGACGCGAGTTCGCTGGCATATTCCACCGGCGCGCTTTTGTTGCTCCGTATGCTTGGCTGGTCAATGAACCTTTTTCGCGTCCGCGGCATCCAGCTCGCCGTGCATTTTTCCTTCTTCCTGCTGCTGGCGCTAATCGCCGCGGAAGGCTGGATGCGCGGCGATTGGCCCGGGCTGTTCTGGAACGTGGCCACGCTGCTCGTATTTTTCACCTGCGTTGTCCTGCACGAACTGGGACATTCGTTCACCGCGATGCAGTTTGGCGTCGGTGTGCGGCGAATCCTCCTCATGCCGATCGGCGGCATGGCGGAGTTCGACAGCATTCCGCGCCAGCCCAGCCGCGAACTCTTGATCACATTTGCCGGCCCGGCCGTTAATTTCGCGATCGCCGCGGCCCTGGCGCTGATCGTTGGGTTTCCGCCCGGATATCCGGGCGGTGATTACGATTTTCCGGCGAATGCCACGGGCTTCGCGCAACTGGTCCTGCATTGGAACTTGCTGATGGGGTTGTTCAACTTGGTGCCCGTGTTTCCGATGGACGGAGGGAGAATTTTCCGCGCCGTCCTGGCACTGCGGCTTCCCTATCTCCGCGCCACGTTGATTGCCGCCACAGTTGGCAAGGTCCTCGCGCTGATTGGCGCATTGCTCGCGATTGTGTTCTGGCAGGAACTGCTCCTCGCGGCGCTGTTTGTATTTATTTTTTTCGCCGGCGAAATGGAGTATCGCGCCCTCAAGCGCCGCGAAATCGAGGATGCGCATTGGCGCGCGGTACTAGCCCGAATGTACGATCCACTGCCGCCTACGGAAGAGCCGCCCGTGCTGACCCGCTGAGTCGCGACCAGTCGCGCGTTTCCCTTTCGGAAGCCGGATTTGAGCCGCAACGCCATTCGCGGCACGATGGTGGCATAACAACCCGGTCCTGCCTGGCGCTGGATCTGCTTGCGTCATGCGGCGAATGCTTCGGTGCTTTCGCGCTGCGCACTTCACATGTCGGACAACCTGCCGATGGAAGCGCGAATGAGCGAAAGGTGGTGGACCCTACCAGGTTCGAACTGGTGACCTCCTCAATGCCATTGAGGCGCTCTACCAACTGAGCTAAGAGCCCATTCACCTTTCCGAAGGTGGAGGAAAATCCGTCTTCCCCGCCCGAACGCAAGGACTTTTTATTTTTCGTCCTGCTCGACCAAACCGAACCAAAACACGGTCTCTTCGGTTTTGCGATCCGGGCGCGCGGGCATTGTCACCCGACTCATCGCATCGAGCACGGCACGATCGAAGTCGCGGTTTCCGGAGGACTTGACGATGCGCGCATTGGAAATCGAGCCGTCGGGACGGCTCATGAATCCTACTCTCGCCCGGAGCATTTCACTCACACCAGTAGGGAGCTCGAACTCCCGCAGCAGTCGTTGCTTGAAGAGAGCGAAATACTGGCCGAGGACGTCATCGCTATTGCTGATCAACGCCTTGCCGCCCGCGCCGCCAGTCTTGTTTTTCGTGGACCCTCCGACGACGCCCTTCGCAATTCCCTCGGCATCGATCTTCGCCACTTTCGTCGGCGACGACTTCGTGCCCGAGGCCGGCTGCGATTTCGCCTTGTTCAGCCGATCGAACTCCTCCTTCGAGAGCTGCTTCTTCGCCTCGTCCTGTCGTTTCTTTTCCGCCGCGCGCTCTTTTGCGATTTCGCGTTTCGCTTTCGAGTCCGCCACAATGATGTCGCGCCTGATCTTCTTGGAAAAATTTGGCACCGTTTGCTCCGCCGCTTTGGGCGTGGGTTGCACGGGCGCCGGCTTCACCGGAGTCGGCTCGGGCTGGGGCGATTTCACCGGCACCGGCGCGGGCGGCAAAGGCTCCGGCTTTGGCGGGGCGAATTCCGCCTTTGGCGCCGTCGGCACCTGCAGCTTTACGCCGGGCGTGCCGAGCGCCGGAGCTTCGCGCGCGGCGTAGTTGTCGCCCTCGCCGGCCACCAGCTCGAAGATTTTGGGCGCCTCGTTGTCTTGCTGGCTGGCCGAGTAGCTGAGCAACAGCGCCAATGCCGCTACCACGGCGTGAAGCGTCGCGGAAAGCATGAAGGCACTGGGTGAGCGCGCGGTCACAGCAAAGATTTATTCGTTACGGAGCCGCCTGCGTGTCGAACGTCACGCTCATCAAATCGAGTTTTTTCAACTCGTCCATTACCTGGATGACCTTGCCATACGGCACGGCATCGTCTCCGCGGATCCGAATGACGGGTTTCTCCTTGTCGGCGGCGTAGGCCCGAAGCCGCGACTTGAGCGTCGCGAGTGACAGCGGCGTCTTGTCGTTGTCGAGGTAGAAGCGGCCGGCGGCATCAATTGAGACGGCGTGAAACCGCGACTTGCTGTCCGGCTTCTGCTGCGTGCTCTTCGATTCCGGCGGCAGCTTCACCGGGATGGTCTGCTCCTGCTGAATCAGCGGTGTCGCCACCATGAAGATGACGAGCAGCATGAATCCGAGGTCGATCAGGTTGGTGACGTTCAGATCGGCGATCGGGTGCGAACCCCGGTGGCGATGAAACTTGCGGGCCATGAGTGCCTCCTCAGCTCGATTCCAGTTCGATCCGATCGGCAAGTGAACTGCCGTAGTTTTCCAATTCCGTAATCATCCGCCGGGTGTGACCGAGCAGGAGATTGTAACCGAACACCGACGGAATTGCCACGACGAGGCCGGCGATCGTGGCGAGCATCGCGCCCGACACACCGGGCGCGAGTTGCTGGATGCCCGCCGTCTGCTGCATCGCCACGGATGAGAATGCCTCCATCACACCCCAGACGGTGCCAAGCAACCCGATGAAGGGCGCACCCGATACGATCGACGCCAGGAAGATCATACTCGACTCGTACCGCAGCGTCTGCCGCGCCAGCGCGCGCTGAATGGCATTCTCGGCATGTTCCAGCCGCGCCCGACTGTTGTCCGTTCCGCGTTCCTTGCCGATGGCAACGGCCCGCCAATAACTCTCGACCGCATCAGCGAATACGTCCGCATACGGGATCGCGCGACGATTGCGAAACGATTCCGGCAAATCGAGCAACGTGCGCTGATCCCGCAGGTGCGTTTCGAAGCTCTCGTTGAGCAGCCGCAGCCGTTTCAGCTCGAAATGTTTTCCCAGCATGATCGTCCACGCGACCAGGCTGAAAACCGCCAGGCCCAGCACGATGATCTTGTCGACGGGATCGCAGCGTTCGAAAACATCGATGATGTTGGCGGCAAAGACCAGCGGAGGAAGGAGCGACTCAGGCATGAAGGATAGGATCGCGGGGACCGCTTCGAGGAGACCGGTTGTGTTCCACCCCGGTTGGACTCAGCCCCCTCGCCTCGGAATCCACGCAATGACGCAAGAGTTGGCGAGTTTGTCGAATGGCTTCAACGAAAATGCCGGGCGGGACGTTCTCGCGAAGAATGGAAACTTCCGCGGCGAGTCGCCGCCCACGTGACCTGCCGCACGGTGAACAAAGAGAACGAAGGATGAATCGCAGGCCGTCGCGCAGCGAAAGCGTAAGCTCTTCGCCAATTCGCAGCGCACGTTGCGAGCGCTCACCCGTTTCGCCACGAGGCCGCGTCGCCGGCGGAGCGATGCGTGTTTCGCTCCCGGAAAAACTCCCACCAAAGCTCCGGTTTAAACCTTCCTCGCCAATCGAGATTCAATTCTCCACGCTAACTGTATGCCTCTGAATCAAAAACCTGCCGGCAAACTGATCTCCTTCGAGGGCTCCGAAGGCTCGGGCAAGACGACGCAAATCGCCCGCCTGGCGGCGCACCTCCAGAAGTCGCACCGCGAAGTGGTGACCACGCGGGAGCCCGGCGGCACGGAAATCGGCGAACAAATCCGGAATATCATCGTTCACAACTCGCGCGGAGACGAGATGTGCGCCGAGACCGAGCTCTTGCTCTTCACCGCCGCCCGCGCCCAGCTCGTGCGCGAGATAATCGCACCTGCCCTGCTGCGCGGCGCCGTCGTGTTGAGCGATCGTTTCCTGGATTCCTCGACCGTCTATCAAGGGATTGGTCGCAACCTCGCCGCCGATCCGGTCGCGCAGATTAACCGTTTCGCCGTCGGTAATGTGATGCCGGACGTCACCATCGTCATCGACGTGCCGCCGGATGTCAGCCTCGCCCGGCTGAAGCAGCGCGCCAGCGATCTCCCCGACCGGATGGAGCGCGAGAACATCGACTTCTACAAAAAGGTGCGCGAGGGCTACCTCGTCCTCGCCAAAGGTATGGCCGAGCGATTCATCGTCGTCGACGGCACGAAAAGCGAAGATGCGATTGAAAAGAAAATCTGGGCTGAGGTGCAGACGCGGATGAAATAGCCGCGCTCCGCGCGGCAGGAGAAGGGCCACGCGAGGCGTGGTGGAGAAGGAAGCAGGGAGAAAGGAGAAGGAACGGAACGAACCCGGTCGGGATATTCTCCCTTCCTCTTTCTTTCCGTGCAATGTGTGGACCTCTGATTGTTTCTTGCTCCCTTCTCCCTTCTCGCTTCTCCCTCCTGTACCATGACCGCCCTGCCCTGGCCTGCCGCGTTGGTCGGCACTCCGTCCATTGCCGTGATCGAACAGGCGATCGCGCGTCAGCGATTGTCGCACAGCCTGTTGCTGCACGGGGATGATCTCGGGACGCTCGTCGGCGTGGCCCACTCCATCGCGGATCGCTTGCTCAATCCGCCCGATGCGCGGGCGCATTTTGCGGTCAAGGATCATCCCGATTACCTGGCGCTGCGACCGAAAGGGAAAACCCGGATCATCCCAATCGGGAAATCCGATTCCCCCGAGGCCGGCACAATGCGGGAGTTTCTGCCCAAGCTCTATGTGACGCCGGCTGTTGCCCCGCAAAAGGTCGCGATCATCTACGAGGCGGATCGGATGAACACGGAGTCCTCGAACGCGTTCTTGAAAACGCTCGAGGAGCCGCCGGGTCACACCACGCTGCTGCTGCTGACGACCCGGCCGTACGCGCTGCTGCCGACGATTCGCAGCCGCACGTTGCACTTCCGATTTCCCTCGGCCGCCGCGCCGATCACAACTGATGGCTGGCAACCATGGCTGGAGGACTACCGCGCGTGGCTCGGTCGACTTTCGGAAGGCGTAGGTTCGGACAAGCACGCGATCGCGGATCATGTGTTCACGCTCTACGGACTGGTCGCGAGGTTCAGTGCCGTCCTCGATTTCGCCACGGCAGAAGTGTGGAAGGAACAAAAGGCGAAGCTACCCGAGGAACTGAGCGACGACGAAGCCGAGGCAATTGAAACGGGGATCGCGAACGGGCTGCGGGCGCGACTTTTCGCCGAGATTGAGCACGCCACGTGCGCGTTCGCGTTGCCGCGCCTGAATGCCGGCGACGAGAGCGCGCGTCGCGCCGTCACGGCGGCGATTGACAAACTCGAGCACGATATTGGTTTGCTCCGCCTCAACCTGAACGAGGCCGCCGCCCTCGAGGACTTTCTGCTCGGTTCACTGCGGCTCTGGGCAACACGACGCAGCTAGAAGACGCTAGAAGACACAGAAGACTCAGAAGACGCGGAAGACGCGGGAAGACGCAGAAGACACGGAAGACGGGTAAGACTCGGAAGACCCGTCACGACGGCGGTCACCTATCTTCTGCGTCTTCCGTGTCTCACATGTCTTACACGTCTTACAACGTCTTCGCATGTCTTCGCATGTCTTCCAATGTCTTCCATGTCTTCGAGCGTCTTCGATTGACCGTGCCGTCTGGCCCGCCAAGGTGGCAGGCTGCTATTCTACCGTCGTCCTTAGACACTTATCATCATGCCCGCGGCTCCAACCATCATCTATACCAAGACCGACGAAGCGCCCGCGCTCGCCACCTACTCATTCCTGCCGATCGTCCAGGCTTTCACCAAGCACTCGGGCATCGCGGTGGAAACGCGCGACATCTCGCTCGCGGGGCGAATCCTCGCCACGTTTTCCGATCACCTCACCGAGGCACAGCGGATCGCGGACGACCTCGCCGAGCTGGGCGCGCTGACCCTCAGGCCGGAGGCGAACATCATCAAGCTGCCGAACATCAGTGCGTCCGTGCCGCAGCTGAAGGAAGCCATCGCCGAGCTGCAGGCGAAGGGGTACAAGCTCCCCGATTATCCCGAGGTCCCGAAGACCGACGCCGAAAAGGAAATCAAGACGCGCTACGACAAGGTCAAGGGCAGCGCCGTCAACCCCGTCCTTCGTGAGGGCAACTCCGATCGCCGCGCGCCGAAAGCGGTGAAGGAATACGCGCACAAACACCCGCACTCGATGGGCCCATGGGCCCCCGACTCGAAGACCACCGTCGCCACCCTCGGCCACGATGATTTCTTCTCGAACGAAAAGTCCGTCACGGTTCCCGCCGCGACCAATGTCCGCATCGAGTTTGTTCCGGCTCCTGCGCCCGCCGGCGCGTCGCCTGAGGCTGTTGCCAAGGCGGCGAAGACGATCGTTTTGAAAGAAAAGACGCCGCTCAAAGCCGGCGAAATTTTCGACGGCACGTTCATGAGCAAGAAGGCGCTCGGTGCTTTCTTCGCCCAGCAGATGGTGAAGGCCAAGAAGGACGGCGTCCTCTTTTCTCTGCACCTCAAGGCCACGATGATGAAGGTCTCCGACCCCATCATGTTCGGCCTCGCGGTCCGGGTGTTCTTCAAGGACCTGTTCACGAAGCACGCCGCCGCCCTCGCCTCGCTCGGCGTCGACTTGAACAACGGTTTCGGCGATCTCGTCGAGAAAATCAAAAAACTTCCCGCGGAGCAGCGCACGGCGATCGAGGCCGACATCAAGGCGGTGTTCGCCGCCCGGCCTGCCGTCGCCATGGTCAATTCCGATCAAGGCATCACCAACCTGCACGTGCCGAGCGACGTCATCGTCGACGCTTCCATGCCCGCCATGATTCGCGTCGGCGGGAAAATGTACGATGCCGCGGGCAAACCCCAGGACGCGCTCTGCGTGATTCCCGACAGCTGTTATGCCGGCGTTTACGCGACCACGATCGAGTTCTGCAAGCAACATGGCGCCTTCGACCCGCGCACGATGGGTTCGGTCCCCAACGTCGGGCTCATGGCGCAGGCGGCCGAAGAGTACGGCTCCCACAACAAGACTTTCCAGGTCCCGGCCCGCGGCACCGTCCGCGTCGTCGACGACTCCGGCAGGGTGCTGCTCGAGCACGCAGTCGAAGATGGCGATATCTGGCGCGCCTGCCAGGCCAGGGACGCGGCCGTGCAGGATTGGGTGAAGCTCGCGGTCAAACGCGCGCGGCTCAGCCACACGCCCGCGATTTTCTGGCTCGACGAAAAGCGCGCCCACGACGCGCAGGTCATCGCCAAGGTGAAAACGTATCTGGCGCAGCATGACACCGCCGGCCTCGACATCAAAATCCTCCCTCCGGCCGCCGCGTGCCAGGCGACGCTCGAACGGCTCAAGGCGGGCCAGGATACAATTTCCGTGACCGGCAATGTCCTGCGTGACTACCTGACGGACCTATTCCCCATTCTCGAAGTCGGCACGAGCGCCAAGATGCTCTCGATCGTCCCGCTCATGAACGGCGGCGGCCTGTTCGAGACCGGCGCGGGCGGCTCGGCGCCGAAGCACGTCGAACAATTCGTGCAGGAGAATTACCTGCGCTGGGATTCACTCGGCGAGTTCTTCGCGCTCGCCGCGTCATTCGAGCATCTCGCCGACACGCTCAAGCACGCCAAAGCCAGGGTGCTGGCCGAAACGCTCGACGCCGCCAACGGCAAGTTCCTCGAGCACGATCGTTCTCCGGGCCGAAAACTCGGCACCACCGACAATCGCGGCAGCCATTTTTACCTCGCGCTGTACTGGGCCCAGGAACTCGCCGCCCAAGACGGCGACGCGGACCTGAAAAAGATCTTCACGCCCATCGCCGGGAAACTCGCGGCGAACGAAAAAACGATCGCCGCGGAACTCCTGGCCGTCCAGAGCAAGCCGGTCGACATCGGCGGATACTACAAGCCCGATGACAAACGCGCCGCCGCCGCGCTGCGTCCGAGCAAGACCCTCAACGACATCATCGCCGCGGTCTGAGGATTTCGGACTGCGGATTTCGGATCGGGCCTGAGGTCGAAGCTCGGGCCCGCCGGATTTGCCTGCATAGCAGCCGACGTGCGGAGACTGGCTGACCGGCGGACCGGCCCGGTTCCGCGGTCGGATTGCGCCAGCCAGGGGTGCTGGCCGCCAAACCGGGCGCGCCACCCCGGCGGCGCCCGTGAATCCGCGGCGACATTATCTCGTCGGCCGGACTTCGGTTTCCCAAGCGGCGAGTTTCGCTTTCAGTCGTTTCACGTCGGCGGGCCGCTGCGCCAGCAGGTCTTTCTCCTCGGCTTGGTCGCGCTCGATTTCGAACAGCCATTCCTCGACGTTGCTGCCATTCTGGCGTGAAACGTACTTGAACGCGTCGTCACGCACCGCCCGCCACGTTCCTTGGCCGCGGCGGCCGCGCCAGAACAACGCCCGCCCCGGAGGAGCCGTACCCGTTTCAGCGTAGCGGAGGATGTCGATCCCGTCGAATGCCCGGCCGGCGGGCGCCTTGGTGCCGGCGATCCGCACAATCGAGGCGGTGAGATCGAACGTCATGCCGGGATGCGAAAACTCGGTGCCGGCGCGCAGCACCGACGGCCAGCGGACAATGCACGGCACGCGCACGCCGCCCTCGAACGTCGTGCCTTTCTGCCCACGCAGCCCTGTTGGTCGTGCGCTGGCGGTGCCGCCATTGTCGTTCGTGAAAATCACCACGGTGTTCTTGTCCAGCTGTTGTTCCTTCAGCGCGGCCAGAATCCGGCCAATCGCCCGATCCAGGCTCTCGATCATCGCCGCGTAGACGGCCGGCGGCGCCTTGCCCTGGTTCCAGCGCGGAGAGTCCGCGGGCAGCGGCTGCGGTTGTTCCTCGTCCGGTGCCTGGAACGGGCTGTGGGGCGCGGTGAACGGCACATAGAGGAAAAATGGACGGCGGGCATCACGCGTTGCCTGCTCGCGCATCCAGTTAATGGAGTCGTCGGCGATCATGTCGGTGAAATAGCCGCGGCGCTGGATCGGCTTGCCGTCCAGTCGAAGCACCGGTTCGTACTTCGGCGGATCCTCGACGTGGTGGAAGTAATCCATGCCGCCCCCCGCACAGTAGAGCGCGTGGTCGAAGCCATGACCGCCGGGCGCAAACTTGTCATCGTACCCAAGGTGCCATTTACCGACGATCGCCGTGGCATATCCCGCCTTCTTCAACAGCTGTGCGACCGACGTTTCAGTGACCGGCAGCCCGAGTTCGTGCTGCGCCGCGAGCCGCGCGGCATCGTCGTAGCGCCCGACATTGCCGGTGCCGATTGCGCACTCGAGTCCACCGACGCGATGTTGATACCGGCCCGTCAGCAACGCCGTGCGAGTCGGCGAGCACTCCGTGCCGTTGGAATAGAATCGCGTGAAGCGCACGCCCTCGCGGGCGAGCTGGTCGAGCTGTGGCGTCCGGATGTCCTTTACGCCATAACAGCCGAGATCGCGCCAGCCCATGTCGTCTGACATGATGAGCACGATGTTGGGCCGCGTCGACGAACGCTCGGCCGCGGATACCGGTGCGCTGGCGAACAGGAGTACGACGGCGACAGAGGCGAATATGCGCATGGGGGGTGAGGGATTAAAGGTTCGCGGCGTGAATTGGAAGCGACGTATGGCGGTTCATTTCTTTCGTCGCGGCTCTGGCGCGTCTCCAGCAAATGGATTCGGCACGCGGTCGAGCTGGGCCAGCAATTGCTTCACCACGCCGGCGTTCGCGGCCGCGGCATTCCGGGCCTCGTCGGGGTCGTTCTCGAGATCGAACAGCTCGACACCCACGCCCCCGGCCTTGCCTTTTCCCGGATACGCGATGAGTCGCCACCGCTCGGTGCGAATGGTCCGCTGCCCGTCGGTCCAGAAGGAATGCGCCGGTCGGGCCGACGCGGCGCGAGGATCCGTGAGCTGTGGACGCAGGCTCCGGCCATCCAGTCCCGCCGGCGCAGGAAGTGTGCACAGGTCGAGCAGCGTTGGAAACAAATCGATCGTCTGAACCAGCGTGTCGGTTTTCGCACCAGGCTGCGGGATGCCCGGATACCGAATCATCATCGGCGAACGTAGGGCGCGTTCATAAAGGCAGTGTTTCCCCCAGATGGCGTGTTCGCCGAGGAGAAAACCATGGTCGCTCCAGATCACGATGACCGTGTTGTCGTCGAGTCGAAGCTCCTTCGCCGCCTTGAGCACGCGCCCGACCTGCGCATCCATGTACGAAATCGCCGCGGCATAGGCGTGTCGCAGTTCGTCGGCATACGCCGGATCCGTATCGGGATCGCGGCCGCCGGGCGCGCGATAGTTGCCGCGCAATTCTCCGCTCTTGTGCCAGCCGGAAGGCTCGGTCGGGCGCTGCGCGACGGCCGGCGCCGAGATGCGGCTCGTCGCGTGCAGATCGAGCCACCGTTTTGGCGACGCAAACGGCAGGTGCGGCTTGAACATGCCCACGGCGAAAAACCACGGTTGCCCGGATCGGGAAAGTTCCTGTAACTTCGCGACGGCGTCGCGCGCGACCCAGGCGTCTGGATACGCCTCGTCCGGACCGTCGAACGATTCCAGCGGAGGCGTCTGACCGGGAACGCGCGGCTTGCCGTTGGCGTAGGCATGCATCATCGCCTCGGCCGTTTTCCACGGTGAATCCGGAATCCAGCAGCGGTCCCACGCGCCCGGCAGTTCCTCGGGTCCTTCCGCCCAGGCCTTGCCCGTAAGTCCGCCGGGGTAATGGCCAATCTTTCCGAGCGCGAACGTCTGGTAGCCGTGCTGCCGCAGCCACGACGGCAGACTGCGGGCGCCCCAGTCCGACTGTGTCGATTTGATCGCGTTGTTGCTCACGTGAGCGCGCTGGTCCGGATATTTTCCGCGCAACAGCGAGCACCGGGAGGCGCCGCACGTCGGCACCTGCACATAATGATGCGTGAACAACCGGCCGGACTCCGCGAACGTATCCAGGTTCGGTGTCTTGGCATGCGCGACGCCGAGCGCGCCGAGGTCGCTGCGCAAATCGTCGATGGCGATGAACAGGATGTTGGGTTTCGCCGGCGCGGTCGACGCCGCGTTCAACCCGGTCAGGTTTACAGCGACCAACGAAGCAACCGAGAGTATCTTCAGCATGGGAAAACCGTGGCTTTCGTGGCTACGAGCGTGACAGGTTTTGTGAAAAAGCCTGTCATTCTGAGCGCCAGCGAATAATCCAGCAGTATACACGCATGCCATCGCGTTGGTGTATTATTCGCTTACGCTCAGAATGACACGCAGGGGTGGTATTGAGG
>JAUSID010000213.1 GCA_030648295.1 Opitutaceae bacterium | reverse complement strand
ACGTTGTCGGTGAGATCCTTCCACGTGCCGCCCACGCCGGAGACCTGCGCCTGGCCGCCGAGCTTGCCCTCGGTGCCGACTTCGCGCGCCACGCGCGTGACCTCGCCGGCAAAGGAGTTGAGCTGATCGACCATCGTGTTGATGGTTTCTTTCAGCTCCAGAATCTCGCCCTTCACATCGACGGTGATCTTGCGCGAAAGATCGCCGCGCGCCACCGCCGTGGTCACCGTTGCAATGTTGCGGACCTGCTCGGTGAGATTGGTCGCCATGGCGTTGACCGAGTCGGTGAGATCCTTCCAGGTGCCCGCCACGCCCGGCACCACCGCCTGCCCGCCGAGACGGCCATCCGTGCCGACTTCGCGCGCCACGCGCGTCACCTCCGAAGAGAACGAGCGGAGCTGCTCGACCATCGTGTTGGTGGCCTCCTTGAGCTGCAAAATCTCGCCGCGCACATCGACGGTGATCTTTTTGGAAAGATCGCCATTGGCCACGGCGATGGTCACCTCGGCGATGTTGCGCACCTGCGCGGTCAGGTTGCCGGCCATCTGGTTGACCGAGTCGGTGAGATCCTTCCACACGCCCGACACGCGCTTCACCTGCGCCTGGCCGCCGAGCTTGCCCTCGGTGCCGACCTCGCGCGCCACGCGGGTCACCTCCGAAGTGAAGACCGAGAGCTGCTCGATCATCGTATTCACCAGCTTCGCGGAGCGCAGGAACTCGCCCTTGAGCCCGCGCCCGTCCACCTCCAGCTCCATCGACTGCCCGAGGTCGCCCTTGGCCACGGCGCCGATGGTCCGCGCAATTTCCGTTGTCGGCCGCACCAGATCGTCAATGAGCGTATTGATGGAATCCACCTCCGCCGCCCACCCGCCGATCGCCCCCGGCAGCGAGATGCGTTGCCGGAGCCGTCCCTCTTTGCCGACCGTCGTGCTCAGCCGCGTGACTTCGTCGCCGATGCGCTGCTTCTGCGCGATGGTTTGGTTGAAAGCTTCCGCCGTTCGCGCATCCGTCCCCACCCAATCCGTCGGCAACCGCACCGCGAAATCGCCATCGCGAAACGCCACCATCGCCGCGAGGATCGTCCGCGAGCGGGCATCGGCGGAATCCTCAGTGGGAGCGCGCGCCAGTTTTGACCGGGGGTGAGCGCCGTTGCCCCGGGCGGCGGCCGAGGATTTCTTGCGGGCGAGCGGGGGCGTTGTTGCGTTCATAGCTCAGCGGAAGGGTTCGAGATTACGGTTGAGGGCGCGGCGAGCCCGCAGGGTCTTCCGCCGACAGGACAGTGATTTTGTTTCATCAGTCAGTTTGGGTTCATCTATCTCCGCCGGAGCGCGACCGGACCCTGGTCGCAGCGCGTGATCGTGGAGGCTTGCGGTAGAATTTATCGTTGCGTCTCGGTCTGGCGACGCGCAGCGGGCGGGGTTTTGCCGAGGAGAATACTCACCTCAACCCACCGTCGGTAATTTCATCAAGGCCCTGGATGCCGGTCGGGCCACTTGGCCAAAAGTGTGACCGGGAAAATGTTTTTTATCACAACGGAGGAACAATGGATACACAATAACGCATCAATCTATGGGGTGTCCCCCTGCGTCCGATTACTTCCAGAGCCTCTCGCACCCTCGGACGACCGTAACTGATAGGAAACCAGATTTTCATCGGGAGAGGTTTCAGGGAGGGTGGCGGCTGTGACGGTAGACTGGTCAATCGGCCGATTTTGGGATAGTCATTCGTTAGCCGGAGGCGCTGCGCACTTGTTCAGAAAACGATTCAAAGCGGCGTGCAAACGTCCTGAAAAAAGCCGAATTCGTCCAAGAAAATGTCGGGTGGTTTCGAGTATGATGGATGAGGGTCGGTTTGCCAACGGCGGGCCGCCCTTGTCGCCATGCTAGCAGCCTGTCGGACTTAGGCGTCTGAAGGCGTTTATGGATGAATATTTGACCACACGTGAATTTTTTCTCGCGAATAATCGATGCCAGATGGCCTTCATTTTCTAAGTCCGACAGGCGGCTAACCCAAATTTCATGGATGAGCGCCGCATTTCGCGATTTTCCGGGTTTCGCGTGACGTAAGGCGCTGGCGCGCAAACCGCGCGTTTTTCAAAAGGCCCAAGTGGAGACCTGTCCTCTTCTCAAGTGTGCCGGCCCGGTGGTATCATGGCCGGCGAGGTCCAATGTTCCTGCGCTTCAACACTCGCAAGAAAGACGGCAAGGTTCACCGCTACTGGAGCATCGTCGAAAACCGCCGCCTGCGCACGGATCGCACCACGCAGCGCACGGTCTTCTATCTGGGCGAGATCAACGACACCCAGCAAGCCGCGTGGCGCAAGCAGCTCGAAGCGTTCGATGAAACCACGCAGCGCGCGGAGCAAATCGCACTCTTCCCGGCCGACCGCGAGATTCCGCCCGACGCGCTCAACGGCCTGCAGGTCAAATTGTCCGAGCTGTCGCTGGAGCGCCCGCGCGCGTTCGGCGACTGCTGGCTCGCCTGCCGCCTCTGGGACGAGCTGCACTTGACCGAATTCTGGCGCGAGCGGCTGCCCGACGGCAAAGCCGCGGTGCCCTGGGTCAAAGTGCTCGAACTGCTCGCCGTGCGCCAGCTCGTCGCCCCCGGCAGCAAGTGGCACCTGCACCGCCGCTGGTTTCTCACCAGCGCGATGGACGAGCTCCTCGACGAGGACTTCGCCGTCGCTGCGAAGAACCGCCTCTACGAATGTCTCGACATTATAGATCCGCATCGCGCCGCGCTCTTCACCCACCTGCAGAGCCGCTGGAAGGATCTTTTCGGGGCCACTTACGATCTGCTGCTGTACGATCTCACCAGCTCGTACTTCGAAGGCGAGATGGCCGGCGCGCCCAAGGCCCGGCACGGCCACAGCCGGGACAAACGCTCCGACTGCCGCCAGGTCGTCATCGCCGTCGTGCTCACCCCCGAAGGTTTTCCCCTCGCCTACGAAATCATGCCGGGCAACACCAGCGACAAGGCCACGCTCAAACTCTTTCTGCAAAAAATCGAGGCGCAATACGGCAAGGCCAACCGCACCTGGATCATGGATCGCGGCATCCCGACCGAGGAGACGCTCGAAGCGATGCGCCGCAGCGATCCGCCCGTCGGCTATCTGGTCGGCACGCCGCGCGCCCGCTGGGAGCAGTTCCGGGCCGACTTCGAGAAAGTGCCGTGGCAAAAGCAGCGCGACACGGTCGAAGTGAAACTGCTCGCCCGCGGCGACGAAGTCTACGTGCTGGCCAAGAGCACCGGCCGGCACGCGAAGGAACGGGCGATGCGCCGGCGCAAGCTGGCGCGCTTGCTGCGCACCCTGCGCACGCTGCGCCGCCCGCGCCAGCGTCCATGGAAACGCGATACGCTCTTGCACAAGCTCGGCGCCGCGCACAAGACCGCGGGCCAGGCGTGGTCCTTCGTCGAAATCACGCTGCCGGCGGTGCGCCAGCCGGTGAACCGCGACACGTTTTCCTTCACGCTGTTGAAAGCCAAGCTGCGCGAGGCCGAGGCGCGCGACGGCCATTACCTCCTGCGCGGGTTTCGCGCGGGCGACGCGGCCGGCCCGCTCTGGGAACGGTATATGGAGCTGGCCGAAATCGAAGCGGCCTTCAAAACGCTGAAAAGCGACTTGGGCCTGCGGCCGATCCGCCACCACGGCGAACGGCGGATCGAGGCGCACATCCTGGTCTGCTTCCTCGCCTATTGCCTGAGCGTGACCCTGCGCAAGCGCCTCGCGGCGCACGCCCCGGGACTGACGCCACGCTGGGTCTTGGAAACGCTCGCCGGCATCCTGATGCTCGACGTGCATGTGCCGCTGCTCGATGGCCGCGAGCTGGTGCTGCCGCGCTACACTCAACCCGAGCCCGAGCACCGATTAATCTTGGAGAAACTCGGCTGGCCCTTGCCACCGCAACCGCCGCCGCGAATCCGCTCGCCGCACTCGAAGAAAGCCGACGCCTCGCACCGCGATACGAAACCGAAAATGTAGTGGAGACCTTTTCCCTCGCAGTGCTGCAAATCAACCGCTTGCCAATCCGCACACCCCTCATCCATGAAATTGAGG
>JAUSID010000196.1 GCA_030648295.1 Opitutaceae bacterium | reverse complement strand
CGGCGTTTCCCAGAGCTCGGAATTGAGCCGCGTGCCGGCGAGCGTGTTGGAAGCGGCGTAACCGACGTCCTTCGACGTGGTGACTTCGAACGGCGAGAGCAGGGTTGGATTCGACTCGGACTCGGCGCCGGCGCGCGGCGTAGTCGCGGTCTGGGCGACGGCGAGCGATGCACACGCGGCGGTGAAAACGGCGAACGCGCAGGATGAATTCATCGATGGTCGATAGTGGCGTTGAACCAGGCGATGGGCTCGGGGTGGGGTTGCCGGCACACGCGTGCCGGCGGAGTAGTGGTGCAAATCACGCTGGCGACGGCGCCGCTCCGCTTCGAGTCAAATTGAAGGGCGTCGGTTGTAGGTTGCGACCTCGCGTCGCAACTTCGACGTGGAATCGAAACGTCGTTGCGCGACCCATTCGACTTCGCTCAGGGCAGGCGAGCGCGCAACCTACCGCGCGCCGAGGCCCGAAATGATTCCGCGCGATGGTCTCGACATGCGCGGCATCCGCCGTTCAGTCATGGCCGAACTCCTCTGCCGCCCCACCCCGGTCGGTCCCATCATGAGCAACCTGCAGCTGGCCGTTCATTTCTTCTTTCAACTCGCGATGATCCTCATCGTCTGCCAGCTCGTCGGCCGCGCGGCGCGGCCGCTGGGTCAGCCTCAGGTCGTGGCGGAGATGATCGCCGGTGTGTTGCTGGGTCCGTCGCTGCTCGGCCTCTTCTGGCCGGGGGCGTTCGCCAGATTGTTTCCGGTCGAAACCCTGAGCGTTCTTTATCCCATTTCGCAGCTCGGGATCGCGGCCTACATGTTTGTGGTCGGGATGGAGTTTCGCGTGGACATCGTCCAGCGCCGGCTGCGCAGCGCGGTCGCGGTGTCAATCACCGGCATGGCGACACCGTTCATCCTGGGCGCGGCGCTGGGCTGGTTCTTTTTCCACCACACGTCGATGTTTCCGGCGAAAACGTCGCTGGCGGAGGCAATGATTTTCCTCGGCGCGTCGATGTGCATCACGGCGTTTCCGATGCTCGCGCGGATCATCCATTTTAAAAAACTCGCCGGCACGACGATGGGCACGGTCGCGCTGGGCGCCGGTGCGATCGATGATGCCGCGGCGTGGTGCCTGCTCGCGGTTGTCCTCGCCAGCTTCACCGGCGAATTCAGCCACGCGGTAATCAACATCGGCGGCGGCATTCTCTACGTTGGGGTGACGCTGCTGATCGTACGGCCGCTGCTCTCGCGCTGGTCCACGCCGATCGAATTGCGCGGTTACCTGAACGATCGCGATTTCGTGTTTTGCCTGATCCTGGTCATGTTGGGCGCGTGGTTCACCGATGCGATCGGGCTGCACGCCGTTTTCGGCGCGTTTGTCATGGGTGCAGCGATGCCGCGCGGTGTGGTCACGTCGGCGCTGATGGATCGAATCCAGCCGCTTACCGTCGCGCTGCTGTTGCCGCTGTTCTTCACCTATTCCGGACTGAACACCCAGATCGGGCTGCTCGACTCGACGTACCTTTGGTTCATGGCCTTGCTCGTGCTCGTGGTCGCCGTCGGCGGCAAAGGCGTCGCGTGCTGGCTCGCCGCCCGTGCGACCGGCATCTCGAATCGCGAAGCGCTCGGCATCGGCACGTTGATGAATGCGCGCGGGTTGATGGAACTGATCATCATCAACATCGGACTGCAGCGCGGCATCATCTCGCCGGCGCTCTTCGCCACCCTCGCCATCATGGCCGTGGTCACAACGTTGATGGCGTCACCCTTGTTCGAATGGCTGGTCGGCCGCCACGGCGTCCTCGCCGAGCCGGAGGAGGAGCCGCTCGCCATCAACTGAGCGCGGGCACGGGTCGCCGAATAAAGCTCCAAGATCCAAGATCCAGAGAAGCTTCAAGGTTCAATGACCAACCTTCCAGCTACTGCGGCCTTATTTATTTTTGGTCGTTGGTGTTTCTCTGGAGCTTGGATCTTGGAGCTTGGAGCTTCAGTCACTCACTTCGCACCCGAATTGCTGATACAATACAGATGCGTGCCGGTACGCAGGAAAATCTCGCGGTCCGCGAACGCGGGCGTGCAAAGCGTATACGTTCCGTCGAGTGAGTTCTTCGCCAGCAGCTTGAACTCCGGCCCGGCCTGAATGACCGCGGTTTCGGCGGTCTCGCTCGTGACATGAATTTTTCCGTCGGCGAGAATCGGCGAGGAACTGGTCCGGCCGATGCCCGTGTCCTGCGGCCCGTAGATCAGCTTTCCCGTCTTCGCGTCGAGGCAGGTGATCGAACCGCTGTCCTCGACCATGTAGAAATATTTTCCATCGCTCATCGGCGTCGGCACGTCGGGTCCGCCGCGCGCGGTCCAGCTCCAGGCCAGATGGCTCTGGGTCACGTCGCCCTTGCCGCCGGCTTTGAACGCGAGCAGCGGCGCCTGCCGGCTCGGCACATAGACCATGCCGTCGTGAACCACCGCGGACGAAATCACCCGGTAGTTTCCCTCGTTGCGCGGATTCAACCCGCCGCCGCGCCACAACTCGGCGCCGGTTTGCGGGTCGTGGCCGGTGACGTACCCGCCGCCCGAGATCACGACTTGCTTCTGCCCGCCGGTGAGAAGAACCGACGGCGTGGTGTACGCATCGGGCGTCTCGCGTTCGGCGTCGGTCGGCCGTTCGACCCGCCACCGCAGCCCACCCTTCGCGGCGTCGAGCGCGAAAATATACGAGGGCTCGTCCGTCTTCATCCCGTGCAGCACCTGCACGATCAGCTTGCCATCGAGCAGTAGCGGCGAGGAACCGTAGCCGAAGTTCGTGCCGATCTTCCCGAATTTCTTAACCAGATCGAATTTCCACTTTTCGTTTCCCGCGAAATCGAAGCAGGCGATCACTCCGTTGCCCGACACGACCCACACGTTCGTGCCGTCGCTCACCGGCGTGGGCGACGACGTGTTGTGCTTCATCTGGATCTGGTTCCCCTGGTCATACTGCCGCCGCCACAATTCCTTCCCCGTTTCGCGCGAGAGGCAGAGCAGCAGGATTTCCTGGCCACCGGGCCCGCTGACGGCGGGGCCGCGCGGCCCGGGTCGTTTGCGAGCGCCGGGCGCGGGCGCCGGCGCCGGAGCAGCGGCCTGAACCTGCTCCTTCGACGGCGAGTTGAGAAAGATTCGCTCGCCCCAAACCATCGGCGATGAGCCACTCCACGCCGGCAGCTCCTGTTTCCATTTGATGTTTTGTGTGGTGCTCCACGTCACCGGCAGATCCTTCGCCGTGGTCGTCGTCCCATCGCCGTTCGGTCCGCGCCAGCTGGGCCAGTTCGCCGCCAGGGCAGCCGGTGTCGCCGTGGCCGCCAGCAACACGACGAAGGCGACGGATGGGACGGCGAGGAAGGAAACGAAACTCGGTCCGGGGTAAGGATGCTTCATGGGCAGCGCGCGAAGGGTGCGAGGTTGTCGCCCGGCAGCATGCGCGGCCGACAAGAGCGCTGAGAAATAGGCGGTGACGGGTTCATGTCGAGAAGTGAAAACTCCGCCCTTCGCTAGCCCGCATTTTTCACACTTGAAATGTTCTTCACCCATGTCTCACCGCCAACATCCCAATGTGCCGGCGAGTGCCCCGCGTTCATGCGGGCTAAATACATTCTGCTGGCCAGCAGAATGCCCTTAGCCGGGAAATCGTGGAGCGCGCGCCGGCGCACGGCACAAGGGAACACCCTGTGCGTTCGCAGCGGAGCAGAGTGTGAAATTTCCCGGCTAGGCCACCCAGAGGCACGCCTCGGGGCATCACGGCCAAGCGACCGCTACGCGGATCGGGCTCCGTTTAATCGCAGGAAGGAACGTGGCAAGTCACGGGGAATGGACCCGCCTGCGATTCACGACACGGCCGGAAATTCCGTTTTAACCTAATACGTTAAGATGGGCTGCGACCCGGCGGCTCGCTCGGATCCGGGCGTGCGGAACGCAGGTGCGACGTCCCTGGTGCCCACCTTCAACGAATCTTGTTCAATCGCTGCAACGCGGCGGTCGCGAAGATCAGCGGGTACAGCCGCTCGTGGTACCAGAGCTTGGCGAAGTACAATCCGATCGGCGACGAATTGCGCCACTGCCCGCTCTCCATTGCCGTGACCAACCATCGCGCGCCGCGTTCGATTGCGACGCGCAGCGCGGCGCGATGCTCGCCCGTCATCGACGTGCGCCGCCACGCCGACGCGAGCGCTTCGAGCGCAACGCCGGATTCCTCCACGGACGACTTTGCGCCCCGCGCACCGCTCCAGCCGCCGTCGGAATTCTGGCGCGCCACCAGCCACTGCTGCGCGCGATCGAGCGCAGCGGTGACTTTCCGGTGCCCGGCCAGCTCGAGTTCGCCCAAGGCGGGCAGGACGCGCGCGGTGCCATAAAGCGGATTTTCGTCGGCGGAATCCTCTTCGTGTCCAAACCACAACGGCACCCACGCGCCATCAGCCCGCCGATTCGCGCACAGGAAACGAGCGGCCCTTGCGAGCGCGGACGCGAGTGCGCGCTGTCGCGGCTCCGGCAGAAACTCGCACCACACCAGCCACGCGCGAATGGCATGTGCCGTGAGATCGGGGCTGCTGCGATCGAACGGCAACTTCCCCCACCCGCGGCAAAACGTCGGTATGCCGCCGTCGCGATTTTGCAGCCCAAGCAACCAGCCAACTCCCGCGTCGGCGGCCGAACGCACCTGCGGATCGTTAGCGCCGAGCCGGTGCAGCGCGAGGAGTGCGCCCGCGGTATCGTCCGCGTCAGGCACACCACCAGGCAAATCCGTCCAAGCCCAGCCGCCCGGCGCCGCGAGCGTATATGGATGCTCCGTCCGACCCTGCTGTCGCAGCAGCCAGTCGCGAATCGCGGCGCGGTCCGCGCTCGACAGCGCGGACGACTCGTGAGCCGTGGCTACGAGCGTGAGCGAGTGGCCGGCCGTCGGCTCGCTGGCGCTCGCCGCTACGGGCTCCAGCGCGTTTACCGACAACGTCGTCACCCACGTCGCGAGGTTCGTATCGATCGGCCAGCTGCCGTCAGGCCGCGCCGACGCCTCCAGAAAAGCGACGCCGCGTTGCACGACGCTGTGCTCGTACAATCCCAGCGCGGCGAGGCTCATGGTCACGAAACTCGTCAGCGGCGCCGCCTCCAGAAATCCGCCGTTTTCCGGTTGGAGCCGGCCGAGTTTCTCGAGCGTGCGCGCACGACAGCGATCGCGGATGACGCGAAACAATGGATTGCGCGTGGGCCTCAAGCCGTGCCGCACCTGGCCGATCGCGATCAGCGCCGGCAGCGCGTAGCTCACGACGGGCAACTGGAGCGCCGCGAACCATCGCTGCGGCAGCGCCGCCAGCTCGAACGGAAGCTGCCGCACATGCCGCCATCCGTCGCGGCCTTTACCGAGACGGCCGCACAATGCGGCCAGCGTCAGAATCGGAATCGAGAACGTCCGATCCTGGCCGTAGCGGCCCTCGATGGCGCGGACGAGGTCTCGCGGCTCGAGCGATCCCGCCGCGCGCGAGAGCCATTCTTCGGCGGCAGTGATGGCCGACATCGTCGCGGCGTCGGACGTCGGGTGCAGACCGAAGGCCGCCCACACCAGCGTCGTGGTGCTGATGTTCGAAATACTCCGCTTCGTGTCCCCCCACCCGCCATCCGCGTTCTGGTTTTTTCCGAGCCACTCGTATCCCCGCTGAATCAGCTCACGCAGTCGCGCCGCTTCGGCAGCGACGCCGCGCGAGTAAAGCGTGAGCGCCGTCACCGCGGTGGCAGTCGACAGCGCGCTCGAGGAAAGTTCGCCCGTCCACCAACCGGCGGAATTCCGCTCGCGGATCAACGCGGCCATCGCCGCGCTGTGCGCGTCGGCCAGCCGCGACCGCAGCTCATCGTCGAACAACCCGCAGGTTGCGGGTACCGCCGCTCCCGTTGCGAGTGTTTCATGCATCGGTGCCGATCCGTTCACGCGCGGCTCGCCTTCGCCTGTTCCGGCTCAAGCTCGCGGTGAATCCGGATAATCGCCTTCAGCAATTCGTCCCACTCCGCATCCTTCGTCAGCCAGCCAGCGCTGAAACGCAGCGCGCGCGCCGCTTCCGCTGTCGTCAGTCCCATCGCCGTCAACACGTGCGACGGGTGCTCCGACCCGCTCGAGCATGCCGACCCCGTCGAGACCGCGAACCCGGCCTTGTCGAGTTTCACGACCCAGCGGTGCCGGCAATCCACCTCCGGCATCGTCACACTCATCGTATTCCAAAGCCGATCCTGTCCATGCCCATTGAGCGTCACGCCGGGAAGTGCGGATTGAAGTTCCCGCTCGAAACGGTCACGCGCCGCACCACGAGATGCAGGCGCGCCCGCGGCGATCTGCTGTTCGCACCACTCGAGCGCGGCGAGCATCGCCATCACGCCCGCCACATTCTCGGTGCCGGCGCGGCGGCCATCCTGCTGTTTGCCGCCGCGAAAAAACGGATGCAGCGCCGAACCCCCGGCCACTTTCAGGAATCCCACGCCGCGCGGTCCGCCGAATTTGTGGGCGCTGCCGGCCACGAACTCGCAGCCGCCAAGCCCTGCCGCCGGCAACCGGCCGCACCATTGCGTGGCGTCGCAAAAAAAAGGAACACCGCGCTCCGCGCACGACTCGTGCAGCTGCCGCCAGCTCTGGAGGACTCCCGTCTCGTTGTTTGCCGCCATGACCGCGATGAGTGCAGGCCGCTGCCGATCGAATCGCTGCCGCACCCAGTCAAGCGACACGACGCCCTCGCGATTCACCGGGATCAGTTCGACGCGCTCGCGGAAATAATGCCGCGCCGACTCCAGCACCGCGGGATGCTCGATCGCACTGATCCAAACGGGCGAGTCCGCTGCAGCAACCGAAGCCGCGTGGTGCAACACCGCGTTGCATGCCTCCGTGGCGCCGCTCATCCACACGAGGTCGAGCGGCGAGCAGCCGAGCAGCGCACCCAGCCGCTGACGCGCCTGATCCAGCGCAGTGTCGGCGCGTGCGCCCAGCCGGTGCGGGCTGGACGGATTGCCGGGAAACTGTTCCTCGGCCTCGAGCCACGCCGCGCGCGCCGCCGGAAGCAGCGGTGAACTGGCATTGTGGTCGAGGTAAACCATGGCGGCGGATGGTATGTGCCGGAACGGTGAGTCAAGTCGAGAGCACGAGCGTGGGTCCGTCAGGTTTCAGGCGGAAGCCGGATGTTTCCCAACGCCGCACCGCAGCCGCAACCAAAGGGCGTCCGCCTCGGCCGGGCAGTGATAGTAGTGATTCTTGCCCTGAAGCGGTTTGTATCGACACAGAGATTCCGGGGCGGCGCAGCCGCAACCGAAGTAGCACGTGTTTCCGACTGATGCGCCGCGGAGCAGGGAGCAAGGAGCAGGGAGCAGGGAGCAGGAACAAACCGCCGGCTTGTTGTACGAGATGAGATTTGCACGCAGACCGACAGCATTCTCAGGGATAGTAGTACGGCCTTTTCCCGAGACTGCGCTCGGAACAAGAGGTTCGCCTGCGGCGAACAGCTCCAAACCAAACGGAAGGATTTTACAGGAGGAAGCAGAGGTAGCAGAGATCGGAAGGGATCTGGATCTGGATCTGGATCTGGGCTCGTTGGTTTTCTCTCTGCTGCCTCTGCGACCTCCTGTGCAAAGGGTTGGATGTTCGCTTTCATCTCCGGTTAAGACAAACATGTTGGTCGCTACACTCGAATAGTCAGACAGAGCGCGGCGGGAGAGGTCGCAGAGAAGTGCCTTACTCCGTGTCCTCCGGCTCGACCTCTGTAGTCCTCTATGTCTCAGCCGGAACAATTCAGTTCAACCGCGAATAGACGCCAATTCACGCGAATGGAGAGGGCGTCCTAGGGAAGCATGGAAACGATTAACCAAACGGTGACCATGATTTCACTTGGGCAATCCTCCCCCTCCTCCTCTGGAATTTGCGTCCATTCGCGTTCATTCGCGGTTGTCCTCTGAATCGATACGGCTCAGGCTCTGCAGCCTATCGGAATGGCTCGGCCGAAACCGCAGCAATTACCGATGCCAAAAAGCGCCGAAGGTAAGTCCGACACGCTGCTTGCCAACCGGCCGCAATACGGCTGAGTTCGCCCACCCTCATGGAAGAGGCGCCCGCCAAGACCATTTTCTTCAAGCGCTCGAACTTCGTCACCCACCTGCCGGCCGACGCGCTTTACTCGCCCTCGCACTACTGGCTCGCGCCCGAATCCGACGGGGTGTGGCGGGTGGGATTTTCGAAATTCGCGGTGCGGATGCTCGGCGAATTGGTCGATCAATCGTTCGAAATTCCCGCCGGCACCGCCGTCAAACCGGGCACGATTCTGGGCTGGATCGAGGGGTTCAAGGCGATCAGCGACATTTATTGCGTGGTCGACGGCATCTTTCAGGGCGGCAATCCGTCACTCCAAGGCCACCTGGAACAAATCCATGAGGCGCCCTACACCGCCGGCTGGCTCTATCGGGCCGCTGGTAAACCCGACGAAACCTGCGTGCCTGTCCGTGATTACGTGAACCTGCTCAACGCCACCATTGACCGGATGCTCGCCCAGCAAAAAGATCCGACTCCCCACTAATCCCCGCCTGCTTCGCCCTGTCCCACCGATGCCCCCGACTGCCGCCGCTTCCGTCGCCCCGACGCCCGCCCGATACATCATGATCGGCGGATTTCTTGGCGCCGGCAAAACGACCGCCGTCGCGCGCCTGGCGGCGACGCTGCACGAACGCGGGCTGCGGGTCGGACTGATCACCAACGACCAGGGCAGCGGGCTCGTCGACACCTCCGTGCTGCGGGCGCGCGGATTTGCGACGGAGGAAATTCCCGGCGGTTGTTTCTGCTGCCGGTTCAATTCGCTGACCGAGGCGGCCGGCCGGCTGACGGCAGCGGGTTCGCCCGACGTGTTCATCGCCGAGCCGGTTGGCAGCTGCACCGATCTCGTGGCGACGGTGACTTATCCGCTGCGGCGAATCTACAGCGACCGCTTCACCATCGCGCCGCTTAGCGTGCTGGTCGATCCCCAGCGCGCGCTGCGGATTTTCGGACTCGGTGACGGCGGCGCCGGACGGGCGTTCTCGGACAAGGTGGTGTACATTTACCGGAAGCAGCTCGAGGAGGCCGATCTGATCATGATCAACAAACGCGATCTGATTTCCGCCGCAGAGCTGGCGCGGCTGCAGGAAACGTTGCAGCGCGAGTTCCCGCGCGCGGAGGTGCTGAGCGTTTCGGCGCGGACTGGCGATGGGCTCGATGCGTGGTTCAGCCGGATCATGTCGCGGCAGCAAATCGCGCGCGAAGTGATGCAGGTTGATTATGTCGTGTATGCCGAAGGCGAGGCCCGGCTCGGCTGGCTCAATGCGACCGTGCAGCTCACGGGCACCAGGGAATTCGACGCCAACGCGGTGATCGAGTGGCTCGCCTGCGATATTCAGGGCCGGCTCACGCAGGCGGGAGCGGAGGTGGCGCACCTCAAAATGACCTTCAGTCCCGATGGCGGGCTCAACGACATCGCGGCCGTGAATCTCGTGCGCAGCGATTTCGTGCCGGAGCTTTCCCTGCGGCTCGAGCAGGGCTGCGCCGCGGGCCAGTTAATCCTCAACCTGCGGGCCGAGGCGGCGCCGGAAGCGCTGAAGGCGGCGGTCGAGGCGTCCGTCGCCGCTCTGCCGACGCCGTTTGCGGGCATGCAGTCGAGGCTCGATCACCTGGAGTTTTTCCGACCCGGCAAGCCGCAGCCCACCCACCGGCTGCTCACGCCGGCCTGAAGCCACGATGCACGCTTGACCCGAAACCAGAGTGCGGCTTTGTCTCCGCCCCGCCGTGCCGCGATCACGCCGGCGCGCCGGCAATCCCACCCCATGACGAAATCCGAGAGCCCGGGCATCCTGTATTGCAACTGCACGTACGCGCAGATCATCGATCCGGCGGTGAAGGCGGCCGTGTTGCGCCAGCTGCTGGACTCGGGCCGCTCATTCGAGGCCGTCGCGGATCTGTGCGAAATGTCGGCGCGAAAAGATCCCGCGCTTAAACGGCTGGCCTGCGGAGCCAACGTGAAAATCGCGGCCTGTTATCCGCGCGCCGTGAAATGGCTCTTCGCGTCCTCTGGCGCGCCGCTCACCGCATCGCAGACCGAAGTGCTCAACATGCGTGAACTCGCCGCGCCGCAAGTCGTGGAGCGGCTGCTGGCGACGGACTTGCAGCCGAATCTGCCGGCGGGAAAGGCGACGGCCAGCGGGTCCACGCCGGGTCTGGCGCAGGTGAAAGATCTGCCGTTGGAAGCTGAATCCGCTCCGGCCTCCGCTCCGACCAACCCGGCCTCGGCCGAACGGACGGCGTCTTGAGCTCCGACATGCAGACAATTTCCCCGACCGTCGTAGCCGCCGACGCAAGGAGGCTGGGACTTGCAAAGTGCAGTTTCTTCAGCCTCGTCACCCCGGCTGCCACGCCTGGCTTAGCCGTATCGATTCAGTGGACAACCGCGAATGAACGCGAATGGACGCAAATTCCAGAGAAGGAGGGGAAGATTGCCCAAGTGAACCATGGTCACCGTTTGGTTGATCGTTTCCATGCTCCCCCAGACGCCCTCTCCATTCGCGTGAATTGGCGTCTATTCGCGGTTGAACTGAATTGTTCCGGCTTCGATCTCTAACCCCCATGCCCCTCCGCGATCAAACCTACCTGCGAGTCGTCTTCTACGAGGGCAACGATGCGGACCGCTTCGAGGGCGAGCAGCGTTTCCAGGCGGTGTCGCGGCTGCTGAACCAGGGCTTCGCGCTCACGCGCGTGGGCGAAGGCGGCCGCACCGCGCCGGCGGACGACATCCCGGCACTCGTGCTGGGCCGTTTTGAGAACGGAGTGGATGCGGCGGCCGCGGCGGCGACGGATCCGACCCGGGTTCGATTCACCAACGTGAAGGGATTCACCGACGACCAAATCGTCGGCGCGGTCGAGGCGGTGCGCGCCGAAAAACAGGCGGTGCAGCACGGCGGCTGGAAACCGTGGTTCCCGGTGATCGATTACGACCGGTGCACGAATTGCATGCAATGCCTGAGCTTCTGCCTGTTCGGCGTCTACGGCGCCGATCGCGAAGGGCACATCCAGGTGCAGAACCAGGACAACTGCAAAACCAACTGCCCGGCGTGCTCCCGCGTCTGCCCCGAGGCGGCGATCATGTTTCCGAAATACAAGGCCGGCCCGATCAACGGCGACGTGGTCAAGGACGAGGACCTCCAGCGGGAGAAAATGAAGGTCGACATCTCGGCGCTGCTTGGCGGCGACATTTACTCGATGCTGCGGATGCGCAGCGAACGCGCGCAGTCGCGGTTCTCGAAGGAGCGCGATTCGGGCAAGGCGCTCAACGAGCGGCAGAAGTGCCTGACGAAGCTCGTGCAGATGGGCGACATTCCTCCCGAGGTGCTGATGAGTCTGCCGAGTCCCGAGGAAATCCTACGCCGCGCCGAGGAAGCGAAGGCGAAGGCCCAGGCCGCCTTGGCCAACCAATCCCGGGCAACGCTCAACGCATAACGTTTAACGCTTAACGCTCAAGTGCACGTGACGAAGTATGATTTGGAGGATCGGTTGCTGGAATTCGCCGTGCGCGTTGTTCGCGTCACGGAATCCATGCACCGTTCGCGAGCAGGGACGCACGTCGCCGATCAACTTCTTCGTGCCGGCACATCGCCTGACGGAAATCACGGGGAAGCGGAAGGAGCCGAGTCGCGGCAGGATTTCGTGCACAAGTTGAAAGTCTGCTACAAAGAGCTTCGCGAAGCTCGTCGCTGGCTTCGCCTCGTCGAACGCACGCCCTTGGTTGAGAAGCCAGCGCTTTTGGCGGACATACTCAAGGAAGCCGACGAACTCATTCGCATTTTCGCCGCAAGCATCCGCACCGCCCAGGCCAACCACGCACCGGCCCGCCAAAACTTAAGCGTTAAGCGTTCAGCGTTAAGCGTTGAGCGTTTGGCGACGTCCTCGGCGCCATGATCGTTCCACAGATGCTATTCCGCACCCTGCGCTCCGCGGATCCGCGCTGCCTTTGGAAGTTCGCCTGGAACTTCGGCTGGAAGGGCATGCTCTCGGTCGAACGGTTCAAGCGCCGCATCAAACGCGGCGAATACTTCCCGCCGTTCCTCTACCTCTCGATCCTCAACACCTGCAACCTGCGCTGCCAGGGCTGCTGGGTCGACGTCGAGTCGAAGGACGCGATCGATCTCGACGCGCTGAACCGCACGATCCTCGACGCCAAGCGGCACGGAAACTCGTTCTTCGGCATTCTCGGCGGCGAGCCGTTCATGCACCCGCAGCTGCTCGACCTGCTCGCGGCGCACCCCGACTGCTATTTCCAGATCTTCACCAACGGTCAGCTGATCACCGAGAAAACGGCGAACCGGCTGCGCGAACTCGGCAACTCCACCCCGCTGATCTCGATCGAGGGCCGCGAGATGGTCAGCGACGAGCGGCGCGGGAAAAAGGACGTATTCGCGCGCACCTTACGCGGGCTGGAGAACTCGGTGAAGGCCGGGCTGCTCACGGGCGTCGCCACCAGCGTCTGCCGCAGCAACATCGAGGAGCTGCTCACCGAGGACTGGCTGCGCGAATTGATCCGGCGCGGCGTCCACTACGCGTGGTATCACGGGTACCGACCGGTGGGCCCGAAGCCGAACTTCGATCTGGCGCTCTCGCCGGAGCAGCTCGTCCGGATCCGGCGCTTCGTCGTCGAGATGCGCGCCACGGTCCCGATCGCGATCATCGACGCCTACTACGATCACGACGGCCAGGCGCTGTGCCCGATGTCGACCGGGATCAGCCACCACATCGGGCCGAAGGGCGACATCGAGCCGTGCCCGATCATTCAGTTTGCAGTGGAGGACATCCATGACCGGCGCGGACTTTTTGAGACCATGCGGAGCAGCGCATTCCTGAAGGATTTTCGCGAGCTCAGCGCGCGGCACACGCGTGGTTGCGTCGTGATGGAGCGTCCGGATCTGATCAGGGAAATCGTCCTCAAGCACGGCGCCCGCGATACGACGACGCGCGGCACGGCGATGGCGGAGCTGGATGCGATTACGCCGCGCTTCAGCCAGTGGCTGCCGGGCGAGGAGGTGCCGGAAAAGCACTGGATGTATCGGCTGGCGAAAAAATACTGGTTTCACGATTTCAACGCCTATCGCAACGTGGCCTTCGATGCCGAGGCCAGGGCGCGTCAACTCCGCGACGAGCTCGCGCAACCGGTGCTGAATGGCGCGACGCCGCCCGTGCCGGCCCCGGAACTGGTGGGCGACTCGCAGCCGCGCTGCAGCGGCTGAAGGCCCTTGCCACGCCGCGTCGTCCTTGAAAGAACGCCCGTTCGCTCCTCAACTTTCCCCCACATGCCACCCCTCGCGTTGAAGACCGCCCCACACTTCGATCCGCTGGTTGTCCCGCGCCATGCGGTGCAGCAGCGGTTTCGCATGCCGAAGAAGAACATCCCGCAGACGGCATTCGAGCGGACCCGCGTGCTCGAGGCGGTGCGCCAGTACGTGGTCGATTTCAATCCGGTGCCGCCGGTGCCAATGGCGGAACTGAAGGTTCATGCCGATCGGCTGGTGGAGATGTTGCGCGTCGATCCGATTTACCGGGACTACATCGGCGTGCTCTTGAACAACGAAATGTGGCGCGAGTCGCTCGCGGCCGTGCCGTACGAACGCCGGCTGCTGCTGCTGCCGAAGTGCATGCGCGTCGAGAGCAAATGCCCGGCACCGTTCGACGAATTCGGCCTGCTCTGCAAGCAGTGCGGGCTCTGCACCATCCAGGATCTGACGGCCGAGGCGGAACGGCTCGGTTATGCCGTGCTCGTGGCGGAAGGCAGCGCCGTCGTGATGTCGATCATCCAGACGGGAAAGATCGACGCCATCGTCGGCGTGAGCTGCCTCAGCGTGCTCGAGCAGGCCTTCCCGTACATGGAGGCCGCGGCGATTCCCGGCGTCGCCATTCCGCTGTTACAGGACGACTGCATCGACACCACGGTCGATCTCGACTGGGTGTGGGAATACATCCACCTCACCAGCGAGGATCGCACGCGGCGGCTCGATCTCGGCGCGCTGCGCGATGACGTCGACTTTTGGTTCACGCCCGGATCGCTCGAGCTGATCATGGGCCGGTCCGAGGGCGAGACCGAGCGGATCGGCCGCGAATGGCTCGGCCGCGCCGGAAAACGCTGGCGGCCATTCCTCACCGTCGCCGTGTATCAGGCCCTGTACGGCGATACGAGCGCGCCGCTGCCGGCGGACCTGCGCAAGGTGGCCGTGGCGGTGGAATGTTTTCACAAGGCCTCATTGATCCACGACGACATCGAGGACAACGACGCGCTGCGCTACGGCGAGAAAACGCTGCACGAACAGCACGGCGTGGCGGTGGCGCTGAACGTCGGCGACCTGCTGATTGGCGAAGGCTACCGTCTGCTCGCCACCTGCGGCGTGTCAGCCGAGCAGCGCGTGCGCATGCTCCAGGTTGCGGCCGAAGGCCAGCGGCAGCTTTGTCGCGGCCAGGGCGCGGAACTCTGCTGGGCGCGGCGGCCCGAGCCGCTCAAGCCGACCGAGGTGCTCGACATTTTCCGGCGCAAGACCGCGCCGGCGTTCGAAGTCGCGCTGCGGATCGGCGCGGTGTACGCCGGGATCGACCAGCATGACGAGGTATCCGAGGTGCTCGGCACGTACAGCGAGGCGCTCGGCGTCGCGTATCAGATTCGCGATGACGTCAGCGATTTGGGTTTCGGCGGCGAGACGAACGACATCGCGGGACTCCGGCCGAGCCTGCTGCTGGCGGTCGCCCACGAAAAAGCGAAGGCCGAACAGAAGGAACTGCTGGCCTCGCTGTGGCGGCGGGTCTGGCCCGAGGGCGCGACGCCCGCGCAGGTCGAGGCGCTGTATGCCGAACTCGGCGCGACGGCGCGGGCGGAGGTGCTGCTCGGCACCTTCAAGGAGGAGGCGATTCGTTCGCTGCACGACCTCCAGAACCACAACCTCAAGGGGCTGCTGCGCCGGACGATTGGGAAGATTTTCAATGACGTGGAAATCAAGGGCTGGTGCAAGGAGCAGGAGCAGTTCAACCGGCTCAAGGCGCCGGCGGCCGAAGCCGTGTCGGCCTAAGATTCGCCGCGTCAGAGGCGAATCTTGAGTCTCCGGCTCCAACTCCTCCAGGTCGCGCGGCTGTCGCCGCGGTTACTCGGCGACTCGACCGATCTGGTGCGGGAGTTTTTTCGCCGGCAGCTCACACCCGAAGGCGGCGGCCGCGATCGTCAGGGTCGCGCTGATTTATACTACACGATTTTCACGCTGGCCGGCATGCAGGCGGTCGATGTGCCCGCACCGGTGGAGCAGGTGGAGGCGTACCTCCGCACCTTTGGTGAGGGAAAGGATCTGGATTTCGTGCACCTTTCGGCGCTGGCGCGCTGCTGGGCGAGCATCGGGATAGAGCGGATGCCCGCGGGGCTCGACGCTGCGTTGCTGGAGCGGATTGAGCAGTATCGAAAACCGGATGGCGGCTACGAGGGCGATCGCAACGCGGCGCACGGCACCGCGTACGGTGCGTTCGTTGCGCTCGGAGCGTACGAAGATCTCGGGCGAACGCCGCCGAAACTGCTGCAGCTCGTGCAGGCCTTCAAGCGACTCGAGTCAGCCGACGGCGCGTGGAGCAATATTCCCGGGACGCCAGTCGGCGCACTGAACGCCACCGCGGGCGCGGTGATCCTGATCCGCCATCTCGGTTTCCCGGTGAACCATGCGGTGGGTGACTGGTTGCTCGGCCAGGCGCACCCGCAGGGCGGTTTTCTCGCCGTGCCGCGCGCGCCGCTGCCCGACCTGTTGTCGACCGCGACGGCGTTGCATGCGCTCGCCGCACTCGATCGTCGCCTTTCGAGCGAAGTGCACGAGCGCTGCCTCGATTTCGTCGACTCGCTCTGGACCGCCGAGGGCGGATTCCACGGCCACTGGGCGGACGAATACCTGGATTCTGAATACACGTTTTACGGGCTGCTGGCGCTGGGGCACCTGGCGCTGTGATCGCGCTTCGCCGCTCGACTAGCCCGTTATTTCATGGCCAGACGAACCAAGGCATGGGTCACAGAGGACACAGAGCTCGGACACAGAGGCAGCAGGAGGCCACAAGGTGTTTGGACGCGCCTGATGCGAATGGGCAGGCGATTTGTTCCTGCTCCTTGCTCCCTGCTCCGCGGCGCATCAGTCGGAAACACGTGCTACTTCGGTTGCGGCTGCGCCGCCCTGGGCACTCTGTGTCCAAGGCTTGGATGGTGTTCTGGATTGGCGCCGGGCTGATTTTTCTCTCGGCCGCCACGACTCATGCCGCGGCGCCGGCGGATGAATCGCGTGTCTTCCGTGCAGGGGCGGTGCGGGCCGACATCACGCCGGAACTCGGGATGATGATCGTGGGCGGATTCAGCCCGACACCGGCGAAGCAGATCCACGACGAACTTTCGGTTCGCACGCTGGTGCTCGACGACGGCCGGCAGCGGATCGCGTTCGTCGTGTGCGATTCGCTCGGGCTGCCGCGCGAGGTGTGCGACGAGGCGAAGCGGATGACGCAGCAGCTCACCGGGCTCGATCCAGCGCACGTCCTGATTTCGGCGACGCACACCCATTCCGGAGCGTTTGCGGGCGCCGAGACGTCGCTCGGATTTCCGCCGGGGGAGGGGCCGCCGACCGTTCCGCTCGCGCCGTATCAGCGGTTCCTGGTGAAGCGGATCGCCGACTCGGTTCAGCGCGCGATCAACCAGCTCGAGCCGGCGCGGATCGGTTGGGGTTCGGGCCGCGAGCCGGGCCAGGTTTTCAACCGGCGCTGGTTTGTCGGTGACGAGGCCCAGCGCAGGAACCCGTTTGGCGGCGTGGACACCGTGCGAATGAATCCGCCCGCGGGATCGGCGAGTTTGCTCAAACCGGCGGGTCCGACCGATCCGGAGATTCCATTCATCGCCGTGCAGGACAAATCCGGCCGGCCGATCGCGCTGCTGGCGGTGTATTCACTGCACTACGTCGGTGGAATACCGCACGGCGTGGTCTCGGCGGATTATTACGGCCTGTTCGCCGAGCGGCTCGCGCAGCTGGTCGGCGTAGACCGCGGGCCATCGCCGCCGTTTGTCGGCATGATGGCGAACGGGACCAGCGGCGACATCAACAACATCAACTTCCGGGAAAAGCGCGGATCGCTTCCGCCGTTCGGGCAGATGGAAAAGGTTGCGGCCATCATCGCGGCCGAAGTGTATCGTGCGTATCAGGTAGTCACGTACCAGGATTGGGTTCCGCTCGACGCGCGGTATGAGGAGCTGAGCGTCGGGTCGCGGCGGCCCACGCCGGAAATGATCCAGCGGGCGCGTGACCTGCTTGAGGGCAGGAAGCCCTGGCCCGGCTGGCACCCAAACGAAAAGGTTTACGCGGCCCGCGTGCTGTTTCGGGCGAAGGCGCCTGAATCGGTCGCGCTGCCGCTCCAGGCCTTCCGGATCGGCGATGTGGCGATCATGAGCATACCGGCGGAGCCGTTTGCCGAAATCGGGCTGGACCTGAAGGCCCGCTCGCCGTTTCCGCGCGCGTTGACCATCGGGCTGGCCAACGGCTACTGGGGCTATCTGCCGAGCGAAGCGCAGCATCCGCTCGGAGGGTATGAGACGTGGGTGGGCACCAACCGGCTCGAGATCGCGGCGGCCACAAAAATCACCTCGACCTTGCTGCGGCTCGTGAAAGATATGCATCACGACTGAAACCCCTTTGGTCCCGCCCTGGCGCGCAGCGGGACCTTTTCGTGCTTCGACGCGCCGTCTAGTCCGTCGGCGATTTACCCCTCCCCACCATGACGACGAAAGCGAACCTGGCGTTGATGATTGCCCTGAGCCTCGGTGCCCCGAGTGGCCCGACTTTCGCGGCCTCCGGCGCCGTGAATCAAAACCAACCCGCCGCGCCCAACCTGGCGACCGCAACGATTACCGGCCGGGTCCAGAATGTGGTGACCGGAAAATATCTCAGCAATGCGCGGCTGGCGGTGAAAGGGACCGATCTCGTCGCATTCACCGACGAGTTTGGCACCTACCGGCTGGTCGATGTTCCCGCGGGCCCGGTCGTGCTGGAGGCGTTCTACACCGATCTCGACGTGCAGGAGATAACCCTCGAGGCGCCACCCGGCGGCACGGTGCAGCGCGACGTCGAGCTTACGAGCAAGGTGCGCTACGGCCCGGGCGCCGACGTGGTGAAGCTCGATCGTTTCCTGGTCTCGTCGGACAAGGAGACGGACGCGAAATCGATCGCGATCAACGAGCAGCGGTTCGCCTCCAACATCAAGAACGTGATGGCGACCGATGAGCTCGGCGACGTACTCGGCAGCAACGTCGGCGAGTTCCTGAAATTCATGCCGGGGCTGACGGCCGAGTACAGCGAGGTCGAGATCGTCGGCATCTCGGTCCGCGGTATCGGCGGCAGCATGACGGCGTTCACCGCGGACGGCGCCTCGGTGGTGAGCGCCAACGCGAGCCCCGGCCGGACGTTCAACATGAACACGATGGCGCTGAACAATATTTCTCGCATCGAGGTCACGAAGGTGCCGACCCCGTCGACGCCGGCGGATTCGCTCGCCGGCTCGGTCAACATGGTCACGAAAAGCGCGTTCGAACGAAGCAAGGCGCGGCTGAACTACGGCTTCAACCTGATCGCCAACAGCGAGAACCTCACTTTCAGGAAGACACCGCATTCCAACGGCGATCACCCCACGCGCAAAATCCTGCCGGGATTCGAATTCGACTACACGCTGCCGGTGAACCGCGACTTCGGCGTCGTGGTGACGGGGATGCAAAGCAACAAGTACAACGAGCAGCACCTCTCGACCACGCTCTTCAACGCCGGCGGTACCGCAACCGGCGCCTCATTCAGCCGGCCGTATCTCCAGCAATACACGCTCCAGGACGGACCGCGCAGCCAGTCGCGCACGAACTTTGGGCTGAAGGCCGACTGGCGCGTGACGCCAAATGGCGTGCTGTCGTTCGGTGCCCAACGCAATCGCTACAAGACCTACATCGGGACGCTGAGCTGGGCGATGAATGCGGGTACGAACGGCACGCCGACGCCGGCGACGGGTGTGCCGATGAGTTTTTCCGAGCTGTTCACGATCGGCGCCACCGGGCGCGGCGGAGTCACGCTATCGGGCAGCGCGCAGACCTTCGAAGGCGGCACCGATGCGTACAACCTCCGGTACCGTTTCGACGACGGGCAGTGGAAAATCGAGGCCGGCGCCAGCGTGTCGCTGTCGGATCGTTCGCGGCCGAACCCCGGCCACTTCAGCGGACTCACGTCGACGATCAACCGCCCGGTGCGCGTCTCGCTGCTCGACATCACGCTCAATCGGCCGTGGCGCGTCGACGTTTTCGACAATGCGAACCAGCCCGTGGACATCTACGACATCGCCAATTACCAGCTGACGACCGCGGCCCAGGCGCCCTACGACAACCACTCCACGGCAAAATCGGCCAGCCTCAACCTGCGCCGCCGGTTCAACGTCCTGCCGTTTCCCACCGCGCTCCAGATCGGAGGCCAGCAGAACATCCTCGAGGTCGATTCGCGGCAGCAGAGCCTTTCGTGGACGTACAACGGCCCGGATGGAAATTCCGCGACCGCGGATTCGCCGGCCCCGTATCTGATGCAGTCGTACCGGAACCAGGATTCGTCCTACGGGTTCAGAAACGTGCCGTGGACGTCCGTCAATCGCGCCTACGATGCGCGCGACTTTTTCTCGATGACGCCGGCGCAGCAGGTCAGTGCCGAGCAGTCGCGGATCAACTTGTCCGAGTTCATCGAGGAAACCGTTTCGGCGTTGTATGTGCAGGCGGAGGCGAGACTGTTCCGGAACCGCGTGAATGTGGTGGCTGGTGTCCGATACGAGAAGACGGAGGATGAAGGGCAGGGGCAGCGCTTCGATCCCACCGCAGTGTTCGTCCGCAATCCCGACGGCAGTTTTGCGCACAATGCGGCGGGAGCGCGGATCCGCAGGCCCGAGGCCGGCGCGGCCAGTTCGATGGAAGAACTGCGTCTCACGCGAGAGGAGCGCGGCTACCGCGCGAGTCGCACCTACGACGGCTATTACCCGAGCGTACATTTGAATTTCGAACCGAAGGAGAACCTCCTCGTGCGGGCGGCTTACGCGAAAACGTACGGCCGGCCGGATTTCACCGACATCATCCCCAACGCGACGTTTTCGGAAAACGATCTCAACGAGGATGACCGCAACAATCCGTCGATCGTCCGCGGCACGATCACGATCCGCAACACGGCGCTGCGGCCGTGGACGGCCGACAATTACGATGTGTCGCTCGAGTACTACACCGATCAGGGGGGAGTGTTCTCCGCCGGGTTTTTTTTCAAGAACATCGAGAATTTCTTCGGCACGGAGGTGCGGCTCGCGACGGTCGGCGATCTCCAGGAACTCGGGCTCGATCCGCAGTACGTGAATTGGAACCTGAACACGAAGTTCAACTCGGGCGACGCGCGGATTCGCGGCGGCGAATTCAATTTCCGGCACTCGCTGCGGCGGCTGGGCCGGTGGGGGAGCCACTTCACCGTCTTCGCCAACGCGACGAAGCTCGAACTCGAGGGCAACCGGCAGGCGAATTTCACCAGTTTCATCCCGAAGACCGGCAACTGGGGGGCGTCGTTCAACGCCAAGCGGTTCACGCTCGTGGCGCGCTGGAACTACCGCGGACTGGACAAACGCACCGCCCAGCCGGCGGTGGGTCCCGATGCGTTTCAATACATCGGCGCGCGCACGACGCTCGACGTGAACGGCTCATATCAGCTCAGCAGCCGGCTCTCGCTCATCGCGAGCGCGATGAACCTGCTGAACGAGCCGCAGACGCTGTGGCGGTACGGCGCCGTGACGCCGGATTACGCGCGGCAGAACCGCACCTCCGAATTTGGCGTCGCGATTGCCGTTGGGGTCAAAGGAACGTTTTGAACTTTGTGACGGCATTGAAGAGATACCGCCCTGGGAGCGCGGGCGGCCTGCCCGCAAGGCTGAATCGACTGTCTGTCCGACGGGAATCTGCGGCAGGATGCCGCAGCCACTCGGAGTGAGACGCAGCCCTGGGAGCGCGGGCGTCTCGCCCGCAAGGTTGGATCGGTCGTTACCGGGAGGGTGCTAACATGTAACGGCATGACCCCTTCGACCTATCGCTCGATGTGACGGCCTACGTGCGGCGGCTCCAGCAGCTCCGTGCGCAACGACCATGACGACCAGCCGCGTCGTGAAATCCTTTGCCGCCCGGCGGAACCGAACCGCGCGGGGGTCGATTTGGTTTCGGGCGTGCGAAAGGGACAGGTCAATTTTGACGCGGGGAAGTGGAACTGCGGCCGAACGCGCGTCGGTTGGATCTGGATTCCAACGGTAGAATTAACCTGTCCCTTTCCAGCGCCTTTGGACCGGACTGGGTGAGGTGCAGCCCACGCCTCAGCCGGAACGATTCAGTTGAAGGTGGAGCGGCTTGACCTCAAGACGCTGACGTAACGTGACTCATGGCGAAGCGCGTTGCGGTCAACGCGCTCCACCTTTCGTGCTGCTTCTCACGAATGAAATATCGTTCGACTGAATCGTACCGCCTCAGAACTCCAGTCCCCAGGTGAAGGTGAACAGCCGCGGGTCGATGGTGGCCATGCTCACGATGTTTCCTGCGGTGTCGGCTCGATATGGGACCAGCGGTCCGTCGTCCAGGACGTTGCGGACATTGAGCTGCGCCGTATAGCGCACTCCGCCGAAAGCGCTGAGTCTCCCGCGATAGGAGAACCCGAGGTCAGTCGCTATTTCGCGTTCGCCGCGAAAGGGACTGTTAATATCATAGGTGGTCGTGCCGTCGGAAAGGGTTGTGGCAGGGTAGCCGATAATCACCGGCGGGCGCCAGCGGACGGCGCCGGTCAGGCTCACTCCCTTGAGCCTGCCTTCGTTGATCCGGTAGCTGGTGATGACGTTGGCGCGTTTGCCGCGAACACCCGGGTTGGCCCTGCCGTCGAGCGCTTGAAGATATTTAATGTCGTTGGTCAGGGTTGTATTGTAGTAGGTCTCCAACGTCTGGCCGGAGCCGTCCTCGTTCGTGTGGGCGGTCGACCAGGTGACCGGCTGGCCGTTTTCGGCCCCCGTCACGCCCTTCCAAACGGGCAGACGCTCCGCGATAAACGCGAGCCACGGAGCGCCAATGTCGGAATTCACCGTTTTGGAATCACTGCCGTTGATGCGAATGTTCCAGTTTGGAAGGGGCGTGATGTTGAGCGACAGCTCATAACCCTCCGCTTTGCGAAAGTTCATCACTCTGGCCGTGCCCGCGCCAGCGCCCGTGAGACCGGGGCCGGTGCCATTGGCATCCACATTGATCTGCGGCAGACTTGGATCGAGATCGACGACACGATTCTCGATGGTCCGGGTGTTGGCAACGATGGTTCGCATCCGACCCTCTGAAACTTCCGTCGGGCCGACCAGCGTCTCAAACTTCTCCACGCGCAGGCTGATCTTTCTTTTCCAGGGTTCGAGCTGCAGCCCGTATCCCGTGGTTTCGCCGCCGGCTCCTGGGTATATATTGCCATAGGGATCCACGGAGTTCGTCGAGACCGCATACGTTGTCGCAATGTGATAGGACAAGCCGATCCATTGCCACGGACGCACCACCACACCCTTGCTGCGATTGCGCTTCTTGGTCGCCGTGCCCCACGGCCCCCATTCAATCTGATCCGGCGCCGGAAAGAGGCCGGTTCCTCCGGAACCTGTCCCGTTGTCCCTGGCGATGGAAGCCGGGGTGGCCGAGGCGGTGCGACTCCGATCGTGCCGCTCGCCAAAGGTGAGCACGACACGGTTGTTGCCCTCCCGGTCGGGAAGAAACGAGCCCTGCCAGCCGAAGATCGAGGGATTCTGCGAATTGGCGGGAGTCGCGACCGCGTTGGTCGAGGTCTCGAGTTTCTTGCCGTTGATGGGCGACACGAAGCCGGAATCGATCCCGGTCGTGATCCGAGCCGGATTGCCCGCCGCATCCAGATAGCTCCACGTGGCGTCACCCGCTTCAATCGGTCCGGCGGCCCCACCAGGGGACGTCAAGTAGTAGCGAATCAAAGGCCGGCGACTGGCGTTGTTCGCCCAATTTTGGGCCGTCTTGGGCGTGAGTGTCATGCCCGGGATCACGGGAGCATCGAGCATGCTCGCTCGAATACCGCCCGCCACGTTGGTCTGGTGTTCCTGGAGCCATTCGAACGTGCCATTGAAGCGATGGCGACCGAGCCACCGTGACCATTTTCCCCAATTGAAATCCCGCGCCGGATTCAGCTCGTAAGCGATGCTGGCCCGCGCGTTGTCGCCCAGCCACTTCTCATAGCGGTATTCCGGGTTCAGCTCTATATAGGGTAGCCCGAAGTTTGGGTTCCGCCGGCGCGCGGTTTCGCCAGGAAACACCGCGGGAAGATATAGGTTGGCATCGAGAAACACCTTGGTCTGCTGGTTCGGCGTGTATCGTTCGGAGACATACTTCCGCTCCTGGAACGCGACTTCCAAAAACAGATTGCGAAACACTCTCTGCTCAATCGACAGATCCTTGATGTGGCCAAACTGAGTGGTCTTCCTGGAATTTCCGAAGACGTTCACGTCCGTCGGAAAATAAGTGCCGTCCAGGAATGTCCGCTGGGCGATCGCGGTGCCATCGAGGAGGGTGTCCGGAACGCCAAAAGCGGTGTCGGCGGAAGGGCTGCGGACCACCACGCTGTTGCCCCAGTTCATGGGTGGCACATAGGTGCCCGCCCCGCCAAAAATCATGACGGGCGCGGTGGCGGTGTTCTTTTCGAATATCTTCGTCGCCGTGGCCACCGCGGCCCCCCCGGGGACGGTCGCGCTGTTGTCGTAGCCAGGCTTCGGGCTGGTGTAGGGGCTGCCCGGAATGGTATTGGCCAGATGCCACAGCGAGACGCGATCGTAGGGGAGATTGCGCGGCGCGATGTTCGCGACCCGATCGATGTTCTCGTAGCTCGCCCGGATCGTGGTGCTCTCGACGGGCTTGAACGTGGCGCTGAGTGTATAGCGCTTGTTTCGGTCGTAGTTGGGTTTCTTGAACGTGTGCGTGTCCCTCCAAAGGCCATCCACGCGAAAGGCGAGTCGTTTCGGAATAATCACCCGGTTGAGATTGAGCTGGACCCGTTTCGAATCCTTCGAGCTGTATTGGAGCTTCAGCATCGTCTGGGTTCGCATGGTGGCATTGCTGGCCGCCGCATCGATGAAGCCGGCTCCGAGCCCCGCGCCGACCAGGACCGGGTTGGCCCCGCTCGCGATGGTAAAGCTGTCCGTATTGTAGGCGTCGATTGGGAACGGGGTGGAGAAGAAACGGCGGGAGTGCTGGGTCTGCGCCATTCCGCGAATGTTCGTCGTCGTGCTCAAGTTGGCCACCGCCAGCTCCGGGGAGTCGGTATCGGTCAACACATCAGCCCGGGCGTCTGCGTTCATCGAGTAGAGGGTCGCCTCGTCGCTCGTGTTGATCGCGAGGTTGTCCATGAACTCCTTCGTGAAGACCTCGAGTTGGTCGGGGACGTCGCGAAGTTCGGTCTTTAACCGGGTGCCGGCCAGGGTTTCGGTGGCTTGCCAGCCCTGCTCGCCTTGCACGACGAAGGGCGAGAGTTCGATAGTTTCGGACGGTAAACCCGGAGCGGATTTCGCCGCGGCTTCAACTTCGCGAGGGCTTGGCAGGGGGCGGTCGCGGTCCGTCGCCGTCGCCGTCCCTTGCCCGGCGCATACCGCACTGGCGCAGAGAGCAAAAAAAACGGCGCGGAAGCGCCGCTCGCAATGGCTGGAACGAGCAGCTTTGGAGGTATTCACATCTTTTGAGATGGAGATTTCCCCATCAACCCTCAAGCGGGATGCAAAGGCCGCACCGGATCGATTGGGTGAAATGCAGGCGATATCATGCTTGTGCGCGTCGACGACGGAGCGATTGGTTATCTCAATGGCAAGGAACTCGTGCGGGAGAATGTCGAGCGGCAGGGCGCAGACGCCCGCGTGCCAAAAGGTGGGACACATGCAGGGTCATGCTAGGAATCCGGACAATTTCGCCTTGAATTCCGGGTGTTCAGTGGCGCCGGTTGCGCGGAATCGATGAAGCCAATGAATCGACGCTGTCGGTTGCGCCCGTTTGCAGCCGATGGGCGAGCCACGCCATCGAAACCGATGTCGTGTGTTTCATCGGCGTGGCCAGAGTGAGTTTTTCGATCCCCGATTTCTTGACGATTGCGCCACACCCGGTGCCTGAAAAATGGGTCGCCGATAATTGCCCCGGTTGAGGACGTGATCGCACGCTCCACTGAATTCGAGTCGTGGTTTGCGGTCTGCCACCACGGAGCCGGCGGACGGACCGCGGTTTTTTTGTGCGGTTTTCAATCCATTGCCGGCTATAGGTTGATCATGTCTGAAGACAGCGAGTTGCTCCGCCGCTACATTGACGAACGAGCCGATGATGCATTCGCAGGGCTGGTCCGGCGGCATATCGATTTGGTGTACTCTGTGGCGTTACGTCACGTTGGCGGCGATACGCACCTCGCCAAGGACGTGGTCCAGATCGTTTTCACGTCGCTCGCCCGGAAAGCCACGGCGCTGGCCCGACGGCCGGTGCTGGCGGGCTGGCTTTATCGCACGACGCAATACGCGGCCATCGACGCCGTCCGCACCGAATCGCGGCGGCGAAAACGCGAACGGGAGGCCCATACCATGAATGAAACCGCGGCCGGCACTGACGAAGGCAATTGGGAGAGCCTGCGGCCGTTGCTCGACCGCGCCATCGGCGGGCTGGATGACGACGATCGCGACGCGATCGTACTGCGGTTTTTCAACGGACGTTCATTTGCCGAAGTGGGCGCCCAGTTGCGGCTAAACGAGAATGCCGCGCGGATGCGGGTGGAACGGGCCTTGGCCAAGCTCCATGCCACGCTCGCCCGCGATGGCGTCACCTCGACATCCGCGGCCCTGGGACTCGTGCTCGCCCAGTCGGTGAGCGTCGCCGCACCGGCGGGTCTGGCCGCGAGTGTCAGCGGCGCTGCACTGGCTGGCGCGAGCAGCTGCGCCACGACGGCGTGGATGACTTTCATGAGCGCCACCAAACTCCAGTTCGGAATTGCCGCGGTGATTGTTGCTGCCGGCGGCGTCGGCTACGTCATCCAAGCGGACACAAACGCGAAACTGCGCGACGAATTGGTGCACGCCCGTATCAGCCGTGAGGAGGCGGGACTCCTTCGGCAGGAGGTCAGCCGACTCGCTACGACCGCGGCCGAAATCCGCTCATGGCGAGAGAACCGTGCGGAGCTTGCGAGACTGCGTGACGAAGCCGCCGCGCGTACGACAAGGACGCAGCCGAGCAACCGGTCGACATCACTCGCCAGCACGAGTCAGCCGGCTTGGCGCGCGGATCAGCCCGTGTACGAGATTTCGCAGCTGGAGCAGCAGCCAAAACCGAAACTCCAACCGCGACCCGAATATCCGGCAGAAATGCGGCAACTCGCGGTTTCCGGCGAGGTTCGCTTGAGCTTCGTGATTGACGCCAACGGCGACGCACAGGATGTGCAGGCTATGAGCGCCACAAACCCAGCGTTCGCGGAATCTGCGGTGGCGGCGGTGAGGAAGTGGAAATTCGAAGCAGGGAAGAAGGCCGGCACCCCGGTGAACGCACGGATGGAGATGCCGATTAAATTCATTTTCAATCCCACTCCCGTCGTCGCGCCGACGTGGTTCTAAGCATGAAAGCTGCGTCTGCATGGTGGCTCGCTGGATTCACCGCGTTGATTGCGAGCGTGCTCACGTTGTTGGTGTTGCAGCGAAATGAGACCGCAATCCTCCGGCTCGAAGTGCGCGCGGCCGGCCAAGAGTTGATCGAACTCCGACAGCTGAAGGAACAACGCGAGCGGCTGCTGCGGGATCAAGTCTCGGGCTCGGAGCTGGAACAACTGCGAGCCGAAAGTACGGAGCTGGAGCGGTTGCGCGCCGACATTGTCGCTTCGCGGCAAAGCGCCGCGACGGCGGCGAAACCAAATCGCATCCTGGCGCCGCGTGCCGCGGACGCAGCATCTACCACAGCGACACTCGACGTAATGAATGAGATCGTTCCCGTCGGCACGCTCATCAATGCGGGGCGCGACACGGCGGCGGCGGCGGTTCAAACCGCGCTCTGGGCGGCAGCCGGCGGCGACGTTGAACAACTCGCCGAAACGCTCTTCCTCGACCCGAGAGCGCGTTCGAAAGCGCAGGACCTCCTCGCGTCGCTTTCTGAGGAAGCACGAGCCGAATACGGCACACCGGAACGGCTCGTCGCCTTATTTACCGCAAAAGATGTGCCGATGGGTGGCGCACGAATCATCGACTTCAAACGGAGCGACGCATCAGGTGCGAGGCTCGTGGCACAAGTCATGGATGCTTCCGGCAAAACCCGTGCGGTCGGACTCTCGGTCCGGCAAATCGGCGATATCTGGAAGATCGCCGTGCCCGTCGCGGCGGTGGAAAAATACGCGCAGCTGCTAAAAGGCGCGCCAGCCCCACCATCGAAGTAGCTTTCGGAAGCGACGCCAGGGTGCCTCCATTCCCGCGTGGCCGGTGGCCGACCCAACCGTCGCGTCACCTCAATTCATGGTAGGGGCACATTTGTCCGGATTCTTGGCATGACCCCTTCGACCGATCAGCGTTTCGCGCCCGGCGAGCGACGGGGCCGGGTTATGCGAACCAACCTTGTGTCGCGCGCGGTTTTCCATGTTCTTTGCGTCGGCATTCCGGGCTTTCCGTTTGCCCGGGATTCACACGAACGCCGCGTCGCTTCCCCAGGGTTTCCGTGACTATCTTTTCCCTTCTCCGTTCGTGCGCCCTTGCCGCTGCGGTTGGCAGCCTCCTCGCCGCCGAGCGCCCAATCGAGTATCCACGGCTCCGTGACGAGCGGCTGCAGATTTCGCTGTACGCCTCGGACCCGGATATCGTCACGCCGATCGCCTCCGTCGTCGACGCGGAGGGGCGGCTGTACGTGATCGAGTGCCACACACATTCGCCGCCGCCGAATTATCCCGGACCGAAGGGCGATCGGATCAAGGTGTTCGAGGGTACCCGGCCCGATGGTCGTTATGCGCGAATGAGCATCTTTGCGGAAGATATCCATCAGGCCCAGAGCCTGGCCCTGGATCGGGACGGCACGCTGTACGTCGTGGGCACCCGCGAGGTGCTGGTCCTGCACGATCGCGATCGCGACGGCCGTTCGGAGGCGCGCAGGCGGCTGCTTCACCTGGATCCGTACGAAAAAAGGGCCAACCCGCACGGGCAGATGATGGGGATTGCTTTCTCGAACGATGGCTGGATGTACGTCGGTACCGGCACGACGAGCGACGATTGGATTGCGTCCGACGGCACGCGGCTGCCGGTCGGCCCGTACTGGGGCGGGATTATTGCGCGTTGCCGGCCCGACGGCACCCAACTCGAACGGGTCGCGTGGGGATTCTGGAATCCGTTCAGCATCGGGTTCGATCGGCAGGGGCGGCTCCTGTGCGTCGACAACGATCCCGATCATCGTGGGCCGAACCGGCTCCTGCACATCGTTCACGGCGGAGATTACGGCTACAAGCGAATCTATGGCCGGTACGGACTGCATCCGTACCAGGCGTGGGAGGGCGAGCTTCCCGGCACGCTGCCGATGATTCACGGGATCGGCGAGGCGCCCACGGCGGTCATCGATGCCAGCACGGCGGCGCTGCCCGCCGATTATCGCGACACGATCCTCGGCGCCACGTGGGGCGAGCACGACGTGACGCTCTTTCGGCCGAAACCGGCCGGCGCCTCGATCACGGCGACACGCGAAATCTTCCTGCGCGGAGAGGGCCACGACAACCAGACGTCGCCGTTTCGTCCATCGGGAATGTCTGCGAGTCCGGTCGATGGTGCGATCTACATCAGCGACTGGATGCTGATTGACTATACCACGCACCAGCGCGGGCGGATCTGGAAAGTGACGGCGAGGGACGGCGTGCCAACGCTCGCGCCGCGCAAGCCATTCTCACCGGAGGAGCCGACGGCGGAATTCGCGCGGATGCAGCGACTGACCGAGGCTGCGAGGATCGAGGAGTACGCGAGCCTGCGGCAGGCACTGAGCGAGCCGGACCCGTTCATCCGGAATGCGGCGGTGACCGCGCTGAGCCGGCCCGTGTTTCGTCGCGCCGTGCTGAGCGATCTGGAGCATGCCGACGCGAAGGTGAGGCTCGGCGCACTGCTCGCGCTTCGGCGCGCGGACGTGTCGGAGCCGGCGCCGCTGATTGCACTGCGGCTCGGTGATCCCGATCTCGATGTGGTGCAGCTTGCGATGATCTGGGCGGGAGAAAAGGAGCTGATTTCGCTCGCGGACCGAATCGATGCCGTCGGCGGGCGGGCGAATTTCAACAAGGCTCTCTTCCAAACGTGGCTCGCGACGATGCAGATCATGCAAAACGCGTCGGCGGCTGCGGCGGGGGAAAAAAGCGCCGCGGGCACCGCGAAAGGTCCAGGCGGCGGGGCGAAGAAGGGCAGCGACGGCGGCTACTATCTGAACCGGCAGCTCAGTCCGGAGTTTTTCGAAAAGCTGGTGCACGACGAGCAACGGCCGGTGCTGCTGCGGGCCATGGCGCTGCGCTGGCTTCCGTCCATCGAGAGGCGGGCGAACCACGAACTCATTGCCACGATGGCACGCCAATCCGATCCGATGCTTCAGATCGAGGCCGTGCGCCGGCTGGGCGGGAGCAGTCGGGCGGAAGCCGCGGCGGTTCTTCGCGAGATCGCGCTGAATGCAAACCAGCCCGCCTCGTTGCGCGCGGAGGCGCTCGCCGCGCTGGCCGGCAAACCAGACCTCGGGCTGGTGTCGCTCCTCGATGACCGCGAACCCGCGGTACGGCTCGAGGCGGCGCGCACGCTCCGCGCGCTGCGCACGGATCCGGCGGTACTGGCGGCGGCGGCGCGCAAGCTCGCCACCATTGAGGGCGATCCGCGCGAGGTGAGGTTCCGCAGCCAACTCCAATTTCTCATTGCACCCGAAAAAATTTCGCGGCCCGGCACGGTGGAAGGCTGGCAGCAACTCCTCGCGAGGGGCGGGAATCCGGAGGCGGGGCGGCGGGTTTTCTTTTCGGCCAATGTTGGCTGCGTTGCATGCCACGTGTCGGAGGGGCGCGGCGTCAGGCTCGGCGCCGGCCAGACGGCCGGATTCATCGCCATGGCGCTCGGCCCGGAGCTGTCGGTCATCGGCCGGACGGCCAATCGCGACGCCCTGATTCATTCCGTCGTGAAGCCGTCCGACTATATAGCGCCGGAGTATCAGGGCTGGTTTGTGAAGATGAAGAACGGCGAAATGCATACCGGCCGTGAAATCGATCAGGCGGCGCGCTCGATTCAGCTCATCATTCTCGATGGCCATGAACACGATTTTCCGCGCGCAGAAATCGCCAGCTGGGGCGCACTGGAGGACTCCTTGATGCCGCCCGAGCTCCCACTGGCCCTGGCGATCGAGGAGTTCCGCGATCTGGTGGCGTATCTGGAATCGCTGCGGTGAGCGCCAGATGGCCGGCGGCGCGGAGGGCCATTGATCGGATGAGCAGACGGGCGGCGGGACTACCGGACTCGCAGCGGAACGCGCCAGGCAGGCCTGCGTGTTTGGTGCTCGCGAGGCGCCCGCGTGCCGCCACCCTCACCAGCCGATGACTCCCGCAGGCAGGTGTTTGTCCACGGTGATATTCGGTTTCGTCTACGCGGTTGCGCTCGCCGCCACCGGCAGCAGCGGGGCGGCGCGGCCCGCGAGCACCTTGGCCCGGGGCAATCTGCACGCGTGGGCTTTTGAGGAATATGATGCGATCGCCCGTTCACCGCAGGAGCATGCGCGCGTCCTCAAGGAAATCGGGCTCACGAAAGCCGGCTATATCTGCCGGAATGCGGAGCGAGTGGCAGTGTTCGAAGACTATATAAAGGCCTATCGCCGGGAAGGGATCGAACTGGTAGCGGTATGGACACCCGTCCACACGGAAAAACCGTTCGACGAGGTTCAGATTCGGGCCTTCCTCGACGTCGCCGCGCGCCATCAACTCAGGGCCCAATGGTGGCTGACGCTCGAGGGCAAATTCGACACCCTTCCCGTGGCGGAGCGCGTACCAACGGCGGTGGCGCGGCTGCGGCCGCTCGTTGCAGAGGGCAACCGGCGCGGTCTGAAGGTGGTGCTATATGGGCATGGGCGCGCGCCGTGGTTCAGCCAGGCGGAAAACGAAATCGCGATCCTCGAGCGATTACGGCAGGAGATGCCGTCGGCCGACGTTGGCATTGTTTATAGTTTCCACCAGTCGTTCGCGCAGATGGATCGGTTCGGGACTGTGTTTCCGCGGCTGAAGCCGTGGCTTGCGGCGGTGAACCTGAATGCGCTGGGGCCGAACGCGAAGGCCGGAACGCCGGTGGGGGAGGGCAGCCGCGAAAAAGACTTGATCGAAACGATATATCGATCCGGCTGGTTCGGCCCGGTCGGGATCCTGTCGCACAACCGCGCGAATGACGCCAAAGCCAACCTGCGGGAAAACCTGGAAGGGCTGGCCGGCATTCTCCGGGACATCGGTGACACCGCTGGGGCGGCGAGTTACTAAGCGGCGGTTCCGCGCAGCAGACGGCATGACCCCGTCCCCGGAGTGGTGGCAACTCGAGCCGCGGCCAGCCGGAACATTTACACCCGGAAGTGTGAATCGTTCGCCCGGTCGGGCCGGCTCGGTCGCGCGAAGCCGCGATTAGGTCGCACAAGCCTAATGGGCGGACGGAAATTTGGTTCAAAGAAGTGTTCACGCGGGCGAAATTTCCGGGCTAACGTCGCGGCTCGCCCTTCGTCCAATGAACCGTTGCCGCCAACTCCTTTCGCTCGCCGCCGGCCTCGTGCTCGGCGCATGCGCCGCCGGGGCAGGGGAGCCCACGACGGTCACGCTGCCGCCTTTCCTCGTCGAGGAGACGGCGCAACCTTTGCCGTGGCGTTACGCGGAGGTGGCGGGTTTGGAGGTGTTGTCGTGCTGCCCGGACCGGCTCACGCGCGCACTCATCGCGAACCACCACCGTCTGCACGCGCTGCTGGGCGAACTGCTGTCGCCCGCGCTCCAGTTGAAAATGTCAGGGCCGCGAACGCTGCTTTTCGTCGACAGTGCCCGACAACCCCCCACGTCGCAGGAAGTCGTGGCGCACATGGCCCTGTCCGCGGTCGACCAGCAGGCGCTCGATAATGCCACGGTGCCGCTCGACGACGGTAAGCTGCGCCGCCGCCCGCTGCCGCCGCGCTATACCTTCCTGCCGAATCTCCGGCTCTGGGATCGCGACGCGCAGGCGCTGTTCGCCGTCGTGCAGGAAAGCGAATTCAATGCCAACCGTGTCGCGCTCACGCCGGAATACGTTGCTCATATCCTGCGGAACCGGCTGCCCGCGCTGCCCCCGTGGTTCATCAGCGGCGTCCTCACGCTGTTTGCGCGGGCCACGTTCGCCGAGGACACGCTCACGCTCGAGCGTCTGGACTGGATTTCGGAAACCGGCAGCGCGGCGCTGCGCGCCGGTCCGGAGGGGAACCGCGCCCTGCTCCCGCTCGCGGACTTTTTCGCGGGCGAACTCCCGCCGGACGACCCGGCGCTGGGCGAGGGGCTTTCACTCTGGCAGGCGCAGGCCGCCTTGTTCATCCGCTGGGGGCTCGCGGGCCGCGGCGCGCCCCGGCGGGCGGCGCTTTGGAAGTTCGCGGAGCGAGCGGCGGTTGAGCCGGTCTCGGAGGCCCTTTTCCAGGAATGCTTCGGCCTCGATTTCGCGACCGCGCGGCAGCAGCTCACGGCGTATCTCCCCGAAGCGATGCGGGAAAAACTCGCGCTCCGCCCGGCGCAACGGCCGCGCCTGCCGGACTACGCGTTGCGCCCGGCCAGCGACGTCGAAATCGCGCGGATCAAGGGCGACTGGGAACGGCTCGAAATCGGTTTCGTGAAGGCGCAGTTCCCGGCGCTCACGCAAAAATACCTCGAGCAGGCGCGGCGCACCTTGAGGCGTGCCTATGATCACGGCAGCCGCGACCCACGGTTGCTCGCGGCGATCGGCCTGTGCGAAGTCGACGCCGGCAACGACGTCGCCGCGCGCGGATTCCTCGAAGACGCCGCCGCCCGCACCAAGACGCTCCGGCCGCGCGCGTGCTTCGAGCTCGCGCGACTGCGCTTCGCCGCCGAGGGCGGCCAAGGCGCCAGCGCAGGGCTCCGTCTCACGCCCGAGCAGGCCAGCGCGGTGCTCACGCCCCTGGCCGCGGCGCGCGAGCAGGAGCCGCCGTTGCCCGAAGTCTACATGTTGATCGCCGAAGTCTGGGCGGCCTGCGCCGAGCCGCCGATCCGCGAGCAACTCGCCGTGCTCGAACAGGGCGTCCGTATTTTTCCGCGCCACACCGAACTCGTTTACCGCACCGCCGAACTCAACGTTCGTCATGGGTTCACCGATACAGCTCGCTGGCTGATTATCCTGGGCCTGACGCTGGCGCCCGATGCCGCCGCGCGCGCGCGCTTCGAGGTTTTGCAGGCGCGGGTCAACTGAATTGACCTATCCGTTCCGTCGTCGAAAACACAGACGCGGACGGGGTCAGGCCGAAACCGGCAACCGTCAGGAGGCCAAACCCTCGAAACCCGGAGTGAAAACCGCTTCCGGCACGTGTTGCAGGTTTCGGCCTGACCCCATGGGATCGGCCGTGACAAGATCGCGCCGATCCGGCGGACAACAGCCCGAAGCGGAAAAAGCAGACAAAGTTTCCGACGTCGGGTCGCGCCGCCGATGCCTCAGGCGGATCGATTCATTAGAAATGCGGTTCCGAATGAAACGTTCGATCGTCCGGTTAGTGCAGGGCCGGCGCTTGCCGCCGGGCCGCGATCATTCGTATTCCCGGCCTGCCGGCAAGCGGCAGCCCTACATTCAATTGCATCGTTCCGGCTCACAGCTCGACCGAAAGCGAGAACACGACCTGCCGCGGGCTGTTGGTCGCCGCGCGGGAGCGGATGAAGAACGTGTCGGTCACGTTGTCCACATTCACGCCGAGTTCGATCTTCTTCCGCCAGGCGGTGAAGGGATAGCGCGCGAACAGATCCACCTCGGTGTAGCCGTCCTCGATCACGAAGCGATTGTTGTACGTGCCGAACTGCTGGATTGGTCCATCGGCCCATACGACGCCACCGCCAAAACGCAGCCCCTTCAGCGGACCACGAGGAATTCCGTAGCTGGTCCAGAATGTGAGCCGCTGCGGCGCCGCGCCCTCGAGCCGCAGCCCGCGCGCCAGCGTCTGCGCCTCGAGCACCTCGCCGTGGATGTAAGAATAGCTGAGCACGCTATTCCAGTTGTCCGTCAGGTTGACGAAGAGCTCGAGCTCCGCGCCCTCGCTCAAATCGCTGGTGATGTCGCGATCCGCGATGAAGGTGAACGGATTGAAGTCGGTGCGGACGACATTGTCCTTCTCGATGTGAAAGTACGCCACGGAGCCGCCGATCCGTCCGTTCCAGAAACCGTCGAATTTCAGCCCCGCCTCGTAGGCGCGCGACTCCTCCGCCGGATCGAAGAGCCCGGTGTCGGGGTTGCGGCCGTTGGGATTGAACGCGGTGGCGTAGTTGGCGAAGGCGATGATGCTGCTGGTGAGATTGTACACGCCGCCCACCTGGAAGCTGGTGTCCTTCTGATCGCTGACCGACGCCTCGTTGAGGACGCCGTCGAGAGAGACCGAGTGGTTTTCGATCCGGATGTGGCGGACGCCGGCCAGCAGCCGGGCCCGGCCCTCCAGCATCGCGATGCTGTCGGTAACAAAAAAGGTCGTCACGTCTTCGAAGCCGCCGCCGTTGTTGTTGATGCGCGGCGCCAGCCTCGTCATCTCCTCCCGCGTGGGCAGTTCCTCGTTCCAAATCGGCACGCCGGACAGGACCTCCTCCTTCGTCAGCTGCAGCCGGATACGGCGCCCCTGGTTGATCAGGCCCTGGAGGATGCCCCGCTCGCGGGCGTTGCTGGAGCGCAGCCGAAAATTGGCGCCGCCGAGATCCTCGTCCGCCGTGAAACGAATTCCCGCCAGCGCCTGGTGCTTGAGCGGGCCGGTCTCGAGGTTCACGAACGCGCTCAGCATGTGCGCGTCCGTGATGTTCCGCGATGCGCTGAGCGTGTGGTTGCCGTCGGCGACGCCCGCGGGGTTGAACGTATTGAACTCGCGGAAATTGATGTCGATGGACTGCGTCGACTTGACGAACATGTACTGCGCCTGAATTTGCGGCGAGAAGCGGTGGCGCAGCCCGGCCTGGAGATAGTAGTTGTCCTGAAAATAGGGATCGCTCGTGGCGGAGGTGTAGATCCGCGGCAGGAAGGTATTGTTGTGGCGGATGCTCCGCTCGTTCTCCCCGCTGACGACGTCGAGCGTGTCGCCATCGCCATTGAGATCCCGCGGCATCTGCTCGAACGCGAAGGTGGCACGCTGCGCCGGAATGCCCTCGGTCTCGCTGCCGCTGACGTTGAGCACCAGCATGGTGGAGCGGCCGAGCCGGAGATCGCTCATCAGACCGAGAAAGCTCGACCTGCGCCCGTCGATCGGCCGCCAGCCGTTGGTATCGAGATGCGATCCCAGCAGCCGCAGCCGCAGGTTGCCCAGCGCCGGCGCGTCATAGTCGAGCGTGGCCTCGGCGAGGTGCTGCTGACCGAATCGCTGGCGAATCCGCGCGCGGCCGGTGCCGGTCGGGCGTTTAGTCACCACGTTGACGAGACCGCCGGGATCCGACTGGCCATACAGCGTGTTGGGGCCCTTCACCACCTCGATGCGATCGATGAGCTGCGTCGGGATGAAGTCGCCGCCCGAGACGCCGTCGATCAGGATGTTCCGGTTGCGGAAGCCGCGAATCGACCAGGATGCCTGCCGGTTGCCGACCGGCTGCCGGTTGGTCTGGGTGATCGAGGAGTTGTAGTCGAATGCGTTCGCGAGATCTCCGACGAGCGCATCGTCCAGAAACTCCGAGGTGATGACGTTGATTGTCATCGGCACCTCGCGGAGCGGCGCGTTCATTGCCGTGCCGGAGATGGTGTTCGATGCCATGTAGCCCTCGACGGAGCTGGACACGACGAACGGGCTGAGCTCGACGGTGTCGCCACTCGAGGCCGCGGCGGTGCCGCCGCCCGGAGCGGCACTGCTGCTGCCGGGGTTGGGTCCTGCCGGCTGGGCGAGACCAACGGAGGCGGAGCACGTGAGGAAACATCCGGCCGCGATCGATCGGATCAAGACTGCTTTCGGCGTCATGGGGGGCGTGGGTTGGAGTTGATCGCCAGTATATCCCGGCAGGCCCGGTGCGCGGGTGGCACTCCTACACGCGGCCCGCCTGACAGGGGAAGCCGGCGAGAGTGAGTTCGGTGAAACTCAGCTACTGTCGCACACGCTGGGCAGAAACTCGCGGCCGTCAATGGCCAACGAGGTCGGAAAAACCGGCGACTCGCGCGGTTCTCTGTGGTACCCGCTCGAATTGGTGGAGAGTGCGGAGTGGATGCATCGAGCCGGCGCATTGCACATAGCGCAACTTCCTCCTTCGAAGCTTCACGCCCACCAAGAGCAAAGCCCTCTGGCGGAAGTGCAGCGGCCGCGCGGCACAGTCATCGCGGTGTAATCGCCGCGCACGGCCAACCGTTCTGGTATTTTGGCGGCATTGCAGGTGGGGCGCTCGGCGCATAGCAATTCAAAGTCCTCGCGCGAGCGTTGACGACCCCCGATCGCCACCGGATTCTCCCCTTCCCATCCATGACCACCCCTCGCAACCGCCTGCATCAGGCGCCGGCCTCCGCGCGCCCCTTTTTCCCTGCGTTTTCCGCCGTTTCGCTCCTGATCGCTCTCGCGGCTTCTTTCGCCGCCGCCGCCAACAGCCCCGCCACCGGCACGATCGAGGGACGCGTCCTCAACGCGCGCAGCGGCGACTACGCAGAAAACGCCCGCATCACCGTCGAGGGCACGTCGCTCGAGACGTTCACCGATGCCGACGGCTATTACCGGCTCTCCCAAGTCGCCACCGGCACCGCGCGCGTGAGGGCGTTTTTCACCGGGCTGCCGCCGCAGCTCTCCGAGGTGCGTGTCGGCGCCGCGGAAACTATCCAGCACGACATCACACTCGCCGCTCTCGCGCCGCGCGCCGACCCGGGCGGGCAGGAGGCGATCCGGCTGGCGGAGTTCGTCGTCGGCGCCTCGCGCGAGATGGAGGCCGCCGCCATCGCGATCAACGAGCAGCGGTTCGCAGCCAACATCAAGAACGTCGTCTCCACCGACGAGTTCGGCCACGTTGCCGAGGGCAACGTCGGCGAGTTCCTGAAGTTCCTCCCCGGCGTCACGGTCGAATACGGCGGCGGCTACGCCCGCGGCATTTCGCTCGATGGCGTCCCGTCCGCCAACGTGCCCATCACGATCGACGGGTTCAATCTCGCCAGCACCGGCGGACCCAACAACACCGGACGCTCCGTCCAGGTCGACATGGCATCCATCAACAACATTGCGCGCCTCGAGGTGTCGTTCTCACCCACGCCGGAGGCGCAGGGCGCCGCGCTCGCCGGCTCCGTCAACATGGTGCCGCGAAGCTCCTTCGAGCGCGCGCGGCCGGTGTTCAACTACACCGTCGCGATGGTCATGCGCGACAACGCCCGTCACTTCGACAAGACGCCCGGTCCGCGCGAGCACCCGACCCGCAAGGTGCACCCGAGCTTCGACTTTTCCTACGTGCGCCCGGTGAACAAACGGTTCGGCTTCACACTCACCGGTGGCACGGCGCGGCAATACACCGCGGAGGATTTCAACCAGAACGCCTGGCGCGGCGGCAACGCGGCCACCAACGGTAATGCCTTTCCGCATACGACGCCCGACCAACCCTACCTCTCCAGTTATGTGGTGCGCGACGCGCCGAAGGATACCATCCGCCGCTCGTTCGGGTTCACGACCGATTACAAGCTCACGCGCGACGACCGGATTTCGTTCTCGTTCCAGTTTTTCTCGTTCAACGCCGACACCACTAGCCGCACGCTCACGTTCAACGCGAACCGCGTGCTGCCCGGCGACTTCTCCCCCCGCTTCACGCATGGCGCCCCGGGCGCCGGCGATCTGCAGCTCGCGCAGGGCGGCCGGGATCGGATCAACCGCACCTGGATGCCCTCGCTCGTCTGGCGTCACGACGGACGCTTCTGGAAAGCCGAGGCCGGCGCCGGCCACTCCCAGGGCACCAATCGCGTGCGCGACATCGACAAGGGATTCTTCAACAATACGCAGGCCCGGCGTTCGGGCGTGACGGTGTCCTTCGACGACATCGCCTTCCTGCGGCCCGGACGTATCAGCGTAACGGATTCGATCGGCGGGCGCGTCGATCCCTACCGCATCGACAGCTACGCGCTTGTGTCGTCCAACAGCGTCCAGAACGACACCACCGACACCAAACGCAGCGCCTACGCCAGCACACGGCGCGATTTTTACGCCCTGGTGCCGTTCACGTTGAAGGCGGGCGTGGACGTCCGCCAGTGGGAGCGCGATCTGCGCGGCAGCACCCGGTTGTTCTCGTTCGTCGGCGCCGACGGCCGCGCGAGCACCGCTCCCGCCGCGGGAGACGACGCCGCCGCGCCGTATCTCGATCCGAGCTTCTCGCAGCGCGTGCTCCCCTTCGGCCACCCGGCCGCCCAGTGGACGAGCAATGAGAAGCTCTGGGCGCTTTATCAGGCGCGGCCGGACTTCTACAGCATCAACCCGGACGCATGGTATCGCTCGGCCGTCAGTCTTTCGAAGTACGTCGAGGAGCTCATCTCCGCCGCATATGTGCGCGGCGACGTGCAGCTGTTCCAGCGCCGGCTGAAGCTCGTCGGCGGGATCCGCGCCGAGCAGACCAACATCGAGGCGGAGGGGCCGCTCACCGACCCCACGCGCAATCACCAGCGCGACTCCGCCGGCCGCGTCATCCTCGGGTCCAACGGCCGGCCACTCCCGATTGTGCCCGCCTCCAACGCGCTGGGCGTGTCCGAGCTCACCTTCGTCGACCGCGGCCAGCACGCCGAAAAGGAGTACCTGCGGCTCTTCCCCAGCCTCAATGCCAGCTTCAACGTGCGCGACAACCTGATTGCGCGCGCCGCCTATTATCAGTCGGTCGGCCGGCCCGACTTCAACCAATATGCCGGCGGCATCACTCTCCCGGATACGGAGAATCCGCCCGCCAACAACAATCGGATTACGGTTAACAACATCGGCATCAAGGCGTGGGATGCGCGCACGGTGAAGGTGCGGCTCGAATATTATTTCGAAGGGGTCGGCCAGATCTCCATCGGCGCGTTTCGACGGAATTTCGAAAACTTCTTTGGCAACGTCGTCTTTCCGGCGACGCCGGACTTCCTCGCGCTGTACAGCCTGGACCCCGCGGTTTATGGCGGCTACGACGTCTCCACGCAGCACAACATCACGAGCACGGTGCGGATGGAGGGTTTCAATATCGACTACAAGCAGGTGCTCACGTTTCTGCCGTCGTGGGCGCGCGGCGTGCAGGTGTTCGCCAATGCGAATTCGCAGCGCGCGCTCGGCGACGATACGGGCGATTTCGCCGGCTACGTGCCGCGCAGCGCGAGCTGGGGCGTGAGCCTCACGCGGCCGAAATTCAACGTCCGCATGAACTGGAATTACCGCGGTCGCCAGCGCGCGAACCGCGTGGCCGCGGGAGCGAGCATCGCGCCCGACACCTTCAACTGGGAGGTGGAGCGGCTGTATCTGGACTTGTCGGCGGAATACAATCTCCGGCGAAGACTCGCGTTGTTCGCCAGCCTGCGAAACGTGACCGGCGAGTACGACGACACCGAAGTATACGGTTCGGGCACGCCCGCGCACGCCCGCCTGCGCCAGCGCACCGACATCGGCGCGCTCTGGACCGTCGGAGTCAAGGGGAGCTTCTGACCGCACAGCGGCGGAGAAATCGCTCATCGTCGCGATGCGGCCCACCTGAACACGTCCCTCCCGTCATGGCAGGAGCAAATTTTTTTGCGACGGGCACGAAGAAAACGGTCGGCTTGGTTTCACGCACCGGCCGCGCGCTCCTATATTGCGCGCTGGGCCTCGCCCTGACTCACCGTAATATTGGGGACGAGCATCACCGGGCCGAGGCGTGTTCCTGATCATCCGAGCTGCCGATCAACGGGCCGGTGTGCACGTTCACGAACCAGCCGGTGACACCGGCTGGCAGCGCGATCGTGACCGTCCAATGCTCTCCCGCGCGCTGTAGCAAAGCCAGGGTGCTCGAATTTGACCTGTCCCTTGCAATGGACTTCAGGTGCACGTCACACCTTCTTGCGGTTCTTCCCACCGGCTGGACTCGTCCCCTTCTTCTTGGCATTGGCGGCCGCGAAGTCAGCGGCGGTCTCGGCGTTGACGTCCTTCAGGTATTTGCTCAACACGCCCCACATCTCGTTCGTCTTCTCCGGTCGCGCCGTTGCGAGGTTGTTTTGCTCGCCAATATCCTTGCTCAAATCGAAGAGCTCCTTTCGGGCGGGGTTGCCGTCCGGTCCCCACGTGATCACGAGTTTCCAATCGCCGGAACGGTACGCGGAGTAGCCGCGCGCCGGCCGGTGAAACACCAGGCCGGGCACGGCCCGTCGGACAGTACCGCGGCCATCGTTCTCGAACAGGGTTCGGAGACTGCCGCCGTCCAGCTCGCTCGACAGCGGCTTCGTGCCTCCGGCGAGATCGACCATCGTGGGCAGCAGGTCGTAGTGTGCCACGGGCTCGTGACTCCAGCTGCCCGCCTTGATCCCGGGACCGCGCACGATGAACGGCACGCGGATGCCGCCCTCGTACAGCCATTGCTTCGCGCCGCGCAACGGAAAGTTGTCCGGCAGCGCATCGGCCGCGGCATTCACGTTGGTCGCCGGAGCGTTGCTCGCCCGCCCCTCGGGCCCGCCCACGTTGAGCATCTTCAGGTAACGCGGATTGTTCCGGCCATACGGACTGCCGCCGTTGTCCGCGCTCATGATCACATAGGTGTTTTTCGCGAGGCCCAGCGCGTCGAGCTTGTCGAGCAGCTTGCCGATGCCGACGTCCATGTCCTCGACCATCGCGGCCCACTCGGGTGGAAACGTGCGGGGCGGCGCGCCCTTGGCGGCGTATTTCCGGAGCGTCTCGGGTCGCGCCTGAATCTGCAGGTGCGCCGCATAATGACTCACCTGCATGTAGAAGGGACGCCCCTCGCGTGCCTGGCGGGTGATGAAGTTGATCGCCCGGTCCGTCAGGCCGAAGATCAGCTTGGGGTCGGGCTGCGGCGAAGTCTGCTCGCCGCCCTGCCGCCAGTTGGAAGGCCCGTTGCCCGTGAGGTTGCCCGTGTCGCCATCGCTTTCGTCGTAGCCGCACTGCTCGGGGGTGGCCTCCATGTTCTCGCCCCATTTGCCGAAGTGCGCGCATCGGTACGTCGAATCGACCGACTTGAGCGCCTTCGGGATCGTCAGGTGCTGGCTGGGATTGAAGAAATTGCTCTTGAACTCCGAGCCGCGATCGCGGGCCGCGGTCATGCCGACGAGCAGCGCGCGCCGCGTCGGCGTGCAGAGGGGGCCCGGGGAGTATCCGCTGGAGAACCGCATCCCGGCGGCCGCGAGCCGCTCGAGATTCGGCGTGACCAGATAAGAGCAGCGCGAGTCGGGAATGTCCGGATGCATCTGGACGCTGGATTCCGACCACCCGTGGTCGTCGGTGAGGATGAAGATGAAATTCGGCCGCGGCGCTGAAGCCGCGCGGGACGGCGCGGCCGCGGGCAACGAAGCCGACATGATCAGGCCCAGGAGCACGCCCAGGCAGGGGAGAAACTTGGATCCTTTCGGTAGATGCATGGGTCAAGGTTGGTTCGTTCGATTCAGGTCCGCCGCGCACGTCATGCTCGATCGTGGACCGGACGGCGCAAGCTATGAGTTGCGGGGGTGGATGGGAAGCAAAGTGATTGCCCGCGGAATACCTGGGGCGACGCGGTCAAAACCGGAGTGCTAACGAAGGGAGCTTGAATTGACCTGTCCCTTTCAATGCCCCTTGAACCCGGATGTTTCGCACCGCGGCTCAGGGCCGCAACCAAACCCAACCCATTTAACAGGAGGCAGCGGAGGAAGCAGAGAAAATGCATGAAGTGGACCTCTGCTCCCTCTGCTTTCTCCTGTAAAATTCAGGGTTTTGAAATCGTCGCAAACATGAACGATTCGG
>JAUSID010000195.1 GCA_030648295.1 Opitutaceae bacterium | reverse complement strand
ACCGAATCTGCGGCTGGAAGCCGCAGCCACTCGATCTTTGCGGGCCAGAGGCCCGCGCTCCCAGGAAACCGTTGTTTCTTCCTGTCCGGAGCAAAACTCGTTTTGCGGTTGGGGCTGCATCGTTCCGGCTTAGCGGATTACTATCTAACGGGAGTATTTTCGTTTTACTATCTATCGATGGTATCTTGACATTACTACTTATCGGTAGTATCAAGCGAACATGAATTATCCGGTGGTTACCTCCATCCAGCTTCGCGCCGTATTGCGGGCGATGCGAAAATCGCGCGCCCTCAGTCAGGAGAAGGTCGGCCAGTTGCTGGGCGTTAACCAAAAACGAGTGGCAAGGATTGAGAGCACGCCGGGCGTGGCCGGGTTCGACCAGATAGCCCGTCTGGTCTCCGTCCTCGGGGGACGCCTCGTCATCGAGGCAGCAGATCCCACACCGGGGCCCACCGGTACGACAAACAAGCGCAAGAGTCGCAAGGCAACCCCCACCGTCGCCGGGAAACGGGGCCACTGGTAGTTCAACCCCGGCTTTCGTATCACCATGCCGCACTCCACGCTGATCCTCTGGATGAACGGGCAGCAGGTCGGCACCTGGACGCAGACTCGCAGCACGCACGTGCTGCAATACGATCACGAATGGGTCACTTCGCCCGACGGCCGGGCGCTGTCGCTTTCCCTTCCCTTCACCCCCGGGAATGTGGCGCACCGCGGTAACGTGGTCGCCCACTTCTTCGACAATCTCCTTCCCGACACCGGAGCCATCCGGGCGCGCATTCGCGCCAAGTTCAGCACCGCGTCGACGGACGCGTTCGATCTTCTGACCGCGATCGGGCGCGATTGCATCGGTGCCGTGCAACTGCTCTCCGAAGGGGAGGCGCCGGTCGGATTCGATCGGATCGAATCGGAGCCGCTGACTGACGAAGGCGTGGAGCAAGCGATCGCGGCGAGCCTGTCTGGTGCCCGGGTGCTGGGCCAACCGCAGGCCGAGGACTTCAGGATTTCGCTGGCCGGAGCACAGGAGAAAACCGCCCTGTTGTTTCATCGCCGGAAATGGTGCCGCCCTGTCGGCGCGACACCGACGACGCACATCCTCAAACTGCCACTCGGCCTCGTCGGTCATCTTCAGATGGACATGCAGGACTCGGCTGAAAACGAGTGGCTCTGCTCGCGCGTGATGCAGGCCTTCGGGTTGAACACCGCCTCATGCGAAATCCTCGAATTTGGCCGTCGAAAGGTCCTGGCCGTGGAGCGGTTCGACCGCACGCGCCAGCCTGCCGGATGGATCGCGCGGCTGCCGCAGGAGGATTTCTGCCAGGCCTTCGGCTTGCCCAGTACAAGGAAGTACGAAGCGGACGGCGGCCCCGGGATGCGCGACATCCTGCGGGTACTCGACAGCAGTGCGCGTGCGCTCGAAGACAAACGGGCATTTGTGAAAGCGCAGATCGTTTTCTGGCTGCTCGCGGCGGTGGATGGTCACGCGAAGAATTTTTCCCTGTTTCACGAACGTGGCGGCACCTATCGACTGACGCCGTTCTATGATGTCCTGTCGGCGTGGCCGATCATCGGGCGTGGCACCAACCATCTCGATTGGCACAAGGCGAGGCTCGCGATGGCGGTGCGCAGCAAGAACGCGCACTGGAAACTGAGCGAGATCAAGGCTCATCACTGGGATTCCGTTGTGCGCGCTGCCGGTCTCGGCACGGCAAACTCGCTGCTGGAAGAGATCGCCACGCAGGTTCCGCGAGTGATTGAGAACGTGAACCGCCAGCTGCCGCGAGGGTTTCCGGCGATATTGCCGGACAAAATATTCGAAGGACTCCGCAAAACCGCCGCCGGTCTGATTTGAGGCTGCCAGCCGATGAACTCCAGCAATCATCCCGCTTTGCTACGCGTTGCCAGTCAATCGGCAAAGAGATCGGCAAAAAAACGACATCGGCGGGCGGACATTGTCCTTTAACTCTTTGACTGTAGGCGTATAGCTCTGCGCATAGACCGGCAACAAGATCGGCAAGAATGCTTACGAAAACGGCCATTGAGCCCGTCATTCCGACCCAGAACCTTCGGCCTCTGGAGGACTTGGCCTGCGCGATTGTCGAGCGAGCCGCCCGGCTTTCGGCCAAGTTGCGGGAGCCATTGCGCGTCCAGGTCGCCGAGCTGACCCGCTGGATGCATTGCTACTACTCGAATCTCATCGAGGGCCAGCAGACGCGCGTCCGGGACATCGAAGCCGCGCTCAAGAAAGACTTCGCGACCGAGCCGAGAAAACGCGATCTGCAGCAGCTTTCCCTGGCGCATCTGGAGGTCCAGCGGTGGGCGGCAGCCCAGACCGGTTCGCCTTTCGCGACCGAGTTCATTCGCGAACTGCACCGGCGATTCTACGCGCAGCTTCCCGAATCCATGCGCGTCGCCACCACCTCGAAAGGTGAAAAAACGCCGCTCATTCCCGGCGAACTGCGGGACCGCGACGTAGAGGTTGGAACGCACATCGGACCGCCGCACGAACTCGTTCGTACTTTGCTCAGCCATTTTCAGTGGCGTTACGAGTCGGCGGATTCTTCGCGCCTCCAGCGCATCATCGCCATCGGCGCGAACCACCACCGTCTCGCGTGGATTCACCCGTTCCGCGACGGCAACGGACGCGTGGTGCGGTTTTTTTCGGACGCGGTAATCCGGCAACTCGGGATCGACGGCGGCGGCCTGTGGTCGTTGTCGCGTGGCTTCGCGCGGAACCGGACCGAATACTATGAGCGTCTGTCCAACGCGGACCAGGCGCGCAGCAGTTCGAGCGCAGACGACGGCCGGGGCCATCTCAGCGAGCGCGCGCTCTGGGATTTCTGCGAGTTCACCCTGCGCGTGATGGCCGACCAGATCGCTTTCATGGAGCAATTGCTCGACCTCGACGGGCTCGAGCGACGCATCGGGCACTACGTCCGCGTCGTGGACGCCCAAGTCTCGCCTGAAGCCGACCGCGTATTCCTGCTGCTGCGCGAGGCGCTCCTCCGCGGCGAGTTTCCCCGTGGCGAAGCCGCGCGCATCGTGGGCGCGAGTGACCGCACCGGTCGTTCGGTCCTGACCCTCGCGATCGACGCAGGACTGCTGGTGTCCGATACGCCCAAAGCCCCGGTGCGTCTCGGCCTGCCCGCGAAAGTGCACGAAACTTACTTTCCTCAGCTTTTCCCGGTGAACCAAGTCACCGGCAATGTCGGGTAACCGGAAACAGCTGAACGCGCTTACTCCGAATATGCGTGGCGACATCGTCCATCGAATTTACGGCGGTCACGAGGGGCGCCAGGCCGACATCATGTCACTGTGTCCCTTTCCAGAACATGACCAATCAGACGACGGCCGGCATTAATCTGATCATCTCCGACAAACCGGACGTCGAACGGGACGCGTTGGCCGATGCGTTTGCGCAGGGCGGTGGCGACGTGCACCGGTTGGGTAGATTCTGGAATGCGCGGAGATTCCGACGCGTTTCGAGCAACTGACGAAGCTGGCCGAAATCGGTGGAATTCCCGCCCGCACCGCAAGATCGATCTACGAGCAAGTCGAAAGCGCAACGCTCGGCGGCTGGCGCGCCGCCGCCACCTACGCCGGCGTGCCGGAAAAAATCGCCGCCATTTGGGAAAAAGAAATGATGCAGCAAACCAAGCTGCTGCGTGAAGACGCACGGCGTTCGACGGCGCCAGCAAAAGCGCGTTCTGCGGCGCCCAAGCGAACCCCGAAAAAATAAGCCGCCCCATTGATCGAGAAATGCGTATCTGTGTCTTCACCCCGCTATCCGTCGAGCTCATCGGCGCCTCCTCGCCAATTTCGCCAGCGCACAGTCCGAGGGACCTTTTTTTTCCGGCTTCCAACCTTCGATCTTCGCCCCTCAACTGTCCCCGCGCTTTCCAGCGCGCCTTCCAGCATGACCGAATCCGAGTGGAAAACTCGCAAGACTCGTATCGATTCGCGACTGCGCGCGCTTACGCCACCATGGGAGATTATTCGTTATCGTGAGGGCCTCGATTTGGGCACGCTAGCTCGTCACGCCGTCGAAGAATTCCCGACGGCTAACGGTCCGGCCGACTATGCGCTTTTCGTGAACGGCCGCTGGTTGGGCATAATTGAGGCGAAGAAAATAGGCGTGGGACCGCAGAATGTCCTCCAGCAGGCGCGCCGCTATTCACGTGGTGCGACCGAAGGCGTCGGAAACTGGGGCGGGTTTCGGGTGCCATTCCTCTACGCGACAAACGGGGAAGTGATTTGGAGTTCTGACGAACGTCTGCCCAACGCGCTGTCATCGCCCGCAGTCAACCTGCCGAGCCCGGATGCGTTGGAGGACCGTTTCTCACGCGACCTCGCAGCCGCAGCCGCCCGGCTAAAAGGCACCTCGCTCCACCACATCGACCGCATCCGCCTTTATCAGGAACGCTGCATCTCTGCGATCGAATCACGTCTCGTCACCGGACAGCGCGATCTCCTTGTCGCGATGGCCACTGGCACCGGCAAAACGTTTCTGACGGTCGCCCAAATTTTTCGCCTCCTCGAATCGCGTTTCGCCCGCCGCATTCTCTTCCTTGTCGATCGCAAAGCCCTCGCTGCACAGGCCGTCCGCGAATTCAACGCGTTCACCACCCCGAACAAGTTCAAGTTCACGCAGGAATACGAGGTTTTCAGTCAGCGCTTTCAACGCGAGGACTTCGGTGACGACGAGCCGTTCGACCCGAAAATCCTGCCCAACGAATATCTCACGGGTCCCCGCGCCGCGCACACCTTCGTCCATGTCTGCACGATTCAGCGGCTCGCGCGCACACTTTTCGGTGCGCAATACGGTTTTCCACAATCGGGAGAAGATGCCGAACGCGATGACGACGCCGACAAACTCGACATTCCTCCGCACGCCTTCGACGTGATCATCGCCGATGAATGCCATCGCGGTTATTCCGCGCAGGAACTCGGCATCTGGCGTGCAACGCTGAATCACTTTGATGCGGTAAAAATTGGCCTCACCGCCACGCCCGCAGCACATACGGTCGCAGTTTTCGGATCCCCCGTGTTCCGTTACGGCGTCGACAAGGCGATTCGCGACGGCTGGCTCGTCGATTGGGACGCCGTCGCAATCCGGTCGGACGTAAAGATGAAAGGCGTGTTCCTGCGGGAGGGCGACGGCGTCATCCAAGTCGATACCGACACCGGAGCACAGCAGCTCGATCTCCTGGAAGACGAACGGACGTTTGCCGCCGAAGAAATCGAAAAAGCGGTGACCGCTCCGCAGAGTAACGAGCGAATTCTAGAGGAGATCGCCCGCTATGCCGCGGAACATGAGGAAAAGACGGGACGCTTTCCGAAAACCTTGATCTTTGCCGCAAACGATATCCCTCACACGTCACATGCGGACCAATTGGTTCAACTTTGCCGGAGAATCTTCAACCGCGGGGATGACTTCGTCCAAAAGATCACCGGCAGTCCGTCCGTCGACCGCCCCTTGCAGCGGATCCGTGAATTTCGTAACCGCCCGAAGCCGGGCGTGGTCGTGAGCGTCGACATGCTTTCGACAGGGGTGGACATTCCCGCACTCGAATTCATCGTTTTTCTGCGGCCGGTGCGTTCGCGCATCCTGTGGGAGCAGATGCTCGGTCGTGGCACGCGCCGTTGTGACGTAATCCATAAAACCAAGTTCGTCGTCTTCGATTGCTTCGATGGCACGCTCATCCGTTATTTCCGCGGCGCATCCAATTTCCAGATCGAAGAACCGCGCACCGAGCCCGTGCCGCTGCCGCGCGTCATCGACAACATCTGGAACAATGTCGACCGCCGTTACTGGACGGGCGTCCTAGTGAAGCGACTGCATCGCATCGCCAAATCGATGAGCGGCGAGGCCCGCACCGAGTTCGCGAAATGGCTGCCGGAAGGCGACGTCGCTCAATTTGCGCGCGATCTCCCACAGAAGCTGGAACGCGATTTCAGCACGACCATGAAGCTACTGCGGAATCCGGATTTTCAGGATTTGTTGGAGAACTACGTGCGCGCGCGCCGCACATTTGTGGTCGCACCTGGAGTTGAAGATAAAGTCGACTCGGCCCGCATCGAGCGTTTCGGCGAATTTGAGAAACCTGAGGATTATCTCACCGCGTTCGCGCGCTTTGTCCGCGAAAATCGCGACCGAGTCCACGCGCTCGATATTCTCATGCGTCGCCCCGCTGGCTGGAATCCTGCCGCGCTTCTTCAACTTCGCGAGACCCTCGTAAAAGAACGCTTCGGCGAAGAAGCCTTACGCCGTGCGCACGCGAAACTCGGGCATGAAGCGGCCGCAGATGTGATTTCGCTCGTGAAAAATGCTGCCGCCAGCGAATCACCCCTCCTCACCGCAGAAGAACGAGTTGCCGCCGCCTTCACTCACTTGGGAGCGAAGCTCACCCTAACGACCGAGCAGCAGAAATGGATGGGGTACATCCGAGAGCACTTGGTGACTTCGCTGTCCCTTTCCGAGGCGGATTTCGACGACCAGCCAATCTTTGCTGCACGCGGGGGAGTAGGCCGCGCTCGAAAACTCTTTGGTAAAGACCTTGCCCGGGTCATCAGCCGGATCAATGAAGCAGTCGCTGCTTGAAATGCGACGCTCGAAACATGGCCAAGGATTCAATCTATATCACAGGTTGGGAATACAATCGTCTCCTTGGCGACGATCCGACGAAACCTGTGCAGTCGGGCCTCCCCGCGGCTGTGCTCTACCGAGGTAGCTCCCAGTTTTGGCTATTTCGTAAAGTCTACTGCACAAAAGAATCATTAGAGTCCGAACTCCAGTCAGCGGAGGCGCTTGGCTGGGCACAGGGCAAAATATTCCGCGATCTCAAGAACGACGGATTTTTGCACCCTTACTCATGGAGTGACTTCAAGAATACTCCGGGCACGCACTATCCCGAATTCACTGAAACATCCTCTCGGTTGAAAGCGGAATTCCCCCGGAAGAGATTGCAGGAATTTTTGGACAACGGTGAGGCTGACCAACTCGAAAATATTAAGCTCAGACTCATCGGCCCGCTTTGCGATCATCTCAATTGCGTCGCGGATGTAACGCCTGATGCCATCGTTCACTGGAAATCGAAGGGGAAGCCTCCTGCGACACCATCCCTGGTTTCCGATACACTCGGGCTAATAGCGGCGCCAATCATGAAGGACCGGGCCGAGATTAAGTTCGATATGACCATATGCCAGCGGCCTGGCAGCAGAGCGACTCCGCAAGAGCTCACCGCGCAAATGAATGTGGTTCAAGATATCGAGCTTCCAAGAATTCCTACGCTCCTTCTCGGTGACATCACAATGGAGGACTACTTGGATGCACTTTATCCCCACGCGGCTGTTTACCGGCCGATTAGCAGCCAAATGCTCGAAGATTGGGAGAACAGCAGAAAGCGTCTTAATCGTCTGCGTGAGCTCGCTGAGAAACACGTATGGCCAGACCTTCACGGTGAGTGGCTCCCTCGTTTGGAAGAAGACCCGGCGTTTTACGGGGAGATTGGGAAACTCATTCGAAAAGCCACTCTACGCGCAAAAATGGGCCCCCTTTTGGACCAATCGATGCGGTTTGCAATTATCGGCGCTGGCGCGGTCGTCGGCCTTGCAGCGAATGCAGTGAGTGGCCCACTCGCTGGCGTGATTCTCGGTGCCTTGACGAAAGAAAGTTTGAGCGAAAAACACAAAGAGACACTCAAGCGCTCCGATAAACTCACGCTCTTCTACCAAGCCGTCTCTCGCCAAAAGAAAGCGTCGTTACTATAAGAGATTGCTCCGATTCTTCTACATGTCCGACATCGTCCAAAAACTCTGGGGCTTCTGCCACACTCTCCGTCACGACGGCGTCGACTACGGCGACTACATCGAGCAACTCACATACCTGCTGTTTCTGAAAATGGCAGACGAACGCGAGGCTAAGGTGCCGCGCGGGTGCGATTGGGATAGTCTCAAGGATCTTTCAGGAACTGCGCTCACCGACCACTACGCCGCCATCCTCCGCAAGCTCCGCGACGCCGGCGGGCTGCTCGCCGATATTTTCGCGCAGGCCACGCCGCGATTCAACAATCCCGTCAACCTCAAGCGTGTAATCGCGATGATCGACGAGGAGGATTGGTCTGCGATGGACGTCGACGTGAAGGGCGCGGCGTTCGAAGGCCTGTTGGAGAAGGCTGCCAGCGAGGGGAAAAAAGGCGCCGGCCAATACTTCACCCCGCGCGTCCTCATTCAATCGATTGTCCGCGTAATGAAACCCGATCCGCGGGGCAAACCGGAGTTTACGATCGCCGATCCCGCGTGCGGCACCGGTGGCTTTCTCGTGTGCGCCTACGAGTGGCTGGTGGCGGAGTCGAGGGGCGTCTTTGAGCGAGCCGACGCCCGCCGGATCAAAACCGCGACGTATTACGGCCAGGACCTCGTGCCGCGCCCACGCCGGCTCGCGCTGATGAATCTGTTTCTCCACGGCGTCGAGCCGCACATTTACCTCGGGGATACCATTTACGAACCCGACCGCGGCGAACGTTACGATGTTGTGCTGACGAATCCTCCCTTTGGCACCAAGGGCGCGAACCAGGCGCCCGAGCGCGAGGACTTCACGATCGAGACGAGCAACAAGCAGCTCAACTTCGTGCAGCACGTGCTCACAACGCTAAAGGATGGCGGTCGGGCGGCCATCGTCCTACCGGACAATTGCCTCTTCGAAGGCAAGGCTGGCGAGGTCTTCGAGATCATCATGCAGGATTGCGCCGTGCATACCGTGTTGCGGCTGCCTCGTGGCACATTTACGCCCTACAGCCAGGGCGTTAAGGCCAACGTCATCTTCCTTCAGAAAGGCCGGCCGACCGAGCATATATGGATTTTTGATGCGCGCTCCAACGTGCCCGGGATCACGAAGAAGGACCGCCCGCTCGCGGACGAACACTTCGTCGAATTCGAGAAATGCTATGGCCGGAATGTGGACGGCCTGAGCAAACGCACCGATCTCGGCGAGACCGGCCGATTCCGCTGTTTCTCTCTCAGCGATATCAAGGACCGCGGCTACAAGCTCGATGTCACATGGCTCAAGGACGACTCGCTTGAAGACAGCGACGAGCTCCCCGAACCGCAGGATTTGGCGAGCGAAGCGATCACTGAGCTCGAAGCTGTCGTCGACGATCTGGGTGAAATTGTCGCGTTGGTAGAAAAGGAAGAGAGCGTGGAGAAATGAGCGGGAACGGAGTGCACGGCTGGGCAACCGCTTCGATTGGCGAAGTGTGCCGGCTCGTCAACGGTCGCGCCTTCAAGCCGACCGACTGGACCAAAGAGGGGCTGCGTATTGTGCGCATCCAAAATCTTAACGATCTAGCTGCCCCGTTTAACCACTTTGTCGGCGCCGTCGATTCGCGGTTTTTGATCGACAGCGGAAGGCTGCTTTTCGCGTGGTCAGGGACTCCCGGCACCTCATTTGGCGCACATATTTGGGCCCGCGGCAAAGCGATCCTTAATCAGCATATTTTTCAGCTTCATTTCGATGAAATGCAGTTGGACAAGCAATTCTTGCGATTTGCGATTAACTCTAAGCTCACGGAATTGATTGGTATGGCGCACGGAGGCTCTGGGCTCGCGCATGTCACGAAGCCAATGTTCGAGGCCACCATCATTCCGGTTGCGCCGTTCGCAGAGCAGCGCCGCATCGTGGCAAAGCTTGGGATGCTTTTGAGCACAGTGGAGGTTTGCCAGCAGCGGCTCGCGAAAATCCCTCCAATCCTCAAACGCTTCCGCCAATCCATCCTCGCCGCCGCCTGCTCCGGCCGTCTCACGGCCGATTGGCGAGACCAGCAAAATTCTGCTGTCGCATGGTCCAAGACCACGATTGATGTCGTATGCGAGATTATCGGCGGAAGTCAGCCGCCGAAGAAACATTTTATCCACCAACCGCGAAGCGGCTACATCCGTTTCATTCAAATTCGTGACTACAAGTCCGATCGACACCTCACCTATATTCCGCGGGAGCTGGCCCGACGATTTTGTTCCAAGACGGACGTGATGATCGGACGGTATGGTCCTCCATTGTTCCAGATCCTACGAGGTATCGAGGGCACATACAACGTAGCGCTCATGAAGGCGGTTCCGAAATCGCGCGACAAACTTCTGAACGACTTCTTATTTCTTTTGCTCCAGAATCCACCGCTTCGAAGCTATATCATCAACGCCTCGGAACGAACCGTAGGTCAGGACGGGGTGAGAAAAGACCTGCTCGAGGCATACGAGGTTGAACTTCCACCCGTCGTCGAACAACAGGAAATCGTCTGGCGCGTCGAAGCGTTGTTCGCTTTCGCCGACAAGATCGAGGCACGTATTGCGAAAGCCCGGGCTCATGTCGATCGCCTGACCGCTTCACTCCTCGCGAAGGCTTTTCGCGGTGAGCTCGTGCCTCAGGACCCTAATGACGAGCCCGCATCCACGCTTCTCGAACGTATGCGTCTCTCGCGGCAGACCGCCGCAGAATCCGAACCGGCCAAACCCGCGAAGCCGGCTCGAGTCCGGCGCCATGTCGCTGTGGGCGGGTAGAATCGATGAGCTGTGACTGCGCTCCGCGACCTCTTACTCGCACCCCGTGGCATCGACGTAGAGGTCGACTACTACGAGCAGAGAGAAGCGGATTGTTTCAGGAGCAGATACCGAAACGCCGCAGCGATCGAGCGGCTCGCAGGGAAGACGGTCACGATACCCGTCGCGGAATTCCTTACCTACTGCCTGTTCGTCAACAAGCGTGCCGAACTGCCGCGGCTTGCATCCTATCCCGCGATCAAGGCGACGTTGGAGGACCGCCTGGCCGATTTCGACGACGGTCTGGAAATCACTACGCGCTCGCTCCGCACTCGGCTGACGGGCAACGACCAGGTGTCGGACCTATCGCACAAGATCGGGACAGGGATTGCGCTCTCGGTGACGAATCGGCTGACCAGGTTGAACGAGGCCGACTGGAATCGGATGTCCGTCACGTCCACCAAGGCGGAGGATTTTTGGTTCGCATCGCAAAGAACCGGCCATGTCCAAGTGGAGGCCAAGGGCTCCTCCGTGGTGGACCACAGCCAAGCCAAGCCGGAGACGGTTCGGAACCATGCCGCGAGTATTCGCGGGAAGTTCGAGGAGTCAGAGAAGCGTGATGGTAATTTTCCTGTTACACGCTACGGAGTCATCGGGTCGGTTGATCAACGTCCCGACAGCGTCATGCAATCGTGGCTAGTCGACCCCCCAGAGGGCGCGTTGAACCGAGCCCCCGGCGATCAGCAAATCCTCAATCGCTTGTCTTTCGTGGCGGAGGTTTTGACTTCGATGCGCGGGGTCGACGCGATCACACTCGAAATCTACCGACGAATCGCAGAGCTGGCGCAGACGGACGACATCTCCGCGTATCAAGGCAACGCCCTTCCAGGGAGCGGATCATCGTGGATCGAGAGCTTGTTGCATATTCTCCCGCACGATCGAGACCGTACATTCTTCGGGACTATCTTGCGACTGAAAGACGGCATGCAGCTTTTCTACGGCATCAAAACCGAGTGGATAAAGGCCGTGCACGCGCAGAACTTCGAAGCTTTGCTCGCACTCGATTATCGACCGACCTCGGAAGAGTTGCGGATTGAAGTGCCGGCGGATTTTCAGATCCCGCCGCGTGAAGAAAAGCGCGGGAACGGAACGAAGGTGGATTCTAACCAGAAATCCCTTTCGCACGGTCTTTTTCATACTGCCTCTTCAGGACGAGTTTTCGGAGCCGTCGGCGTATAGCTCGACCGTCCGCAATTCAAAAACTTCAAAACTCCTGACCTCGCTCTCCAGAGATTGAGCCTATTTCTTCTTCGGACTTTGTTGTGTGCTCGACAGTGTACAATAGTGCGGAGATCGGCGCGATTAAGCAGGCATTGAATGCCAGCTAAAGTCGTAGAGTGTGCACCAGCGTCGTCAGGGGTTTCACGCACTTCTGGCGAAAGTCTCGGCCACGCTTCGACCATTTCCTGCAGCTCGTCTAATTTTTGTGCGCGCAGTTGTGCGTCGCCGGTTTTTTCGGTTTCGGAACGCAGCGCCTCGGCACACCCCTCCAGAAAACGGACAAAAGTTTCGATCCCAGCTGAATGAGGGTGCGGCTCCTTCGGTGCGCGACGTCGCGAGAACGGATTTCCTCTGGCCAGCGGCGCGACGGCGCGTTGTGGTCAGTGCCGTCCAAACGCGCTGATGTGCTCATTCCCTACCCTCCTCCGCTTCGTTTTGCTGCTCGCATTGGTGAGCGGACTCACGCCTGACAGCGAGGCCGCGGCGGCGCCGGCGGCAGGAAAGGCGGCGAGGCGGCCGAACATTCTCTGGCTCGTGGGCGAGAACATCACGCATGACCTCGGCTGCTACGGCGCGAAGAATGTGCACACGCCCAACCTCGACCGGCTGGCGGCGGAGGGCGTCCGGTACACCCGCGTGTTCGCGACCAACCCGACGTGCGCGCCGAGCCGCTCCGCGTTCATGGTCGGATTGTATCAGACTTCCACCGACACCCAGCACATGCGGTCCCACCGCGACGACGACTTCCGGCTGCCGCCGGGCGTGCGGCCGATCACGCACCGGTTGCAGGACGCCGGCTACTTTACCGCCAACATCAAGAACGTCGGCGGGCGCAGCGTCGGCACCGGGAAGCTCGACCTGAACTTCGTCAACGAAGGCCCGATTTATCAATCCGACGACTGGGCGGCGCTGAAAAGCCGCCAGCCGTTCTTCGCCCAAATCAATTCTCACGAGGTCGAATACGACATCTACGACCGCCAGAGCGCGAAGAAGCCGCGCGTCGAATGGGTCGGCGAACGCGAGCACGTCGCGTACGCGACGCCCGACACCGTCACGCCGGCGCCGTATTATCCGGATCATCCGGTGGTGCGGCAGGAATGGGCGCGCTATCTCAACTCGGTGTCCGGCATGGATCGGCGAATCGGATGGGTGCTCGAGCAACTGCGCACCGATGGCCTGGAGGACGACACCCTCATCGTCTTCTTCGCCGACAACGGCCGGCTCGACGCGCGCGGCATCCACTGGTGCTACGACACCGGGCTGCGCGTCCCGATGATCATCAAGTGGCCGAAAAACTTTTCCCCGCCGGCCGGCTACAAACCCGGCGGCGTAGATGATCAGATCATCAGCCTGATTGATCTCACGGCGACGACGCTCGGATTCGCGGGTTTGCCAAAGCCGCCTTTGATGCAGGGTCGGATATTCCTTGGCCCGCAGCTCGACGCACCGCGCACCTATGCTTTCGCAGCGCGCGATCGGATCGATGAGACCGTCCAGCGAATCCGGTCCGTGCACGACGCGCGTTATCACTATATCCGTAATTACACTGCGGGGCCGACTTTCGCGTCGCTCAACCGCTACAAGGAAAAATGTTTCCTCGTCCTGCCGCTCATGCGCGAGCTGCTGGCGCAGGGTAAACTAACCGGACCGCCAGCTGACTTGATGGCGCGACGCGGGCCGGGCGAGGAACTGTACGACACGCAGGCGGACCCCCACGAAATCAAGAACCTGCTCAGCTCCGCTGTGCCGGAAGACCGGGCGGCGCTGCTGCGACTGCGCGCGGCGCTGGACACGTGGTTGATCGAAACAGCCGATCAGGGTGCGAAGCCGGAGCCGCCCGAGCTCGTCGCCAAGTTCGAAAAGGAAATGCACGAATGGTTCGGCACGCCCGCGTGGGCGAACCCGCCGCCGCGCGAGTGACGCTGCCAGTTTAACCGCAGATTGCGCAGCGCAACGCGAACCCGACAAAGGCAGTTTTCAACCGCTAATCTGCGCTAATCAGAGAGGCACCCGGTTCATGATCGTGATTTCGATTCATCTAATCGATGAATCGGGTAAGCACGAAACCCGCGGCTGGAAGACGCCATGGTTGTCACCTTTTGCACCTCCGCGCTTTGCCGATTAGGCAAAGCCGCCCCAACCTATCCTGCCCCCAAGTCTCCGCGAAAGATAAGCGAAGATTAGCGTTCCAAACCTTGCCTTGGTTCCTCCGGCATTCGCGTCACTTCGCCTGATTGGTGGATTGATTCTTTCGATCATCGACTCGGCGCGCCGCCGCGGGGATGGAATCGAGGGAATGACAATGCGAGTTGAATCCCGCGCTCAGGGCCGGTGATCGCCACCGACCATGGGCGGATAAAAATATCCCATCGTCTGCCGCGCCACCGACGTCCGATACTGCCGGTCCTGCATCAGGTTCACGCGCCGGCTCGCCGCCGGAATCGTGGTCGAGTAGATCCGGAGTTCGCCCGGGACGCTGACGATCAACTCCTCGCGCCAGTCGCCGAGGCAATCCGCGATCGCGACCACGTTGCCTTCAACCTTGCCCACCACATCGCCGACGTAGCCCGGCCAAAGCTCGGTCACGGAAACTTTCGCCGGACCTTTCGGCTGCGTCATGCTGCGAACCACATCCGCCGTGCTCGCGCGCATCGCGATTTCCCGGAGCGAGGCCGCGGCCGCTTCCGACGGCGGGGTCAGGCGAAACAGTTTGCCGCCAGCGACGATGAGCTTCGTCGGCCCATCCGCCCACCACACCGCCTTCGGCGAGAGCCCGCCCATCGGTTTGTCGCCGATGCGATTGCCCTGCGCATCGTAAAGCCAGAACTGCGTGCCATTCGCCTCGCCGCCATAGGACTCCATGCCGAGGCGCGTGGCATCGACGTCGGCCACCATGCCGGTGGAGTGCACGTGCACGGTCGGACCCGCGTAGCCCCATAGTGTCTTGCCGGAACGCGCGTCGACCAGGCAGAGCCCGTCGCGGTTTTGTTTCACCTCGAGACCGTAGAACACCTGCATGCCGGGCAGCGCCGGATTGATGCGGCCGACGTAACACGCGTCCGGATGCCCGCGGCCCGTATTCCAAAGCGGCCGTCCATCATCATCGAGCGCGGCGGATCCGATGATCACTTCGTCGCGGCCGTCCTCATCGATGTCGGCAATCTGCATGCCGTGGGTGCCCTGCCCCGAGAACCGTTGGTATTCATCCTTGGTGTCGACGCTCCACACCAGCTTCAGCTCCGGATCGTAGGCGCGAATCTTGATCATCGTGTAGGTGCCGCGCTCGACAATCAGGTGCGGACGCTTGCCATCGAGATAGGCGACGCCGAGCAGATTGCGGCTCGCGTAATTGTAATCCTGCATCTCGCTCGGCTGCCGGCCGGTAATTCCATCGCGGCTGGGCCAGGGAATCCGCGCGAGTTCGCGACCCGTGGCGCCGTCCAGTTTCACCAAAAATTCCGGTCCACCCATGACCATGCCGTCCGGATGCTTGACGAGTTGCGCCGGGTCGGTCGGCCCGGCTTTGCAATAAACCTCCGCCTTCCCGTCTCCATCGACATCATACACGACGATGGGCGAATACCAGATGCCCGTCTCGATCCCGGGTCCCATGTCGTAGCGCCACATGAAGGTTCCGTCGTGCCGGTAAGCCTCGAGTTTGTAAGGCTCGGGGCTCGGCTTCCAGTAACCCTTGCCGAGCACATACGGGTCGGTGTTGAAGTCGGGATGCTTGACGAGGTAGTCGAATTTCCCGTCTCCGTCCAAATCCGCGACGCCGGCTTTCTGGACCTTGTACTCGCCCTGCAGTTTGATCCGGCGGTAGCCGCCAATGTCGGCGGGCTGCTCAACGGGCACCGCGTCGCTGTCGGCCGCCGCCGACCGCCCGACGGCGCGGACGCGATAAAAGCGCGACTTGCCGCCGGTGCCCGCGTTGGCATCGACGAAGTTGGTCGAATTGGTGATCGGCCGCTCGTTGAGTTTTCGACCGGGTTCCGCCGCCGTGTCACTGCGGTAGACATCGAACGCGACACTCGCCGGATCATCGGCGAGCAACCGCCAGCCGACATAGATCCGACCGTCGCGCATCGGGAAAGCGGTCGCGCCACGATCGAGTTTCTCGGCGGCGGCAGTTCCGGCGAACGCGCAAGCAAGTGATAGAAGGAACAGACGGTGCGGAGAGAGGAGCGACATGGGGGCTGGAGATTTATTCCGGACGCCGCGAGAGCGCGACGAATGGAATGAGTTTCAAATCACGGTGAGCTGTAAGCGCCGGACGAGCGCAAACCCGTCCCAGGACAAAGCACGATCGCCCGGCCGGAAGCGATTCTGTTATCGGCCGCCGCCAATCATGCGGGCCGGAGGCGCCCACTCCCACGTGCTACGCACGCGAGGTCATTCTTCATCCGGTGGCGCGTTCTCTGAATGTCACGTAATACGTGACATTCTACTCGTACGGTGGCCCGCCACGATGTCACGTATTACGTGACGTTCATGCGGTCGCCCCCTCCCCGATGCGAACGGGCGATTCGTAGCCCCTGAGTTGTTGCCGTGATGTGGGCCAAAGGCTCGCGCTCCCACGGGAAAATCTGCGGCTGGAAGCCGCAGCCACTTTTCGGATCACGGGCAGGGTGCCCGTGCCACTTCGATCCGTCGGACTTCGGAAGGTGCACGGGCGTCCCGCCCGTGGGTTTCGCTTATTGGGAAATTTCGCGAACGCGGATTCCCCGGGAGCGCGGGCATCTTGCCCGCCCCGGTATTCGCCTTCTCGTCCATTGCGGGCCGGAGGCCCGCGCATTCAGGATTGGCGCGACAACCAGAAGACGACTGCGGCGCAGATGGCAAAAAACACGCCAATGCCGACGATCATCCAGAGATTCACCTTGGTCGTCCGACGGTGGAAATCCACGGATGGCATCCCGCTGCTTTCTTTGTCGATGCCCATGATGGAAATCGACCATTCCCAAGCGATGCGGTTCCGGCCGACATGCCCGGAAATCGGCTTCACGGCGCAGTCGCGAGTCCGATGATTACGCGGCGGTTGCAGCTGCAGGAAACACCTCCAGCCCAAAGTAAGAAATTCCCGTGCCGGCAACCGGGATTCCCCCGGCTGGTGGCACCCGGCCGATGCGCCTATGTTTCGTGATGAGTGAGAATGGTTTCCTGATCCTCACGGTTGTGCCGGTTATCCTGCTCTCGATTTGGGCGGGTTACCGTGTCACAACGATTGCAATGCGACCGGGGGCGGTCGCGCTCCCGGCCGAACCATAGTGTGCGGCGAACAACGTGGGCGCTGACGAAGATGTGAACCGATGTGGCCATGGCTCGCTGGAGGAACGGAGATTCGCGTGTTGGCTGGAACGCGCGGGTCTCGATCGACTGTCGACCTCACTTCTGGACGACAATCCGCTGTAGGTGGAGATCAAACGCACCGGGCAACAGCCGCGGACGGATTCGACGCGCTGCGCGCCAGGGCATCAATCCGGAACGTTCCAGGCTACTCCCCCACCAGCCACTGCGACCACGGATGACACAGATAAACACGGATAAAACCAATTCACATACGTGTTCATCCGTGTTCTGCTGGCCAGCAGAATGGTTGAATTGGTCTGAGACCGCGTTTCGCTGGGTAGATTCGCGAATTCCAGCACTCGCCGGTTCGAAAAGGGATCTTTTGTCGATTGAATTCACCGACCGATCTCGCCAGAGAACCCTGCGCATCCGTGGGGTATGGCAGGAGCTCATTCGAATTGAATCTCCCGGCTCTGTGCCAACGTTCCTCGGAAGTTAGTGGCCAATCGCTCGCCCATCCCGCCTTGACCCATGAAGCCCTGTCTTTTTTCCGTCAGCTATGCCGGCCTCTGGGGTCAGGCTGCGCTAACGCTCGAGGAATTCATCACCCGCGCCGGCCAGCTGGGATTTCGGTCCGTGATGCTGATGGCAAAACGTCCCCACCTGTCGCCGCTGGATGCCACGCCCGCCAAGCTGCGGTCGATTAAAAAGAGCCTCGAAGCGGCGGGAGTGCGGTGCGACGTCGTAGCCGCTTACACCAATCTTGCTCCGGCGGCCGCGGCCGAGGTCCCGGTAATCGAATTCCAAATTGCCTATGTTGAAGCACTGGCGGCGATCGCGGCCGAGATCGGTGCATCGGTGATTCGGATCTTCACCGCTTATGAAATCCCGGGCCAGGATCCGCAGGCCGGCTGGCAACGAGTCGTTGTCGCGGTGCGCGAGATGTGCGATCGGGTCGCGCCGTTCGGTGTAACCCTCGCCATCCAAAATCATCACGATTTCGCGCTCCACACGGATGCCCTGCTGGAACTCCGAGCGGAGATTGATCGCGAAAACTGCAAGCTCGGGTTTGATGCGTGGTCTCCTGCGCTCCGGGGAGAGAACCTTTACGACGCCGCCCTCAAGGCCGCGCCGCACGTTGTGCTCACCACGAACGCGGACTATCAGCAGGTGCCGCGCTTTCGTTACCGACCGGATTTGGTGAACTATGAACGCGTCTCGCCCGACTGGGTCCGCGCGGTCCCCTTCGGCACCGGCTTCATCGAGTACGACGCCTTCTTCCGAGGCCTGCGGGATGGCGGCTTCGACGGGTTGGCGACGTTCGAGATGTGCTCACCGCTCCGGGGTGGTGGTGCATCGGAAAATCTCGATGCTGCAGCCAAGGGTTATCTCGGCTGGATGCGCAGCAAGCAATTCATTGCCTGAATCCGATCCGCGCCGGTTCGGCACTGGATTTATCGTCGTTGCTCACCCGTGTCATTTCGAGCGGCCCGATGCAGCCGACCGCAACCAACCTGGGGTCGACTAGCGACGCAGCCTCGGCTCCGCCCAAATCGCCCACGAGTTGTGGTTGTGACCTTCGCCACCCTCGGTGAGCAGTTCGAGTTCCTTCACCCCGGCAACGTCCACGTTCACGGTCTTGCTCGCGTCAACGCGCAGCATCGCCGAGCGAAAGAGCTCCCGGCCATCGCCGCGAACGGTGAAAATGGCGGATCCTTGCGGGTGCGCACCGTCCCGCAAACCAACCGTCGCGGTGAACACTTTCCATTTGCCGTCGAGGGCGAACGCATAACGCGAAGGGGAATGGGCGTAGAGCCCTTTGCCATAAAGCCGGCCGTGGACGATCAGGACGACTCCGGGGTGGCTCTTCTCATCGAACCAGGTGTGATTCCGGGCCGGCTGTCCCCAGCCCACCTTGCCGTCGGTCCACGCGACATCTGACAGATAAACGCTGTCACCCTGCACCGTCGCGAGATCGAGCGGTCGGAATTCCGCCAATGTGGCGAGGGCATGGTCGTATTGCTCCTGCGAAACGTACAGTGCGGCCCATGCCACCCGACCGCGGTCGGGATCCAGTTTCTTGATCGCGTCCGCCTCAGTCGCCGCTTTGTCGGAGCCGCCGCCGATGATACCTGGGGCATTGCGGTAAAAGACGAACAGGCTGTAGCGCGCGTCGATGTTCGCCGGATCCAGTTCCACGGCGCGGCGATAACTCGCGAGACATTTTCGCGCCAGGCCGAACGCGCTGAAGACGGATGCCTTTTGCGCCGATCGGCCGTAAGCATCGCCAAGCCGGTGGTGAAAACGCGACACGTTCGGCGCCGCGGCGATGGCGCTCGCGAAAAACGCGACCGCCTTCTCCGGCTCGTTGCGATGAAGGGCGAGCTCGCCGAGATGGAAGTTCACCTCCGGATCCTTCGGCGCGCTCGCGAAAAGTTTTTCGAACGCCGACTGTGCCTCGCCGAACCGCCCCTTTTCGTAGAGCGCGCGCGCCGAGTTGATCGCCGCGGGATCGACCGTGCCGCCAAACGACGCGGAGAGCAGGACGATGATTGCGCCAACCCACCTGGGAAACGGCCTCAACCGCCGCGGGGGTCGTGCGTCGCATGGTTGCTGCCTTTCGTTCACGGGGATGTTCTTGCGGTGCGGCCGTGAAATTGAAAGTCCGCATCGACCGCGGAATACTGCGTACTTTTCGCCGTGGGATTTCGCATGCGCCTGGTTCGGGCGGCCGATGGTGCCACGGTTTACGACGAACCCATCGAGTTCCACAGTGGGACTTCCTTGTTCGTCAATTGGACCTCCGACCGCGGTGCGCCGTTACGCCGGGTGGCCGAAACCGGATACCGCGAGATGGCCGAGCAAATCGTGCAGCGGTTTTTTGCCAACCCGCCGTCATCTGCAATCTGATCGCACGCAGCGCCGATCGTTTTTCGCTCCGCCGATGCACACGAAACCCGATGCAGAGGCGGCGTTCGCCCATTCGTTGACACGTGGCGGGGGCTTTTGACTTCTCGCCACCCTACTCGGCAGCATGGCGCTGTCCGCCGCCAGCGGCGCGACGAAGAACATGCCCTACAGATCCTCGCGCAACTTTGCGCTCCGCGGCGAGTGAGCTGGAAACACGGCGGCGCGCGTTCGAACATCGAACTCTACACCCGTCCATGAAAATCGGCTTTCACACCGACGCCTTCAACTCGAGCTACAAGAGTTTCGAGGGCTGCCTCCAGTGGGCGCAGCAAAACCACGTGTCGTTCATCGAGTGCGGGCTCATCGACGGCGTGAGCTGGATTCACGGTCTCGGTTATCAGCCCCACGTTGCGCTCTACGAGGATCCCGTTCTGCTCCGGCGAAAAATGGACGGCTATGGCGTCCGCTTCTCGCAGGTCGACGCCGCGTTTCCACTTTCCGGCCGAGACGGACCGCTGCGCGGCGTGCCGTACGTGATGAAGTCCATCGCGTGGGCCGCGCAGACCGGGTGCCCCAATGTGGACACCACCGATGGCCTCCACGCGCCGACCGGGCTCAACGATCAGCAGGCGCTCGACCTGATGAAGGGCGAATACGAGCAGATCGTCGAGGTGGCCGCGGCGCACCGCATCGTAGTGAACATCGAACCGCACGGCTACTTCACGACGAAGCCCGACATGATGGCGAAGATGCTCGCGTTCTGCGACAGCCCGTATCTGCGGATGAACATGGATACCGGCAACACGTTCATCGCCGGCCAGGATCCCGTTGCGTTTCTCCAGCGTTTCATCGGCAAGGTCAGCCATGTGCATGTGAAGGATGTTTCCGAGTCACTCTCCGCCGCCACGCGAGGGAACCAGACTGGTATTGCCGTGAGCCAGTGCGCCCTCGGTGATGGGGTGAACGCGGAAAACATCCGGCGCTGCCTGCGGTTGCTGAACGAGCATGGTTACACGGGTGTTCTCAGCATCGAGTGCGAAGGCCAGGGCGGGCCGATGATCGAGCGGTCGCTCGCCTGGCTGCGGCTCACGCTGCGGGACTGCGGTATCTCCGAAGAAGCGTCCGATGTAACGGATCGAGCTTTCCCGGCGAAGGTCTGAGTCCTGACCTGGATATTTCACACCGTAGCGGAAGCCGTGAGGCTTTCGCGACCGAGTTTCGGCGAAACGCTCACGCGTTCCGCTACGACAGCGCGTTCGACCGGTCATTCGGGGTGGTAGAGTCGAGGAGTGGCGCGGTGACGGCAAGGCCGCTCCGTTTCCACTCCCCGCTCATCAAACCGGACGTGCAGATTTCCCGCATCCGGCTTTCGGACCAAGGTCGGTTCATGCTTTCGCCCACGGGAGGTTGTCCC
>JAUSID010000184.1 GCA_030648295.1 Opitutaceae bacterium | reverse complement strand
TGGTTTGGCACACCCGCCCGGCAGGCTCGACCAGCACGCTCTTGAAGCGTTCGGCCCACAGCGTGCCGAAGCGCTGGTGCGTCTTGTTGAACCAGATCGAAAACCTCTGCTTCACGAGTTTCATGAACGGTGAGACGTCGCCCATCAGCGCGAGCTGGCGCTTCCGCCAGGCGAGTGCTTCCGGACCGTTGGTGGAAAGCTCGGCTTTGACGACGGCGAGCCTCGCGGTTTGAAACTTGGTGGGCTTGGGATACAGGACCTCGTATCGGCGCAATAGTTCGACGTCGGAAACCGGCGCCTGCTTCGGAACATTGAGCAGAATGTGAAAGTGATTCGCCATGATCGTGTAGGTGACGATTTGGACGCCGCAGTACGACAGCGCTCAGTTAATTTGAGCAGTTCTGCTCAGTAAAACTGATCCACCCATTCGGAGCCCTTGGGAGAGCTTCTTCTTTCCGAGTAGTGGCGTTCCGTTTTTCTAGTAGTGACGGAGCGAAGCGGAGTCTCGCCGGAGTTATGGCGGCGATCTGAGCACGTCGTTCCAGTCGTGGTGAGTTGGTCGGAGCCGTTTAACCGAGGGATGCAACGTGATCATTTCGGCGGCCATGTGATCGCCGGTGGCGTCGGCATCGAAGCCGCAAAAGACTTCGGAAGTCTGGGTGATGAGGGCGCCGAGCCAGGGCGCATTGGGTCTGGCGCCGGCCGTCGAGATGCAGCGCCGCCCGGGAGCGAGGGCAAAGCAACTGATGGCGTCGATGGCCGACTCGCAGAGGACCACGGCAGGGAGAGGATCGGCGGGGATGGCAAAGAAGCCGAGGTCCTTGCGCGAGCCGGGAGCCAAACCGCGCCAGGACTGCTCTGTGGTGCCGCGAAGTTCGGCGCCGACCGGAACCCCGTCCTTTCCCAAGAGAAGGAAAACGGCGTTCGCCCTGGCGTCGGCGTAGAGGGTGCCGGAGCGGATGACCGAGTCGACGAGGCCGGCCGCAATCCCGCGCTGGGCGGCCAGATAGCGTTGGACGCGCCAGAGCATGGCGGGCTCGCGCGGCGGAAGCGTTAACCGCGCTAACTGAGGCAGTGGCGACGGAGCCGGCCATGACGGCGGGAGCTGGCCGCCAAAATGTTGGCCGAGCCAGTCGACGGCGTCTTTGAAGCCGAGGTCGTGCAGGTGGATCACCAGATCGATGGCGCCACCGCCACCGCGGCCCCGCTTCCAGTTCATAAATTTGGCGCCAGCGACGGAAACAACTCCCACGGAAGTATGCCACTTGGACGGATCGTGGCGGTCGGGCTCGGCACCGCACAGCGGAAGCACCGCGTCCAAGGGGATGGCCCGCAGGCGCTCGGCCTGCGCTCGGCGTTCGTGGAAGGTCACGGCTCCGGCTTCAACTTGGGCCTGATGCTGACACACTCCTTCATGTTGATGACGTGGCTGTTTTCCGTCAGCCGGTCGATCAGGGCGGCGGTGAGGTGATCATTCTTGAGGAACGAGCGCCATTCGCCGAACCCCAGGTTTGAGGTGAGGAGGGTCGGTTTCTTTTTGTGCCGCTGCTGCATGAGCGTGAAGAAGAGTCCGACTTGGATGGGCTCGACCTCGACGTAGCCGATCTCGTCGACCTGCAAACATTCAATGGCGCCGTAGGTTTTGAGCACCTTCGCTTCGGAGTGATCGGCGACCGCCCGGTAGAGTTCGCTGACCAGGTCGGCAAACAGGACATAGCGGCCGGTGTAGCCCTGGTTGATGGCGTGGATGAGAAAGCTCGTGGCCAGGCCGGTCTTGCCGCAGCCCGTGGCGCCGAGCCAGATGATGTTCTGGTGGTGTCGCATGTAACCAAGAGTGTCATACAGCTCCATGATCTTCTTCTTATTGAGCTTGGGCTGAAGCGCGAAAGGGAAGGTCTCCATCACCAACTCCTCCGGGATATGCGCGCCGCGGAGCCGGCGCTGGCGGGCGTTCTCCCGTTTAATCCTGCATTCCTCCGTGACGACGTGATTGAGCAGGTGGTCGTGGGAGAAGCGTTTTTCCGCGGCGAGTTTCAGGTACGAATCCCAGTGGGCGAGCAGCCCGCCGAGTCGCAGATACTTTAACGATGCGCTCCGGGTTTCATTCATGGTCTTCGTAAAGGGACCAGTCCGGCGGATCGGTCAGCGACCCCTCCTGGTACGCCGCCCGCTCCCGGAATGCCTCGTCGATTTCGGGCCGCGGCAGTTCGCCCAGCCCCTGGTGGAGGAATAAGACCGCGATCCGCTCGACGGTCGCGACGTCGGTGATCTGGTACTTGTGCGCCCGCTCGATACTGCGCCCGAAGAGTTCGGGTGTCATCCGGCGACTCAAACCCAGGAGTTTGCGGACCAACTGATGGCGTTGGATGCCCTTCTGCGGCAGGACAAAGTCCAGATAGGCCCCGACCGCCGCGCCCACGCTGCGCAAATGCTTTTCTTCCGCCTGCGTCCGATCGCGGCGGTTGTGCGCGTGGTGGCGGGGCGGCGGCAGCCCTTCCGGCCGGAACTGGGCGTTCTTGATCCCGTCCAATGCGATCGGATACTCGGCCACGCCTTCCCGGGCCCGGTAGAGCTTCAGCCGATCCCCATACTCCAAAACCTTGACCTGGTCGCGTTGCGTGCCGGGTACCCAGTAATAATTACCGTCAAAAGCGATGTAGCCGTACTGGTCGGTGTCCCGTTCGTGCACCCGATAGGGCGCGGGCAGGTGCGCGGGCAACGCCGTGAGATAGCCGATTTCATGCTCGAAGGCTTTCGCGGGCACGATCCTCGCCTTGGTCTGGGCCCGGTGCTCCATCCGCACCGTGGACCATTCCAGGGCCTGCGCGTTGAGATCCTCTAAACTCTGGAAGCTGCGGCCGGGCAGGAAGTTGGTCTCGGTGGTCCAAAAACTCCGCTCCTCACCGCCTTTTCGATCTGAATGGAGCACCTCATGACAGACAAACTCGAAGCCGTAGTGGGCGCCGAAGACCGCCATTTCCGGGACCATCACCGCCGCCTTTCCCGTCCCCCGCAGTCGCGCCAGATTCGTGTTGTCGATAATACAGCGCCGGGCGGCGTAGCCCCAAAACGTCAACGCCTCGTGGAAGAAGCACTTCATCCGGAAGCGCTGAAAGGTACGATAAAATTTTAGATACCGGCGCTTCGAGTACCGCAGATAAAGCAGGCTCGCGACCACCTTGGTTCGCCGCCCCAGCAGCTCGATCTCATAGGGACTGGTATCGTGCTGCATTTCCGCTCCGGGTTGGTCGGGCACGCGATCACAGCGCTCCTCTCGTGGGTGACTGATGGCGAGATCGCGCAGCATTCGCGTCAAGGTGGGATACGTAATCTTGAGGCCATGCTCCTCCACCAGTTTCTCGTGCATCCGCACGACCCACCCGTCGCATGCCTGATAGAGTCGCCGCAACAACTCCACGTCGACCTGCTGCTTGCCGGCGCGCTCCCCCGGCGGCATGGCCCCCGCTTGCGTGATAATGGTGCGCACCGTGTTGCGGCTCAGCTTCAGCCGCCGGGCGATCTCGCGCACCTGCATCCCCTCCTGGTGGAGCAGGAAAATTGCCTTACGTTTGTCCGCCGCGATCATGGAGCCTCCTGACCGAGTCCAGGAACCCTGGCCCCCGGCTTAAAATCCCCGCCGTCAAGAGCTGCGCCTGGGCGTGGAACGGTCCGCTCGCCAGCCGCGCATCCTCGCTTTTGCCCATCACCCGCAGCATGTACTTTTGCGTCACCTCCAAGTCCCGCAGCATCGTGCCTTCAAACTCGTCGCACCCCGCGGGACCGGCGGGCACCTCTCGCATCCGGGCCAGCGGCAAGGCGACGTTACCCTGGACGATCTCCTGCCGGAAAGACTCCGGGCCGCGGAAGAAACCGCGGGCCAACAGCTCGATATCGCGCACACTCAAGCCCTGGCCGCTCACCGCCAACACAAACTGCTCCACCTCCTTCGCGCGCCCGTTCATGCGCATGAACGGACGCAGGGTGTACATGTACGCGTACACGGGGAAAGACCCGGCGAAGAGTCTTTGCCGCACCGCCGGGCTCATTTCGCCGATGAGCCCCAGCCGCATGCTCACCCAGGCCTTGCTGCGCGACAGTTCCGTCGCGAGCTGCGCGAGCCCCAGATGGCGCGCGTGCTGCAACTCGTCGATGAACGCGGCTTGTTCCAGGATGCTCAGGGCTTTGTCGTTGGCGATTCGCAACAGCCCGATGATCCCCGTCGCCTCGTCCCGTCCGAGCGAAGCATACGGCACCACCGCGATCCCGAGCTTCCGTGCACAGCGATAGCGCTTGAACCCGTTCAGGAGTATCCGAGTTTCCCCCACCTCGACCCCTTCGAGCGGCTCCTCGATCCCGCGCTCCGCGATCGAGCCCAAGAGCCGCTCCTCGAGCGCGGCGTGTTTCAGCCGGCACGTCTCATAACGCAGGTCCAACTGCGAGAGTTCGACTTCGGGTGCCGCGGCGGCGGCTTCAGGGAGGGTGTTCATCGGACCGGACGACACTATCGCCGATCTTTCCCCGCTTGGGCATGCGGTGTTGTCTCAAAACTTTCTTCAGCATGGCCCCAATCTCTGCCCGGCTCACCGGCCGGCCCTCGATGAGACTCACGACCATGCGCACATGCTCCACCATCCCGGCGTTCGGCACCGGGGCTGCGGCCACCACCTTCGCCGCGACCGCCGTCGCGGCCGCCCGGCGTTTGCCGTTCTGCTGCCGCTTCTTTCGGCGGCCCTCCACCCCACGGTAATATTCCACGCTGCGCTGCGTCGACCGCCGCCGCCGCTGGGACTCTCTGCAACCAAACGGACACCGCAGGTCGCACCGACCGGCATTGCGCGGATGGGTGACGAAAAAAATCCGGCAATGCCGGCATCGCGCCAGACATCGCCGCAGCTGGGGCCAGGTTCGCAGGATCGATCGCAAGAGCGCGTAATACGCGAGCACCAGCGCGGGCACTACCGCGCCTTCGCGATACCACCGCGGCCGAAACTCGAAACACTCCTGGATCGTTATCGCAAAAAACCAAACTCCCCACTTAAACTGAAAAGGTAAGTCAAGAGGTCCCCATCTTACCGGAATGACCCTCACCGGTCCACAAGGTAGGGTGGGGATTTTTCCTGCCCACCAGCGTCCGCCGCCGCGTTCTCCGCAGCCCCAACTGCCACTACTTGGAAGAGAACACTGGCCGTGCTACGCCGCCACCAGGTGGGTCAATTTAGCTGAGCAGGGGTGGGTCAATTCCGGTGAGCGACATCGCAGTAATCCGCCACTTGCCAGACTTGCTTGCGGAGGATTTCCTTGTCCACATCCGCAAACAGCCACTCGCCGTTCACGGTGTGGCTCATGCAGTGATACGTCGCCTCGCCCTCTGCTGGTGAAATCTTGATGCGCGACTGTCTCATGGCAACCCAGCCTGCCCCGCGGGGTCCGCCTGACGAGAACCACGTATACCCGAATTTGGGGATAATCGACCTGTCCCTTCTGCGATGTCCGGGGATAATTGACCTGTCCCTGGTGTTCCCTCGCTTTCGAGGCTCGGCATGACCCGGCGTTTTGTATCCCCTTTCCGCATGACCGTTCGCTTCGTCCTCGTCCTGCTCGCGCTCGTTTCGCCCACCGCGCTCGCGGCCGAATCTCCCGCCTCCCCCCGCGCCGACGGCTATCGCGGCATCTGGTTCACGCTCGGCCAAAAATCGGAGTACGGCGACAAATACTCCGGCGGCCTTGGCACCTATACCGCCAACCATAACCCGCTCGCAGTCTAT
>JAUSID010000182.1 GCA_030648295.1 Opitutaceae bacterium | reverse complement strand
CGCCACCAGGCCCAACGCCATCTGCTCGGTCAGCAGCCCGTTGTAGTCGAAATTACATGACGTCTTCGTCGGATCGCCCTTGCAGGCGTTGATCCACTGCTCCTGGAAGCCGCCGATTTCCGGCAGCATCTTGTCCTTCGGACGAATTTTGTAGTCGGTGAGGTCCGCCTTCGCGTCGGGAATGAGCATCCGGCTGTTGAAGTCCGCCAGCAGCACGCCCTTCGTGCCCTTGAACATCGCGCCGTGGCCGATGCCATCGAGATCGATGTATTTCTTCGGCGAAGTCGGGAACACCTTCCCCTGATACCAACTCACGCGGATCCCCGGCCGCCAGTCGTTGGCCGGGTGCTCGAAATGGGCTTCCATTTTCACCGGTGTGACGTCCGGGTTGACCGGATCGCCCTTCGCTTCGACCGCGGTCGGATGCGTTGCGTCGATGGCGTTCCACGCGAGGTCCATCGTGTGGTTGCCCATGTCACCGACCTGGCCGGTCCCGAAGTCCCAAAACATATTCCACTGAAGACAATTCGCGCCCGGACCGCCGGAGAAATAACCCGGATTGTACGGATGGAACGGCGCCGGCCCGAGCCACAGATCGTAATGCAGCGTCGCCGGGGGCAAACCCTCGCCGGGCAGGTAACCCGGGCGCGGCAACTGGCGGTTGCCCCACGCGAAAGCGCCCTGCAGCGTGCCGACCGCGCCGTCGCGCACCATTTCCTTCACGCGCGAGAAATTGGGAATCGCATGGCGCTGGGTGCCGGCCTGCGTCGCGAGCTTGTTCTTCTTTTTCAGATACAATGCCCGCACTGCCCGCGTCTCCGCGACCGTCAGCGCAATCGGCTTCTCCATGTAGACGTGCTTGTCGCGGTTCATCGCCCAAATCGCGATGTGGGCGTGATGGTGATCCGGCGTGCAGCAGACGACCGCGTCGATGTCTTTTTGCTCGATGCACTTTCTCCAGTCGACGTACGTCTTCGCGCCTGCGAAAGTCTTCAGCGCGACCGGCAGACGCTGCTCGTTGATATCGCAGAGGGCGACGACGTTTTCGTTTTTCAGCACGTTGTAGTGCGCGAGCCCCCGGCCCCACACGCCGATCAGGGCAATGTTGAGTTTGTTGCTGGGCCGGTTCTGGCCGAAGAGCGTGCCGCTCTTGAGAATCAAAAGTCCGGCTCCGGTGACGGACGCGGACTTGATGAACTGACGACGATTATAGGAGGACATAAAGGATCAGGTGACGCCCGACGAAGCACGCCGGTCCGCCGGCAACGCATCGGGCGACGCCGATGGCGATTGGGAATGCGCGGTGCCCGTCAGCCGGGACCGCAGAGAAGGTCTCCCGGGCGGAGGTTCGACACCGCCGCCCGTCATTCATCCACCGGCTGGGCCGAGGGTCGGTCATGAGTTGCGTTGTACCTCTTTCATCGCGGGCTGAGGCGGCCGGCATTCGAACACCGTTATGGCCTGCGCCGCAAGCATCGTCGGGGGCGAGCGAACGGCTCGCCGATCGAGTGAACCGCTCGGGAAACGCGTGGACTGGAGTGGGGGGCGGCGGCAGGATGCGCATCGTGGTCCGCGCCCGCTCGTTTTCCCCGCTGCTTCTCGTCGCGATCGTTGCCGCGCCCACGTTTGCCGCGGCAACCACCGCCGTGGGCGCCACGCCGGCGGCGACGCGCGAGCTTCAGATGTCGCCGGGAGCCCGGCAGTGGAAGCACCCGGTGGCGGCGTATCCGCTCTCGGTGCGCCGCTGGTTCGAGGCATTGCCGGCCGAGTTGCAATACTCCGAGGTGAGGTTCCGGCGCGGCGACGATCCAAACTGGTCGCAGCCGGCGTGGGACGATTCCGCCTGGCAAGCGGCCGGATTCTGGGATTTGCCCGCGCGCTCGGGGGTCGACTGGGTGCGTTTTCGGGTGCGGATGGGTCCCGAGGGGCGGGGAACGCTGCCGGCGGGCATCATGATCTCGAGCGTGCGAGCGTATGAACTGTTCTGGGACGGAATGCAGTTGGGGCACTCGGGCGTGCCGGGAGACACGGCGGCAGCGGAAGTGGCCGGTCATCTGGACAAGAGCTTTTCGATTCCCGCGGGTTTGCTTGGCCCGGGCGAGCACGTCGTGGCGTTGCGCACGTCGAGCCACCGCTGCGGATTTCCCGCGCCGGGCTCGGGCTTTCGTTTCCTCGTCGATGCGCCGGCATTACTGCAGGGCAAGGTGCTGCGCGAGGCGTTTGTGCCCACGCTGGCGGCGGGGGCGCTGTTCATGATGGCGCTCGCCAGCCTGATCATGTGGCTGCTCGCGGCCCGGCGGGGGACGGTGCTGCTGCTGGGCGGCGTGTGTATAACCGGTGCGATCATGCAGGCATTGCAGGCGGTGCGCTGGTTCTTTGCGTATCCGGCCGACTGGCACTATCCGGTCCTCTCCGCGATGACGACGCTCGTGGGCTTGCAGGGACTGCTGATGGTGGCGCTGGTCATTGTGCAGTTTGAAGTGCCGCACCGGCGATTGCTTCTCGGGCTGCTCGTGCCGGTGCTGGCGCTCGTGTCGTGGCTGAGCCCGGCGCGCATGAACCTGGAGGGCGTGCGCCTCCTCGCCGTCACAATCGGCGTGGCGCTTGCCTGCGCGGCGTGGGCGGTGTGGCGGCGGCGGCGGGGCGCCTGGCCGGTGGTGCTCGGGGTGGCGACGAGCGGACTACTCCTGGCGTTCGAGGCCGAGGATTACCGGGCGAGCTTCTTCATGAAATTTTTGCCGGCGCTGCTCGGGATCATCGCCTCGCTTGCGCTGCAATTGCACGACGAGCGGCGGCAGGCGCGCGCGGCGCAACTCGCCGCGGCCCGGCTCGAAACCGAGCTGCTCAAGAAGGACCTCCAGCCCCATTTCCTGCTCAACACGCTCGCGGTGCTGACCGAGATCGTCGAACAGGATCCGCGCAGCGCGGTGAAGTTGATCGACGATCTTGCCGACGAGTTTCGCTCGGTCGCGCGCGTGTCGGCGGAAAAACTCATCCCGCTCGGGCAGGAGCTCGAGCTGTGCCGCGCGCACCTGCGCGTGATGAGCGTGCGCACCGGCCGGACGTGGCACCTCGAGGCGACGGGAGTGGACGAAACCGAGCCGGTGCCGCCCGCGGTGTTTCTCACGCTGATCGAAAACGGTTTCGTGCACTAGCGGTCGACGGGTGTGGCGGCGGCCGCGACGTTCCGCCTCACGGTGGAACGCCCGGCGCAGGGAGTGCGGCGCTATGTTTTCCTATCACCGGGCGAGGTGCACGCACCGCCGGGCCGGCCGGCGGGTGGGACCGGTTTGCGCTATGTGAAAGCCAGGTTCGACGAGAGTTTTCCCGGCGGCTGGACGCTGGTGGACGGCCCCGCGGCCGACGGCTGGCAGACTGTCATCGAAATCGGGATGCGCGCGACGAAGACCGCAAATGAAAGTGCCCGTCGGTGAGGACGAGATGCTCAGCGCGCAGCCGTGTTGAGCTTCGGTGCCGCCGGGACAACCGGGCCATATTCGCGGGCAGTCTGGATGCCGGGCTGCGGAATCGGGTAGCGGCCGTTGGTCTCGAGTTGGAGCGGCGAGGGTGAGTCGCTCGTGAGCGTGTCCACGCCGGGCGCGAACTCGTGGTCGCAGTTGAGGATGTCGTCGAAGGTGATGACCCGGCCCGTGTGGGCGGCCATGCGGCCCATCGACGCGACGAGGCTTGCCTCCACGCCGCGCTTCACCTCGTTGTAGGGGCGGTCCTGCCGGATGGCCGCAATCATGTCGTCCCATTCGAGCTGTTGCGGGTTTTTCTCCCCCTCGGGGTAGGCCCAGCGCAGGTTCGGATCGGCCAGATCGATTTTGTCCTTCGGCGTCAGGATGCGCGGAATCTTCTGGCCGGCGTAGATGCGCACCCGTCCGGGATGGTGAGAACGCGTGGTGATGACGGCCGAACCCTTCGAGCCATGGGCGTAACTCGCAAACTCGTTGTGCACGCCGGGCATGTTGCGGCCCTCATAGTAGAGCTTCGTGCCGTCGGGGTACGTGTATTGGACGGAATACGTGTCGAAATTCTGGTCGAGCGAATCGCCGCGGTAGTGGCGGCCGCCGACCGCCATCGCCTCGACGGGCCAGGCGTCCTTCATCCAGGAGCATTCGTCGATCTGGTGGATGTAGTAATCCGAAAACACGCCACCGCTCAACCAGAGGAAGGCGTGGAACTTGGAAATCTGATACATCAGTTCGGAAATGTTGGGCGGCTTCGGGCCGGCGGTGCCGCCGCCGGAGCCCATGCGGTAGGCGCGCATCGCCACGATTTCGCCAATCTGGCCGTCGCGGATCCGCTGATACAGCTCCTGCCGGCCCCGGCAGTGGCGGACCATCAGGCCCACGCCGACCTTGAGATTCTTTGCCGACGCTTCCTCGCCGAGCGCGAACATCCGCTTGCTCGTGGGGCCGTCGACGGAGAGCGGCTTTTCCAGGAACACGTGGAGTTTTTTCGCGATCGCGTAGCGGAAATGCACCCAGCGAAACGCCGGCGGCGTGGCGAGGATGACGACGTCGCCCGGCTTCAGCACGTCCATGGCCTGCTTATACGCGTCGAACCCGAGGAAGCGCCGGTCGGGTGGAACGTTGAGCAGCGCGGGAGTCGCTTCGAACTGTTTGCTCAGCCGCTCGTGCGAGCCCTTCAGTCGCGCCTCGAAGACATCGGCCATCGCGACGAGCTTGATGGGTCCGCTGGTGGTCGAGAGCGCCTGGCCGGCCGCGCCGGTGCCGCGACCGCCACAGCCGACGAGCGCGATCTGAATCATGTCGCTGCCGGCAGCGTGCACGTAGGACACGCTGACGCCGGCGAGCGCGGACACCGTCGCAACGCGACCGGCGTGTTGAAGGAAGTCACGGCGGGTGAGATCACCCGAGGAGCTAGAGTTCATAGGGAAAAGGAGCGGGCGCCGGGAACGAGCCGAGTCTGCATGCCGGGGCGAAGGAAACAAGGAATCTCGCGCCGGAGCGGCGTCGCAACTGAAGACCAGAGACCAGAGACCAGAGACCAGAGACCAGAGACCAGAGGCCAGAGACCAGGGACCAGGGACCAGGGACCTCGATGAGGCTTCGTGGCCCAAAAGTGTTCAACGGCCTGCGGCGGGCAGTTGGTCGGCGGGAGGTCGCGCCGAGGCGGCCGCCAGCTCCGTGCGCAACCGGGTGATCCCTGCCCGGGTGTTTTCATCCGTCGTATAGCCGGTAGTGGCGTCGAGTATGGCGGCCGCTTCGGCTTTTCTTCCGTGCCGCGCGAGGGCGAGCGCGATGGAAAGTCCAACGGCCGGACGGCGCGCGAAGAGCCGTGCGCCCGTCTCCAGTTCCGCGAACTCGGCGGCGTTGGGGGCCATCTCGCAGCGCGCCCACGCCTCGGCCAGCAGGACAAAAACCTCGGGCAGCGGTGGCGCCTGCGTCAACGCCCGCCGCAGCGGCTCTAAGATCGGCATGAGTTCGGTGAACGAAAACAGTTTCGTGTCCGGCACGCCGCGCTGCAGAGCGGCAAAGCGGAGCCGGCCCAGCTCGTAATACCCGCGCGGTCTCACCACGCCGGTGGCGATCGCCGGCTCGAGAAATTCGCGCGCGCCGCCCTCGTTGCCCGCGTCGATTTCGCAGAGTCCCATCGTCGCGAGCAGCCGCGGATCGCGATCGCCGGCGTCGAAGGCCCGGCGCAGAGTACGGCGCGCCTGCGCGATGTAGGGTTCCCGCGCCTGCGGCAGCCGGCGCTGGACGTGTCCGATCGCAAGCCGCTCCCATTCGCCGCGGACGCGCGCGATCTCGTTGGGTGTGGCGCGTTCCACCTCGAACTCCGGCAAGGGCGGCAGCTTGCCGGGCTGGATCCGCGCCATCTCTTCCACGGCCTTCGGCAGGTAATCGCTGAGCCGGTCGCGCAGCTCGGAGAAATCGAAGCCGAAACAGGCCTCGAAAACCTCCCCGGTCACCGGGCCCTCCGCGGCGCGGGCGGCGAGTTTCCAGAGCGCCTCGCGTGTCCGGCCGCCGGATACGAGCGCCCACCGGAAGAACAGGTCTTGCTCGGAGGCCCGGGTCGCCGCCCGCCGCGGATGCCGGTTTTCCGCGGCGCGTAATGCGTCGGTCGCGAAGAGTTCGGCGGCCGGCAGCAGGGCGCGCGGGCGCGAAGCGTCCCTCGCGAGCGCGTCGCTCTCATCCTGGTTGTGCCAGACCAGCGGGCGGAGGGTGATCGGCTCGAGCACGAAATCCGACGTGCGCCACGTGCGCTCGATCCCCTCCACCAGCCACAGGGGGAGTTCCGGCACGCGGCCCTGAAGTAAAAAACGCACGTGACCCGGCGCGATGCTCAGGGTGGAGGCGTCGAACAGGGATTCGTCGATGTAGACAATCGACGCGTGCATGTCGCGATCGCTGAGCCGCATGTTGGGCGCGATATTGACGCGGCTCCCGCGCACAGGATCGCCGTCCCGCCTCCCGTCGTCACCCGCCTGCAACTCACGCTGGATCTCGGCGCTTATCGTCTGCTGCAAATCCTGCGCGTAGAGTACGATCACGGTCGGCACGTCCATCCGCGCCAGAAAGTCCTCCGGCACCAACACCCGCACGAGCTGCATCCGGGTGAGCCACGCCTCGATGAACTGGCGCGTCGTGGAGGCCGAACATCGCGAGAGAAACTCGGCGCCGCCGACATGCACATGGAACCACGGCGCGCTGGAAATCGACTCCTCGACCATCATCGGCGGCAGTTCGACTGGGGCGGCGGTGGCCTCCCGCGTCTCGGCTGCCTCCACCGACAGGCTCAGCCCGCCGGCGTACAATGCGAGCGCGAGCCACGTCATGACGGCGGTGCGTTTCATTCGCCTGCGCCGCCCGGGGTCCTCTGTGTCCGTGCCTGGCGTATTCATGGCGGCTTACTCCACCTCTTTCGCCGGGCCGATTTTCACGGCGGAGTTATCGAGATGCAGGTTGAGGAACTCCTCGATCCTCCGATAGACCGCGGCGCGCGATGCCGGCCGTGCCGCGGTGAAACCCGGATCGAGCTCGATGTAATCCGGCATGCGACCGAAAGCATGCAATTTTGCGCGCAATTCGGCGGTGGATACATCAATCGCCGGGCTGCGCGTCGACTCGACGAGGAGCAGCACCGGATTCGTCAGCGCCTCCGCCTGGTCCAGCACCGACAGGTTTTTCCAGTCCGCCCGCTCGTGATCGATCAGCGCAGCGGGAATGTCGCGCACTGCCATCGCCCCGGGAGCCGACCTGCCGGTCGTCTGCCGGGGTTGCAGCCACGGACGCAGATCCATCGGTGCGTCGATGGCAATGGCACCGCGAAACACATCGGGCTGGAGCTGCAGCGCGCGCACGGCGAGGTAGCCGCCAAAACCCCGGCCCAGCGCCGCGACGCGCTTGCGGTCAAACGGGCGGTCCCCAAACCGCTGCGCGAGCCACTCGATCGCCACCCGCACGTCGTCCACCGAAACGCGATCGACAGCCGTGCGCAGCGCGGTGAGATCCTCCGCCCTGACGCCCGCGACGCCGCGGTGATTCAACCGTGCGACGACGAAGCCCAGGTCCGCGAAGACTTGCGCCTCGGGATCGAACGCCGGCTGGGCCCGCCCGGGAAACCCGGAGGGGAAAACCACCAGCAGCGGCGGCGGATGGCGCCGCGTTTTTTTGGGCCACGTCAGATACCCGCTGAGGCGGGCGCCATCGGGCGCATCGAATTCGAAGAAGCGCGTGTCGTTGAGCTTCGACGCGTTCAGCCACGGGGCGCGGCGGAGAATTTCGAGCGCGAGATCTTCCGGTCGCTGAAACACGAAGATGCGTCCCGGGTCGCTGCCACCCGTGACACGAAAAAGCACCCGCGCGCGAGTCTCGCTCCAGTCCAGAATCTCGACGACCCGCCGCGGGAATTTCAACTCGAGTTCCCGCTGCACCCGGCCGAGCTCGTCATCCCGCCATGCCGTCGTCGGGCGCACCGCATCCTTGCGTTCGCCGACGACCTTCAGCCGATACCAGTCGAAAACCTGCGGCTCGCCCGGCGGCGACGGCCAGTTGCCACCAAACATGCTGACGCTGCCGGTGCGGATATCGATCGAGTGCTGCATCGGGATGCTGTAACCGCCGCGCGTCTCGATGATGAGTTGATCCCGTTTGCCAGGGACAAATCCCAGAATATCGAGGTGCGGCATCCGCCACCGGACGGGCTCCTTGCGGGTCGCCGCGAGTTCCTTCGGTGTCCGCAGAAGATCCCCGAGCGTCCGCACCGCGTCCGCCGATGTCTCCATGAAATCACGTGCATCGACCAACGTCCCGCGCTGCTTGCCGTCGGCGTCCATGACCATGATCGGCGAAACAATGGTGGGCCCGTCGGGATTGGGGACAAGGCGTCCGGTCTGGTCCGTCACCGGCAGCAAAGGAACGACACGCGGGGTGGGGGCAAACACGAGCCGGCCGGCCGTGGCCCAGCGGAGGAAACGCAATTGCGCCGGCGATTGGGCCGGTGGGGAAGCCGCGCCGCGATCGGGATCCACGATCAGTGACCGTTTCGGCCCCGGATGATCGAGGTCCATGATCACGATCCTGAGATGCCTGCCGCCCTGCGTCGTGTAGGCGATGCGCTGGCCCTCCGGGGAAAGCGCGATCATTGCAGCCATCGGCGGCCGGAGCAGCGACTCGACGCGATCGTCGAACGATGCCGCGCGCAAGAGGCCGGCAACGCAGACGCACATGGGCAAGACATGGAGGTGGGGCAACCTCACGGGTGAAGCGAAGTCGCGACTTGCGGGGTAGCAAAGCGAAAACGATCCACCGTGGGCGCCGCAAATGGCTGGAGCGGGCTCGAGGCCCGGACGCCGACACGCGATCAAATCGCGAAATTGGAGCGACGCAGTAGCCGGCCAGCGTCGTCACCTCCGCTGCTACGGCAGCATCGCGGCCCTGGCTGCCACGAGGTGAGCGCGGGAGCGCAACGCCTGCGCGCGGTTGCGAACGACGTCAGGTCTGGGCGCCCGGGAGCGGCGTCCATCCGGGATCGTCAAAATATTCCGGATACTGCCGCAGCACCTTCGTGATCGCCGCGAAGGCTTCCTGCGAGTTGGGGTTTTCCGTCAGGAGCGCGGCGCCCTGGAGCAATTCGACGATGAGCGCATGCAGCGTCGCGTCCGCCTTGGGCGCCAGCTTGCACGTTTTCGCCATGGTGGCGAAGCTCGCCGTGACCGTATCGGAAAACGCCCGGGCCTGTTCGCGCGTCAGCTGCTGGCGGGGAAACGCCGCCAGGACCGGCAGCGCCGCGGTGCGGATTTCCTGGAGTCCCGCGCGCAGGGGCGCATCGGTGGCCCAGCGTTTGCCGTTGTCGAGTGACAAGGCCGCGCTGTCATGGTCGTGCCCATGAGCGCTTTCGAAATGCTGCCATAGCCATGCATGGCTCGAATCGGCCGCTCCCCCATGTGGCTCGGCACAATCAACGTGCCTTCCTCCATCAGGAAGATCAGCTCTCCGAAATACCGATCCGGAAAGAGCGTGCCCAGATCCGCGAGTTCCGCGTCGCTGAGAATCTGGCCCTCCGGCACCTTGCCCAACTCCTCCGTGACCGTTCGCCGCGCGGGCTCGTTGAAAAACCAGAATCGCGCCATGGTCGAATCGTAGACGACCGCGTAGTCCTCGCCCATGCGCAGTCCCAGCGCATCGATGCGGGTGCGCAAGTCGACGTGCTGGTCGCAGTTCGCCATGCCGTGATCGCTGAAAACGTACAATTGCACCTGCTCGTAATGCTCCTGCGCGCCGAGCAGCAACCGATCGAGCTTCTGCTCGTACGCCCGAAGCTTGTCCGGCACCTCGGACGAATCGTTGCCCACGCGATGCATGAGCCCGTCCAGCTCCGGCCAGTACACAAACGCGAAATCGATCACCTCAGTGGTGATGTCCTTCAGGACCGCGTCCAGGTTCTCGTCCTCGCCGCGCGTCGGTTCGCTCACGTGATAGCGGATGCCGCGTTCCTGGAGGAAGTCGAAGATGTTGGGGCCGCGGTTCATCCCGCAGGGCTGGAGCGGATTCTTCTTCTCCGTGAAGTCGAACAGCGAGATGTAGCGAAAGGGAATGTTGTACAGATCGAAGTAGCCGCGGAACTTCAGCTGCACCTTCACGAACTTCGAGAGCCAGCGGCGCACCCGCCGGCGGCTGGTGATGAAGTTGGGCAGCCAGCGCAGCAGCCGCAGCGATTGAAACGGCGAGTTCTTCGGGTCGTAGACAAAATAGGACCAGTTGCGATGCTCGGCCGGCCAGCGGCCGGACAGGATCGACGGAATGCAGGCGGAGCTGTAACCGAACACCGACCGCAGCCGGCGCCGGAACGGTGCGTACTCGCTCGCAAAGTTCCGGTGCTGGATGATTTCCCATCCGCACGCGTCGATGAACACAAAGAGGGGCAGGACTGGTTTCATGGCATAAGGGAGGAGATGACCGGGGGTTGAGTGGTGAAAAACGGGATACGGCAGGCGCAGCGTCAGGTGACCGGGGGAAGGGTCGCGACGACACCGGCCGCGTCCTCGAGTCCCGGCGCGACGAGGCTGAACTCGGACCGCGGTTCATCCGACGGCAGGGTTCGCCGCGGGACCGGCGAATGTTCGGCGAGCACGAGGAAAGCCTGGTCATCGCGCAGCGGGGTCGCACCGCGGAAGCGCAGCATCTCCGCCGCGAGTTGATCGCGCACCGCCTCGGCGGACAACGGCAGCTGGGCGCAGGTCGTGAGCCATTGGGCCAGCCGGTCGTGGCCGAACAGTTCCCCCGCGGGATTCAGCGCCTCGGTCACGCCATCGGTATAAAGGAGCAGTCCCGCCGGCGAGGCGAACGTCGCGGTGTGCTGGCGAAACGTGGTGTTCGGCAGGATGCCGAGCGGCGTGCCGGTCACGCGCAGGGTGCGGACGGTAGCGCCGGAGATGAGGAGCACGGGACAATGCCCCGCGCTCGCGGCCACGAGTTGACGCCGCTGGAGATCGACGAAGACGAGTTGCGCGGTGATGAACATGCCGACGCTCGACAGTTCCTCGTACAGCAGCTCGTTCAGCCGCTTCAGCAGCCGCGTCGGATGATGACTGCGCGCGGCCATGGCGCGAAGCAGGCTGCGCATGATCGTCGCGAACATGGCGGCCGGCACTCCCTTGCCCATCACGTCGGCGACGACGAGCAGGAGCGAATGATCGTTGAGGGGAATGGCGTCGTAAAAATCTCCGCCCACCTGGCGGGCACTTTCCCAATTCGCCGCCAGCCCGAATCCCGCCAGCTGCGGCAGCGAACGGGGCAGCAGGGCGCGCTGAATCCGGTGCGCGATGTCGAGTTCGTGCGCCACCAGCCGCGCGTGCACCTGTTCCTCAAGGTGGCGGGCGTTGACCACCTGGACAGCCATGAATTCCGAAAACGTCCGGATCATTTCCGCCTGCAACGCCGAGAACGGCGCATCGGCTTCGCGGCGCCCGATCGCGAGCGTGCCGACCAGCTTGTCGTTGAAGAGGAGCGGCTGCACGATCCCGTTGGCCGCCGGCCCGATCGCACGCAGCGGTTCCGATGTCGCGGTCGCGCGCCGCGCGTCGAACTCGACGTCACGCCGTTTTCGCGCCGCGAGCAGTTCCGACGACGCATCAGCGGTCGGAGCCTGGCCAAGAACGAGCGGCTCGGTCCGCAACTCCGGCGCGGACGCGACAAAAACCTCCAGCTGCGCCCCGCCGACCGGCACCAGTCGCAGCACAAACCAGTCCGCGGTGGTCAGGTGGAGCAGATCGTTCAGGAGACGGTTGCCGAATCCCTCCAGGTCGCTGGTACGACCCAGCTCCGTGCAGCAGCGAAAAATGGCGGCGAGGCTCTCGGAGCGAAAGCAGAGCTCGCGCGCCATCCCGCTGATCGTCTGCTGGCAGCTTTCAATCTGGCGGCGGGCGTCCTCCAGCGTGGCCGCGGCCGCATCGTGCTCGGGCCGGTGCTGCTGGCGCGTGCGCACCTTGCGCATCGTGAGGATGTTCGTGCCATCGCAGCGGTAATACTGCACGTCGTCCATCAGCGACTGGATGATGAACAACCCGCGGCCATTTTCCCGGTGCGGATCGATCGAGCCGGCTCGCGCCGCCAGCGTGAATCCCTCCGTGTGATCGATGACGCGCATCTCCACATTGGACGTGTGGCAGTTCACCTCCGCGCTGATGGGTGCGTTCCGGCCGGCGGCGGTCGCATACTGCACGGCGTTGTTGCAGGCCTCCGCGAGGCAGAGTTCGCAGTTGAACTGCTCCGTCTCGTCGAGCCCCTGCTCGGCCAGAAACGCCCGCAGGATCCGCGTGGCCACCCGGGCCTCCGACAAATCACATCGGAAGACGACCCGATTGGAGATGCCGCGCTCGGCGGGGGTGGAGTCGGTCATGGCGGAGGCAGGGAGTGCGGGAGTGGGAAGGGGGGCGGCATCCGGTCGATGCGGAGCGGCCCGGCGGCCGGCGCCGCCGTTCCCTCCGTCCGTTACCCGCTCGATCCGTCGGGATCAGCGTCGGGAGATTTCAAAGAGTTGGTGGAGCTGCGTCAGCTCGAAGAGCTGCTGGATGGAGGGGCGGGGGTTGAGGAGCCGCAGCGTGACGCCGTCGTTGCCGTGGCTTGCGGCCTTGTACAGCGCGAACAGCGCGCCGAGGCCGGAGCTGTCCACGAACCGGGTCTGCGACAAATCGATTTCAATCGTCGCCGGCGAAGAAGGCATGGCGGCACGAACTTCATCACGGAACGAGGACGCGTTGACGGCGTTCAGTTCGGCGATGTCGCTCACGCGCAGGTTGTTTCCGTCGTGCTCTATTTTCATATTTCCTTTGGTCAAAATTCAGATGGCGGGACGCACGGCGGCGCCGCGCGGGGAGAGTTCAGCCTTCCTGCTTGGGGACGAGTTGGGGGAGCGGCACGCCTGCGTTCTTCCGGCGTCCCGGCATCAGCGGCCAGGCGCTGGCCGCGCGCAGCAGCGAGCGGCGGAAGATGAGCCAGTCGAGCGACCGGCTGGCGTTGACCGCGTAGTAACTGGCGTGCGCACACGCCTCATCCGTCAGGTCGGACCAGCAGCCACAGGCGTCGGCGAGGGACACGAGTCCGACCGGGGCCGCGAGCCAGAGCCGCTCGAAATCGTTCGCGAGGGCGAGTGCCTGCGTCGGCCGCAGTGGTCGGTTGCCGAACCAGGTGAAATCGCCGCGCACGACATTCCAGAACTGCGGCCACCGGCGCAGCCAGTTGCCCGCACCCGTCAGCTCGTAATACGCAAACGTCCGCAACGGTCCGCGCCGCGCGTTGCGTTGCGGCCGCACGCCCAGCCGCAATTGGAGCGGCGATTCGCCGCGGATCACCGCGATGCCCATCGCGACCAGCGCGGCGGGAGCCGTTGCGGTCATGGCGAGGGCCGCGAGCGCGCGAGCGAACAGCCCCGGCTGGGCCATGGTGAACCGCCGCGCGTCGAGCGAACACAAGAGGAAGGCATCGGGCACGTGCAGGCAGGAGCCGCTTTTCCAGTTCACCACGGTGCTGCCACTCGCCAGCGAGCGCTCGATCACGATGTGCGGACCAACGAACGTTTCCGGGCCGACGACACTCTCGACGATCCGGGCATCGTGCTCGACGACCACACGGTCCTCCACCAGCGCCTTCGGCCCGATGATCGCGCCGGGCGCAATCATCGCCTGGTTGCCGATCCAGCACGGCGCGCGGAGCTGGACATTGGATGCGATTTGCGCATGGAGGCCCACCCAGACGCCGGGTTCGATTTCACGCACGCCAATGCGCGCGGGGGTAATCGCGCGCGGCGTCCAGGCCCGCAGCGCGGCGAACCAGCCGGCGTAGGTCTCGAAAAGTGGATACCCCGGCAGCCCCGGCAGGGTGTCCATCAGCACCACGTCCTCCTCCATCCAGCCATCCGCGTCGTGGCCGCGGTATTTGCTCCGGGCTTCCGGCACCGTGAGTTCGCGGCTCTTCGGCAGCAGGTCGACGCGCAGTCCCCATCGGGTACCGTCGCCAACGACCGTGCGCACCTGGTCGGGGCGGTCGCTCGCGAGGATCGTCACCTCGTGCGCACCGCGGGCGGCGAACGACTCCAGCCAATATTCGACCAGCGATTTGCCGAGCAGCGGAGCGACCGCAAGGGGCACATTCTCGGCGAGGTGGGCGACACCAGGCCGGTCGGCAGGGCATATCAGTAAGGCTTTCATCAATACGCGCCGGTCCCGGAAAGGACCGCAGGGATGGTTTTGAGCAGAATCTTGATGTCCTGTCCGAGGCTGGAGCTCTCGATGTACCGGACGTCGAGCTGCACCTGCCCGGGAAAATCGATTTCGGCCCGCCCGCTGATTTGCCAGATGCAGGTGATGCCGGGCTTGACCGCCAGGCGGCGGCGGTCGGCGAGGGAGTAGAGTGCCACTTCGCGCGGCACCGGCGGCCGCGGACCCACGAGCGACATGTCGCCCCGGAGCACGTTGTAGAACTGCGGCAGCTCGTCGAAGGAGAATTTGCGCAGCCATTTGCCGACGCGGGTGATGCGCGGGTCGTCCTTGATCTTGAAGGTCACGCCCTGGGCATGCTGGTTGCGCGCCAGCAATTCCTTCAGCCGCGCCTCGGCGTCGATCCGCATGGAGCGGAACTTGAACATCCGGAATTCGCGGCCGTAGCGGCCGACCCGTATCTGCGGGAAGAGAACCGGTCCGCGATCCTCCAGCTTGATCAACGCGGCGATCAGCAGCAGCAGCGGACTGAGCAGCAGCAGCGCGATGGAACCCGCCACGATGTCGAGCCCGCGCTTCGCCGCATGCGCGCTGTTGATGGTCCACCGCCACATCAGCCGCTTCCAAACCAGGTAGCACTGCAGCCGCCGGCGGCCCCAGGGCGACTGGATGGTCGCGAAGTGGTTCAACAACTCCGCCGGCACCGGGCGTTCAGTTGCAGTATTCATGGGTGGCGAGCAGGTCGGCCAGTTCGGTGCGGAAAGTTTCACGGACGCAGCCCTCGGCGGCGCCGGCGGCTTGGAGCAGGTTCCAAAGGCGATCGGCCAGCCGGAGCAACTCGGGCTCCTTGAACGGCTGCTCGAGGATGACATCGGCCCAGCGTTTCTGCGGCTCGACGTACCGCTCATGCATCGGCTCGACCAGGGTCCGCAGCCGGTGCTGGACATCGCCGGCGGTGTAACCCCGCTCGGCCACGTCGCGCAGCAGCCGCCGGCTGCGGCGCAAATCCGTCGGCGTATCCAGGAAAATCTTCAGATCGAACATGCGTCGCACCGCGGGTGGGCGCAGCAGCCACAGCCCGTCGACGAACACGAGCGGCCGCGGGGTCCACGGCCGGCCGGACGGCTGCCGCGAATAGGTCGCGAAGTCGTAGTGCGGCAGATCCGCCGGCTCGCCCGAGACGCAGGCGCGAAGCACCCGTTCCGTCCACGGCCAGTCGATCGCGTGGGGCACGTCGAAATTGATCCGGGCGCGCCGCGCGGGCGGAAGATGTGATCGATCGCGATAAAAATCGTCGAGCTGAAGATGGGCGGCCTTGTCACCGAGCAGCCGGCAGAGCCGCGACACGACCCAGCCTTTGCCAGCGGCACTGCCGCCGACCACGGCGATGAGTTGAACGCGAAAGCTTTCTTTCATGCGGAAAGGGGGGTGGGGGCGGGCCGGCCCATGCGGCGGAACAGACCCTCGAGGCCGTCGATGTACGAAGGGAACCCGAAGCGTTCGCCCGCCCATTGCCGGGCGTTCTCGCCGAGCTGGCGCGCGAGCGGCTTGTCCCGCAGGAGCAACTCGACCGCGGCGGCGTAGCGGTGGCGGTTCATCCAGGGCACGAGGAAACCGTTCCAGCCGTCGATCAACCATTCACGAATCCCACCGGCGTCGAAGGCCACCACGGGCAGCCCACACCGCATCGCCTCCAGGCCGACGGCCCCGAAAGGCTCGGGCCACAGTGAACTCATGACGGCGACACTCGCGTCTTCATAGTACCGGCTGACCTCGGCCTGCGGCACAAACCCGGTGAAGCGCACGCGATCGGAAAGGCCCAGCTTGTGACTGAGCTGCTCGCAGTGATCGCGATGATTGCCCTCGCCGAGAATGATGCACTCGAACGGGCTGTGCACCTGGGCCAGGGATTCGAGCAGGACGTCGACGCCCTTGCCGCGGATGATTTGGCCGGCATACACAATCCGGTTGCGCTCGCTGAAGGAGCACTGGAACGCGGCCCCGGTCGAACGCGGAACCGGCGCATGGATCTCGATTCCCGCCGGGTCGATCCCGTTGCGGACCAATTCCTGTTTCATGAACTCGGTGGCGACGATCAGCCGCTGAAACCGCCGGTTTAGCGCCAGTTCCCGCTGCTTGTCGCCATAGCTCACCCAGGTGACGGGAAACGTGCCGCCCGGATTGCGCGCGAGCGTTCCGCCACACGGAAAGACGCAATACGAGGAGAGTCCACGCGTGCAGATCTGGCGGTTGAGCGGATTATACTTGTAGTCACGGAGGCAGTACAGGTCGTGGTCGTGCACCATCCGCACGATCGGGACCTCGATGGTCGACAGGGTTTCGAGCACGTCGAGGTTGGAAAGCTTGTGCAGGAAAACGACGTCCGGTTGGAAATGCGCCAGCACGCGGCGCACGGTCGCGATCATGGGCGCGGCATCGCCCGCCGGCAGCGCGTGTCGCTCACCAAACGTGTCGGCCCACACCAACTCCTCCTTGCCGGTCGTCGCGCCATGCAGCAGCCCGAGCGCGTGGCCACGACGCTTCAACTCGGCGCCGGTGACCAGCACGTTCGCTTCGGCGCCACCAAAGGCGCCAAATCTTTCATGAACGAACAGCAATCGCATGGAAATAATTTCAAGATCACACCATGCCTCCGTGGGTGCGTTCCGAAGCGTAGCGCGAGGTGCGATCGGCCGGCAGTAGGTGAAGACCCAAAACGCACTCAGGTGACGCCCTAACGCGGGTGTGGCCTTTATCCGGGCCCGTCTGCCCGGGCATCGTTTCCAGGTGCGGCCGGCCGTGCGGCGGCGGTTCCGCATCGGCGCGTTGAAGGCGAGCCCAGGCGGAGTGTTTCCGGGGCCCGCCGCGGAATTTTTCATGTCGCGGTACGGCCCGGCGCGACGAGGCCGGCCGTGGGATCTGTATTGGCTCCCGAGGGAAAACACGCCGATGGAGAGACCAGATTGCGCGGCATCCATCGCATGGGGTGAATCCCTACTTAGAGGGTCGCTGGCCGCCCTATTTTGCCTGGGCTCACAACCGGTTAAAGTGCGGGTACACCAGCGTATGATCTCCTCCAGCCCGCTCACTCACTCCGCCCGACCGATGAAGAAGAAGCCTGAATTCAAGATTCAGAACATCACGCATCCCTCGGCCCCCCTAGCGGATTACAACGACCCGCTGCTCCGCGAACTCGTTGCCCACCTCCGCCAGAACCGCACCCAGCTCCGCGAGGAATGGGCGCGCCGCATCACCGATGCCCAATTGCTGACCGCGATGACGAAGGAGGAAATATTCTCCGAGGCGACTTCCGTGTACGACAATTACGTCGAGGTGCTTGAAACCGGCAGCGTCGAGGCCCTGCAGGCCTATGCGCGAAACTTGTCCGAGCGAATCATTCCGCGTGGGGTCGAGACCCACGAGGTTGTCGGCATCGTGCTGCTGCTGCGCGACGTGCTCGCCCGCTCGCTGTTCAAGAAATATCAGGGCGAGCCCGAGTTGCTGAACCGGGTGCTCGACGCCTACGAGCCGGCCGCCAACCGGATCGCGAACACGGTGGCGGTGAGCTTCGTGCAGGAGCGCGAACGCGTCATCCGGCAGCAACAAGAGGCGATTCGCGAATTGTCGACCCCGGTTCTCCAGGTGCGCGAACGGCTGCTCATTCTACCGATCATCGGCGTGATCGACGCGCAGCGCGCGCGGCAGCTGACCGAGCAGTTGCTGCGCGGGATCCGCGGGAATCGCGCCAAGGTGGTGGTGGTCGACATCACCGGCGTGCCGACAATCGACCAGCTCGTGGCCAACCACCTGGTGAAAACGGTCGAGGCGTCGCGGCTGATGGGCGCCAGCGTGATTATCACGGGTCTCTCGGCCGAGATTGCGCAGACGCTCGTCACCATCGGCGTCGATCTGAGCAAGATGAATGCGGTCGGCGACCTCCAGGGCGGCATCGAGGAGGCGGAGTTGCTTCTCGGATACAAGGTCATCAGCACGGCGGAACCGGCCGCGGGGACTGGCACCAAGGAGAGCAAATCCTGATGCAGGTCCCCATCCTCAAGCAGGGCGGCTATTTGATTGCCAGCATCCAGTCGGTGCTTTCGGACGCCGACCTGGTGCAGTTGCGCGACAACCTGGGGGAACGCGTCGGCACGTTCCGGTCGCGCGGCGTAATCATCGACGTGACCGTGCTCGACGTCATCGATTCGTTTGCCACGCGCACGCTGCGGGGGATTGCGCACATGCTCAAGCTGCGTGGCGCCGAAACCGTCATTGTCGGCATCCAGCCGGATGTCGCGTTCGCGATGGTTCAACTGGGTCTTACCCTCGAGGGTGTCGGGACAGCGTTGGATCTGGAGGAGGGCCTGGCCTATCTGGACCTGAGAACGAAGCGCACTCCGGTAAATGGAAACTGACACCCAGACCGAAATCCGCTCCGCCATGGACATCGTCACCGCCCGTCAGCGCGGTCGCGCCCTGGCGCTGGAGCTGGGGTTCAACGGCGCCGACGTCACGCTCATTGCCGCGGCGATATCCGAGGTGGCCCGCAACATCGTCGACCACGCGAAGAAAGGCGAAATCAGCATGTCCAGCGTCAACAGCTCCATCAGCGGCGGCCGGCGCGGGATCCAGATTATCGCGCGCGACGAGGGACCGGGCATCCGCGACGTCGCGCAGGCGATGCAATACGGCTACTCGACGCGGAAGGGCCTGGGCGTCGGGCTGCCGGGCGCCAAGTGGCTGATGGACGAATTCGAAATCGCCTCGGAGATCGGGCGGGGAACGACCGTCACGATGAAAAAATGGAAACGGTGACTCCAGTTCCGCGGCGGCGGGCGGCTGCACTCCACGCCCCATGACGACCATGGCGGTTCAACGCACATCGTGCATCGAGTGGAGCGTGGCTTCGCGCGCGCTGCCGGGAGAGGCCAGTTCCGGCGACCTGCACCTGGTGACGCCGGCGCGCGCGGGCGTGCTCGTCGCGGTGGTGGACGGGCTGGGCCACGGGGTCGAAGCGACGGCCGCGGCGCAAATCGCGGTGAATCTCCTCCACGAACACGCGGGCGAATCCGTCATTGCCCTCGCGCAGCACTGCCATCGCGGGTTGCGCGAGACGCGCGGCGTGGTGATGACGCTCATGACCATCGAGCCGGACGAGTCGCGCGTGATGACACTCGGTATCGGCAACGTGGAGACGATGCTGTTCCGGGCGAACCCCCGCGTCCAGCCGCAGCGGCTTGGCGTGCTGCTGCGCGGCGGCGTGGTGGGTTACCAGCTGCCGGCGCTGCACGCGAGCGTGTGGCCCATCAGCGTCGACGACGTGGTCGTGTTCGCGACCGATGGGTTGCGCGAGGACTTTGGCGACGGGGTGAATCCCGCCGATTCGGTGGTCCAAGTCGTGGACCGGGTGATGGCCCAGAAATTCCGCGGCACGGACGACGGCCTCGTCCTGGCCTGCAAATACCTCGGACGCCCGTGAAGCCGAAATACTGGCACGCGCTGGTCGCGAAATATCAGGCGGCGATCGGGGCCTATGTGGCCCGCGACGAGGAGCAGCATCTGGAGCGCGCCTACGAGCTGGGCCGGACGGCGCTGAACCTTGGGCTCGGCGTAATCGATCTCGCGCGACTGCACCAGGAGGCGGTGACGAAACTCACGGCGAGTTTGCCGCACGCCCCCGGCGGATCGCAGTGGATGAAGGCGCTGGATGCGTTTCTCATGGAGGCGCTCTCGGCGTTCGAGGTCGCCCACCGCGGTTTTCGCGACGCCTGCGATCGGCTGCAGCGGCTGAATGAAACCCTGGAGCAGCGCAACCGGGATCTCGCGGCGAGCAACCGCCAACTCGCGCAGGAAATCCAGGAGCGGAAAAACGCGCAGGATTCGCTCGCCGAGTCCGAATTGAAGTTCCGCTCGGTGATCGAGACCGCCCAGGATGGCATCATCACGATCGATGAACGCGGCCGGCTCGTGGCGATGAATCGCAGCGCGGAGCTGATGTTCGGCTACCGGGGGGAGGAACTGATCCGCACGCGGGTGCAGCGGCTGATCCCGAAGCCTTTGCGGGCAGCCGCGGAGCTGACGCTGAAATGCCTGGCCAACGGCGGCGAACACCAGCTGCTCGAGCATCCGGTGGAGTCGGTCGGACTGCGGCGCGACGGCACGGAGTTACCGCTCGAGCTCACGCTCGCCACGTGGCGGACGCGCGCGGGCCTGTTTTTCACCGGCGTCGTGCGTGATATCCGGCAACGGAAGCAGGCCGAGATGGAGCTGCGCGAGAGCCGGCAGCATTACATCAAGTTGTTCGAGGAGGCGCGTACGATGGAGGAAAACCTCCGCCTGCTCTCGAACCGCGTGATCACCGCGCAGGAGGAGGAACGAAAGCATATCAGCCGCGAGCTCCACGACGAAATCGGTCAGGCGCTGACCGCCGCGAATGTGAGCATCGCGCTGTTGCGCCAGCATGCCGCGGCGGACGAGACGTTCCGCAAGAAGGTCGATCGGGCGCAGCGGCTCCTCGAACAGAGCATGGACATGGTGCACCGCTTCGCGCGCGAACTGCGACCGTCGATGCTGGATCACCTCGGCCCGTATGCGGCGCTGCAAAATTACGTGAAGCTGTTCACCGAGCGGACCGGTATCAAGGCCGAGCTCGAGAGCACCGTGAGCCTGGAGGCGCTGAATCAGCAGCAGGGAACAGTGCTTTACCGGGTGGCGCAGGAGAGCCTCACCAATGTCTTCAAGCACGCGCATGCGACCAGGGTGAAGATCCGGCTGCGCCAGCTGCCGCGCGCGGTATGCATGGAGATCATCGACAATGGGCGGGCGTTTCAGGCGCCGAAGCAGCTCAATGGCGCCGGCAGCCAGCGGCTCGGGCTGCTCGGGATGCAGGAACGCGTGCGGCTCGTGAACGGAGAGTTCGCGATCGAGTCAGTACCGAAGCGCGGCACGACCGTGCGCGTGCAGATTCCCCTCCCGGCCCGTTCGTCGGCCAACGGCACAATCCCCCGCAACGGGTCAGCGCCGGGCCGGCGCGCCCCGGCCGCCGTCACTTCAGCCTCGAATTAGTAAACCACCATAAATCCCCACTGAATTCCTTTCTCATGAACAAAATCAAAGTGCTTCTTGCAGACGATCACACGGTCGTACGTCAGGGACTCCGGTCCCTTCTTGCCCTCGAACCCGACATTGAAGTTGTGGGCGAGGCTGAAAACGGCCGCCAGGCCGTACACATGGCCAAGACGCTCGCCCCCGACGTCGTGATCATGGACATCGCCATGCCGCAGCTCAATGGGCTGGAGGCGACGCGGCAGATTATCAAGGAGGGCATACCGACGAAGGTGCTCGTCCTTTCGTCGTATAGTGATGACGAATACGTGCATCAGCTCACCGAGGCCGGCGCGGCGGGTTACCTGATCAAGCAGACCGCGGCGAACGACCTGATCAAGGCAATCCGCGAGGCCTACAAGGGCAATGCGTTCTTCAGCCCGTCGATTTCGAAGCGGCTGCTCGACTACTATCGCGAGGCCTACCTCAAGGGTAAGCCGATCAAGAAACACGGCGAGCAGCTGACTTCGCGCGAGTTCGAGGTGCTGCAACTGGTGGCCGAGGGCAAGGTGAACAAGCAAATCGCCGCCGACCTGTGCATCAGCATCAAGACGGTGGAAAAGCACCGGCAGCAGGTGATGAACAAGCTGAACATCCACGACGTGGCGGGACTCACGCGGTACGCCATTTCGCGCGGCATAATCGAGAGTACGCCGCAGTTGGTGTAGAGTAGCGCTCCGCTCGGGGCGCCTGTGCTGGCGCCTCGATGCAGCCAACGCCTGTCGGCACCGCCGGCGGGTCAACCCCAAAATCCCACTCCGCCTCGCAACCCTGCGATTCGACTGCCGGCCGGCCGCTCGAGCCGGTCCGCCGCGTTCATCCGCGGCCACCCGTGAACCTGGCAAGTCATCCCTTGGCCGGACCCCGCGCGCGCATGCCGGTGGGTGCGCCCGCCCGAACCTGTTTTTCGCTGCGAATGCCGCCGAAAGTTAAGGCTGATTGAGATGAGACACCGCGGCGAATGGTCGCCGCGTTTGCAAAGCGCCGGGCGGCGGAAATCGTCGCCCGGCGTTTCTGCGTCCGGTGCGCGAGTGCGTGCGCCGCGCCCGCTTCGCCCGCTGGCGCCGATAGGCGCGTTATGTCACCGCCCCGGCCCCGGTGCGTTTCGTTGATCCGATCGGAACAACGAAACGCACTCAGGCGGTGACAGCATCTGTCCAACTTCCCTCTGAAAATCCCAGCCGCTGGAGGGGTCCGTGCGTTTCTCTGTTCCGATCGGAACAAAGAAACGCATTGAAGCGGCGGCCGTTTTCGACTGGTGTCCTGGTGTGAAGCCGGCGACGGAGGAGTTTCTGTACTTTCTCCTCTGGACTGCTGATTCCCTGCTGCGGCCATCCTGGCGCGATGTCGCCGATCCCGGTGCCTTTGAATCATGGGCCTATCGCAACGGGCTCGGTCGCCGGTTGGTGGAACTTGAGCGGTTGAAACTGATCGAGACGCGGCCGTCAGCCACGTCGGGCGAGCGCGTCGTAAGGCTGACCAACGCCGGTCGCAAAGCAGCGCTTGCGGGTGTCGACCCGAAGGAACAGTGGACAAGAAGGTGGGACGGGCGGTGGCGGTTGGTCATGTTTGACGTGCCCGAGCACGAAAACCGCCGACGCGTGGAATTGCGGCGTGCGCTTCGTGTTCTTCGGTTCGGATACCTCCAGAACAGCGTTTGGATTTCGCCGCGTCCCATGGATCAGATCCGGCGACAGCTGCGCGACGCCGAAATCAATCCGGAGTCTCTGGTCCTGTTTGAAGGCCGTCCCGCCGGCGGTGAGTCGGACCAGGATTTGGTTTGCGGTGCGTGGGACTTTCCGGCGCTGCAGGCGCTGTATGATGACTGGTCTCGCGTCGCCGATGGTGCACCCAATCCGAAGGCTGGGCGACCACAACTCGCGCAAGATGTCCGGGCATGGGCCGCTCGCGAGCGCAGCGCTTGGGCAGCGATTGCAAATCGGGATCCTTTCCTACCTGAGGCGCTGCTTCCGACTGGCTATGCTGGACGCGAAGTTTGGCGCCGACGCGTGGATCTGCTGCGCGCGTTAGGCCAATCGCTAACCGGTGCGTGAGCGGCCGGATCTCTTGCGCGGCGCAACCTGACGCGCGGAAGCTGCGGCACTGAACAGGCGACTTTGATTGGCGGCTCGGCGCTCGGCGGTTGGCAGAGTGGCCAATTTGATCGAGCGGGAACTTGGCGGGATTTCGGTCCGGCTTCGCCGTGCGTTTCTCTGTTCCGATCGCGACAACGAAACGCATGCTGGCGGTGAGGGCATTTATCCGACTTTCCTATGAACATCCGAGGTGTCGGTTGTATCCATGCGTTTCTATGTTCCGATCGGAACACAGAAACGCCACGAGGGGCGAAGGCGGGGGGAGGAGGCTTCGCGCGTGAGCTCGGTGATCCGTGGCGAGCCATGCATTCGCGGGAGCCATCCCGCCGGTGAGATGGCCGGCGCCGCCGCGCCGGTCCATCGCCTTGCGGCGTGGCCAGCGGTAGCCTCGCTCGACGTGATACCCAAGGAAGTCAAAACTTCCAGGTTGGGTCGCATCAACGAACTACCAAGTGCGCGTGGATGCGTTTCCGTTTTCTCGCGGTGGGCCCGGTATTCTGCGGTCGACCAAATGCGGCGACAGCCACCTGGCTACCGCGGCGAAAAATGGCGGGACCAGTCGGACCGCGGTGAGAGGGCAATGGGCTTGATCTCACCGAGCCGCCGGCCGCGCGCGACTTCGGCCGCTGCATAACGCGCGTATGCGTCGCTGCCGATGGAAAACACCTCCGGTATCCGCAACTGGCCGAGTTCGCGGCACCACGCATAATGCGGATTGGCGCACAGCCCGGCATCGAGCCGGGTCGCGAGCCCGGGCGTGCAGCCGCCCTCGAGATAAAGCGTGTAATGCCGGCCGCCGGCATCCTCCTCCTGCGCGAGCATCGCAAACCTGACCGGCGGAGCGCTCGCCGCCGTGACGCAACGAATCACCGACCCTACAAACGCCTCGGAGAGTTTTTCCCCGCAGATGTCGACCACCGCGCCGGCCCGGCCGAGGAAACGCAACGAGGGCGTCCTCTCGACGAAACCGTCGACCGCGACGCGATCGCCCAGCCGGTACCGCCAGAGCCCGCCGGCCGTAGTGACGATGACCTCGTACGTTTCGCCCGCGCGAAGATCCGGCGAACCCGCACCTATGGCATGGTGGCTACGACGCCAATGCCCGACGGCGGCGTGCGCGTGCGGGTGTTTGTCATGAAGCGGCGCAGCCGGAATTTCTTTGGGCGACTGCTTATCGATCCGCCGAGCCTCGCGGTGCGCCGTCACTTCATCAATTCGTTCCTCTCATCCGACATTGTCAGCCTCGCGGGCGTGCGCTACAACCCGGCGCGGCTCATCGCGGCCGACCAAATCATGGCCGATTATTTTTCCTGGCTCGCCGCCGTCTCGCATGGCCGGCCGCCACCGGCCTCGCCGCGGCGGCAGCAGGAAGCCGTCGCGGCCGGGTCGGCGGAAGGCTGAACGCATGTTCGTCCGCATTGCCATATGGCTGAGCGAGCGTTCGCCTTTCGCGCGGCGTGTGCTTTGGCGCTGGTGGTATCAGCGGCTGGCGCGCCGGTTCGCGACACCGGACTGGACGTTCATGAACTATGGCTGGTCATCGCGCGATGCCGGCCCGCTCGCGCTCGCGCCGGCCGACGAGCCGGATCGTTTTTGCATCCAGCTATACGCGCGCGTGGTTTCGCCGGCGAACCTGGCGGGCCGCCGCGTGCTCGAAGTCGGCTCGGGACGCGGCGGCGGCGCCAGTTTCCTCGCGCGATACCGCGAACCGGCGCACATCGCGGGCATGGACTTTTCCGCCGCCGCGGTCGCGTTGTCGCGCCAACGGCATGCGCAGGTGCCGAATCTCGGCTTCGTGATTGGCGACGCGGAGAGCCTGCCGTTTCCGGACGCATCGTTCGATGCCGTGGTCAACGTCGAGAGCAGCCATTGCTATGGCCACATCGATCGATTTTTCCGGGAGGCGGCGCGAGTGCTCAAACCCGGTGGCTATTTCCTTTTTGCCGATGTGCGCGAGGCGCCGCTGATGCCGGGCTTGAAGGCGCTGATCGAGGGGCAGCCCGATTGGCAATGCGTCGACGAGGAGGACATCACGACCGGGGTGGTAGAGGCGCTGGCCGCCGACGATGCCCGGAAGCGCGAGCTGATCTCGTCGACCGTGCCGGCGCGGATGCAGGAGGTGTTCGGTGAATTCGCGGCGCTCGCAGGCACCACGATGTTCACGCGCTTCCGCAGCCGGGAACTGCTCTACCACCGCTTCGCCTGCCGGAAATCCCAGCCGCCGGCAAAGTAGGTGCACGGCGCGTTTGGTGGTGAGCCTTCTAATCGAACCGACGAATCCGAATTGGCCGCGGCGTCGAACAATTGCGAACGTTCGGAGTGTGAAACTCGCACTCGATTTCTCCTTCGGCCCTGAGTTTTTGAAGAACTGGTTTTGCGTGCTGACATGTCATTCCGGCCGTTATGCAGAAACGAACGAGGTCAGTTTCTGATCGTATTGCGCCGGCCCGTAACTCTGCTTCGAGTTCCGATTCGAAGACTTGGATTTTCTGCGGACGAAATTCCTTCATCGGCAGCATCAACTCGTCAGGCCGGATGTTTTCGCGCTCGATGTCAAAGTTCGCCTCGCCGGCAATCTCATCGTTGCTCCACGCGACCTGGAGGAACTTATGGATGCCAAGCGGGTGCTGACTCCCGAAGATCAGCCCATAGATGTTGCTGCGTTTTCGAATAGAGAATCGCCCAAGGAAGACACCTGACGGAGCAAGTTTTTGAAACCAGTCGAATGCCGCGCGGTGGACGTCGTAGGAGTCTTCAGGCTTCTCAATCTTAATCTTGATCGCTGGATGAGTGCGAAACCGATGAAGCGTCGAAGATGAAAGAAAGAAAATGAAGTCGGTTTTCGGAAAAGTCGTGAGCTGCTTGAAAATTGCGTCCGTGACTTCATCAACACCGAACTGATCAATGATCAGAAGCTTCGCTGCCCGCGGATTGGTCAAAATGTTCCGGTGGAGTTGTAGCGCATTTTTGAACGAGATGGCCTGGGCCTCGATCTGAACACCTGGAATTTGCCATTCGGGAGCCTTTAGTATTTCCGCAAGTCGCCTAATCTTGCGTTCATTCTGATCGGATAGATGGGCGACGATTCTGACTTTTAACCAGTCTGCCATGCCCTTTTCCTGGTATTTCCGAAGCTGTCCGAGAATGCGAAGCGGCGAACCGGGCACACCCGCCGCATCAGTTCCTGGTCCGCAAAAGAAGTCGTAGAGGTGAATCTCCCGAAATGGCGGATCGGGATTCGATACGAACACTGGAATCCACTCCTGCGCGTAGAGCTCGAAGATCTTTAGCTTGGTTAGCGTCCCCGAGTCATACGCTTCTGCGTGGAAATTCGCATGGGTCATGACTCAAGCAACAGCTAGCGAGGTGAGAAGCTGCGTGCGGTTCGCGAGCGGTGGCACTGGATTATTTTGTGCATCCGGAAACTCGTCATACGTTCTGCCGTCGAGTTTACGACCGGCCTCGGACTTCCTGACTCCACCCCACTGCTTGAAGAAGAACGGGACTTTCTGCCCGCGGCATTGAGCACGAATCGAACGGGCCCAAGCCGCGTCGAGTGGGCGAGCGCCATGTCCGCTTTCTCCGCCGACGATTACCCAGTGGATTCCTGTTAGGTTAACAACTCCCAAGTCTTCGAGAAGCGGCTCAATGGATAGGAACGCCACGGCGGGTTTCGCTTTTCTCAGCTGGTCGATTCGCGGGAGACCATGAGCTTTGTCTTCAACGCTGACGCCCCACCAAATGTTTGACGCGTTTGCCGCCCCCCGAAGCTTGGTTTGGAGTAATCGGCTCATCCGCTCCGCGCGCTTGGTGAGGACCTGATAGGTGTGCCAGTTGGCTGCGAGCATCACCTGGCACACGTTTTCAATGTAGTCGTCGGGCACCTCCGGATGAAAGAGATCGCTCATTGAATTGACGAAAATTTTTCGCGGTGTGCTCCAACGTATGGGATCCCCAAGCTTCGAGGGTACCAATCGGAGATCGAAGCCGAACTCGAATGGATGGCCTTTCACGCCACGGAAACGCTCAGCGAACGTTTCGGCGTAGCAGTGCTTACAACCCGGGCTAATCTTCGTGCAACCGCGAACGGGATTCCACGTCGCGTCCGTCCACTCGATCTTCGAGTTTACACTCATGTGCTCAATGTGTTCATCTGAACACCCGCGTCAATCGGCAAGCGCAGCGGTCGTTCGACACGAAATTGTTTGTATGCAGCCCCGGAACGCCTGTAGCGCCGCGCGGACCGCGTGACTCACGCGCTGCTCGTGCGGGTGGAAACTTCGATGACGTCGTGCGGGGCGGCTTCCTTCTGGCCGGCGGGGCTGATCCGCGTGAAACGCGCCTTCGCCCGCAGCTCCGCCAGCGTGGCGGCACCGAGATAACCCATGCCGCTCTGCACTCCGCCCAGCAGATTGGCCAGCACGTCGTCGACCGAGCCGCTCACTTCCTTGAGCGCTTCGATGCCTTCCGCCGCGATCTTGCGCGCGGTATCAGCTTTGTCGTGACCATAACGCGCCGCGCTGCCGGCCTTCATCGCCGCATGCGAGCCCATGCCGCGGTATTGCTTGTACACCTTGCCGTTGATTTCGAGAATTTCGCCCGGCGCCTCGCGGCAGCCGGCGAGCAACCCGCCGAGGATGACCACGTCCGACAGGGCCAGTGCCTTGACGATGTCGCCGCTCTTGGTGATGCCGCCGTCGGCGATGATCCGCACGCCGGCTTTCTTCGCCGCCGTGCTCGCAACGTACAAAGCCGTGAGCTGCGGGATGCCGACGCCGGCGACAATCCGCGTGGTGCAGATCGAGCCCGGCCCCTGGCCCACCTTGATCGCGTTCGCGCCGCATTCATGCAGGAAACCAACGCCCGACGCGCTGGTGACATTCCCGGCGATGATGGTGAGATCCTTGAACGCGCCGCGGACGAGCTTCACGACTTCGCCCACGCCGGACGTATGCCCATGCGCCGTCGACACCGCGACGCAATCGACGTGTTCCGCCACCAGGTTGCCAACTTGTTCGATGATTTGTTCGCGATCGAGCGAGCCGTCGGGGTGCCGGATCGGCGACAGGGCCGCGCCCACGACGAGCCGGAAATCATGATCGCGCGCCGGCTTCCGCGTGGCTTTCGATTCCGACGTGATCCGCTCCACGTCCGAGGCCGTCACGAGCCCACGGAGATGATCCGCGTCATCGACCACCAGCATCTTGTTGATGCCGACGTTCGCGCTGAAAAAACGGTCGGCGGCCTTGATTGGATCCTTCGCGACCGACTTTTTCTTTTCCGTGATCAGCTGTGCCCTGGGCGTCATCACCTCCGCGACCTTTTTCGATTTGTAGCGGTCCTTGACCACATTGCCCGAGAGCAGGCCCGTGAGCCGGCCGGAGGCGTCGACCACCGGGAAGGTGGAGAACGCAAACTGCTTCGTGTCGATCATCGCCAGCACGTCACCGATCAGCAGGTCCGGCCCGACCGAAATCGGATCCTGGATGAGCCCGTGAATGTGGCGTTTCACCCGGGCCACTTCCTTCACCTGCTCCTTTGCCGGCATGTTGTAATGAATCAGTCCCATGCCGCCGTTCAGGGCCATGGCGATCGCCATGCGCGACTCGGTCACGGTGTCCATGTCGGACGAGATGATCGGGATCTGGAGCCGCAGATTTTCGCTCAGCGAAGTCGAGGTGTCGGCGTCCTTCGGCAGGATTTCCGAATACAACGTGGCGAGCGAGACGTCGTCGAAGGTCAGCGCAACCGGCAGGCTGGCGCGGAAAAAGGCGTCGGCCGGCAGATAAAACTCCGCGTCGGCTTTCGCCATGCCTTCGGCGGACAGGTCGGTTTTCCCGGGGGCGCTCGTGTGAGTCGTGGCAACCTTGGTCATGAGTTGCCGTGAACGGAGTAAGCGTTGGCCGCCGGAGCGCAACGGGAAAGTTCGGTCTCACGGCGCGCGCGGGAACATTGGAGGTGGCAATGGCGGATTCGGACTTGGTTTCGGGTATGTTTCCGCTGTTCCTATTGGTCTTGCCGATCGCGGGTTCCGGGCCTGATTGGCGCAATCACTCTTGAAGTATTCCTGTCATTTTCGACGCTACCGACTTCCGTTTCGCGCTCCGGTACGGACGGCGCATGGCATGTGGACGGAACGCGAGGGGCTCCTGTTGCGGCTCGAGGATGAAGGTGCGCGCGCCGGATACGGCGAGTGCGCGCCAATTCCGGCCTTCGGCACCGAGACGGTCGACGAGGCGGAAGCGGCCTGCCGCGAACTGGGCGACGACGTTGACGATGAGCGGCTGAACGCCGTGCCGCGAAACCTGGGTTGCCTCCGAAACGCGATCGCGAATGCGCGGATGGCGCTGCCGCACGAATCGGATGAAGTCGCGGACCAAACGAAAGCGAAGGTGCCCGCGGTTGAGAGCGCGAAACGGCCGGCTTATCTCGCGGTCGCGGCGCTGCTGCCCGCCGGCAGACCGGCACTCGCCCAAGTGGCGCCCAAGGCGGAAATCGGGTTCCGCGTTTTCAAATGGAAGGTGGGCGTCGCCGACGCCGCGGACGAACTCGCGCTACTCGATGATCTTTGCGCGGCGTTGCCGGGCGGGGCGAAACTGCGGCTCGATGCGAACGGCGCGTGGGATCGACGCCGGGCGGAACGCTGGCTCGAACGCTGCGCCGAGCGGCCGATCGAATTTGTCGAGCAGCCGATCGCCGCTGATCACCGCGGCGCGGAGGATTTGCTGTTCGGGTTGGCAAATGACCATCCGACGCCGATCGCGTTGGACGAGTCGCTGGTCCGGGATGCCGAGGTCGAGAAATGGCTCGGTCTCGGCTGGCCCGGATTTTTCGTGCTCAAACCATCGCTGATTGCCGACATGCCGACGGTGACGCAGCAACTCGCGAAGGCGAAGGCGCGGGTGGTTTTCTCATCGGCGCTCGAAACGGCGGTCGGCGCGCGCGCGGCGCTGGAAGCGGCGTTTGACTGGCCCGGCGACCGGCACGCGATCGGGTTTGGCGTATGGCCGCTGTTTGCGGACCGACGATTCGACGGGCCCGGTGGCGCGCCGATGATTCGGGTCGAGGATGTCGAGCGAATGAATCCGGAGGAGGTATGGAAAGCGCTGGGGTGATGCATCGCGCGCGCGGCGACTCTCGTGTTGGCTTCGGTCGTAGCGGAAAGCGTGAGCTTTTCGCGCCATGGCGAAACCCGCCAGAGGCGGGCAAGCGTTTACCCGCCTTCGGCGGGCTCACGCGTTTCGCTACGCAATCCAAGAAAAAGGCAAACGTTGCCGTGAGCACACGCGATCGTGTTTCCCGCCATGACGCGGAATGAATTTGCGCGGCGGCTCGGCGCCGGGACGACTGGCGCGACAGCGGCACGCGCCGAGCCGGCCGTGATCGACGAACGCGATCCGGCGCGGTTCATGGCGGCGTTTGCCTCGGCTGCGGCATCCGGTGGCGACGTGTTTCTCGCGGATCCCGATTGGAGCGAGCGAGCCCGGGCCGAAATGGCCGAGGTCGTTCGCTTCGCCGGTGCAAATGCGGATCCAGATGCCGCGCGTGCCGGTGGCTGGCTGATGATTCCAAGCGGTGGGACGGGCGGACGGCTGAAGTTCGCGCGGCACGATCATGAGACGCTCGCGGCCGCGGTCCGCGGGTTCACCACGCATTTTGGATTCGAGCGGGTGAACGCAATCGGTGTGTTGCCGCTGCATCATGTCAGCGGGCTGATGGCGTGGATCCGATGCGCGCTGACCGGCGGCGGCTATATTCCGTGGCAGTGGAAGCAGCTCGAGTCGGGCGACCTTCCGAAACTCGGCAACGAGGAACATGTGATCTCGCTCGTACCGACGCAGCTCCAGCGGCTGTTGAATTCGCCGAACGCGGTCGAGTGGCTGGGCCGGTTTCACGTGATCTTCCTGGGTGGTGCACCGGCCTGGCCGGCCCTGCTGGACGCGGCATCCGAAGCGAACCTGCCGCTGTCGCTGAGTTATGGGATGACCGAGACGGCCGCGATGGTGACGGCGTTGCGACCGGGCGAATTTCTGGCGGGCGAGCGGACGTCGGGCGCGGCATTGCCGCACGCGCACGTTCGGGTCGATGCGGAAGGTCTGGTGCGCATTAGCGGCGAGTCGATTTTCCGCGGGTACTTTCCCGAGTGGCGCGAGGCGCGGGAATTTATGACGGCGGACATGGGCCGGCTCGATGCGAGAGGGCATCTCACCCTCCTCGGACGGAGCGATTCATTGATCATTACGGGCGGCAAGAAGGTGAATCCGCAGGACATCGAGGCGGTGTTGCGTGCGAGCGGTGAGTTTTCAGACGTGGCGGTGATTGGGATCCCCGATGCGGAGTGGGGCGAGGCGGTGGTCGCATGTTATCCCAGCACGCAGCGGCCGTCGGACATCACGCGCGCGGTCGCCGGGCTTACCGGGGCGGAGCGACCGAAACATTTTGTCGCCATCTCCGAATGGCCGCGCAACGCGCAGGGCAAGGTGAACCGCGCTGCGCTCGTCGCGCTGGCGCACGCGGCAATGCGGTAGACGCCGGGCGAGACGCCGTGCTCCCAGGGAATTTCGAGACGTCGTTCATTCTGTAGATGCCAGCTTGCTGACGCCGCGAGTGCATTTCGGCGGCGGCTGGCGTGCAGCCGCCCTACAGTACGCATGCCCGTGGGAATTGCCGTTCATGCTGAGGTTTGTATGGCGTCGCGGGCGCGACCCACCTTCGCCAAGCCTTCGGCGGGCGAGACGCCCGCGCTCCCAGGACGAGCCCACGATTTTTTTGTGTTTTTCATGGAGTTCGGGCACACGTTTCCGGAATGACCAAGAACGAGATCGCCAACGTGCTATCGGACATTGGGACGCTGCTCGAACTGAAGGGGGAGAATCCGTTCAAGGTGCGGGCCTATCAGAGCGGCGCGCGGGCACTCGAGGCGATCGAGGAGTCTGAGCTCGCGAAGTTGATCGAGAAAAACGAACTCCAGTCCGTGAAAGGAATCGGCGAGGCGCTCGGCAAAAAAGTCGTCGAGCTCCACACGACCGGGCGGCTCGAGTTCTTCGAGAAATTGAAGGCGTCGGTCGAACCGGGGCTGGTTGAACTGCTCCAGATTCCCGGGCTTGGGCCGAAGAAGATCCGCGCGTTGCGCGACAAGCTCGGTGTCACCGACATCGCGGCGCTGACGCAGGCTTGCACCGACGGTCGGGTGGCCGAGCTCGACGGTTTTGGCGCCAAGACGCAGGAGAAACTTCTCGCGGGGATCAAGAATCGCGAGGCTTACGGCCGCCGCCATTTGTGGTGGGACGCTGCGGCGGTCGCGGAATCGATCGTGAAAGGATTGCGCGAGCTGCCGCAGGTCCGGCGGGCGGAGGCGGCCGGGAGCCTGCGCCGCGGACTGGAAACCGTGGGCGATCTGGATTTCATCGTCGCCGCCACCGAGGTGCCACCGGTCGTCGACTGGTTCGTCTCGCTGCCGGGAATCAAGGAGGTCACCGCCAAAGGCGAGACCAAGGCGAGCGTGCGGTTTGGGAACGGACTGCAGGCCGATCTGCGGCTCGTCCCGGACGAACAGTTTGTGTTCGCGCTGCACCACTTCACCGGCTCGAAGGATCACAATGTGCAGATGCGGCAGCGGGCCCTCGCGCGCGGACTGAGTCTGAGCGAGTGGGGGCTTGTGCCCGCGGAAGGCGAGGGGACGGTGAAGGAGAAAGCGGCCCGGGGAATTGCGGATTGCGGATTGCGGATTTCGGATTCGGGGAAACCGGAGACCGGAAACCGGAGACCGGATAGTTCAGGCGCGGTAGGCGCGGCAGGCAGCGGCCAAATGTCGGGCCAAGTTCCTGGGAGCGCGGGCCTCCGGCCCGCTTTAAACATTGCGGGCGGGACGCCCGCGCTCCCAGGTCGGCAATCCGAAATCAAAACCGAGGCGGAGCTTTTCCGAGCCCTCGGGTTGCACTTCATCCCGCCGGAGCTGCGCGAGGGCATGGGCGAGATCGAGGTGGCGGAGAAGGGCGAACTGCCGCGACTGGTCGAATACGAGGACTTGCGCGGTGCGTTTCATAATCACACCACGGCGTCCGACGGGCGGAACACGCTCGCCGAAATGATTGCGGCGGCGGATGCGCTGGGTTGGGAGTATCTCGGGATTGCGGACCATTCGAAATCAAGTTTCGTCGCCAACGGGCTGAACGAGGACCGGTTGGTGAAACAAGTCGCGGAGATACGCGGCTTGAATGCATCGAAGCGTTTCCGGACGCATGTCTTTGCCGGCGTCGAATGCGACATCCTGCCGGACGGGTCGCTCGATTTCTCCGAAGAGATCCTCACGCAGCTCGATTATGTCGTCGCCTCGGTCCACAACGTTTTCACGCAGGAGGAGTTGGTGATGACGAGTCGGATCATCCGGGCGCTGGAGCATCCGTGCACGATGATGCTCGGGCACCTGACGGGCCGATTGCTGCTGCGGCGCGAGCCGTATCGCGTCGACGTCGCGAAGGTCATCGACGCCGCGCTCGCGAATGGCGTGATCATCGAACTGAACGCGCATCCGAACCGGCTCGATCTCGACTGGCGGCATTGGAAGAAAGCGGCCGAGCGCGGGCTGCTCTGCTCGATCAACCCGGACGCGCATGACACCGCCGGTCTCGGTCACGTGCGTGCCGGCATCAACACGGCGCGAAAGGGATGGCTGCGGCGCGAACAAATCCTGAACACGTGGCCGCTCGCGCAGGTGCGCGAGTGGATGGCCGCGCGTTCGCAGAAACATCCGAAGGGGTAGCGAAGTGCGACGAACCCCAGCGCGGCTCACGTGGCGGTGCTCATTTTCCCGGCCACCGGCGTGGGCCGCGCTGGAGCGGAGGTTTCGTCGTTTTTGTCTCTCACCCGCTGGTTCGATTTACCAGACCCAGGGGTGCCTCCGTGATGGTGCCCGGATTAGCGTTGTTGTTTGTAGTACACCACGCTGGCGGGGCTGCGCCAGCGCAGGAAGTGGCCGCGGAAACCAAACCGCGCGGAGCCGGTGCATCGATCGGGTGCGCCGTCTCGTGGAAATGATCGGGCACCGGTTCCACGCGGAGAAACAAGAGGCATGCCGGAGGGGGCGGGGAGAACTGGGGCAACGACGAGCATCGCACACGTTAGCCCGGGCGGGAGAAATTCGCCACGGAGCGGGGACCGGAATAGCGGCTGGGCCGATTTGCCACCCGGCATGGGAATAACACCGATTTGGCGTGACCGTACGCGCGGGCCGTTCGTCTTGCCAGCGCCCGGACGATGCCCGGCGCTTCTGAGTTGAACTCGTGGCGCGAACGTGTTCACCGTCCGGCCTTTCAACATGAAACCGCTGCCCACACCCCACGCGTTTCGATACGCACTGATCGCATCCCTCGTCACCGCGAGCCTGCTCGCGCAATCGCCGTCGTCGAACAAGTCCGCGCCCAAAGCCAAGGCCGCCGATGCGCCGCGCATCAGTGCGCCGCCGGCGAGTCCACCGAGCACGCTGAAGCAGCGCGTGGGATTCACGGACATTGAAATCACCTACGCCCGGCCAGGCATGAAAGGCCGCAAGATTTACGGCGGTCTCGTGGCGTTCGGCGAAGTCTGGCGCACAGGTGCGAACACGGCGACGAAAGTCACGTTCAGCACGCCGGTGAAGATCGAGGGGCAGGAACTCCCGGCGGGTTCGTATGCGCTCTATACCATTCCGGCGCAAAAGGAGTGGACGATCATCTTCAACAAAGTCACGGGAGAGTGGGGCGCCTACAGCTACAAACAGGAAAACGACGCGCTGCGCGTGAAAGTGAAATCCGTCGCGCTGGCCCAGCCGGTCGAGACCTTCACGATCAATATCAACGACCTCCGGACCGAGACGGCGACGCTCGACCTCATTTGGGAAAAGACGCGCGTGCCGGTGAAGTTGCACATGGACGCGATTCAAAACGTCGTCGCGCAAATCGACGCGGCCATGGCTTCCGGCCAGAAACTCGCGCCCAGCGCGTACTTCACGGCGGCGATGTTCTACTACGAGCAGGGACTGGATTTGAACAAGGCGCGGAGCTGGATCGAGCAGGCGACCAGCGGCGACAAACCGCTCTTCTACATGCTGCACGGCAAGGCGAAGATTCTCGCCAAGCTTGGCGACAAGGCCGGTGCGATTGGGGCTGCGCGCCAGTCGATCGCGGGCGCCGACGGCGCGACGAAGGCCGAGTACACGCGGCTCAACGAAGCGTTAATCGCCAGCCTCCAGTAGTCACGATGGTGCGACGTCCCCGCGGTTCGGCTGCAATGCCGGTTTCCGGCCATTCCCTGGCGCGCCCGCCCGGCCTTGTCGGTGCGCATGGTCGCGCGGACATTTCGCCTCGTGCATTCCCGTCTGTCTCCCATCTTCCGTGAGAATCTCCCGCCTCGTCCACCCCTTGGTTGCGTCGATCCTCCTGCTCGCCAGCGCCGGCGGCGCTGCCCGTGCGGCGGACAACGTTCCCGACTCGCCCAAGGCGATTGAGCAGGAGCTCAAGAGCTTCGCCACGGTTGCGACCGTCCTTTACGTGGCTGCGCACCCTGATGACGAAAGCAACATCCTGCTCGCGCAGCTGGCGCGCGGCCGCGGTTATCGGACCGCGTATCTGTCGCTCACGCGCGGCGACGGCGGACAGAATGAGCTGGGGCCGGAGTTTGGCGAAAAACTTGGACTCGCGCGGACCTACGAACTGCTCGCGGCGCGGCGCGTCGACGGCGCCCGCCAATATTTCACTCGCGCGCTCGACTATGGCTACTCCAAGGACGTCAAGGAAGCGCTTCGTCTCTGGGAACACGAAAAGGTTCTCGGCGACGTCGTGCGGATTTATCGCCAGTATCGGCCCGACGTCGTGATTGCCGGGATGAGTTCAGTGCAATCGCCCGGCCAGCACGGCCAGCACGTGGCGTCCGCGGTGCTTGCGATCGAGGCGTTCAAAGCCGCGGGTGACCCGAAGGCGTACCCGGAGCAGTTCGCCGAGGGGCTCGCGCCCTGGCAGCCGAAACGGATTGTCGGTCGGAGCGGCGGGGGCCGCGGCAGTCGCGGCGGTCCGCCCAGCGGCACGCCGGCGCCGGGCGGCGTCAAGTTCGAATCACCCTCGACTGATCCATCCACGGGCGAGAATCTCAGTGCGATCGCTTCGCGCAGCCGATCGATGCACAAGACGCAGTTTGGGCTGAACTTTGGTGCGGCGGGCGGAGGTGGATTTGGCACGGGCGGTCCGAGCACGTCGACCTTCTCCGTCATCGCGGGCGCCGCCGGCGCGGATCTGCTCGACGGACTGGATCTGACGTTCGCGCGTTTTCCGGGTGGCGGCGAAATTGCCCGGCTCGCCGATGCCGCCATCGCTGGTTTCACGCCGGATGATCCCGCCGCCAGTGTGCCCGCGTTGCTGACGATTCGGACGAAACTCGCCGCGCTCGCCGCCGATCCCGTATTGGCCGACAAACGCGCTCAAATCGACCGGATCTTGCAGGCCTGCCTTGGATTGACGGTGGAAACGACCCTGCCCAATGCGGAGGTCGTTCCCGGCGAGACGCTGCGGTTGCGCCATACGGCGACGATCACGGCGACGGAACCGTTGAAGCTCGTCAGCGTGCGGTACGGTTCGCCCAACCAGTCCGGGAAGATCGACGCGATGCTCGCGCCCGGCATGCCGCTCGTTCGCGAAGCGACGGCGACGCTGCCATCCAGCACGCCGATCAGCCAGCCGTACTGGTTGCGCGAAGAGGCGGCCCCGGGGCTTTTCCGCGTTGACGATCCATCGTTGATTGGCCGGCCGGAGAATCCGCCGCCCTTTCCGGTCGAGTATGTGTTTTCGATCGACGGCCAGACGCTCGTCGTCGCGACCGAGCCGGTGCAGATCGTGGCGAACGCTCCGGCCGCGCAGCAGCGGCGCAAGTTCGCCGTGATTCCGCCGGTATCGCTCGGTTTCCCCTATGAAGTGGAGCTCTTCAGTCCGGGCAAAACCAAGACGACGATCGTCGAGGTGACCGCGGCCCGGGCCAATGCCAGCGGGACGGTCCGGCTCAGCGGCGCGGCAGGGTGGACGGTTTCACCGGCGGTGCAGCCATTCAAACTGTCCAAAGTGGGCGACCGCACGAGTGTCACGTTTTCCGTCACGGCGCCGGCGGACGGTGGATCGGGCACGCTGGCGGCCAGTGCGGATGTTGGCGGGGCGACGTATGGGACCGGCCGATCCGTTTTCAGCTATGCCCACATTCCGGTTCAACTGCTACAGCCGCCGGCGCGGTTGAAGGCGGTGGCGTTTGATTTTGCGATCCGGGGCAAGACCGTGGGCTATCTGCCCGGCGCTGGTGACCGCACGGCGGAAAATCTCGAGCAGCTGGGGTTTACCGTAAAGACGCTGACGGGTCCGGATCTCACGCCGGAGAATCTGCGCCACCTCGACGCCGTTGTGATCGGTGTCCGTGCCTTCAACGAGCGGAGGGATCTGGCGGAGCACCTGCCGGGTCTCTTCGCCTATGTGGAGAATGGCGGTACCGTGATCGCGCAGTACAACCGTCCGAACGGGCTGCGGGCACAGCAACTCGGTCCGTACGAGCTGTCGATTCAAGGCAGCGCGCCGCAGCTGCGCGTGACGGACGAGACGGCGCCGGTGGAGTTCATTGCCGCCGACCATCCGGCGCTCACGACGCCGAACCGGATTTCCACCGCCGATTTCAACGGCTGGGTGCAGGAACGCGGCGCGTACTTTCCCAGCAGCTGGGATAAGTCGCACTACGTCCCAATCCTCGCGATGAGCGATCCCGGCGAGCCGCTGCTCCAGAGCAGCGTGCTGGTCGCGAAGCACGGCCAGGGTTACTACGTGTACACGGGGCTGGCGTTCTTCCGTCAGCTGCCCGCGGGCGTCCCCGGCGCGTACCGTCTGTTCGCGAACCTGGTCTCCTTGGGAAAATGATGCCCTGGCGCCAACGCGAACCTGACGACGAGCCCCCGGGCGTGCCCGGCTTCCGTTCCTGGCGCGGCGTTTACTGGTTCGTGTTCCTGTTCTTCGTCCTCGTCGTCATCGCGCTCACGATCTTTTCGCGCGTCCACGCATGAACGTGGTCGATTGGATCGTGCTGCTGGGGACGATGCTCGGCATCGCCGCGTATGGCACGTGGCGGACGCGCCACACCGACAATCTCAACACCTACCTCAAGGGCAACAAGTCGACGAAGTGGGGGACGATCGGGCTGTCGGTGATGGCGACGCAGGCGAGCACGATCACGTATCTCTCGCTGCCCGGGCAGGCGTACGAGAACGGAATCGCGTTCATCCAGAATTATTTCGGGCTGCCGCTGGCGCTGATCGTGGTGTGCGCGGTGTTCCTGCCGATTTACCGCCGGCTTGGCGTGTATACGGCATACGAATACCTGGGAAAACGGTTCGATCGCAAAACCCGGCTGCTCGGCGCCACCCTTTTTCTGGTCCAGCGCGGCATCCAGGCGGGCATCACGATCTATGCGCCGTCGATCATCCTGGCGAGCGTGCTGGGCTGGAGCCTGAACCTGACGATCATCTTCACCGGGCTGCTGGCGATCATCTACACGGTGACGGGCGGCAGCGCGGCGGTGAACCTGACGCAAAAATGGCAGATGGCCGTGATCTTCGGCGGGATGATCACGGCCTTCGTCGTGCTGCTGGCGAAGTTGCCGCCCGACGCCACCTACATCGCCGGTGCGATGGGAAAACTGCAGGCGGTGAGCTACACCCCTGATCCGCGCGTGCGATACACTTTCTGGAGCGGGGTGATCGGCGGATTTTTCCTGTCGCTGTCCTATTTCGGGACCGATCAGTCGCAGGTGCAGCGCTACATCGGCGGCGCCGCGCTGCGCGAGGGGCGGCTCGGGCTGATGTTCAACGCGGTATTCAAGATCCCCATGCAGTTCTGCATCGTGATGCTTGGGGCGCTGCTGTTCGTGTTCTACCAGTTTGATCCCGCGACGCCGGTGATCTTCAACCAGACGGAATGGCGCCGGCAGATCGACGGACCGCAGGGTGCGACGTTCAAGGCCCTGGAGGAGAAGCACGCGGCGCTGCATGCGGACAAGCAGGAGAAAATCCAACGCTGGGCGGCGGTGCGGGGCGCGGCTGATCCGGCGGCGGAGATGGCGGCAAGGACGGCAATGCTGCAGGCGCACAAGGCCTCCGACGCGCTGCGGAAGGAGGCGCGCGACACGCTGTATGCGGCGGCGCCGGAAGCGAAGAAGACGCGCGACTCCGACTATGTCTTCATCACGTTCATCCTGACGCAGCTGCCCCACGGTGCGATCGGATTGCTGCTCGCCGTGATGTTCGCGTCGGCGCTGTCCTCGAAGGCGGGGGAACTGAACGCGCTGGGGACCACGAGCACGATCGATCTGTGGCGGCACTTCCGGCCGGTGGCCGTGCACGACGAACCGCGAAATGTGCGCAATGCAAAATGGTTTACCGCGGCGTGGGGGCTGTTTGCGATCTGCTTTGCGCTATTCGTCAGCTTCGCGGAAAACCTGATCGAGGCGCTCAACATCGTGGCCTCGATATTTTATCCGGCATTGCTGGGCGTGTTCGTCGTCGCGTTCTTCCTGAAGCGCGTCGGCGGTTCGGCCGTGTTCTGGGCCGCGATTGCCGCGCAGGGGGTCGTGCTCGTCATTTTCGCCCTCGGGAAGCTGTACCCGGACCGCGAGATCGGCTACCTCTGGCTGAACCTGATCGGCTGCGCCGCCTGCGTGGCATTCAGCCTCGTGCTGCAGGCGGCGATCGGAAAACAGGAGGTGGCGCGATGAAAGCCCCGTCGTTTCGATCGGGGATCATGGGCGGGACGCCCATGCTACGGCCAAACCAGATCATGGGCGGGACGCCCATGCTACGACCAGGCCAGAACATTGGCGCGATGCCGGTGGGCATCCACAACTCGTGAGCTCGGCGCCCATCATTTGTTTTGGCCAGCAGCCCTGCGGATTTTTTCCGCGGCGGTTTCTCTACGCGAAGATCGTCACTGCGCGGCGGCTGCAATCGGAAATCGGCGGCGAGATCGTGTATTTCTGTCACGATTCGGATCACGATCCGCGGGAAACGCAGACCCTGTTGCGGCATCGCAAGACCAACGAGCTGGCGGCGCTGAATTTTGCCTTTGCGAACAAGGTCCAGCGAAAATGGTCGCCGCTGTTCCTGAAGCGAATCCCCGACGGCTGGCAGGCGAACACCGTCCGCCAGCTTGGCGCGTACGTGGCGACCACGTGGAGCGATGCCTTCAAGGCGGTGAAGGCCACGCGCGTCGCGGATTTTTGCCTCGAGATGTACCGCGCGATGGGGCTGCTCGACGGCGTGCGGGTGGTGCGGTCGAGTGATCCGGCGGTGCGTCGCGCGGCATGCGACGTGAGCGATTTCTTCGTCGATCTGCCGCACGCCGGCGAGGTCGTCCGCGCGCGCTGGCTCGACGGCCGGCCGCGGCTTCATGAGGGCGGGGAGTGTTACGTGGACCTGCCGGTCGCGGACTATGGCAGGGAGCAGATCAGTCCGACCCGCGACACGCGGCTGCGCTGGATGCAGTCGGTCGTGCATTGCACGCATTACATCGCGGGGGCGGGCGAACAGGCGTACTTGCACCAGGCGGACGCGCCCGAGATAACCTTCGTCAATCGTGATCCCATCGATCGATCGGATGAGGCCTATGTGGGCGAATAACGCAGCTGCGGGCCGACCAGGGCAGGAGCCTCGTGGCGCGCGCGCCGGCTCACCGCGGGCGCGCCTGTGCGTCCCGGAACGCCACCAATGCGGGCGGGACGCCCGCGCTCCCAGGGAAAGAAACCCGTGACGACGAACGTCGCATGAAATCGAATACCGTATCCCTCCTCGCGTTCGGTGCGCATCCCGACGACATCGAATTTGGCTGCGGCGGTCTGATCGCGGCCGAGACCCGGCGCGGATCCGCGGCGCATTTCGTCGTTTGCTCGCGCGGCGAGTCGGGAACCAACGGCACGCCGGCGCAGCGCGCGCGGGAAGCGAAAGCCGCCGCCAACGTGCTCGGTGCGACGATCGAGTTCCTCGATCTCGGCGGCGACGCGCACATCGATGTCCGCGCGGCCCACGCCATCGCGTTCGCGGGGATTATTCGCAAGGTCCGGCCCGATGTCGTGCTCGCGCCCAGCATCGTTGAAAACCAGCACCCGGATCACGCGAAGGTTGGCCGGATGGTCCGCGATGCGACGCGGATTGCGCGGTATGGCGGCGTGAAGGAACTGCGCCGCGCGCGACCTCACGGCACCAACCAGCTGTTCTTCTACGCCGTGACGCCGGATGCCGAACCGACCGATCTCGGCCGCGTGTTGATCGACGTTTCCGCGGCGGAGGTAATTGCCTCCTGGACGGCGGCGATGGAGGCGCACGTTTCGCAGATGAAGACGCGCAACTATGTCGAATTCCAGCTGACGCGGGCGCGACTCAACGGCGTGCGGGCGGGCGTGGGGCACGCAATTGCCGTTTTTCCGAGTGACGGATTGTTGTTCGGCTCGCTCGCCGACGCCGGCCGCGGCGCGCGAAGATTCTGAAATGATTTCGGCTCGTCCGCTTCGAATTGGCATCACGTGCTACCCGTCGGTGGGGGGCAGCGGGGTGCTGGCGTCCGCGCTCGGGCATGAGCTGGCCCAACGGGGCCACGAGGTGCATTTCATCAGCTACGGCCGGCCGTTCCGGATGCAGGACAATGCGCCCCGGGTGCATTTCCATCCGGTGGTGATCAACGATTACGGGCTGTTCAAGTATCCGGATTACACGCTGCCGCTCTCGGTCAAAATGGCGGAGGTGAGCCGCGACTGCGGACTCGATGTGCTCCACGTCCATTACGCGGTGCCACACGCGACGGCGGCGATGCTTGCGCGGACGATGCTGCCGCCCAAGCTTCGGCCGCGGGTGGTCACGACACTCCACGGAACGGATACAACGTTGCTCGGGCGTGATACCGGTTACCAGCCCGCGATCCGTCATGCGCTGACATGTTCGGACGCGGTGACGGCGGTTTCGCACTGGCTCGCGGCGGAAACCCGCCGGCTGATCGAGTTTCACCAGCCGATCGAGGTCATCCACAATTTCTTTTCCCCGCGGAAACCGAAGCGGACGCGCGCGGAAGTGCGGGGCGAACTCGGATTGAAGGATGAGGTGCTGGTGCTTCACCTTTCCAATCTGCGGCCGGTGAAACGGATTGATCTGCTCCTGGATGCGGCCGCGCGCATTCGGCCGCGCGAGTCGTTCAAGCTGGTGATTCTTGCGGGCGACGACTTCACGCCGTTTGTTTCGCACGTGCGCCGGCTGGGGATCGAAGATCGCGTCCTGGTGCGCGAAAAAGTGCAAGACATCGAGGATTACCTGCAGGCGGCCGATCTCGGATTGTTCACGTCGGAGAGCGAGAGCTTCTGTCTCAGCATCCTCGAGGCGATGTGCTTTGGCTGCCCGAGCGTCTCGACGCGGGTCGGTGGGATCCCGGAAGTCATCGAGTCGGAGAAGAGCGGCGTGCTCGTTCCGCCGGGTGACGCGGACGCGCTGGCCCGCGCGGTGGAGGCGTTGATCGCGAATCCGCGCCGGCGGGCGGTCCTGGGCCGGGCGGCGCAAAAGCGGGCGCGGGCGTTGTTTTCGGCGGACGAAATCGTGCCGCGTTACGAGGAGCTGTATCGGCGGGTGCGCTAGCCGGGAAATTTCACCCTCTACTCCGCTGCGAACGCACAGTGTGTTCGCTTGTGCCGTGCGCCGGCGCGCGCTCCACGATTTCCCGGCTATGGCTCCTTGAACTCCAAACTCGTTGTGAACAGGTCAAGTTGTCGAAAATTCCTAAACTGTCATTCTGAGGGCCGCCGAAGAATCCAGTGGCGCGTCCGCTTCCGAGCATCGTGCTGGATTCTTCGCCAAGCCTCAGAATGACAAACCGGGGATTGTGTCGGGTCTGAGGCTGCGCCTCGCTGGGGCGAATATCCGGGCTGCTACATTCGGAG
>JAUSID010000115.1 GCA_030648295.1 Opitutaceae bacterium | reverse complement strand
CCCCCGGTCGCATGGAGATCGTTGCGACCGGGGGCGGTCGCGCTCCCAGCCAAACCAATCGTTCCCGGACTCTGAGGAGAACGAATCGTCGCTAACGGCTTGGCGCGGAGCGCAGGCTGGATCACTGTTCCGGCCAACTTACACCGATGCCGGTGGTTCACGCCGGCTGCTCTTCATTGTTCCCACCGCCATGCACCTGTCTCGCTCTGCGCTTCTGTTCAGTCTCGTGTCCGGGTCCATCGTCGAAGCCGCGAATGCCCCGGCGTCCGCCGCGCTCGACCTCGAAGGATTCGCCTTCGTCCAGAACGCCGGCAACATCACCGAATACCGGCTTCCGGCCAATGACCTTGGCGTGCTCCTGTTCGAGGATCATTCGGCCCCCGTGCTCACATTCATGGTGACCTACAAGGTCGGCTCGCGCAACGAGGTCACCGGCACGACCGGCGCCACCCACCTGCTGGAGCACCTGATGTTCAAGGGCAGCCGGAACTTTCACCCGGGCATCGGCAAGGGTTTCGACACCATGATGGACAAGATCGGCGGTATCAACAATGCCACGACGTGGCTGGACCGCACGAACTACTACGAGAATCTGCCCAGTGATCATCTCGAGCTCGCGGTGCAGCTCGAGGCCGATCGCATGCGCGACCTGCTCCTGCGCGAGGAGGATCGCAAACCCGAGATGACGGTGGTGCGCAATGAATTCGAGCGCGGGGAAAACGATCCGGTGGAGTCGCTCGAAAAGGAAATCAACTCCGCCGCCTTCATCGCGCACCCGTATCACCACTCCACCATCGGCTGGCGCTCCGACATCGAGAAGGTGCCAATCGAGAAGCTGCGCGAGTTCTACGACACCTTCTACTGGCCGAACAACGCGACGATTACCGTCATCGGCGACTTCCAGCCCGCCAACGCCCTCCGGCTGATCAAACGCTATTTCGGCGGCATCCCGCGGGCGCCGAAACCCATTCCCACCCTCTACACGGAGGAGCCGGCGCAGATGGGACCGCGGCGCGTGATCGTCAAGCGGCCGGGCGAAGTCGGAGTGGTCGAGATTGCGTACAAGGTCCCGCGCGCACTGCACGCCGACCATCCGCCGCTCGCCATCCTCGCGGCGGTCCTGAGCGAGGGAAAAACCAGCCGGCTGTATCGCGCGCTCATTGATCCGAACGTCGCGATCAACGCCGACGCATCGAAGGGATTCTTCCACGACGACACGCTGTTCACGGTCAGCGCGATGCTCGCGCCGGGAATCACCCACGAGCAGGCGGAAAAAACACTGCTCGCCGAACTGGAGAAAGTGAAGCGCGACGGGGTCACCGGGGCGGAGGTGAGCCGCGCGATCAACAAACTGCTCGCCGCGATCGCGTACCAGCGTGACGGTTCGTTTGCGATTGCCGGGCAAATCAACGAACACATCGCGGTCGGAGACTGGACGGGCTACATGACCCTGCTCGACCGGTTGAAAGCGGTGTCGGCCGTCGATCTCCAGCGGGTGGCCAAGGCCTATTTCAACGAAGATCAGAGCACGACGGGCTGGTTTATTCCGCAAGCGGAACCACCAGCCGGCGGAAAATCCGCTGGCGCGGTGCGCGGGAGCGGAGCGCGTCCGCTGCTTGCGCGCAGCGACGGTGCGCCGCCCAATTCACTCCGCGGTCCGTATTATTATCGCGACCCGGCGCCGGCTGGTGAAGCCGTGGACGGCTCCTCGCCGCAGCGTATCCACGGAGTCCATCCGCCGGCACCGGGCAGTCGCGCCGCCGATTCCGGCCCACCAGCGGGCGGCGCGGCCGCGGGGGAAGCAGCGCTGGTGGCCCCGAGGGTGCGACGCCGTACCCTGGCCGGGCTCGATGTACTCACGTTGAAAACCTCGATCAAGGATGTGGTCACCATCCGCGGCGTGTTGAACGCCGGCGACGTGTTCAACTCGCGGGAAAACTCCGCGCTCGCCGATCTGACGGCGGGGATGATCGACAAGGGCACGGTGAAGCGGGACAAGTTCGCCGTCGCGGAGGTACTGGAACAAACCGGAGCCACGCTCGGTTTCGGCGCGAGTTCCCACACCGTCGGCATCAACGGGAAATGCCTGCGGAAGGATTTGCCCCTCGTGCTCGGCCTCGTGGCCGAACAGCTGCGCACGCCGCGGCTGGACCCGGAGGAGTTCGCCAAACTGAAGAAACAATTTGCGGGCCGGCACAAGCGGCAGATGGAGGACACGGATTATCGGGCCGAGAGCGCGTTTGCGCGGGCGATCTTTCCCGCCGGCCACGCGAACCGCCCGCCGCCGGACGACCGGTACCTCGCGGACATCGACGCCGCGACGCTGGAACAGCTGAAGGCCTTTCACGCCGCAAACTACGGGCCGGCCGGTGCGCGGCTCTTGATCGTCGGAGACGTGGAAGATGCGGCGATCGATCGCGCGATCACCGAAGGCTTCGCGGGCTGGAAAGGCGGCCACCCGCTCCCACCGTCGCCGAAGGTGCCGGCGCTGACCGGACCGCGCACGGAAAAGGTCAACATGCCGGGAAAGACGAGCGTCTCGTTCGTCGTCGGCCAGCCCTCCGGCCTGCGGTACACGGATCCCGAATACCAGGCGCTTAACATGGCCACCTCCGTCCTGGGCAGCGGCTTCTTCTCCGCCCGGTTGCTCGACATCATCCGCAACCGCGAAGGGCTCACGTACAGCATCGGCTCCATCCTCACGTACGACACGTACCATGACGGCGCGTGGTATATCGAGGGCACGTTCGCGCCCGAGCTGCTGGAACAGGGCGCCGCCTCGACCTGGCGCGAGTTGCGCCGGTTCTGCCAGGAAGGGCTGACCCCGGCGGAGCTGGAGACGTTCAAGGTCACGCTGACAGGCTCATACAAGGTCGCGCTCGCAACGACGGGCGGACTGGCCGGAACACTGCTGAACGCGTTGCAGCGGGGCTACGGCCCGGAATGGGTGGACGAGTTTCCGCGGCGTTTGCAGGCGCTGACGCTGGAACAGGTCAACGCTGCGATCCGGAAACACCTCAATCCCGAAAACATGGTCGTGGTGATGGCAGGCACTTTGCCCGCGCCCACCGCGAAAAACTGACCCTTCGCCGCGGCATTGCTCAGTCGCGGCCGCTTCGAGTCGGTAGCCACGCCGCAAATACGGCAAACAGCAGCATGAGCGCATTTCACCCCAATTATCGCCAAATGCTGACTTTACGTCATTTCAACGAACCGCGCCCATTACGTTTTGACCCGGACCGACCCGCACCCCAATGGTCTGTCCCCAAGGATGAACGTCGATCTGAGTCCCGTACCGAAGGTGGCGGAGCCGTTGTGGAAGCTGATCAAGCAGCTGTTTTCGGAGCACCATTTCATAACGATCCTGTGCGCGTTCTTCGTCGTGATGATGCTGCTCAGCTGTTACAAATTTTTGCGCAGCATCAGCCCCGCGTTGGTCGTCCTCATTTGCGCCCTCGTCATCATAATTCTGCTGATGCACTGGACCGCAACGCGGACGGAGCCGGAGTTCCTGACGCCTTTTGTCGACCACTTGGCGCCCTTCTTGCCGACGTACAATATCCCGGTGCCGCCACCGCCGAAGCGGTAAAAACGTCCGGTCCCGCCAGCCGGTAAGCGCGGCCGTTATCGTGACGCAGGTGCGTCATCGTAACGGCAACCTCAATTTTGCCGCACCGAGCGCAGCCGTCGTCCGCGGAGGCCGTTCGCGTGACGCACCTGCTTCACCGGTAACGGCAGGCTTGGGCGGTGCAGGCGCCGGGCGGAGGCTGGCCGTGCGTTCGCGGCCCGAATCTCCGACGATCGCAGGCGCCCCTCGGCACGCCGACGCGGCCCCCCCTCTCGCAAATTTCGCATAGGGTTTGGCAAGTCCCGCGGAGCCCCTCTGCCCGGCTCATGAGAAAGTGAGGCCCCACCCGTTCCCATGATTTCCGTGCACGAACCCACCAACATCGGCCCGACGCCGCCCCGCACCCCCCGGCCGGGCGAGTCCCCGCAGCTCGATCTCGAGTTGATCCGCAAGTATTCCATTCCCGGACCGCGCTACACCTCGTATCCACCGGCCACGCAGTTCACGGCCGACCTGGACAGCCTGGGGCTAGAGGAGGCGATTGCGGCCGACAATAATCCGAGTGCGGGACCGCTGTCCCTTTACTTTCACCTGCCTTTTTGCGAAACGCGCTGCTGGTTCTGCGGATGCAACACGGTCATCACGCGGCGCCGCGATTCGGCGTCCGAATACCTCGACGACCTCGCGCGCGAGATGAGGCTCACCGCGCACCGCATCGACACGACGCGGCCGGTGACCCAGATCCATCTTGGCGGGGGCACGCCTACGTTCCTTCCGCCGGAGCAGCTGCGCCGCCTCGGCGCGCTGATTCGCGAGTATTTTCTCAGCGTCGCGCCCTCGACCGAGTTCAGCGTCGAGGTTGACCCGCGCCGGCTGACCCCCGAACACGTCCTCGCCTTGCGCGAAATCGGCGCGAACCGCGCGTCGCTCGGCGTGCAGGACACGAATCCGCGAGTGCAGCTCGCGATTCACCGCCACCAGCCGCACCGGTTGAACGAGCAAACGATGGAGTGGCTGAGGAGCGTCGGGTTCGCTTCGATCAACGTTGATCTGATCTTCGGGCTGCCGCTGCAAACGGCCGAGAGTTTCGCGAAGACAATCGATGACGTCCTCGCGCTCAACCCCGACCGGCTCTCGGTGTTCAGCTACGCCCACGTGCCGTGGATCAAACCGGCGCAGAAGATTTTCGAGGACCGGGATCAGCTGCCAGGCGCGGAAGAGAAGCTGGCGATGTTCGCGGTCGCGCACGAGAAACTGAAGGGCGCCGGCTATGTCGACGTCGGGCTCGATCATTTTGCCAAGCCCGACGACGAACTCGCGGTCGCCCTCCGCGAAGGCACGCTGCACCGGAATTTCCAGGGTTACAGCACGCAGGCCGGCACGTCGCTCTACGCGTTCGGCATCTCCTCGATTTCCTCCACCGTCGATACCTACCGGCAAAACCACAAATCGATCGCCGACTGGCGGGCCGCGTTGGATGCGGGCCAGTTGCCGGTTGATCGCGGATTGCGCCTGACGGCGGAGGATCGCCGTCGCCGCGAAATCATCATGCGCCTCATGTGCGACCGCCGGCTGGATTTTGCCGCCCTGTCGCGCTCTCTGGGCGTGGACTTCGCGGCGTCCTATGCGAGCGAGATTGCGTCGCTCGCCGACCTCGAGACCGATGGCCTGATCGCGCGCACGCCGTCCGGCCTTGAGGTCACCCGGATTGGGGTACCGCTGCTTCGCGTCGTCGCGATGCGGTTCGACTCCACGCTGTCGGCCGGGCCGAAAAAGCACTCGCGCACCATCTAGTTTCAGCCCGACGATGAAGACCTTTCACACCCTCAAGGCGTCGTGGCTGCTGGCGGCGATGATCCTTGTGGCCGTGGTTGGAGAATTCATCGCCTGGCACGTCACCCAATTCTTCCACTGGCGGTTCCCCGCCGTCGCCATTGCGGCAGTTTGCGTCGGGCTCGTCGCCGCCGTGGTCGCCGAATTCTACGACGGCCGCGACTGAGCGGTTCGCCCGGTCGCACTGCCGTCGTTTCGCGTTGCCACAAAAATGCCTTTCCGGATCGCCAAATCGTTCGTGGTTGAAAGCGGCCACCTGCTGACCAAGCACCCCGGTGCCTGCCGTTTTCCGCACGGCCACAGCCGCACCGTGGAAATCGTCGTCGCCGCGGACGAACTCGACGAGAATGACATGGTCTGCGACTTCAAGGCGCTGAAGACCGCGGCGACGGATGTCATCGATCGCTACGATCACGCCTTTGCGCTGAACACCGCGGACCCGCGGTTCACCGAATTCCGCACCGCCTATGGCGATCGCGTGTTGGGCTTCGTCAAAACGGATCCGACGAGCGAGGTGCTCGCCCGCGAACTTTTTTGCGAATTGCGGGCGCAACTCGCCGCCGCCGCCGCCGACGCCGAATTCCCGGTGAACCACCGCGTGCGGCTCGAGCGCGTCCGCGTCAGCGAGACCGCATCCACCTGGGCCGAGTACTGGGAATAGCCCCGCTGAGCGGGGAAGCTCCAATCCGCTGCGCGGAAGCTCCAAGATCCAACATCCAAGCTCCAGAGAAACACCAAAACTCAAGTATCAATCCCGCCAGCCGCAGGTTTCGCCAATCGTGTTTGGTAATTGGTCCTTCTCTGGAGCTTGGATCTTGGATGTTCCGCGCGCAGCGCGGTCGCGGCACCTGCCGAGTTGCCAATCAGCGCGGGTCGTTCGACACTCCCGGCCTGAAAAATGTCCGGCGATCTCTCCGAACTCTATCAGCAGGTCATCCTTGACCATAACAAGCGGCCCCGGAATCGGGGCCGGCTGCCCACGGCCAATCGCGTCGCGCATGGCGACAACCCGACGTGCGGCGACCAGTGCAACGTGTACCTGCGGGTCGACGGTGATCGCATCGCCGAGATCAGCTTCGACGGTTCCGGTTGCGCGATTTCGCAGGCGAGCGCCTCGTTGATGACGACCCAGCTGAAGGGAAAAACCGCCGCGGAAGCCGAGACGCTCTTCCAGGAATTCCACCAAATCGTCACCACCGGCAATGCCCCGGAAGAAATCAGTGATCTCGCCGCGTTTGCGGGAGTGCACGCGTTTCCCGCGCGGATAAAATGCGCCACCCTCGGCTGGCATGCCGCGCTGAATGCGCTGCACGGGGATCCCGCGCCGACGACAACCGAGAGTCACACGGACTAGCCGGGAAATTTCACCCTCCACTCTGCGCCGACAACACAGCCTGTTCGTGGGTAACACCCGCCGGTGGAGCCCTTGAGCATTTCCCGGCTTAGGCATTCTGCTGGCCAGCAGAATGCTTTTAGCCCGCATGAACTTGAGAGCTGCGATGGCCGATATCATGGCCGAAGAAGAAGGAACCCTGAATGGCACGCAGACTGTCAAAAATGCGGGCTAACGCATGATGTCTGCCGCGGGCCGGCCGGCGCGGACGAGGGCGGCCATCCGCCGCATGGCGGGATCGATGTGGGTGAAAAAACGCCGGTAGGCCGGACAAAGATAGCTCACGCCCGGCTCGCCCTCGTTCGCCGCGATGAAGCGGTGTTTGGGGCAGTCCCCATGGCACGCGAACCGCACGCGGCACTCGCGACACACTCGCGGCAGATCCGCCTTCGCGGCGCCGAACCGCGCCGCGCCGGCGCCGTGCCCGATGTCCGCCAGCGATGTGGCGTGCAGGTTGCCGAGCCGGTGAGCGGGAAAAACGAAGTGATCGCACGCGAACACATCGCCGTTGTGCTCCAGCGCGAGTGAATTTCCGCAGCGTTCCCCGAAGGTGCAGAGCGTGGCCCCGAGCCCCAGCCACATGTTCAGCGCCACGTCGAAGAGCTGGACGAAGGTGCGGCCGACGTCGCGCCGAATCCAAAGATCAAATACCTCGGTGAGAAACGCGCCGAACTGCGCCGGCCCGACGGATTCGCGCGTAACCTCCTCCGCCGCGCCATCGGCCGGCACCAGTCGTTCGCGCAATCCGGCGGGCGCGCCATGGCGCCCACCCGCGGCCGCCTCCATCGGCAAGGGCCGGCGTTCGACCAGCGGAATGAACTGCATGAACCCCGAACCTTCCTCGCGCAGGAATTCGTAGACCACGCGGGCATGCCGCACATTGCGCCGGTGCACCACGGTGAGCGTGTTGAACTCGACCCGGTGCTTTTTCAGCCGGCGAATCCCGCGCATCACTTTCTCCCACGTGGGTTGCCCGGCCTGATCGGTCCGGTAGCCGTCGTGCAGTGTTCGCGGGCCGTCGATGCTCACGCCCACGAGAAACTTTTCCCGGGCCAGGAATTCGCCCCAGGATGCATCGAGCAGCGTGCCGTTCGTCTGCAACGCATTGGTGACCCGCCGGCCGGCCGCATAGCGGCGCTGCAGCGCCACGGCACGCGCGAAAAACTCCACTCCAAGCAGGGTGGGTTCGCCTCCCTGCCACGAGAACACGACCTCCTCCCCCGGTTGCGCCGCGAGATAATCACGAGTAAACCGCTCGAGCGTGGCGTCACTCATCCGCGGGACGCCGAGGCCGGGATAAAGCGTCGTCTCCTTGTCCAGGTAGAAGCAGTAGCGGCAGTCGAGGTTGCAGCGGGCCCCGATCGGCTTGGCCAGGACATGGAAGGGTTGGGACCAGGGTGCGCGCGGCACACCGGCGGCTGGAAGTGTGGGCATACGAGGACGGCGGAAGTCTACGCCCCCCCACGCGGCCGCGACTGCGCGCCGTTTGCGGAATTCACCGCGACATTTGCCAAGGGCTGACAAACTCGGATGGTGACAGCACCGCTGGCGTGCCATTGGTTCTCGGTTCGCGGCGATGAGCAGGATCTCTGTGATCATGCTCTAGCCCGCATTTTTCACACTTGAAATGGTCTTCACCCGTGTCTGACCACCAACATCCTAATGTTCCGGCGAGTGCCCCGCGTTCATGCGGGCTAAATGCAAAACCGCAGAGCGGTTTTGCCCTTAGCCGGGAAATCGTGGAGCGTGCGCCGGCGCACGGCACCAGCGAACACACGGTGCGGTCGCAGCGGAGCAGAGGGTGAAATTTCCCGGCTAGCCCATGGCGGGTTGTCTCTGCCCGGCATGCGACTACGGTTCATCCGCGCCAGCACCACCGGCCTCTTTCCCACCAGATTTCGTTCATGCCTGACTGGAAATCCATCCGCGACGACTTCCCCGCTTTGCACCAGCAGGTGCACGGCAAGCCGCTCGTTTACCTCGACAACGCGGCCACGGCGCAAAAACCGAGGATCGTGATCGATACGCTCTCGCGGTTCTACGAGCGGGACAACGCCAACGTGCATCGCGGATTGCACGCGCTGTCGAACCGCGCCACCGAGGCGTTCGAGGGTGCACGGGCGCGCGTGGCCCGTTTCATCAACGCGGCCGATCCGGCGGAAATCGTCTTCACCCGCGGCACGACCGAGGCGATCAACCTCGTGGCGGCGAGCTGGGGTGCCGCGAACCTGAAGCCCGGCGACGTGATCCTGCTCACCGAAATGGAGCACCATTCGAACATGGTCCCGTGGCAGCTGATCGCGCAGCGCACCGGCGCGAAGCTTCGTTACGTTCCGGTCGTCGGCGCCAATGTCGAGGGCGGACTTGATCTGGCCAGGGTTGATTCGCTGCTCACGCCGGAGGTGAAGCTTTTCGCCTTCAGCCACGTTTCCAACACGGTCGGCAATGTGAACCCCGTGGCCGAGTTGTGCGCCAAGGCGAGGGCGCGCGGCATCCTGACGTTGATTGACGGGGCCCAGTCGATCGGCCACATGCCGGTCGACGTGCGCGCGATCGGCTGCGATTTTTATGCGTTCTCAGGCCACAAGATGGCCGGCGTCACCGGCATCGGCGTACTCCATGGCCGGCGCGCCCTGCTCGAC